>CAIPTY010000103.1 GCA_903868145.1 uncultured Desulfuromonadales bacterium | reverse complement strand
TATCTTCGTTGGCTCGTCTTCGGCAGCTCAACGTACGAGAAAGTACGCCTCGCCGCCTCAATCCTCGCCGCCTTGATATCATCCTTGATCTGGAATTGGAATAAATCAGCGCGTGTGGTTTTTAGAGGGAGTGAGACACGCCGAAGGTCTGATTCATAACAAGCGGATTGACAAACATCCGCCGAGTTTCTACTATGCCTGAAAAGGAGTAAGTTATGCAAGTATCGTTGATCATTGCCGGACTCGTTCTGCTTGCTTTCTTGGTGAGTGTTCCCTGTGGATACCTGCGACAGAACTACAGCAAATATTCGTTCATGTGGTTTCTGCTGATCCACCTTCCGATTCCCTTTATCGTGCTTCTACGTCTCAAGGCCGGTTTTGGCTGGCAGGTGATCCCCCTTACCCTGGGAGGTTCGGTGGCGGGGCAGATCGTAGGCGGTTATTTCAGCCGCAGGAAAAAATAGCATGGCAAAACGGGCCAGAATGCCGTTTCCACGCCCGCTCGGAGATATTGCCCGCGATGAACTGACGACTCTGGGGCTGTCAGATCGTCTGCGTGAAGCCGATATCTGGCGCTTGTGGCCCGAAGTGGTTGGAGAAACGGTGGTCGCCCGGGCAATGCCGGTTCGCATTATCAGAGGCACACTCACGGTCGCCGTATCAAGCGGGCCCTGGAAACAGGAACTTAATTTTCTGAAGGCGATGATGATCGAAAAGATCAATGGCCGTATCGGTAGTCAGGTTGTCAGGGAGATTGTCCTCACATCAGGGAGTGTCAAAACGTTGAGCGAAGTTGCTCCTGAGGAAAAAATGCCCCGCAAAAAAAAACTGACCGCTCGTCAGTTGGCACAGATAGACGAACAGTCAGCGGCAATATCCGACCCGGAAACCCGCGCAGCATTTGCCGAGCTGATGAGGGCACACCACGAAACAGCTTGAAAAACTGAATTACTGCCCGCGCCCCCGCACAGTTCTATTCACTTTCAAACATCACCTTCCTCTCAAAATCCATGGAATGAGTCAGGCGCTTGGCATCCTCGATCGTTATAAGATCCTGTTTGTAGAGCCTCAGCAGGTGCATGTCCAGGGTCTGCATGCTGTATTGATTTGCGCCGTTTTCGATGTGCTTTTCAATTTCATCAAGTCGCCCCTCACGGATGCAGGCCTGTATGGTGGTGGTTGACCTCATGATCTCCACAACCGGCAGGATGTTTTCGCCGGTTTTATCCTTAATAAGTCTGAGCGATATGGTTGCCACGAGGATGTCCGCCAGGCGTTGTCGAATAATTTCCTGGGATTCCGGCGGGAAATGACCGATAACGCGGTTTACAGTCGAGACCGCACCATTGGTGTGAAGGGAGGAGAATACCAGGTGCCCGGTTTCGGCAGCCTTAATGCAGGCGTCAATCGTTTCCTTGTCGCGCATCTCGCCGACCATTATGACGTCGGGATCCATGCGCAGGGCTGATTTGAGTGCGGCGCTGAAGCTCTCGGTGTCAATGCCCACCTCCCGCTGAATGACGCAGCTTTTCTGTGATGTGAAGATGAACTCGATCGGGTCTTCTATCGTAATTATGTTAAAACTCTGCTTCTCATTCAGGTACCTCAGCATGGCCGCCAGGGTTGTTGACTTGCCGTTGCCGGTCGGTCCGGTAACCAGGATCAGCCCGTTGGGAGCCTCCGCAATTTCCGACAGCACGGCGGGTATGTTCAGTTCACGAAAGGTTCCGATGGACGGCGGGATAACCCGCATGACAATGCCGTAATGCCCTCTCTGCCGGAAGATGCTGACGCGGAAACGTCCACCGCCTGCCAAAGAATACGAGGCATCCAGATCTTTCAGTTCGCCGCACAACTCCTTTTTGTTATGCCTCATCACCTCGGCTGCGATCATGTGCGTATCCGCAGGGGTCAAATTCGGCATCTTTGCCCGGATCAATTGCCCCTTCCCCCTGAAAAACGGGGGGTTTTCCACCTCAAAGTGAATATCTGACACGCGTTTTTGAAAAGCTATGTCAAGTATCTGATGCAGTACATTCAAGTCCATAACGAATCCTTCCCGTACGAAAATCTATGCGGCACAAATCCTAGGCGGGGCGGGCTAAATTATCAAGTTTTTTCCGGTAAAACAAGTTATCAAGCACCAGGCCGGCAAAACGGGAGAGAATCTCCAGATGTTCCATCTGAATCGGCGAAGGAGCCTTCTGGCCGAAATCACCGTAGAAAAGGGCGATAACCTTTCCGGACAGGAGCAGGGGAAGAAGCATGATCTTTGAGTTTCTTGGAGCTCCTATTTCAGGGTAGACATGGGTTTTCAGCAGCGGATCGGTGCAGATTCCGTAGTACACACGCCGCTTTTCGATTGCATCCTGAAACACCGAACGCTGCTCAAGAGGAATTCTGAACAGCATGGGTTTGGTTGCTCCGGCTATTTTCTCCGCCTTTATCCCGATACTTTTCTCGGCAATCAGTTCTGATCCGCTGACAACAAATGTGACGACTCGCTCGAACTGGAATGCCATGAAGGTGAGAAGTTCCAGTGCGACTTCGGGCGGATCCTTCATTGACGTGAGGTTTACCGCAATTTCGTTCAGCTTGCGGGCGGCCTGACGTTCCGGCGTTACCAGAAATCCTGACAGGTACGTACTGAACGCCCCCAGAAAACCGGTCATATCTGCCACGAAGCTTTCAGAGCGGCGGTGCAGGTTCGGGCGAGGGAAAACCGCTCCCGACCGTTCTCCCCGTTCATGCTGGGTAAAGGAGTAATCTTCCAGCGCTGTGTCGAGCTTTAGAACGGGAAGTAACGGGTACGCCTTCTGTTTCTGTTGTATAAGGGATGTAACGGCCTGTCCGGTGTATCCCGTCCCGAGAAACGCAGAATCATCAATGATGAGCAGCGGCAGCAGGTCCCGGGAAAAGGACTGTTCGATGATCAGGTCGAGGTTTGCGGCATCATCAGTGGTGAATACGACATGACCCTTGTGTCGTGAGATGGTCGTAATTGCGTGATTCATGAACTGGTCGCGGCTGAATACGATAATGGCCAGCGGCAGTGAGTTGCTAGCGTCGGCCGGTTTTTGTGCGGTACATGTCTTGAGCAGGGTGCAGAGTGCCGACTGTCCGTCCTTTGGCAGCTCGCCCAGGCTTTCGGCTATGACGGCACGAAGCTCGGACGCCGGATCATGGTCTTTGAGACCGATGAACACGTCCGGAATCTTCTTCTTCATGGTATCAAGTGAGTCCAGACCCAGAAGATCGGCCGTTACCGACAGGCCGCCATCGCCGGCGCTGCCCTGATTTTCATCGCCGGTCTCCTCCGGAGAAAAGAAGATATCCTCCAGCGTCCCATCCCGCATTTTTTCATCATAGATGCGCAGGGCATCCATCAGGATCCCCTGCACATTCAATAATATTTCCTGTTTCAGGGTCTCCGGAAAATAGCGGTACTCATCGTTGACCGCTGTTTTTTCAACATCAAGGGAAAATGTCCCGGTTGTCCAGGTCAAGACTTCGACAATCGTCATCTCTATCAGATGTTCCAGCCCCTTGTAGGCGTCTTCCCGCCCGATGGTTCCCTGCTCGATCAAGGCTGCAATCAGCGGTTTTCGCTCTGTTCCGGCATTTTTCTGCTCCCGGAGCGCCAGATCAAGGTTCTGCTGCGTTATGGCGTTCATTTCGACCAGGATCTGGCCGATACGCACACTATTGTTCAGGTGATTCGCGCTCGTCAGGTATCCGTCGCTGAATACCAGTTGACTTTCACCCTTATCGCTTTTGACGTAGAGAGTCCCTGTCTTTCTTGTTGAATACAGCAGTTGAATAACATCGACTATCGGCAGGTGAGCCAGATCTCCGGTAAAAGACATGATCGGGTTATCCTTTCGTCACGGGATTTATGGAACAGGAGATTGAATGCACTCAGGCGCGCGTCAACTGCCGGTATTTGATGCGGTGCGGCTGTTCGGCTGCCGCACCCAGACGCCTTTTCCGGTCTTCCTCATATTCCGAATAGTTTCCATCGAAAAACACCACGCTGGAATCGCCTTCGAACGCCAGAATGTGGGTGGCAATCCGGTCCAGAAACCAGCGGTCATGGCTGATGACGACGGCGCAGCCGGCAAAGTTTTCAAGCGCTTCTTCAAGGGCCCGCATGGTGTTCACATCCAGATCGTTGGTCGGTTCGTCCAGCAGCAGCAGATTTGACCCCTCTTTAAGCATCTTGGCCAGGTGAACCCGGTTACGCTCGCCACCTGAAAGCATCCCCAGCTTTTTCTGCTGATCCGAACCCGAAAAATTGAAACGGGCAACGTAGGCGCGCGAATTAACGGAAACCCTGCCAAGCTGGATGGTATCAGCTCCATCCGACACCGCCTCCCAGATGGTCTGATCCGACTTGAGTGCGTCCCGCGACTGATCCACATATCCCAGAACGACGGTCTCTCCGATCCGGAGATTGCCGGCATCCGGTTTTTCCTGACCGGTTATCAGGCGAAACAGGGTCGTTTTGCCGGCTCCGTTGGCTCCGATGACTCCCACGATGCCGCCCGGCGGCAGATTAAACGTAAGGTTCTCGTACAGAAGCCGGTCGCCGTACCCCTTGGAGACGCCATTGAATTCAACAACCACACCGCCCAGTCTGGGGCCGGGCGGAATATATATCTCCAGATCCCTGGCATTCTTTTCGCTCTCCTGGGCGAGCAATTGCTCATAGGAGCTGATACGCGCCTTGCCCTTGGCATGGCGCCCCTTGGGAGACATTCTGATCCATTCCAGTTCCCGCTGAAGGGTTTTCTGACGCTCGCTGGCGGTTTTTTCCTCAACGGCCAGACGACCCTGCTTCTGCTCCAGCCACGACGAGTAGTTGCCTTTCCAGGGGATGCCTTCGCCCCGGTCCAGCTCAAGAATCCATCCTGCCACGTTGTCCAGGAAGTAGCGATCGTGGGTCACCGCAATGACGGTGCCGGGATAGGTATGGAGGTGATGCTCCAGCCAGGCCACCGACTCGGCGTCAAGGTGGTTGGTCGGCTCATCAAGCAGGAGAATGTCCGGTTTCTTCAGCAACAGGCGGCAGAGTGCCACCCGGCGTTTCTCGCCGCCGGAAAGAATGGCGGCAGTGGATTCTCCCGACGGGCATCGCAGGGCATCCATGGCCATCTCCAGGCGGCTGTCCAGGTCCCAGGCATCGAGATGATCCAGCTTTTCCTGCAGTTCGGCCTGGCGCTCGCAGAGTTTTTCAAAATCTGCGTCCGGCTCGGAAAACTTGTCAGTAATGCCGTTAAACTCGTTCAGCAGATCAACGGTCTCCTGCACGCCCTCCTCCACAATCTGGCGAACGGTCTTGTTCTGATCAAGCACCGGCTCCTGCTCCAGAAAACCGACCGTATAGCCCGGGGAAAGCACCGCCTGACCATTAAAATCCTTATCCACACCGGCCATGATCCTGAGCAGCGAGGATTTTCCCGAGCCGTTCAGTCCCAGCACGCCGATTTTTGCGCCGTAGAAATACGAGAGTGATATGTCCTTTATGACCGGTTTTTTGTCATAAAATTTGCTGACCCGCATCATGCTGTAGATTATCTTGTTTGGCTCGATTGCCATAGATGAAGCCTCCTGATTGCAGATGCACCATTTTTACACGCCTGTCGCATATACTGTCAACCGTCTTTACAGATTTGCAGCGGAGTATTCGGACTTGACAAAAATGACTCGAATGGTATTGTCCCGCGAGCGTCTGTTTTCGAAAATCGACTCAGCGCTTAATTCAGTCCGTACAGGAGGGAGATTCAGCATGAGCATCGATATTCAGGAAGCGGTCAAACGCTCGATCCAGACCGAAAAGAACGCCATGAACTTTTATCAACTGGGCGCGCAGCAGTTCAAAAATCCGGAAGCCCGCAAAACCTTTGAGGTTCTGGCACGGGAAGAGCGTGAACATGCCGGGCAGTTTTTCAAGATATACACCGGGTCAGACATCCCGTCGCTGGATGCCTTTCTGGATACCCCCCCCGACAATGAGTCAAGCTGGATGGCGTCTATTTCCCGTCTGATTGATGAGGATTTCAGTGAGCAGCGCGCGATGGAGCTGGCTTTGGAGCGGGAGAAAAACCTTGAAGAGACACTCCTCGAAACCGCTGCCAAGGTTGACGACGCGGCAGTAAAGGCGGTGTATGAGCAGAATGCCAAAGAGACCCATAACCATTATCTGCTGATAGAATCCGAATACGCACGGATTATGGGAATGGTTCATGAGTCCGATATGGACACCTACGTCAGGGAGTAAGGGAAAAACGATTCAGGCACGCGCAGACAGCAAAGCCCCTGGGAAACGAGGGGCTTTGCTGTCTGCGCCATTTTTGTCTTGCCTGACGGTGATGTTGGTATATATTCGAGCGCTTGCGAAAATGGCACATTTTTTCGGATGGAGAGCCGGATGACAATGAGCAGAGTCACAGCAGCATGCGGGATGACATTGGCGATGTGCGCCACTCTTTTTCTTCTGGCGACAGGATGTGCCAAAAAAGCCGAACAGCCGAAGGGCCGCCCACCGGCTCTGGTAGTGACTGCTCCGGTGACACAACGGGATGTTCCGCTCCAGATCAAGGCGATTGGTACCATGGAGGCCTCGGAAAGCGTCACTATCAGAACACAGATCAGTGGCGAGCTGACCAGAGTCGCATTCCGTGAGGGGCAGGACGTGCAGAAAGGAGCGCTGCTGTTCCAGCTCGACCCTCGCACCTATCTGGCGTCCATCCGCAAAGCGGACGCGACCCTGGCTCGCGACAGGGTCATCATGAACAATGCCCGTAAGGATTATGAGCGATATTCGCAACTGGTCAAGGACGGCATCGTTACCCAGGAGCAGGCGGAGGGATACCGCACCAGGGCCGAATCTGCCGCTGCCGATGTGGCTGCGGATCAGGCTTCGCTGGACAGTGCCCGCGAACAACTGGCCTACTGCACGCTTCGTGCTCCGATCAGCGGTCGTCTGGGCGTACTCGCGGTTGATCGCGGCAACGTCGTCAAGACCAATGACACAGCGCTGGTCACCATCAACAAGCTGACCCCCATCCGTTCCACCTTCACCATCCCGGAAAAAAATCTTGCAGAGATCAAAAAACAGATGGCGGCCGGCAAGGTCATTGTAGAGACCGAGGTCCCGGGGATTGCAGGCGTGAAGGAAAAGGGCGTGCTCTCCTTTATCGATAATACGGTTGATCCGGCCACCGGCACCATTCGCCTCAAGGCGGTCTTTGATAATCTCCAGAAACAGCTCTGGCCCGGACAGTTCGTTAATCTTTCCATCACCCTGGCCATGAGGAACAATGCAGTGGTGGTTCCGAGTCAGGCTGTCCAGACCGGCCAGAAGGGACAATTCGTTTTTGTGGTGAAGGCTGACGCCACGGCTGAGCTGCGACCGGTCGTCGCCAGCTCCGTTGAGCAGGGGACGACCGTTATCGAAACCGGACTCCAACCGGGTGAACAGGTTGTGATCGATGGTCAGATGCGGGTTGTCCCCGGCGGCAAGGTGGAGATCAAAAAACCTGATAAACCGGCAAACGCCAAAGCTCCGGTTCAGTCAGCTCCCGCCCGGCAACCAGCCAGCGGAAAATGAATATTTCCGAACTTTTCATAAAACGTCCGATCATGACCAGTCTGGTCATGCTGGCGGTCATGATCTTCGGCCTGTTTGCCTATCGTCTGCTCCCGGTCAACGATCTGCCGAGCATCGATTTTCCCACCATCCAGGTGAACGCCAATCTGCCGGGAGCCAGTCCCGAGACCATGGCCTCATCGGTTGCCACGCCACTGGAACGCCAGTTTTCGACGATTGCCGGCCTGGACTCCATGACCTCTACCAACGGTCAGGGCATTTCCATCATAACCCTCAAGTTTGCCCTGGAAAAAAGCATCGATTCGGCAGCCCAGGATGTGCAGGCGGCCATCTCCAAGGCGGCTCGCCAGCTTCCCCAGAACATGCCGACCCCCCCATCCTATCAGAAGGTCAACCCGGCCGATCAGCCGGTGCTCTATCTGGCACTCAGTTCGCCAACCCTGCCGTTGTCCGACGTAAACGAGTTTGCAGACACCATCATCGCCCCGCGCATCTCCATGATCAACGGCGTGGCGCAGGTTCTGGTGTATGGTTCCCAGAAGTTTGCGGTGCGGGTACAGCTCGACCCAAGCGCCCTGGCCAGCAGGAAAATCGGCCTGGATGAGGTGGCGGCGGCGCTGGACAAGGCGAATGTAAATCTGCCGACCGGCGGATTGCAGGGCACCAAACAGGCCTTTACCATCCAGGCTTCCGGACAGCTCTACAATGCCGACGCCTTCAAACCGCTGATCGTAGCCTACCGCGGCGGTGCTCCGGTGCGTCTCGCCGATATTGCCGTGGTCTCCAACAGTGTGGAGAATGACAAGATTGCTGCCTGGTACAACACCAAAGGGGCCTCCACCCGGGCAATCGTTTTGGCAATCCAGCGCCAACCGGGCACGAATACCATCGAGGTTGTGGACAGCATCAAACGGCAGATGCCCGGTTTCCGCAGTCAGCTTCCCGGGTCCGTTGATCTGAATGTCCTGTTCGATCGCACCGTTACGATCCGTGAATCGGTGGCGGATGTCAAATTTACCCTGCTCTTGACGATCGCACTGGTCATTCTGGTGATCTTCCTCTTCCTGCGCAATCTCTCGGCTACGGTTATCCCCAGCCTGGCACTGCCTCTCTCGATTATCGGCACCTTCGGGGTCATGTATGCCCTCGGTTTCTCGGTCAACAACATTACTCTCATGGCGCTGACCCTCTCGGTCGGCTTCGTGGTTGACGATGCCATTGTCATGCTGGAGAACATCGTGCGACACATGGAGCATGGTGAATCGCCGCAGGATGCCTCATACCGTGGCTCGAAAGAGATCGGCTTCACGATCATCTCCATGACCATTTCCCTGGTGGCGGTCTTTATTCCGGTGCTTTTCATGGCCGGAATGCTGGGCAGAATGCTGCACGAATTTGCCGTTACCATCACCTTTGCCATCCTGATTTCCGGGGTGGTATCGCTGACCCTTACCCCCATGCTCTGCAGCCGCTTTCTGAAACCGGTGGCCGAACAGAGACATGGCCGACTGTATAACTTTATGGAGCGCTTTTTTGACGGCATGCTCAAGCTGTATGAACGCTCACTTTCGCGAATTCTTCAGTTCCGGCGCACGACGGTGGTGGTTACCCTGCTGTTGACGGTGGTCACGGTCTGGCTGTTCACTCGGATGCCGATGGGACTCCTGCCGGCCGACGACATCGGAGCCATTTTTGCCATTACCGAGGGTGCGCAGGGGGTTTCCTTCGAGGAGATGAAGGCCCAGCAGAAGAAGCTGATGGACATCGTGCTGGAGGAGCCCAATGTGGAGGCCTTCATGTCGTCAGTCGGCTCCAGCGGGACGCGGGTCGGCTCCAACAGTGGTTTCATGTTCATGAAGCTCAAACCGAGGCATGATCGGGTATTGAACGCCGACCAGATCATCCAGAAGCTCCGGCCCAAGGTCATGGCCGTGCCCGGCATCATGATGTTCATGCAGAACCCGCCGCCGATCCGTCTGGAGGCGACGCTGGCCAAGGCCCAGTACCAGTTTGTGCTGCAGAGTCCGGATACGGAGGAACTCTACAGGCAGGCGACCGCCTTTGAAATGAAGGTGCGCGGTATGCCCATGCTTCAGGACGTTACCAGCGATCTTCAGATCAAAAATCCCCAGGTCAATCTGGATCTTGACCGTGACCGGGCGGCGTCGATGGGGGTTACGGCCCAGCAGATCGAGGATACGCTCTACTCGGCCTACGGCTCGCGGCAGGTTTCCACCATCTTCTCCCCCACAAACCAGTACCAGGTGATTATGGAACTGGAGCCGCGGTACCAGTTTGATCCCAGTTCCCTGGGGCTTCTGTATGTGCGTTCTACCACCGGACAACTGGTGCCGCTGTCGTCTCTGGGATCGCTCAGAAACAATTTGGGCCCGCTGTCGGTCAACCATCTGGGACAGATAACGGCCGTAACCATCTCCTTTAACCTGAAACAGGATGTGCCCCTGGGGAATGCGGTGGCAGCCATCGAGAAAGAGGCCAAGAGCCTGCCGGCTTCCATAACGACCGGATTCCAGGGGACGGCCCAGGTCTACCAGGCTTCCACCAAGGGATTGGCTCTGCTGCTGATTATCGCAATACTGGTGATTTACATCGTGCTCGGGGTTCTGTACGAAAGCTACATCCATCCCCTGACGATCCTCTCAGGTCTGCCCTCTGCGGGCTTCGGCGCGCTGATTACCCTGCTGATCTTCGGCAAGGATCTGAATCTGTATTCATTCGTCGGCATCATCATGTTGGTCGGTATTGTCAAAAAGAATGCCATAATGATGATTGACTTTGCCCTGGAGACCCAGCGCCGTGATGGAAAATCACCGATGGATGCCATCTATGAAGGTTGTGTGGTCCGTTTCCGGCCGATCATGATGACATCCATGGCGGCGCTGATGGGGACGCTCCCGATTGCCATCGGCATCGGCGCGGGCGCCGAATCACGCAGGGGACTCGGTCTGGCCGTTGTCGGCGGGCTGCTGGTCTCACAACTGCTGACGCTCTATATCACGCCGGTTGTCTACTATTACATGGACAGGCTGCTGTCCTGGTTCATGGGGCGCATCCAGAGGCGCTGACAGAAAAGGCTCAAGTCGATGCCCCGGTTTGCAGATAAGAAACGAAGGCGGTAAGAATTTCGTTAAGGAAAACGTCCGTTCATGGCCACTCAAGCAGCGGTAACCAAAATACCGAGCGATATCGAATTTCGGGTGATCGGCAATGCCTTTGGCCTGCTGATAGCTTCAGCGGGGCTTCTGGGCGGCGCCATGGTCAACCAGCGCAGTTTCGATTACTGGCCGGACGATCTGGTTCCGATACTGTTCGCCCTGTATATGGCCTTCCGGTTGTTCCGTAACTTCCTCTCAACCATGCTGCTCTACCAGGATGCGCCACCGCGTCGCAAGCCTGCCGTGCAGCGGGTTCGAGCGGATCAGAGTGAATATCCCCAATTGCCCGCTGTGCCGGGATACACTGCCGAGCAGGTGGTCGAAGAGGTAGCGCGCCGCATCGAAGCCCAGAAAGCAGCAGCAGCACGAAAGCAATAATACCCCGAATTGACAGGCGATATGGGCGAACCCAAAAAGCTGACACTTGAAAACTGTGCCCAACTGCTTCAGAAGCGGGGTGTCATCTCCCCGGAGCAGCTCTCCGAAATTCTGGCTCGCGGTAAAGCACAGGAGGCGCGTCTCTACGCCTTGCATCAATCGGGCGGTTCCCGCAGAACACAATCGGGAAGCGCTGATATCGCATCCCCCGCCGAAGTCATCGCCTCATTCAACCTCGAAATGTTCGGTGCGGCCGGAAAAATTCTGACTGAAGATCTGATTACCGAGGTCATTTCATCGGTGGTCGGTCTCACCTATCTCAAGATTGATCCGCTCAAGCTTGACCTGGACATCGTCACCTCACACATCCCGCGCCCTTTTGCCCTCAGGAACCTGATTGTTGCAGTTGCGGAAAGCAAGGGTGCCATTACGGTTGCCGTTGCCGATCCTTTCAACGACGCCATCATCAACGAACTTGCCAGCGCCCGTCAGATCGAGATCAGACGCGTGCTCAGCTCGAAGAGCGATATCCTCAAGATACTGCGGGAGTTTTACGGTTTCCGCGCTTCGGTGGTTGCTGCGGAGGCCGAGTCGTCATCGGTGGTCGATCTGGGAAATCTGGAACAGCTCTTCAAGATGAAGGGGAGTCAGGAGATCGAGGGAAATGACAAGCATGTCATTTCTGCAGTCGAATTTCTGCTGCACTACGCCTTTGAACAGCATGCCAGCGACATCCATATCGAGCCAAAGCGCGAAAAAGGGCTGATCCGCTTCCGCATCGATGGTGTCATGCATAATATCCACGTGATTCCCAAGCCGCTTCACACACCGATTGTCTCCCGCATCAAGATGCTCTCCCGCCTTGATCTGGCCGAGAAACGCCGCCCCCAGGATGGACGCATCAAGACGAATTTCAACAACAAGGACATTGAGCTGCGCGTATCAACGGTCCCGGTTGCCTTTGGCGAAAAGGTGGTCATCAGAATCTTCGATCCCGACATCCTCTTGCAGGATCTGGACAGCATGGGTTTTTATCCGCGTGAGATGGCGCTGTACAACTCCTTTATCCGTCGACCCAACGGTATTATCCTGGTTACCGGCCCCACCGGTTCCGGCAAAACGACAACACTCTATTCAACCCTTCGCAGCCTTTCGTCTCCCGAGGTCAACATCGTCACGGTTGAAGACCCGATCGAAATGGTGATGGAGGAGTTTAACCAGATCGGTGTCCAGCAGGCCATCGGTGTTGGTTTTGACACAATTCTGCGCAATATCCTGCGCCAGGACCCCGACATCATCATGATCGGTGAGATCCGTGACCGGGAAACGGCGGAGAATGCCGTCCAGGCCGCCCTTACCGGGCATCTGGTGCTTTCCACCCTGCACACCAACGACTCCGTATCATCCATCATCCGCCTGCTTGATCTGGGGGTACCGCCATTTTTGATCTCGGCCACGGTGATCGGCATCATTGCCCAGCGTCTGGTTCGCAAGATCTGCCCCCATTGCAAGAAGGTCCGCGAGCTTACCCGCGAAGAGCGCGACTATCTCCAGATCGGGAAGAAGTCGCATCCGGTATGGGAGGGGGAGGGATGCAAGGAGTGTCGCGGAACAGGCTACAAAGGGAGAACCGGTATCTTTGAGGTGCTGGACATGAGTGATCGTATCAAGTCACTGGTGTCCGGATCCGTCGAGATGGCTGACCTGCTGGTTGCTGCGCGGGAAAACGGTTTGGAAAGCCTGCGCCAGATTTCCATCCGCAAGATGCTTGAGGGGGCGACCACCTATGAGGAAGTTATTTCCATGACCGGTTAATTCTGAAAAAACGTTTAACTCCAATTCCCTATCAAGACCCTATCCTCGTTGGCTCGTCTTCGGCAGCTCAACCCTCTGCCAAGTAGGCCTCGCTGCCTCAATCCTCGCCGGTTTTTTTGTTGTGAATCTGATTGAGTGTCAGCCGTCTCTCCGTTTCTATTATTGTCAACTTTCAATTCCGACTTGGTTGACAATGCGGTGTCCTCTGTGCTATCGATTGAGCCGGAGGTGGTATATGAGTGTACGAAATTTTGTGCAGAATCTGACGGAAAAGGTTCTGACCGGCTATCTTGTCACAACTGAGGATGCTCTCCGGCTCACCGGAGCGGATGGAACAGACCTGTATCTGCTTTTTGCCGAGGCCGGGCGCATACGGGAACATTTTGTGGGCAGTACGGTCACTCTCTGCTCAATCATCAACGCCAAATCAGGCAAATGTCCCGAAAACTGCGCCTTCTGCGCGCAGTCTGCCCATCATTCGACTGCGGTTGCAAGCTATGCCCTGGTGGATGAGGATGAGATGGTGCGTTGTGCCAAGCAGGCTGAGGACAACGGCGCTTCCTGTTATGGCATTATCACCAGCGGTACCGGCATCAGCAAGGGGGACGAACTGGATCGCATCTGCGCAACACTGCGGCGTATCCGCAGCGAATCGGGAGTCCTTCCGTCCTGCTCCCTGGGCATCATGAGTGATGAAACCGCCCTGATCCTCAAAGAAGCGGGTATGGTCACCTATCACCACAACCTGGAGACGGCCCGCAGTTTCTTCCCGAATATCTGCTCGACACATGATTATCAGGAGGATGTTGAAACGGTCAAGGCAGCCAAGCGCGCCGGTCTCAAGGTCTGTTCCGGCGGCATCTTCGGCCTGGGTGAGAGTTTTGATCAGCGCATTGAGATGGCGCTCACACTGCGGGAGCTGAACGTTGATTCCATACCGGTCAATTTTCTTGATCCGGTTGAAGGGACACGACTGGCCGATGCAAACTTTCTGACGCCCCTGGAATGCCTGAAGACCATTGCCATCTATCGTTTCCTGCTGCCGGATCGTCAGATCAAGGTCTGCGGGGGACGTGACAAAAACCTGCGCGAACTGCAGTCATGGATCTTCATGGCCGGAGCCAGCGGCATGATGACCGGCAACTATCTGACCAAGGCCGGTCGCGATCCTGAGCAGGACCGGCGTATGATCGGCGACCTGGGGCTGGGAATCGCGACCTGCGGCTGCGGGTAACACCACTATGGCACGGGGGATATTCATAACCGGCACGGATACGGGCGTCGGCAAGACCGTTGTTGCGGCCGCGCTTGCCCATCTATTGCGGCTGCGCGGCATCAATGCCGGTGTGATGAAACCGGTGACCAGCGGCTGCCGCGAGGAGAATGGCAGGCTGATCTCCGACGATGCCCTGCTGCTTTGCCAGGCTGCGGGCGTAACCTGTGAGCCGGACAGCGCGCCCTACCTGCTGCGGGAAGCGGTAGCGCCTGCCGAAGCGGCCAGGTTGGACGGGGTGCGGATAGACTTTTCCCGTATCCGGGAGTCGTTCGACCGCCTTGCTGCCAGCCACGACTATATGATTGTCGAAGGCGCCGGTGGTCTGATGGTGCCGCTTGCCGGCGGTCTGCTGGTGGCAGATCTGGCCAGGATGCTGGAGTTGCCGCTGCTGGTGGTGGCGCGTCCCGGTATGGGAACCATCAACCACACGCTGTTGACCTGCTTTGCGGCGCAACAGATGGATCTTACCGTTACCGGTGTAATCATCAATAATTTTCCGGTTTCGCCCGGTCCGGCTGAACAAAGCGCCGCCCATCATATCGGTTCCTTGTGCGGGGCGCCCGTGCTCGGTGTCTGGCCGCACCGCGATGATATCGACGAGATGGAAGTGGCCATCGGCCTGGCAGACTGGCTGGACGGTCAGGCGGAAACGGATATCGTGCTTCGGGAGCTGGGTCTGTGAGCGCATATTCGACTGAACAACTGAGGGAGTGGGACAGGCGGCATGTCTGGCATCCCTTCACCCAGATGCAGGAGTGGGAACAGGATCAACCGCTCGTGATCGTTCGGGGCGAGGGGAGCTGGCTGATCGACAGTGACGGCAATCGCTATCTGGACGGAGTCGCTTCCATGTGGACAAACGTCCATGGCCATTGTCGCCATGAGCTCAACGAAGCGCTCAAGATCCAGGTTGACCGGCTGGAACACTCGACGCTGCTGGGACTGGCCGGCGAGCAGAGCATTATCCTGGCGCGCAGACTGGCGGAAATTACACCGCAAGGCCTTACCCGGATTTTTTATTCCGATAACGGCTCAACCGCCATGGAAGTGGCGGTCAAAATGGCCTTTCAGTACCAGATTCACCGGGGCTGTCCCGAGCGGACGCGCTTCATCACCTTCCGTCATGCCTACCACGGAGATACCCTCGGGGCGGTCAGCGTCGGCGGTATCGAGATCTACCACGCTACCTTCAAACCGCTGATGTTCGAGACGATCCAGGTTCCTGCGCCCTACTGCTACCGCTGCGAACTGGGGTGCGACACCCCTGAGACCTGCGGCATGAAGTGCATCGATGCCCTCGATGCAGTGATGCGGGAACACGCTGCAGTCTGTGCCGGACTGGTGATCGAACCTCTTCTGCAGGGGGCGGGCGGTATGATTGTCCAGCCTCCGGGCTTTCTCAAGCGGGTTCGGGAGTTGTGTGATAGTCACGGCATACTTATGATAGCCGATGAGGTGGCGACCGGCTTCGGACGCACCGGGCGGATGTTCGCCTGCGACCACGAAGCGGTGGTGCCTGATATCATGGCGCTCTCCAAGGGTATAGCCGCCGGGTATCTGCCCCTTGCGGCAACCGTGACAAACGACGAGGTGTACAGCGCCTTTCTGGGTGACTATGCCCGGCTCAAGACTTTTTTTCACGGTCATACCTTTACCGGCAATCCCCTGGCATGCGCCGTTGCCCTGAAGAGCCTGGAGCTGTTCGAAAGCGACCGGCTGCTGGAAGGGCTGGTGCCAAAGATTGCGTATCTTGCTGTCCGGCTTGCGGCATATGCCGGACTGCCCCACGTGGGTGAAGTCCGGCAGTGCGGCATGGCGGCTGGTGTTGAGCTGGTGGAGGACAGGGCGACTCGTCGCCACTATCCATGGGAATTAAAGGTCGGTATCCGTGTCTGCCTCGCAGCCCGGCGATTGGGGATATTCTCCCGCCCGCTGGGCAATACCATCGTCGTGTATCCGCCGCTTGCCGTCACGATGCATGAGCTGGAGCTGCTGATGGACGGCCTGGAGCAGGCTATCCGGGAAGTGACCGGTGCTTGACGAAGAAATTAGCCGTACGCAGCATTTCTCCTTGCAAATCGTAACGTCTGCCGATTAAATACCTGCAGAATTCCAAACTGATCGGGGACGTTGGCATGCAGCATGCGGTTAACATACTTTTGATCGATGACGATGAATCTGGCCGTGAAGCATTGGGGCTGCTGCTTAAGTCCGCCGGCTATGACGTAACCCTGGCTGCGACGGGAGAAGCAGCTTTAGCCCTGATTGAACGGGTGCATTTCCCGCTGATCGTTTCGGACCTTTTCCTGCCCGATATATCCGGTATCCAGATACTTCAGCATTCCCGCCGACTTTCCTCTTCCACGGAGGTGATCGTCGTGACCGGCCACGCTTCGGCGGAAACGGCAGTCAGCGCGATGAAAGAGGGTGCATTCGACTATATCACCAAGCCGGTCAATTTTGACGAGTTGAAAATAGTCCTCAACAAGGCTACAGAAAAACAGCACCTGCTCTCTGAAAATGTGTATCTCCGCAAACAGCTCCAGGGGCGTTTTGAGTTCAGTAACATCATCGGCATATCACCGGCCATGAAAAAAATCTTCGAGCTGATGTCCCGGATTGTCAAAACCGACTCAACGGTGCTGATAACCGGCGAATCGGGCACCGGCAAAGAACTGGTTGCCAAGGCGCTTCATTATAACGGTTCCCGCAGACATAAGCCGTTCGTGGCCGTCAATTGCGGCGCCATACCGGAAACCCTTCTCGAGAGCGAACTGTTCGGTCACGTCAAAGGCGCGTTTACCGGCGCAATGCGAGACAAGGCCGGCAAATTCGAGGCGGCCGGCCACGGCACAATTTTCCTGGATGAGATCGGAACCATGCCCCAGCATCTGCAGGCCAAACTTCTGCGGGTTCTCCAGGAACAGGAGGTGGAGCGACTTGGCTCCAATACCCCTGTCAAACTTGATGTTCGGGTGATTTCGGCGAGCAATCTGGATCTGGGGCAGGAGGTCAGGCAGGGCAATTTCCGTGAAGACCTGTACTATCGCCTCAATGTTATTCCGCTTCATCTGCCGCCCCTGCGTGAGCGGAGGGAGGATATTCTGCCGCTTGTAGGCCTCTTTCTGGAGAAATGCTGCCGGTTGATGAGCAGGACGAACATGACCATCAACGGACGCGCGCTCGAGGCGCTGGAACACTACACTTGGCCCGGCAATGTGCGGGAGCTTGAGAACATGGTGGAGCGCCTGGTTGCCCTGACAGGCGGAGATACAATCATGCTGGAGGATCTGCCGACCGATATATGCGGCCAGCCTCACCTCAATGGCGCAATCCGTATTGTGCTCACCGAAAATGGTCTGGACATGGTAGCCGCTGTCTCAGATATTGAACGTTCGCTCATCAGTCAGGCCCTGGCCTTGTCGAACGGCGTCAAGGCCAGGGCCGCTGCGATCCTGGGGATCAACAGGACAACACTGGTGGAAAAGATCAGACGGATGGGGATGGATGGTACGGGAGGGGCGTAATCAGAAGGCTTCATACGCTTGAAAAGCAAAAAAGACACCTGCGGGTAAGCAGATGCCTTTTTTCATTTAATGGCGGGGTTGACGGGGCTCGAACCCGCGACTTCCAGCGTGACAGGCTGGCACTCTAACCGACTGAGCTACAACCCCGGGCTGCCGGGGAAAAAAGGAAAAGATGACTTTCTCCCGAGTACGACATCCCGCGGCAAAATATCAGCCAAACTAATCACCCAGCGCGTTGGAACATAGTACAGAATTCATCACAAAAGCAAGGAAAATGTACAACCTTTCCGGACTGTCAAGAGTAACTTTTACCCGGCATGCCTGGATAAGTTTAAAGATAGCATAGACAAACTGAAATATGGCGGTGTAGTGTACTGTTGTCCAGTGGAAGGAATCCTGCGGGGGCCAATCATGCAAAACGAGCAGAAACATCTTGTATTTGTCTACGGCACACTACGACACTCCAGCAGTAATCATGAATTATTGAAGGATTCATGTTGTTATGGATCAGGACACACACGGGAGCATTATGCCATGTATGTCGCTGGCGGGTATCCTTACGTGATCAGCACAGAAGCTCGCTATCCGATAATCGGAGAGTTGCATGCTGTTGATGATGAAACGTTGAATGTACTTGACCGGGTTGAAGGTCACCCTCACCATTACACCCGCAGAGAGATTAAAGTTGATGTTGAAGGGTCGGAGTACATGGCCTGGATGTATTTCCGTGATCCCCATGGAATATTGGTTCCCACCGGTGACTACAATCACTATCTTTCCATCCGCAAAAACAGGTTGCCCAAGCC
The DNA here is from genome assembly GCA_903868145.1 of uncultured Desulfuromonadales bacterium. Taxonomy (GTDB): domain Bacteria; phylum Desulfobacterota; class Desulfuromonadia; order Geobacterales; family Pseudopelobacteraceae; genus CAIPTY01. The sequence goes on along the minus strand of CAIPTY010000103.1, from coordinate 28,689 downwards.
GCCTGTCTGATTAAATGGATGAATAAAGCTGTCGTCAACACTCATAACAGCCCCCTGGAACCCACCGATCCGGTTTTTAGGAATTCCGGCTCATGCATCAATACTATCAATGTGCCACAGCTTTTTTAACAACTGCGAACGTTGAGTTCCAACCCGGATGTCGCGTATTGATTTGACCCCTCACCCGAGTTGAGGTACAGTCCTTGAAGCACAGGAGTCCTGTGAAGATTGTATCCCGAGCAGCAGGTGAAGCCGGGAACGCAGTTTATAATGACTGAGGGATTATGCCCCGCGGGGGAAAGGACGTTGCAACTCAAATGACTGCACCCAAAGGCAGGATTCTCATTGTTGATGATGAACCGATAAGTGTCGAGAGTTTATGCCATTTTCTTGCCAGTGACTACGAGATCTTTCTGGCGAACAGCGGAGAATCCGCCCTGCAGCTTGCCGAGACGCAGCGACCCGATGTCATACTGCTTGATATTGTCATGCCGAGGATGGACGGGTATGAGGTGTTTCGCAAAATTCTTGACAATCCGGCATTATGCGATACCCCGGTTCTTTTTATCACCATGATGACTGAGGCGGAATGTGAAGCTAAAGGCCTGGAGCTCGGCGCCCACGATTACCTTACAAAGCCGTATAACCCTGCGATTGTGAGGCTCAGGGTTCGAAATCAACTGCAATTGAAACGTCGCAACGACCTCGTCAGGGCGCAGCGGGATCTGCTTGTTCAGAAAAACGAGGCGCTTGAATCGGCATTGTCCAGAATCAGGCGACTGGAAGGGATTATCACCATCTGCATGCATTGCAAACAGATACGAAACGTCTCCAACTCCTGGGAACAAATCGAAATATACATAACTGAAAACTCGGAAGCCCAGTTCAGCCACGGCGTATGTCCCAAATGCCTCGAATCCATATATGGCAAGCCGGAAGCATATTCAGGCGGCGAGAAGCAGACACAATGAATACTGGCCGGATTCTGATAGTTGATGACGAGGCGATAAGTCGCGAAATGATGCAGTCGATGCTCTCAGGGCATTTCAGCCGCTTCCTGATGGCTGAAAATGGTCAGGAAGGATTGGAACTGCTGAAGGAACATGGCGACATCGTCCTGATTCTTCTGGACCTGGTGATGCCCGTCATGGGCGGGATTGAGATGCTGGAGATTCTCAAAAGCTCCCCGCAGTTCGCCTCCGTTCCGGTGATTGTCGTGGCCGGATGCCGCGCAGATGCTGTCTATGCTTTGGAAAAAGGCGCCGATGACTTTCTTGCAAAGCCTTTTGATGCGCTTGAACTTGTCCTGAGGGTCAAGAACCATATCCAGAAAAGGCAGAGTGATCTGCTGCTTCATGAAAATACCTGCTTCCTTCAGACCCTTTTTGACAATCTCACCATGGGACTGGTCATCGTCGACCCTGAAACTCACATCATCGAACGCACAAATCCCGCTTTCTCTGCCATGTACGGTGCCCCCCGCGAAGAGATTGAGGGGAAGCCGTGCAGGCAGATCATCTGCAAGAGCCAGAGTGATCCCTGTCCCGTGTGTGAAGCCGGCGATAACATCGAAAACACCGAAAGGCTTATTGTTCGCAGGAACAATACCATGTTTCCTGTCATCACATCCGTACAGCACGTCAGTATCAACGGTAAGGACAGGCTGATTGAGAGCTTCGTCGACATTTCCCTGCAGAAGCGGGTCGAACGGAAATTTCGTTTCAACGAGGAACGCCTGCAGCTCCTGAATGAACGCTTTGATCTGGCTACAAGCGCCTCCGGGATAGGCGTGTGGGATCTTGACCTCAAGACGAATCTCCTTGAATGGGATTCACGTATGTTCAATCTGTTTGGCGTCAGTTCCGATCAGGTGTTCGATGCATATGACATCTGGCGTACAGGGGTTCACCCGGATGATCTGCAGTTGCTGGACGAAGAGATCTACCGGGCGATTATCAGCGGCACGGATTTTGATGTTGAGTTCCGGATCGTCTGGCCGGACGGCCAGATCCGCCACATAAAGGCCAGCGCTGCAGTTGTCAGGGACGACGCGGGCAATCCGGTTCGCATGATCGGCACAAATTACGACATCACCGCGCGTAAAAAGACGGAAAAAAAGCTGGTAGCCTTTTCCGAGGAGCTTGAACAAACAAATCTACAGCTCAGCTCGGCGCTTGAGGATGCCCAGGCCGCTACCCAGGCAAAGAGCGAGTTCCTGGCAACCATGAGCCATGAAATTCGCACACCAATGAATGGTGTGATCGGTATGACAGGACTCTTGCTTGACACGGACCTTACGCCGCAGCAGTCCAACTATGCCGGTATCATTCGATCCAGTGGCGAATCGCTGCTGGCTCTGATCAACGACATTCTGGACTTCTCGAAGATCGAAGCTCGCAAGCTTGATCTGGAAGAAATCACCTTTGACCTCAGGACCACTCTGGATGAAACAGTGGAAATACTCTCCTCCCGTGCCTTGGAGAAAGGGCTGGAACTGCTCTGCCTGACTGATCCACGGGTACCGAAAGCCCTGAAGGGCGATCCGGGACGAATACGCCAGGTCATCATCAACCTGGCCGGCAATGCGGTTAAATTTACCAATTCCGGTGAAGTCTTCATCAGAACCGAACTGGAATCGGAAAACGAATCGGAAGCGGTTGTGCGTATTTCGGTAAAGGATACCGGCATCGGTATTTCGCCTGATCGTCAGGACGAGATTTTTGCTCCCTTTACCCAGGCGGATGGCTCCACCACCCGCACATACGGTGGAACCGGTCTGGGGCTGGCAATCTGCAAACAGTTGGCAGAACTGATGAGAGGCGAAATCGGCGTCACGAGTACGGTGGGGGCAGGATCAACATTCTGGTTTACCGTAGTTCTGACGAAACCATCGGGGCAACCGGCAGTTGAGCCTGATGACCCTACCCTGAAGACACTTTCCGGCAAAAACGTGCTCATTGTGGATGATAACCCGACCAGCCGCTTTTTGATGATCACCCTGCTGGATTCATGGGGATGCCAGTACGCTACAGCGCCGGATGGTGACACTGCCCTGACTCTCCTGAAAAACGCTGTCTCAGACAACGTACGATTTGATGCAGCCATCATCGATTATCAGATGCCCGGCATGGACGGTGAAGAACTGGGGCGGCGTATTTCCGCTAATCCGGACCTGAGCGATATTCGGCTGATATTGCTCACTCCGCAGGATTGGCACAGCGACCGGCAGGTGGCGAACGAGAATGGTTTTACCGCCTGTCTCGCCAAGCCCGTGCGCTATGAACAGATGAAAAACTGCCTTGCGCTGGTATTGGGGGGCGCTTCGCATCAAGCTGTTTCCATCGATCCAATACGTGCCCATAATCCTGTCGACGAAATAATCACCGGAAGGAAGCGGGTACTGCTGGCGGAAGACAATATCGTAAATCAGATGGTTGCGGTGGCACTTCTGAAAAAGATGGGGCTTACCATTGATGTGGTTGCCGATGGCAACGAGGCTGTACAGGCCCTGGAACTGGCTCCCTACGATCTGGTATTGATGGACTGCCAGATGCCGATAATGGATGGATACGAAGCCACCCGCATGATTCGGGATCCTCGCTCGAAGGTTTTGAATCACGGGATTATGGTAGTGGCAATGACTGCCAACGCCATGCAGGGAGACCGGGAGAAGTGTATGGCCGCCGGCATGGACGATTACATCACCAAACCGGTCAGCAAGAAGGAATTGCAGAGGATTGTTCTCAGTCTGGTAGCGACCGGCACTTCCGGTCAGGACCTGGGGCCGGAAGCGCGTCCAGAAACGGAGACCGAACCGTATTGTCTGGTAAAACTGCTGGAGCGTTTCGAGGGAGACCGTCCTTTTGTCAACGAAATAATAACCATGACACGTCAGGATATACCCAGGCGCATGGGAGAACTGCGTAGTTACCTGAAAATACAGGATTACACGTCAGCCCAGCGTGAGGCTCATACCATCAAGGGGATAGCCGCCAATATCTGTGCCTATCCGGTAAGAATGACGGCTGACAAACTTGAGAAAGAGCTTGAGGGGGCATCGCCGGATCAAGTCGGAGAGCTGATTGATGAGCTTGATGCGAAAGTATCGGAGCTCTTCTCGGCGCTGGAAAAGGAATTCAGTTAACCCGCCCAAACGGGAGTTCAACCACAGATGCAGTTATGGCAGGGGGTTTATTCCAATTCCAGATCAACGAAGATAGGGCCTTGATATGGAATTGGAATTGGCAGAATAAAAAAGGGCAGGAAGCGAGGCTCCATGCCCGTGTGACATTCATAAACATTCGTTACGGCTCCGCTGAAATTCCGGGAAAATCCTACCCCTTGACGCTTGTAGACGTCTCCGGTTTCAACATCTGATCTTCCATTTTCGCCACCATCTCAGAAGGGATCTGATAAACCACATTGTTGCGGCTATCCTCAAACTTTGTCCGCATTTTGCCCTGCTGGTTATATGAAATGACCACATGACTGGCCACTCCCGCAGGTTCACTGGTGTTTGGGGGCGTAGCCGCAACCGTCGGCTGCTTATCTGTCTGACTGCTCAAAGCTGACGTCTTGTCATTGGCGTGCAGCGCTGCATCGGCTTGAGCAGCCCCGGGGGCCGACTTCTCGGCAGGGTTTCCCTTGACCGGATTATCCGCAGAGCCAGCCCTTTTAGCGCTCTGAAACTGCAAAGCCGAAATATTTCCTGATACTGAGCTTATGTCCATGACCAACTCCCACTATCCCATCAACAGATGGTTATTAAGATGGCGATAATGTATTCTAAGCCTTCCCTCTGGATGTTTCAGAAGACTTCTCAGCGCCGCTCTCACGAACTTCCTTTGCCTGGGTATCACCATCAGTTGCCAACTTTTGTGCCTGAGGCGATATGGTTACCGTATCAGTCGTTGCAGCTTTTTTGGGAGCTGCCGGCTGTTGTGACTGTTGAGGTGACGGTAGCGTATAGGTAGCGGCTACGCTGCTGCTGGATGCAATTCCTTGTATTGACATTTTGGTACCCTCCTGGTGCTTTAAACCTTCTATGAGTCCCTTATCGGCAGGGAAGAGGTATTGTAAAGTCTTTTTTATGCGATCTATCTATATGTCCTTCCTCCCGGTCTACATGCGTCTCAATCCCTTTGAGAAAACCCCGCAATTTATGAGTTTAACAATTTTTCATACCCCCTGCGTGCCGGAGAACGCAGATAATACAGGAGCCTGCAAAACTCGATGCCACCCTTGATGTAGTCTTTGAATGAAACCTTCGATCCCTTCACGTCAACCCACTCGGAAAGCGGAACTTCAACCCAGCGCAGGCTTGTCTCGCGTGGCGGCGTTTTCAGCACCATAGAGAACCTGGCAAACATCTCCACATCAAACGTCCAGTTCACCTTGAACGGCTTTCCAAAAACCTGTCGCAACGTAGCGCTGTTCCTGAAAATTTTGGCACCGCACTGGGTGTCGTAGATACTGATGCCAAGCAGAATTGACGCGCAGGTGGCAAATATTCTGCCCGAATAATGTCTCAGCGCTTTGCGCTCAACTTTTCGACCGAGCAGACGCACTCGTGAGCCGATGACCATGTCCACGTCAGCGGAATCGAGTAAACGGCAAAAGCCCTCAATTTCTGCAAGTGGTGTCGCCAGATCAGCATCCCAGTAGCCCAGATATTCAAAAGGGCCATCCAGAGACTCATGTATTCCCCGCCGAACCGCCTCGGCTTTTCCGGAGTTTCTTTCCAGGGTAATAACTTCAACCTGCACCGGATTCATTTCTTTAAGGGATGCGAGGAGTTGTTCTGTTTTATCAGTACTGCCATCGTTTATGAAGAGGAAGAAAAGATTCAGCTCTTTTTCCAAAGCGCACAGAAAGGCTTTTAAGTCCATCCGTGCAGCTTCGTTGAAGCAGGGAATAATTATCCTCGTTTTTCGCACAGCACCCATCCCGTCAATCCTGGAATCCTGATCCCTGAACGACTGGCCGCAATCAACAGGCCGTTATCAATAGCCAGTATTTTTTCAATAATGGCTGTAACCCCTTTCCCGGCGTTCCAGTTTCCGATGCCTTCTGAGTCGTTGCAAATTTTGAGGAGTTTATAAAGAACAAACTTGGGAAGCAGAAGCGTAAAAAAAAGGTATCCGGAAGAAACAACTTTCAGGCCGCATGATGTTGTCAGCGCTGTAAGTTCATTCAGGTTGTAGCGCCGGTAATGGCCGAGAAATGTGTCGTGGCGACCATAGATGGATTGAAATGCAGGAACCGTAATCATGACCTTCCCTTTTTCACCAACGTATTTGTCAACCACTCCGGCAAGGAAATCCTTGTCATATTCAAGATGTTCGATCACATCGAGAAGCAGAATGAGGTCATACAGGGCATTTTCAGGCATTACTGTTTGATACCGTACACTTTGATCGAGCTCGTTAAGCTTGAGCATCCACTCATCCGACAGGTGTATGTCCACGGCAGTAATATTTTTCGAGCGGAGATTACCGAAGAGGTTCCTGGAGACAAAACCGTCTCCACAGCCAATATCGAGGACGTTGATCCCCTCAAAGAGGAGCGAGGCTAAAATATTCTGTAAGGCTCTGAGGCGTGCCGTCTCCCAAGGGTGTCTTTTGGTATGAGTGGATTGTGACTCTTTTAAGTCCATTTGAGCATTCCGATAAAAATGTTTCGATACTTCAATGGTTGATCTGCGTTCTGCGTGACAAAACGGAGTGGGAGTTTCGGAAAGATCCTCAGAACATTAGTTAGAGCACCTGATGCAACGTAGATATCGTTACTTAAAACATCAATGCGAATATCAGCTTTATCATAATTTATCTCGTTAATATCAATCATTAGGGGTGATGCAAAGGTTTTAATTCCAGTTGGAATGTCTATTGTTTTCGAGCGAATGGTTTTTCTGTTGATCCCTCCGAAAAACTCACGAACCATTCCGTTTTTTGTCACCCTCTCTGCATTGAATACAAGATATTCTGGAAGGTAGTACATGATATGTCTATAGCTATAAAAAATAGATGCATTAATAAAAAATGCGGTAGTGTTCGGATTGAATTTCTCTAAGTGTTTTACCATAGCGGCAAGGTCTTGATCGTGTCTGCGGATGATGGACAATGAGACCGGTAGATCAGAAATGAAGAAGAGGTAGAGGTTAATACTGATGAGGCAAATAGAGAGGATTTGTCTCCGATACCCAAGAAAAAATATAGAAAATTCCTGTATTAGAAACTCAACTGATTTTGCCATCAGAATAAAAAGTGGTGGGGTAAGTACAAGCACGTATCCGGGGTTTGCTGGATGTATGAAAATGAGTAGATAAAAGAGCAAAGATGGCGCTATCCATATAGAAAAGAAAAGAAGATACTCTCTTCTTATCTGCGAAATTCGATTTCGTCTTGCCATCACATAGCACGTAAAAGTTAAAATAACAACGCCCCCTCCAATACCATATATAATAAAAGTAATGATGGTGCGGCCATACAAAATAAATCGACCGAGTCCCGCTTCAAATACGCTATTATGTCCCGTACTAAAGCGCCAGAGTTCCGTGAAGGCTTCAATGTAAGGGGTCCATCCACCAGTCGAAAGTATCATGGGGACAAACCACCCTAACGAGGTGGTTACAAACGTAACTGCGCCGAGAATAACGAAACGTTTAGGGAGATTTCTGCATGCAAACACGACGAGGGGGAGCATAAAAACGGGGGTATTCTGACGGACACCGCCTGACAAGGCGAGAAGGATCGCCAATAAAATAAGTGTTCGACCATTTTTGTTCAGGTGAACTTTCCAGCATGCATAGGCTATCGCAATACTGAAAAAACTTTCAAGGCCATAGTTCATGGCAATTTCACCGTGAAACCAGAGGTTTGGACTGGTTATGGCAAAAACTGCCGCAAGAATGGCAGTGCGGTCATCGAACATCTCTTTTGCCAGCAGATATACAATAACAACGGTGCCCGATGTAAAAATAATGCTGAGTGTTATGAGGGCCATATTGGCGTCATCAATAATCAATCGAACCAGGCGCCCCATTAGTATGTACACGAAATAACCGGGTGGGTGGGGTTGATGCAGACCGATATCGTAATATTCTAAAGCAAGTGCATACTGCACGGAGTCCATATGCAGGAGCATTTTACTGGTAAATGGCAATCGGGAGAGTATAGTTACAATGAAGAGGATAATTGGCAGCACTGATTCTCTTTTTGTAATACTCAATAGGTTCATTCCAGTAATCTCCTCATGCCTGCTTCTGGCCAAAGTCCAGACGGAGCAGACGCTCCGCGTCCAGATTCCGTATGATCTTCCACCTGCATCAAACCAGCACAACCCTTTCAACGACATCCATAAAAAACTCCCTTGACCAGACCAGAAGAGCGTCAGCATTTTTTACAAAAGGTTCAACTTCCATCCTCGCCTGGTTCACATCCAGTTTCTCTATCGCTTCCGTCGTCAGCGAAAAGAATTTCTCAGGGGTCATCTGTTCATCCTGCTTCAGATGCCCACTCTGTATCATTCTCTGCACCAGGTGTTCCAGGTGGAGTTGCGGATGGTTCGCCGCATACCAGATCAGGTCATACCAATCGCGACCCTTTACCCGGTTCTTCCATCGTCGGCAGAGGAGGGCGTGCATCTTTCCTGCAAACAGATCGGGAAGCACAAACGTTCGTACCGAAAAGGGGATTGGCTGCAAAATAAACCTGTTTTCAGTTGAAAAGCCGAGGGGGGGATCCGTATCTACCTCTATCTTGATTTTCAATATCTGGGCAGTGGGGATCGACAAGGCGATTTCTTTGTCATTCTTGATTGTGAGCAGGAGTTCCAGCGTATTGGCCTTCAAAAATGCCGACTGAACAGAGCTTTCAACCTTTTTTTCTCTGGTCGTCACTTTGACATCAAGCCCGAAAGAGCGTAACTCCCTCTCCACGGCTATGCTATACCTCGAAAGGTCAAAATCAGTCATCTGCCGCAACAGTGAAAAATCGAGATCCTCAGAAAAACGATCCATTCCGTAAAGGATCCTGAGAGCCGTGCCGCCGTAAAAGGCCGCCTTATCGAAAAACCTGCTTCGCCAGAGACCGAGAAGAACAATCTCCTGCATGATCTCCCGAAGCGCCCTCACATACTCCTCGACGCTTTGGCATTCATACCGGTTCAACATCCGGGTAATCGCCTCATTCATCGCTTTTGCCCTTTTTTCCGGCTCTGCCGACAACTGCGCTCAACAATCTGAGCTTGCGGGAGCGGTATTGATCTGCGATCAGGGCAATTTTTTCAGCTCTCAGTTTTTCCAGCCCCTCCGGATCTATCCGCAGACTATCCAGCAGATAACTCCTCATTTCCGCCTGACTGCGAATAGCCGTCCCACGGTCAGCCTGGATCTTGTCCGCCAAAGCCTTTTCCGGAGTGGCGATCAGGAAGGAGCATCCGTTTTGAGGCCCCACAAGATCAATGCCGATCGCGTAGGCCTGTATATGAATGTTGTGATAGATAAAAAGAGCTACCGGGGTGGAAAAACGCCTGCTGCGACTGATAGTAACGGACGTCACCGCTTCTACCCTTTCAGGAATAAGGCCATGATAATGCAAGGCGTAGTCGAGGGAAATATATGAAGGCCCGCAGATCATATTTGCCAGAACCTCTGTAGAAAAGGGGTGCCGCCTGTATCTCGCCCCAAAAACATAAATACCTTTCTTGACGCGGACGATGGCTCCCTGTCTCAGCAGAGAGGTGATTTTGTCGCGGGGGCGATCATATTCGCGTAACCCGTCCAAAAGAGCCTGAGAATCAAACTCCTCCCCCGCTATCTTTGCCCGCAGCTCTTCCATCATCACTGTTTCCCCCGACATCATAGAGTTCGGGAAACGATATAGCATAATAAGGCATAGTATGTCGATATTTATTCGACATACTATGGGTGTATCGACAAGATAATTCAGAATTCATTGTCGTTTCCACGCTCAGTGTCGAGATTTTATCGTAGGGGCTTGTACCGTCAAGATTATTAACCGCCGAACACGCCGATAAGGGCGGAGAAAGCTTAACAGCAAAAGGCTTTTGGGTTTAAACCCAGAATCGTTTTATGTCACTGATTTCTCGGCGTTCATCTGCGTGCATCGGCGGTTCCCGTTTTCGATGACCTGACTTGCATCATGATGTTCTCCAGGCCCATCATTTCTTTTGCTTTTCTTCTTCAATCTTTGCAAGCTGTACCCCCGGATAGCGGGTGGTAAGATCTGCATACTGGGGAGTATTGCTCACAAAGATGCTTGCACGTTTGTCCGAGTAAATCAATCGCCACTCTGGAAGGCTGTTAATAAAACGAACAAATTGCGATTCAGTATCAAAAATTATCCAGGTGCACCCGTATTTTTTGAGGATATCCTCCCAGCCCGGCGAAAAAGTGGTGACCTTGAAATACTCCTTCAGCCTTTCCGTACCGTACATATCCAGTCGCCCATCAATGAAGACCTTGTACTGCCGGTGGGCCTTGTAGATAATCAGGTCTCCGATCTCGTCGTTGTTGAACATCCTCCCCGGAATCTGTTCCCGCATAATAAAGTTTACGGCATCAACGGCCTTCACTTTCGGATCAAAGCCATGCACGATCGATCCGCTGTAGAGTTGGAAGATAACCAGGAGAACCGCAGCAGATGGCCAGAGAAAACCGCGAGACATTTGGTCTACCGTGGCCACTGTCTCGACTCGTTTCCGAAAAAAGGCTCTTACGCGCGGGAGAGTATTGCCAAAATCGAAATCCAGATGCTGCAGCATGATCGGGACAACAATGAGGGCAAAAAGGGGAAGATACCTGATGGAATAAAGCGCCATGTTGGTGAAAAGCAGTATCAGGCCAATTTGAATCAGACTTGGCCGCTTTCTGGAGAAGGCCAGCAGCAGGATCAGCAGAAGGATCAGAGCCTTGAAAACCGGCTGTTCATGGAAATTCGGAGAAAGAAACTCCATGGTATGATCCATGAGGTATGTGTCAGAAACAAGTTTAAAGGGGAAGAGGAAAATTTTCCAGCCAAACGGGTTCAGCAGCGCTGTTCCCATACTTATTCCGAGGATCAGACAGTAATCTTTGGTTCTTTTCAAGCCACCATTGTTCCACGCCTCCCGGTCAATACAAGCGAGCAGCAGGTTGCCGGCCAGATAGATGCAAAGAATGACAAAGCCGATGATGAACCCGCCATGGAGATTGACCCAGAGGAGCATGAGCAGGGGGAGAAGATAGAGACGGTTTTGCTTACGGCATTCGTAGGTGTCGAGTATGTGGAGCCAGAGAACGATTATCAGCAGAGAAAACAGGTGGGGTCTTGCCAGCCAGTGAATCATTGAGGGGACGATAATTACGATTGTTGCCACAACAGCGGGAAGGGCGCTGTTGCCTTGTGCCTTGAGTGCCCTGACGACGGCGTAATAAGTTGCCGCCAGGATAAAAGAGTACAACACAAGCACTCCCGAAATTCCGGACAGACGGTGGACAACTGCCATGATGACTTCGGAGAGCCATTCATGGACTGTCCAGGGGAGGGCAGGGGTTATGAATGAATAGGGATCGATTTTTGGGAGGGTGAAGGTATCCAGGATATATTCACCGGCTCTGACATGATAGCCGGTGTCACCGTCATTCAGAAGCCCCAGGTTCGGCCTGAATGACAGGTAGAGAAGAACAGAAACGAAGAGCGCATCGGCAAGCGAGGGCAGAAGGTAACGGAGAAATCTGGCCATGTTAGGTGATTTTTTCCTTACGCATCGTACATCGACCCCTTAACGTAACACCGCTAAGATCATAAATACCAAATAGCTTCACAATCCCGCTAAGTGTCACCTTTGAAAACGGTACCGAAATTAAGACAGTTACCGCTGTATCTTCTGTGGCAGTTGAAATATCGGTTGGAGTCCAGGTTATTGTTGTCTGGTTTGTTGGTATGTTCGCAGAAATAAGCTGCGGTGTGATATACGTGCTGTTCACAGTTGCCGTAACTTTGGGAACACCGAGCGATGCATCTCTGACTGCGGCGCGAGCTGCATTATCCAGAACATGTTGCACCATCATGACGCGACCGAACTCGATCATACCGAATATAAATGATATGAAGAGCATCAGAACAACTGCAAACTCAACGAGCGCCTGGCCCTTAATGGACTTCTCATGGCGAATGATAATATTTTGTAAAGTAATCTCAGTCATCGGGTTTTGTCCTTATCGTTGATATACTAAACTCGGGGATAACGTGTCATAGCAAATTTTCTGTGCCGATGCTGCTAGATCAACTGAATTAGGGTTATTGAAGAAATACTGGTTGTCGGGCAAGGATGGATCGCAGGTCAGGTTCTTGACGTTTGAAGTATTACCCCCATTTCCAGAATTATAATAGATTGCGTATATTTTGTAGCCTGCAGCGCAGGCTGCCTGACTTGCCTTTAGTGCGCAGGATAAACCATTCGTGCAGTAATTTTTCCCCGCCACGTCCCAGTAGCCAGTAGTATTGCCTTGGTTGTCTCCCCAGTAGCTTTCCCAATATGCTAACCATGCCTGATCGAAGGTGTTCCCATTCTTTTTACCGGTATAATAGGCTGGTGGGGATGGTGTCGGTGGTGCTGGCGCGGTAGATGGCAATGCATTTTTCGGGTACGTGCTATAAGCCCCTGAAGTGTAAGCTTGTGTAGGTGTGGGTGGTACCGGTGTCCTCATATTGGCTTCACCATCGGTCACAATGACAATAGCGTTTTGCGCCCCGGTTGAATTTTTGTCTGTAAGCTGTTTTGCCGCCCCTGCAATTGCTGTCATTATATTGGTCTGGTTTTGGGAACCGTTAATATTGCTGGAGCCAATTGTTTGTAGTGAATTGATTGCGGTATTGAAGGCGGTGTATCCGGTGGTGCCCGAGCTGATATCCTGGAGTGGAGTCAATGTGGTTGAAGTGTATGCAAACGCACTCAAAGCTACAGTCGTGCCATTTGGTCTCTTGGTTGAAATGCAGTTCAGCAGTACTTGATCAGCAGTTTTTGCCTGTGCTAGTTCCTGTGAAAACGATCCGGTGAGATCCTGTGTCATCACAAGATTCATGCTTTGAGATGCACTCGCAATTCCGTAAGTTGCTGTAGCAACAGATGTTTTAGTAAATGATCCAATGCTTAAAGCTTTTCCAAAAAGAGTCGATGTCGTAACAGTCTTCGTAACCTGGCATGCATTATATGGCGTACTGTAGGATTTAAAGCGTGCTGTGCCCACGTCCCACTTTCCAAGCTGTATATTGCTGTTCGCCAAAGTGAGGTTGTTTTTGCTTGCATAGAGGATTGCCTGATCATATGGCTTAGTACTAGTAGGTGTTGTTAAAATATCAGAAATACCGCTTTGACAGGCCAGCGCTGCAGCCGCAACTGCATTGTCCTGCTGTGCTTTTTTCACGGCTACATAACCAATATCAATTGCCAGTGCAGCAAATCCGATTATAATCGGCATCAATATAGCTGTAATGATCAAAATCGACCCACGCGAACCAAACAACCCACCCCTATTTCGCAAAATAAATGGTGTTTTCATATTGCTCTCCTCAACAGATGATAAAAGTCCCTCAACTTCCACCTGCCATTATACCACCGATCAAATAAAAATCTAATTGCAATCACCTGACACTGCTATCACCAGTGCTGTCTCTGTCCTGATTACCGTCACGACGTAAAGTCACAATTTAGCATTTACGCAGCGCGGGATAAGGTTAACTTTTGATTCCCCTTACTCCGCCACGAAGTAATTTTCACAGGCGTATCGTACCGTTTCCTCGGTCATGGCCGGCGGTCGGTTATAGTAGCGGGAGTAGTTGACAATGTGATCCACGATATCGCGTGGATGGGAGGCGCTGTAGGAAATGCCGCGCTTTTTGTAGAACTGCTCAATCAGATAATCGAAGGCGCTCTGGCTGAATTCGACATCGTTACTGCGGCAGACCGCCTTGAAGATACCGGAGAACTCCTCCATCGACGGGTGTTCGATCTTGATCTTGTAGCGGATACGGCGCAGGAAGGCATCATCCACCAGGGCTTTCGGATCGATGTTGGTGGCAAATATCATCAGCATGTCAAACGGAATGGTAAACTTCATACCGGTGTGCAGGGTCATGAAATCGATGCGGCGATCCAGCGGAACAATCCAACGGTTGAGGATCTGCCGCGGGTCTGCCTGCTGGCGACCGAAGTCGTCAATGATCAGCAGACCGTTATTGGCCTTCATCTGCAATGAAGCCTCATAAAACTTGGAGATGGGGTTGAAATCAAGATCGAGCATGCGCATGGTCAGCTCGCCGCCGGTCATGACCACTGGCCTGCGTACCTTCAACCAGCGTTGATCCTTCGTCTCATCAACATCTTCATCCACCAGTATGTGGCTGATGGGATCGTAGATGTTGATAATCTGTTCGCCCACCGACACGGCGTAGGGGATATAGACAGGATCGGTCAGGACGGTACTGATGGCTTCGGCGATGGATGATTTACCGTTGCCAGGCGGGCCGTAGATGAACATGGCCTGACCCGATGTTATGGCAGGGCCGAGCTGCTGAACCTTCCGATCGGAAATAACCAGATGGGAAAAGGCCTTCTTAACCTGCTCCTCGCCAACCACGATCCCCTTGACCGTCTGCAGCTCGATCATCTCCGCGTACATTTCCAGCGGGATCGGTGCCGGTCCCACATACCGGCAGAGTTCCAGAAGCCGCATGGCGCTCTCTCGCCCGGCATCGGTGATACGGTACTCGTAGGACATGGAGGTGTAGCTCGAAGCACCCTTGACATCCACCAGATGCTCCTTGCGCAGGGCTTCCAGTACATACTCCACCATCGATGCGGGCAGTTTGACCCGCGCCGCCACGTCGGCAACCTTGAATTCGCCAAGTGACAGGAGCTGCTTGATTATCAGCCCTTCGATCATTGCGTATTCAAGGCCGGTTTCCTTGATGTTTCTCGGCGGCAGGGGAATCCTGGAGAACACCCTGGCCAGGTCCTCCTCGCGGATAAAGCCCATGGCCTTCAGGTTGACGCCCAGTCTTCCGCCGTGGGTGCGCTGGCGGTCGAGGGCCTGTCCCAGTTGCTCTGAATTGATGATCCCCATTTCGATCAGTCGGCTTCCAAGTTCGGCCATGGCGCATCCTCCGGAAAAGTTTTAGAAATGCTCTACACTCTAAAGTGATTCAGTGGTTTGTTTTATTCTTCATGAATAATTTGAATGATATCAAAATTAAATTTGCTTGACAAGATACAAGGTGGATATATACTTGATTCAACAAGGTTCGTACAAATTTCAAATGGAAATTCGAATATGCCCAGAAATGAGGCATACACTAAAAAAACGGAGGTAGTGAGCTATGAACGACAAAATGATCGCCCTGTATCTAACTGTAATGGAACGTTTTCGCAGTCTGAAGTCTTCGGAGCGTGGTCAGACAGTGGTTGAATATGGTCTGATTCTTGTTCTGATAGCAATTGCGGCAATTGTTGTAATGAAAGGGGTGGGCACTTCGTCATCCACTGCCTTCAGCAAGGTTAACTCAGCACTTCAGTAAACGAAGAAGTCTGGTTGCCTGACAGCGGATAGTCGAATCTTGACTACTCGGCGTACATTTGTTTTTCCATTCAGTATAACCTCCAACCTCCCACTGGCAGGTTTGCCTTGGCCGTGGGAGGTGTGGTTGTATTGCTTGAAAGGACTTCAAAATGCTTATGGTGCCCTCAGTGAGCTTCATCAGGCCGAGTCCGGGGGGAGCCGAGACGTTCTCGTCCCGTATCGCCTTATTCCCGCTGGCAGTTGCTACTTTTAAGTACGGTACCTATTACACTCAACATTCATTTTTTTCTCGAAAAAATATTCCAACTACATCGCGTACAAGCAAGTCTTTGCAAAAAGGTGACTGAAACGTTAGTGCTTTCTGGTATGGTTGCGTCTGTCGAACAACGAATTTAATACAACTATCCGCGGCATTGCATGCAGTGCTGTGAACCAAATACATTCTACTGAAATTCCGGAGGAACCATGACACGATCAAGAGTGGTGGTGGTTATGATAATCGTGGCTCTGGCGTGTGCTGGACTTGCCTCATGGGGGGCCTACAGCTATCTGAAGCAGCAGGAACTCAATACCAAAGTGTCGGCAGTTCAACCGCTGGTAGTAGCGGCGGTCGAGGTTCCTGTCGGCGCCAAGCTGGATATCACAAACCTGAAAACAGTTGCTATGCCCCAGGATAGCTATCCCCAGGGCGGGTTCCGGGATCCCAAGGAGTTGGTCGGGCGTATGGTGATCCGCTATCTCAGTGTCGGTGACCAGGTTACCGAGTCCAAGCTGATACCCAAAGAAGGCTCCCAGCCATCGGGAGTCATGACCTATCTGATACCCAAGGGGCACCGGGCCGTGACGGTAGGAGTGAACGAGGTTGCAGGTGTCGCAGGTTTTCTGGCTCCCGGCAACAGGGTTGATCTGGTTTTGACTACGCCTCTTCCCAATGCTGCGAACGCTGAGACCATCTCCAAAATCGTCCTCCAGAACGTGCCCATCCTGGCTACCGGCCAAATCACGGAGCAGAAAGAGGGCAAACCGGCTGTGGTGCCCACCGTGACCCTGGATCTGTCGCCGGATGATGCCGAAAAACTGGTGCATGCCTCCCACAAGGGTTCGCTGCAGCTGCTGTTGCGTAATGTCCTTGATACGGCCCGGCTTGATGAAACCAAGGGCACCACTATAACCAAGGTACTGGGCGGCGTGGAGCGACCGGCCGCTGTTTCAGCTCCAGTCACGGCGCGCCCTTCTACTCCGGGCGCTGGCGATCCCAGGGCGGCTTCGTTAAAGGCTGCCGCTGCGCCTCCCAAACATGCTGTGGAGATTATCAGGGGTAAAGAGAGAAGCATCAGGGTCTTTAACGATTAAACGTCATGCTGTGTGAGCCACGGACAATTTTGGGATTTGGTGCGCTGGTTACGTGACTTCAACAACTTGCGGCGAGGTGAATCAATGGACGTAATACTTAATAAAACAAGCCGGTTACTGGCCTGTCTGTCGGTGATTTCCTTGGCGTGGGTCTGCCCGGTTTTTGCCGGTATCACCACCGAAGTTGTACTCAGCAGAAGCGCCATCATGTCCCTGAAAAAGCCGGTGAGCCGGATGACACTGGCTAACCCGGAATTTGCGGATGCCTTGCTGATCTCACAGCGTCAGATTCAGATCAACGGGCTCAAGATCGGCAAGACAACCCTGATTATATGGGAAGAGGGGAACGAAAAACCGGTCTTCTATGATCTGATAGTCAGGGGCGATCAGGCCACTATTGAGCAGCAGATAAAAGAACTGGCTCCCCAGGATACAATTTCGGTCAGATTTGCTTCCGATACCGTCATTCTCTCAGGCAACGCTTCCCGTGATCAGATAAGAACCAAGGCTGAAGATATTGCCAAGGCCTTTGCCCCCAAGGTACTTAACCATATCCTGCTTCCGGAACCACAACAGGTTCTGCTGCAGGTCAAGGTTGCCCAGGTTGACCGGGGCAAGCTCAAGAATCTGGGAATCAAGGCGATTGTCAAGGGGAGCACGGAAAACCCCAGCTCGGATACCTTGCGTGCTTCTGGTATTGCCGGCACTGGTTTGTCTGCAACGGATCTGCTGGGTATGGCCTTTCCCGCCGTTGACGGCATCCAGCTCGGGATGACCTACTTGAAAGGTGGAATCGGGGCTTCGCTGCAGGCGCTGGTCACCAAGGGCTATGCCAAGATCCTGGCCGAGCCGAACCTGCTGGTCAAGAGTCAACCCACCATAACAACCGGGGTCAAAACGGGCACTTCCACAGGAGCCGGCGACAAGCAAACCTGTTCCGGAGAGCCCGGTTTTGCCTGCTTTTTGGCGGGTAAACAATATCCTTACATCACTGGATTAGACCAAAATGGGCGTCCGCAATATGGCTACAAGGATGTGGGTATCAAGCTGGTTTTCCATGCTGAAGTGCTCGAAACCGGGCTGATCAACATCAGGATCACCCCGGCCAGCGTCAGCGCTGTAATCGGTTTTGTTGGGCCAGTAGACCTGCAACAGCCGATCATCGATATCCGCGAGGTGAACACCGAGGTGGAACTGGGTGACGGCCAGAGCCTGGTACTGGCCGGTCTGTTGTCGGAAGCAGCGACAAAGACCATGTCCAAGATTCCACTGCTGGGCGATATCCCGATTCTGGGCGCGCTGTTCCGTTCCACCTCTGACGATATATCGGAGAAGGAACTGGTATTTTTTGTCACCCCGAGTATCGTCAAACCAGCCGATAATGCTGGAGAGAAATCGAAGTTTGTCGCCAAGGATGGCCAGAAATACGAGTTGCCCGGCGATAAGCTGCCGATCGGGATGGAAGAAAAGGATCTGAAGGTTGCGCCCGACCAGGAGCGTGATTTCAGATGGGTGCCATTGTTTAACTGATACAAGATGTTGACGACTACACTGAACATACGTGAATATTTCAACCACCAGGAAGGGTTATGACTCAATCTATACCGGTCGTACATATTGCGCTTATTGATTCTGATCGTGAGACACTTTCAGCCATTGAGGAGATGCTGCGTCCCTACGGCGACCGCCTGAATGTCTGCCTGTCGTCCACCAGTTTCAACAGTTCGCTGGAAAGTCTCCAGAAGCTGGCTCCCAAGGTTGTGATCCTGGGTGTATCCGACTTGGGGCAGGGTATCGAGCAGGTCAAGGCGATTCACAACTCTTCTCCCTGGTCCACCATATTTGTTACCAGTATCGAGAAAAACTCTGACTGGATTCTGGGGATGATGCGGGCCGGTGCCATCGAATACCTCCTCAAGCCCATTGAAAAAGCGGAACTTTTTGAGGCGTTGCAGAAGGCGTCCAAGCTCTGGATAGGCACTAATGTTGAAGAAGTAAAGAAGAAGGGAAAGGTGGTCACGGTCTACAACCCGATCGGCGGTATGGGAACCACCACCATTGCGGTCAATCTTGCGGCGGTTCTGGCCAAGGGCGATGACAAGATAGCCCTGGTTGATCTGAACCTGTTCAGCGGTGATGTGGCTACGTTTCTCGATATTATGCCGCGTTATACCCTGACCAGTGTGACCAGCAACCTGAGCCGACTGGATGCAAACTTCCTGATGAGCGTCATGACGCAGCATTCATCGGGCGTGTACCTGTTGAGCGAACCCTTGGAACTGGATGAGACCATTGGCATCACACCGGAGCAGATCGAGAAGATGCTGGAATTTCTGAAAGGCGTATTCAGCTATGTCATCGTCGATACGGGCGGGCTGATGTTTGGCGCCAACGAGGCGGTGTTTCGCAGCTCGAATATGATCCTGTACAATACGGTGATGAATCTCCCGGCGCTGAAGACCGCTAAACGCTACCTGGCCGCTTTTGACAAGCGCGGGGTACAGCGCGATAAGATCAGGATTCTTGTGAACCGCTTTTTGTCCAAGGCGGACATCAGGGTACAGGATGCTGAAAGGTTGCTTGACCGCAAGGTGTTTCTGACCATCCCCAATGAGTATGGGGATGTGAATGATTCCATCAACAAGGGCGTGCCGGTGGTGAATCTCTACCCCCGCTCCACTATGAGTAAGGCCGTAGTCAGCCTGGCAGAGTTGGTAAAGCAGCAGATGGCGTGATCCCCTCTGTGACTGGAGGATAAACGTGATGTAAGGAGTTGATTCTTATGGCATTCGGCGATTTTTTCGAGAAGCAGCGACCCGCTGAGCCAACATATTCGAGCGGTAACGGCCTTCAGAAAGATGTGGCGTTCTTTCAGGAGTTGAAGGGACGCATCCACCGGCGGCTTATCGAGCGGATCGATCTGGGAAAACTGGAATTGTTCAGCAGCGTTGATCTGAAGCGTGAGATCGGCTTCATTATCGAGAGTCTGATCATGGAGGAGGCAGTTCCTCTCAATCAGGCTGAAAAAGAACAGTTGATTGTCGAAGTCCAGCATGAGGCGTTCGGTCTCGGGCCTCTGGAACCTCTCCTGGCAGAGCCGGGCATTTCCGATATCCTGATCAACAACTACAACCATGTGTATGTGGAGCGTAACGGCAAGCTGCACAAGAGCGATGTTGTTTTTCGGGACAACGCTCATCTGATGCAGATCATCGAACGGATTGTCTCCAAGGTAGGTCGGCGCATCGACGAGTCATCGCCGTATGTGGATGCCCGTCTTGCCGACGGTTCCCGCGTGAACGCCATCATCCCCCCGCTTGCCCTTGACGGCCCGGTGCTCTCCATCCGGCGTTTCGGAGTTGACCCCCTCAAAATCAAGGATCTGGTCGCATTCGGAGCGCTTGACGAACGTATGATGGTGGTGCTGGAGGCTGCGGTGAAGACCCGCCTCAACATCCTCATTTCCGGCGGTACCGGCACCGGTAAAACTACCATGCTGAACGTGCTGACCGAGTACATCCCCGATAACGAGCGAATAATTTCCATAGAGGATTCGGCCGAACTTCAACTGAAGCAGGAGCATGTGGTGCGTCTGGAAACCCGGCCTGCCAACATTGAGGGGAAAGGCGAAGTGAGCCAGCGCGACCTGGTGCGTAACGCCCTGAGGATGCGCCCGGACCGGATTGTCCTGGGTGAGGTACGCGGTGGCGAAGCGCTGGATATGCTGCAGGCCATGAACACGGGTCACGACGGCTCTATTTCCACCATTCACGCCAATACCACCCGTGATGCCATGGCCCGACTGGATACCATGGTGCTGATGGCCGGTATGGATCTTCCCGAGCGCGCAATCCGCGAACAGATTGCGTCGGCCATCAACCTCATCATCCAGTTGGTCAGGTTCTCGGACGGCACCCGCAAAGTGGTGAAGATTTCTGAAATTACCGGCATGGAAGGAAGTATCATCGTTATGCAGGACATTTTTGTCTACGAACAGCGCGGCGTGGGCAAGGACGGCAAGATTATCGGAGACTTCAAGGCTACCGGCATTCGCCCCCGTTTTGCCCAGCGCTTCAAGGTGTCTGGTTATGAGCTACCGCCCAATACGTTTGATAATTGAACCACAACTGATGCCGTACATTCGCCAGGGAGGCGTATAACGTGTTTGCTGCTGTCGTTCTGACATTTTTTGCCGTGTTTCTGCTGATTGCGACGATTTTTTTTGGTGTTACATCTGCCAAGGATTCTCCAGTTTCAGCCCTCAAGCGGAGAATGCGGCGCATGGCGACCAGCTCTTCCAACTCGCTCCCCGAAGATCTGCGCAGCGAGATCGTCAGGGATGTGTCGCCCTTTGAACGCCTGATCGCCAGAATTCCCCTACTGCGCAATCTGGAATTTGTCCTGGATCGTGCCGGTCTGGAAGTTACCGTAACCACGTTTCTGTGTGCCGTTTTTGCTGCCTGCATCATTGCTTCAGCGGTGGCGTACTTCTTCATACATAGACCTTTTGTGGTGCTGATTGCCATTATCCTGGTGGTGTTGGGGGCGTCGGCGCTCCTCCGTTATAAGAAGGCGCAGCGCATCCAGCATTTTACCGAACAGATGCCGGAGGTGCTGGACATGATCTCCCGCTCGCTCCGCTCCGGCCATTCCATGACCAGCGCAGTGGAACTGGTGGGTCAAGAGATGGAGAATCCGGCGGCGGAATTGTTCAAAACCGCATACGACCAGCAGAACCTGGGACTGCGCATTACCGATACCCTGTCAAATATGACCTACCGGATCGACAGCCTTGATCTCCGGTTTTTCATAACATCGGTGCAGATAAATTCCGAGGTAGGAGGAAATCTGGCCGAGGTTCTGGACAACCTGGCAAAAATCATCAGGGAACGGCTCAAAATCCGGCGTCAGGTTCAGGTCTATACGTCACAGGGGCGAATGTCGGGCTATGTTCTGGGTGCGCTTCCCTTGGCCTCGTTCTTCATTTTAAAAGCGATAATGCCTGCGTATATGGTGCTTCTTACTACCACGAAACTGGGCATTATGATGCTGGTCACCGCTGTTGTAATGCAACTTATCGGCTTTCTTGTTATCAGGAAGATTATCGATATCCGTATCTGAGGTATGTCATGCTGATTCTGTCCGTTGTTTCGGTTTTCCTCTTCGTGGCTGTACTGACCGGAAGCAGCTTATACCTATTATTAAACCGGCGAAGTGTGGTTCAGCAGCGTATTGATAAGCTGATGGTTTCTGCACAGGTTGAGCTGAAGAACTCACTGATCCGGGAAGATACCCCGCTGCAGAGCTTCCTGACGCGTATCGGCAATCGCCTCCACACCTCCGATAAAAACAGCCGTACTTACGCGCGCACCTTGGTAGCCGCGGGTTTCCGCAAGGATGCGGTTCCGATCCTGATCGGAACAAAAATTCTGCTGGCCATCATTTTCCCGCTTTGCTACACCCTGTTTTACGCACTACCCAAGGGGCTGATGTTGGATTCCCAGTCACTCCTGTTAACTCTGGTCCTCCTTATAGTTGGTTTTCTCCTACCCGGTCTCTGGCTTCAGAGGATGGTAAAGAACCGTCATACCGAGATTTTTCATACTCTGCCGGATGTGCTGGATTTGATAACAGTATGTGTCGAGGCGGGCGTCAGTATCGACTCGGCCTTGGTCAAGGCGTGTGAAAACCCCCTGTTTCGCGGCAATCCGCTGACTGAGGAGTTTCGTAAGGTCAGTCAGCAATGCAGGGCAGGCAAGCTTCGTTCGGAGGCCATGCGGGATATGGCTGACCGCACCATGGTGGAGGATGTAAGCGCCTTTGTGACCATGCTGATCCAGACTGAACGCTTTGGCACCAGTCTGGCTCAGGCCCTGCGAATCCATTCCGAGTCGCTCCGGACAAAGCGGCGTCAAATTGCCGAGGAACTGGCGGCCAAGACATCCGTAAAAATGTTGTTCCCATTGGTGTGTTTTGTGTTTCCGGCCTTGATGACGGTACTTGTTGGACCGGCAGTCATCATGCTCAAGGATATGTTAAAGTAGCATCACATCAAGTAAAAGGGGGTGATGAAATGGGAGTATTGAATCTGCAACTAGTTTTGCTTCTCGTTATTGCGGTAGAACTGGCACTGATTTACGCAAAGCTTGACAAAAAGCCGTGAGCTGAAACATCCTGACCGGTGAATTGACCGTCTGAACGGTTTCTCGCCGGTCTCTTTTATCAAAAACGGCAGTTCAATACCAGAGAGACACAGAGAACACAGAGAAATCAGCGACTTAAAACAAAAAAGCTGTAATTCCTTTCGGCTGAGTCATAAAACCCGTTTTTCAGGTTATACCTCTCCGTTTTGCTCTGTGTTCTCTGTGACCTCTCTGTTTCAAATGCTTTTTCCAGGTTTTTTTGTGCTCAGGCATCCGTTCAGGTCATTACGGCAAAGCTATCGCCGCTGGGTCTGGGGATGACGGAAAGGCTGTGCAGGACTGATGCGGGCTGTTGTTGCAGAAACCGGAAGGGAATTGGCCGCTGTTACGGAGGTTGCTGATTCCCTTTTTGCGCGCATGAAGGGACTTCTGGGGCGAGATGGCCTGCCTCCGGGGCACTGTCTCTGGATTTGTCCCTGCAAAGGCGTGCATACCTTTTTCATGCGCTTTGCCATTGATGTACTTGTTCTTGACCGTAATCAGAGAGTGCTGGCGGTGATCACCCCGCTGGCGCCCAACCGCATGTCTCCGGTTTACGCCAGGGGCGCGACGGTGCTGGAACTTCCGGCCCATGCCGCAGACGGTGTGGTTATCGGTGATCTGATCGAATTTTTGGAATAGGGAACATTGCCGCATGAGCAAGACAGATGTGGGCGCTTTACGGCACTTTCGATTTTGGTTGCCGCGACAATATGCACTGCCATTCTTGTCAGTGTGCGGTTCTCTGGTATTGCATCTGTTGATGGTGTATGTTTTATGCCTGTCGATTGTGCAGATGCGAACGACGGTGATTGCCCCCGATGCCAGTATGTTCTGGCTTCCTTCCTACTTTATGACCGGTGATTTATCTGCCGCCGAAGATGGCTCTCCCACATCTCTACCCGATTCCACTCAAAAAACAAAAATATCAAGCCCTGCGCAAGCTGGTCGAACTGAAGAGAGTAAGCCGTCACCGGTAGAGTCCCAGACTCCGCCGTCCACAAAACCTTCACCAAAAGTTCAAGAAACTGAAATTGTTGCTGTCAAGGTAGTGCCGGTGGCCTCTCAATTGCCGCAGAAAACGCCACCCCCTCCGATTGTAAAAGAGTCTCAATCTGAGAAGTCTGGCAGACTGGTGAAACCTCCAGCAGCTGACAAACAGGTGACCGACATACTCAGGCAGGAGCGCCTCAGGCCCACACAAGCTGCGCTGCAAAAGGGGTACAGTAGCACCTTTAAAGTAGCCGCGAAAGTGCCGCAAAAGCCGCCCGAGACGTTCCCGATGAAACTGGAACCGCTATCAAAGAAGGCTGAAGCACCACCAATGCTGGCTGATCCGCCACCGAAAAATCCGGGATCTCCGCCAAAGCAGGCTGATAATAATCCAAATAAGCCGCCATTGTCGCTAGCAAAGGTTAAACCTGCTCTTCCTTTACAACAGGTCAATAATCCCGTGATTGCAGATCGGCAGAAGCAGACACCCCATCAGGAGTCGGCAGATGTTGAACGCCTCGTCCGGGAGCGCCGGGAACAGATTCGTTTGGCTGAGATGGCGCGTATGGAACGCTTGGCACAATTAAAAGCCGAGCAGGAACGTGCTGCCGCACTGCAGGCTGCCAGAGAACGCGATAAACTGGAGCGTGAGAGGCAGGTGGCAGAAAAAGCCCGCCGTGATCAATTGGCGAGGGAAGAGCTTGCAAAAAAGGAGATGCAGGAGCGTCTTGCACGCCAAAAGGCTGAACAGGAGAGGGCTGAAAGGGCGGCTGCTGCGGCTGCACAGGCGGCGAGAGAGCGGGAAAAGGAAGCAAAAGCTAAAGCCCTGCAGCAGGAGAAACAGAAAGGATTGGCCATCCCGTCGGTAAAGGGTGACTTGAAACTTATTGTGGTTGGACAGGCGCCACGCCACGTGACGATACGTTTCAGGGAGTTCAGGGCCAATCGACGCAATAAGCCCTTTAGCCTGACAGAGTTGAAACATCGTGAGCTGATTGCTCCCATTGCTGTCGACACGGGTAATCAGCGTCATGAATTCACGGTCGAAAAGGCTCGGGAAGGGGTGTACGCCCTTGTGCTTGAATTCGGAGCCGGGGGAGTGGCCGCCAAGATTTCTCTCGTGATCCATGAGGGGTCAGGGCAAGAGGTAAAGAAAGAGCTGGGCAGGAGATCCGTCGGCCTACAACGGTTGGTGGTGAAAATTCTGATGCCTGACGGGATCCTGTGGGATGATGAGTCCGCATTTTCCGGCAGTATGGAAGACTCGGACAGTGTAACCAGATTCAATTCCGATTCCGGCCTGGTCTGGAAGGAGTTAAATGATGAGTAAATCAGAATTCAGTCAACACCACCTGTTCTTTTCCAACCTCGCTGGCGATGCCATGGTGATCCTCAATCAGGCGGTCAGGCCGGAGCAATAGTCGACTCTGCTCAACCTGGTCAACACCCAGTGCGCTGATCGCCAACTGCCCCGACAAAAGGCGCTCCACCCACTCCTTCGCCTTGAGATACCACAGGTGAAACTCCACCAGTTCAAGCGGGATACAGAGAAGGCGGGCAACTTCATGCTCACCGAGTCCGGGATTCTCCATATTGCTCCGGCGCTGGACGTACAGCAATGAAAGTATGCGCTCGCGAGTTATATGATCGTCTCCGAACGAGGAACCGTTGCTGGCCTCTGAGGTGAGTTCCCATTTGCGGTTCCAGTAATCCTGGTACTTGACATCGTAGCCTGCGCGTGTCTCAGGGTTTGACAGCGTCTGGTGAGCTTCGACGATCTGATGGAATCGTTCGTTATCCGCTGTCTCGGGATTATCGGGGTGACATCTTTTGGCAAGATGCCGAAAGATACGCTCAATAGTTTCGGTATCGGCGTTAGGACTCAGTTGCAGTAACTCATAGTAATCGACAAATTCTGCAGCACTCATGAAAAACCTTTTTGCGGGGTAGCCGGTTTAATTCGCCTTTAAAGTTGTTGATATATAATATCTATTTAGCAGTGCTGATTTTTTTCCATCTGTAAATGCTCTGGCGGCTCATTTTGGCAGCTTTGCTTATGGGCTTCTTTTAACTGTCTATACTTGTCCTCATTCTCGTTACAAGTTCAATAGGCGAAAAAGGCTTTTCCATAAAATCACATTCCTTAATTTTATCAATATATTCAGATATATATCCAGTAATCATCATTATTATTGCGTTAGGATGATCTTCTTTAATTTCATGGAAGGCAACAATTCCATTTTTAACAGGCATATCTATATCCATTATAACTGCACTAATCAAATCGCTATGTTGCCTGTATTTATCAACGGCTATCTGACCGTTTTCCGCCTCTATTACTTTGTAACCAAGTTCTTTAAGAAAAAGTGATAATAAATTCCGCAGTCCTTCTGAATCATCCGCGACTAGAATTGTTTCACTGCCCTTTATAAATTTCATTTTATAATCCAGTATAAATGCTTATAAATTTAGATAATTAGATTATTACCTAAACAATTCCCTACGCTATTTCCAACTTAATTGCCAGAACTATTTTATTCCCCCCCCGATAATGCACCTGAAATAAATATACTTGTAGATTTCGGTAGGAAATCTTTATCCGAGCACCAAGGTGGCTTGAGTTAATGCTTGAGTCAATGCTACAATTTCCTTAGCTAGGTTGTTGAAAAAGTCTGAAGCGACTTGGTAACTTTTAAAATCTCACCTATAATTTTGACTATATCTGGAGGAGTGATGGCTGCTCAAATAGCAAAGTGGATGAACATTCTGGTGATCCTCTTTACGGTTTCACTTTTCATAAAGTTTTATTTCACCTCAACGATGTCTTATTTCTATAAAAAGATGTGGGTGATAGTGGTATGCTCAATTCTTGTTCTAAGTATAACTGTTCAGATCATCGATACCGTTATCACCAACAACAGGAACAGGCTCCCCACAAAGGATGAACTCCGCAGCAAAATAGCCGCTAAAAATACGTTAGTTGATCAGGATTTTGTTTATAACTCTTCAGATGGTTACACTTTGGTCGTGCCTGCCGGTTATGCCTACACCACGTTTCCTTTTGGCGCAATTTCCATGACTGCTTTCAAGAATTTATCACCATCATCAATGCAGTCAGGAATAACTGTTTCAAGGCGGCAGGTCAGTGAGGAATTGGAATATATTGTGACAGAGACAATGAAAGAATTGCTAAAACTGAATCCAACGTATGTATTTTCATCAGTAACAAAATTTTCAATAAGTGATAAAAAAGCCTTTAAAGCAAGCCTTGAAGTTGTGAAAGAGGGGATTCCGGTCAAAGGATATTTTGTATTTACAAAAGCCGGGGATAAATTCTTTACATTTACCATGTCTTGCCCAGCCGGCAATTTCCAACAAGAATCAATTGTTTTTGAAAAAGTTGTCCAGTCTCTACGATTACAATAACAATTACTGCAACTTATTTAACGCGGGACTGGAAACAGTCCATGCAACAATTTTCAGTCCTGTAGTCTGATCTCTTTTCATCAAGGAGATACCATGCCCATAAAGTCTGCTTGGAAATACGCTTTTATCCTTTGTATCATCCTCATTGCATTCACGGCCTGCAATCGCCAACCTCCCACCCGCATCCTGTTCATAGGCAACAGCTATACGTTCTTCAATGGCGGTCTGGACAAGCATCTGAAAGGACTTGCATCATCAGTCGAGGCTGAGAGTATCGCTGTTGGCGGATACTCCCTTGAAAAACACTTTTCCGATGCCAGCACCCTCAAGAAAATACGGGAGGGCAAGTGGAATTATGTCGTCCTGCAGGAGCAGAGCCAGATACCAGTTGTCGGTCAGAGCAAGTTCTATGAGGCAGTTCGGCATTTAGATGATGAGATACGGCGCAGCGGAGCAAAGACTGTTCTGTTGATGACGTGGGAACGCCCTGACAGTGTAGTCAACGGTGTTACGACAAAAGGGCTGGCTGATGCCTATACCACAATCGGGTCGGAAATAAATGCCATTGTCGCTCCCGCTGGACTGGCATTTGCCAACGCTATGAGCAAGAAGCCCGATTATGTACTTTGCAGTCAGGATGGACACCCGACTCATTCAGGCACATATCTGGCAGTCTGTGTCCTGTATAGATCGATCTTTGGCCTCAGTCCCGTTGGCAATGGATATGTGGGTGGAGTCACTTCCCCCAGTTGGCGGAAATTCTTCCAGCAGGCCGCTGAAGATACTCACTTATAAATGAGATAGTGGCCAACTTTCCTTAATTTGTAAGGCAAGATTCCCGAACCTGATGATTCACGCCAGAGAGTATACTGGATCCATACACCCCGTACATTTGATAAATAATCATAACATACTGTATTAACAGCATATACATCCATAAGCCTGAATCAGATAGTATCTCCCGCACATACAAATCCCCACCTGACTGCCAAGACGATTCAGCCCTCTCAATTAACATATATCCTGTAAAATTGGTGGCTTACAAATTAACACACAAAATCAACAGAACTTGGCACCCGCTATGCAAAATCACATACAAAAGCAATGAAATCGAAGAGAACGTGAAAATAGGAGGATGTCATGAGAGCACTTATT
>CAIPTY010000102.1 GCA_903868145.1 uncultured Desulfuromonadales bacterium | reverse complement strand
GGTGGGTATCTCCTGCGGTGCGGCAGTGGCAGCGGCTGTCAGGCTTGCCAAGCTGGATGAGTTTGCCGGCAAGACGATTGTGGTGATACTGCCGGACGGAGCGGAACGATACCTCTCAACGGCACTGTTTGAGGGAATCTAGTTACACATTTTATTTATATATCTTACGAGGAGTACATCATGAATAACAAAAAACTGACTACCATCATCACAACTGTTGCACTAACGCTTTCCATCGCAACAGCAGCCCTGGCAGCCGACGTCACGCTGCTGAACGTATCCTACGACCCGACCCGTGAACTGTACGCCGACTTCAACAACGCCTTTGCCAAATACTGGCAGAAAAAAACCGGTGACAAGGTCACCGTCAAGCAGTCCCACGGTGGTTCCTCCAAGCAGGCGCGCGGGGTCATTGACGGTCTTGAAGCCGATGTGGTCACACTGGCTCTGGCTTACGATATCGATGCTATCACCGAAAAAGGGCTGATCAAGCCGGGCTGGCAGAAAGAGCTGCCCCACAACAGTTCCCCGTATACCTCCACCATCGTTTTCCTGGTGCGTAAAGGTAACCCCAAGAAGATCAAAAACTGGGACGACCTGATCAAGCCGGGCGTATCAGTCATCACCCCCAATCCCAAGACCTCCGGCGGAGCACGCTGGAACTACCTGGCCGCCTGGGCCTTCGCCCAGCATCAGCCGGGCGGCAATGACGCCAAAGCCAAGGAGTTTGTCACCAAACTGCTGAAGAACGTACCCCTGCTCGACTCCGGCGCACGCGGCTCAACCAACACATTTGTTCAGCGTGGTCTGGGCGATGTGCTGCTGGCCTGGGAAAACGAGGCGTTCCTTGCCATCAACGAACTGGGCCCGGACAAGTTCGATATCGTCACTCCTCCTGAAAGCATACTTGCAGAACCGCCTGTTACTGTGGTAGATAAAGTGGCGGACAGGCGGGGAACCCGGAAGGTAGCTGAAGCATATCTGAACTACCTCTACACCGATGAAGGCCAGAATATTGCGGCCAAGCACTATTACCGCCCGATCAACACCAAAATTCCGACCAGGCTTGCCAAGATAAAAAAACTATATACCATTGACCAGGCTTTTGGCGGCTGGCAGAAGGCTCAGAAAACCCACTTTGCCGACGGCGGTACATTTGACCAGATTTACGCACCAAAAAAATAACAACAAGCGGGGCAGGTCGCACTGCCCCGCTTCTTCCTGAATTACCTCATAAGCCGCCCGTCGGGAATTCACATCGAGACAAACCGGATGAAACTGTTCAAACCACAAAACAACGTACTGCCAGGCTTTGGGCCGACCCTTGGATTTACACTCTTCTATCTGAGCCTGATCGTCCTTATCCCGCTCTCGGCTCTGATATTCAGAACGGCTGGACTGACATGGGGTGAATTTATCAGCACCGTCACAGCTCCACGGGTTATGGCCTCCTACAGAGTGACCTTCGGATCGGCCATTATTGCAGCGTTGATAAACGTGGTTTTTGGAGTTCTGGTAGCCTGGGTACTTGTGCGATATCGTTTTTTCGGTCGGCGAATCGTTGATGCCCTGGTTGATTTACCCTTTGCCCTGCCGACCGCCGTAACCGGCATCACCCTGGCGACCATCTACTCATCCAACGGTTGGGTCGGGCGTTTCCTCGAACCGCTCGGAATCAAGATTGCCTTTACACCGCTCGGCATAATACTGGCCATGACATTCATCGGCCTTCCCTTTGTGGTGCGCACTGTTCAACCGGTGATAGAAGAGATCGAGGTTGAGTTGGAAGAGGCGGCAACCTGCCTGGGGGCAAACCGCTGGCAGACCCTGCAACTGGTAATCTTTCCCATGCTGCTCCCGTCCATCCTGACCGGGTTCGCCCTGTCGTTTGCCCGCGGCGTCGGTGAATACGGCTCCATAATTTTCATCGCCGGCAACATGCCGATGATCTCCGAGATAACGCCGCTGATGATCATCACCAAGCTTGAGCAGTTTGACTATCAGGGGGCTACGGCCATCGCCTGCGTGATGCTGCTGTCATCGTTTTTGATCCTTCTGGTCGTAAATCTGTTGCAGAGATGGAGCAGAAGATATGCGGAGTAACGGAGTGCTATCATGTCTGCGCCCTTAACTACGGCCGTTAGACAGAAAAATCACGCTCCAACCGAGCCACAGGTCGTGCGTTGGCTGCTGATAGGCATTGCCCTGATTTTTTTGACACTGTTTCTGGCGCTGCCCTTGGCGGCAGTATTCAGCCAGGCCTTTGAAAAAGGCTTTTCGGTTTATTTGGCGGCCCTGCGGGAACCGGATACGATGTCGTCCATCAAGCTGACGCTCATCACCGCTGCCGTGTGTGTACCGCTCAACCTCTTTTTCGGAGTGACCGCAGCCTGGGCCATCGCCAAGTTCAGTTTCCCCGGAAAAAATCTTCTGATAACGTTGATCGACCTCCCCTTTTCGGTTTCGCCGGTCATTTCCGGACTGATCTATGTTCTGATCTTCGGCCTGCAGGGGTGGATCGGCCCCTGGCTGCAGGCCCACGACATCAGGATCGTCTTTGCCGTACCGGGTATTATTCTGGCCACTATTTTTGTGACCTTCCCCTTTGTGGCCCGTGAACTGATCCCGCTGATGGAGGCGCAGGGCAAGGAAGAGGAAGAGGCTGCACTGGTCTTGGGTGCCACCGGCCTGCAAACCTTTTTCCGGGTAACTCTGCCCAACGTCAAGTGGGGCATCATCTACGGGGTAATTCTCTGCAACGCCCGGGCCATGGGAGAGTTCGGCGCCGTATCGGTCGTCTCCGGCCACATCAGAGGCATGACCAATACCGTTCCGCTTCACGTGGAGATTCTCTACAATGAGTACAACTACACCGCAGCATTTGCGGTGGCCTCTCTGCTGGCTTTTCTGGCTCTTATCACCCTGATGGTCAAATCCATTGCCGAATGGAAAGTACGGCAGCAGCTGAACAACACCTGATTGATTGGAAACATACGTGTATGGGCATTGAAATTGAAAATATCAGCAAGCATTTCGGAGACTTCTCCGCGCTGGGCAACGTCAGCCTGACAGTACCTTCAGGCGAACTGGTGGCTCTGCTGGGGCCCTCAGGATGCGGAAAGACCACCCTGCTGCGAATCATTGCCGGCCTGGAGACTGCCGACAGCGGGCGGATCCTCTTCAACGGCGAGGACACCACACGGAGCCATGTTCGTGAGCGCAAGGTTGGCTTTGTGTTCCAGCATTATGCCCTCTTCAGACATATGACCGTATTCGACAACGTGGCATTCGGCCTGACCGTCCGGCCAAAATCGACACGCCCATCCAGAGAGGAGATACGGAAAAAGGTTACGGAACTTCTCCACCTCGTACAGTTGGAGAATATGGCCAACCGCTATCCGTCCCAGCTTTCAGGCGGTCAGCGTCAGCGCATTGCCCTGGCTCGCGCCCTTGCGGTGGAACCGCAGGTGCTACTGCTGGATGAGCCTTTTGGCGCTCTGGATGCCCAGGTACGGGCCGAATTGCGCCGCTGGCTGCGCAAACTGCACGATGAAATTCATGTCACCAGTGTTTTCGTCACGCACGATCAGGAGGAGGCACTGGAAGTCGCCGACCGGATTGTGGTTATGAACAGGGGCAAGGTCGAACAGGTTGGAACCCCCGATCAGGTCTACGAGCACCCGGCTTCCCCCTTCGTACTCAACTTTCTGGGGAACGTAAACCTGTTTCATGGCAGAATTTCGCAGGGTCAGGCACATCTTGGGGGACTTCAGGTCGATTCCAAGGGATATGCAGGAGCGGATGATACCCCCGCAGTCGGATATGTGCGCTCCCACGACATTGAGATCGAACGGGACAGGCAGGACGATTCCTCGATCAAGGCGGTAGTCAGAACCATCCTGAAGCTGGGACCTTTTGTGCGAATTTCACTTGCCATCGAAGGGAACAGCGAGTTTATCGAGGCTGAATTGACCAGGGATACCTACAAACACCTCAACCTCCAGCAGGGTGAACAGGTCTACGTGCGTCCCCGTCGGGTGAGGGTTTTTGTCGAGGATTTCCAGATCTAGGAATACTCATTGAAATGCAGCTGCCAGAGAGTACGCGGAGTCTCATCTGAACAGATCATAGGGTACTCATGTCGTTTAATCCATCCCATATTTACACAAACGCCACTCCGCCGGAAATCCTGAGGAACGGTCTCGCTGCTGCAGGAGGGCCGGTTTCCCTGGCCTGCTCCTTCTCGCTGGAGGACGTAGCCATCATTGACATCGCCCATCAGGCCGGGCTCACCATGGGCGTGTTTGCCATCGACACCGGACGCTTGAACGAAGAGACATACGAAGTGGCAGAAGCACTGGTGGAACGTTATCGTCTGAAGATTGACTGGCATTTTCCCCGGCATGAAGCAGTCGAGTGTCTGGAACGATCCGAAGGCCTCTTTTCTTTCCGCGAATCACTGGATAAGCGCCACACCTGCTGCAACATTCGCAAGGTTGAGCCGCTCTCCCGTGCGCTGAAAGGCCTTAATGGCTGGGTGACCGGCATGCGCCGTGAGCAGAGTGCCACACGTAGCCGCCTGGAGAGCATCGAGCCGGATGCTCTGAACGGCGGTATCCTCAAGATTAACCCGCTGATCGACTGGAGCGAGTCCCAACTTCTTGACTACTCCAACGAACGCGGATTGCCGAGAAACCGTCTTTACAGCCAGGGATACCGGTCAATCGGCTGCGCCCCCTGCACCAGAGCCGTCAATCCTGGCG
The DNA here is from genome assembly GCA_903868145.1 of uncultured Desulfuromonadales bacterium. GTDB lineage: Bacteria > Desulfobacterota > Desulfuromonadia > Geobacterales > Pseudopelobacteraceae > CAIPTY01. The sequence continues at coordinate 26,694 of CAIPTY010000102.1, read as the reverse complement.
AAGAGACACGAGCAGGGAGATGGTGGTGGGAAAATCCCGAACACAAAGAGTGCGGACTTCATCGCAGATGATAGAACTGTGACCCCGGCAAAGGAGCAGATTTGTATGTACGACCATTTGGACGAACTGGAAGCACAATCCATCTACATATTTCGCGAGGCCTACCGCAAGTTCGAGAATCTTGCCATGCTCTACTCCATCGGCAAGGATTCCACCACCATGATCCACCTGGCTCGAAAAGCCTTCTTCGGCAGGATTCCCTTTCCGCTGGTACACATCGACACCACCTACAAATATCCTGAGATGATCGCTTACCGCGACCGCATGGCCAGAGAATGGGGGGCCGAGCTGATCGTAGGCCGCAACGAGGAGGCCGTCACCAGCGGCATGGGGCCGGAACGGGGACGCCTGGTCTGTTGCGAGAAGCTGAAAAGCGAGGGTCTCACGAGAATCATCGAGCAGAAACAGTTTAACGGCCTGTTCCTCGGCATCCGTCGAGACGAGGAGGGAAGCCGGGCCAAGGAGCGGGTTTTCTCTCCGCGTGACAAGAACTTCGAGTGGGCCTACAAGGATCAGCCGCCCGAACTGTGGGACCAGTTCAACACCAGTTTCGAACCGGGCACCCACATCCGTATCCACCCGATCCTGCACTGGACTGAGCTGAATATCTGGGAATACATCCAGCGTGAGAAGATCGAGATCTGCGGGCTCTACTTCGCTCAAAACGGTAAACGTTTCCGTTCGCTGGGGTGCATGCCCTGCACCACCCCGATAGATTCCGGCGCCACCACCCTGACGGAGATCATTGAAGAGCTGAAAACCCTCAAGGATCCGGAGCGGGCCGGCCGCGCCCAGGATCAGGAAAATGCCTACGCCATGCAGAAATTACGGGCAAAGGGGTACATGTGATGAACCAGAATGAGAGCCTGAAAATAGTCATCGTCGGCCATGTGGATCACGGCAAGTCCACCCTGATCGGCCGCCTTTTCTATGATACCGGCAGTATCCCCGAGGTGCGGTACAACGAGATAGCCGCCACCTGCAAGGCCCAGGGACGCGCGTTCGAGTTCGCATACCTCATGGACGCACTTGAAGAGGAGCGGGATCAGAACATCACCATCGACACCGCCTCGACCTTCTTCAAGACCGCCCAGCGCCCCTACGTCATCATCGATGCTCCGGGACACAAGCAGTTCCTCAAGAACATGATTACGGGTGCAGCCTCGGCCGATGCCGCCATCCTGCTGGTGGACGGCGCCGAAGGGGTGCGCGAACAGACCCGACGCCACGCCTACGTGCTCTCGCTACTGGGCATCCGGCAGGTGGTGGTGGCGATCAACAAGCTGGACATGGTCAACTATGATCGCAACCGCTTCCAGAAGGTTGAAAATGATATCCGGGCCTTTCTGCATTCGGTCAACATCGTCCCATCCTACGTGGTTCCGATCTCGGCCCGCGACGGGGAGAACATCGCGAAACGCCAGGGGAAAGTCCCATGGTATAAGGGACCGACCATTCTGGAAGCCCTCGATACGTTCGGCAACGTGCGCGGAGACGCCGGAGCCCCGCTGCGCCTGCCGGTACAGGATGTCTACACATGGGATGGCAAACGCATCTACGCCGGTCGGGTGGAAACCGGACAGGTTAATAAAGGTGATGAGATCATCTTTCTCCCCTCCGGCAAGCTCACAACTGTCAAGACCATCGAAAAATGGCAGGAGACGGATCTGTCTCTGGCAGGTGCGGGAGAGTGCGTCGGGATAACAACCGAGGATGAACTGTTCGTGGAGCGGGGCGAGGTCATATCGCGTCGTAAACGCAAACCGGTCAAGGCGCGCAAGATCCGGGCCAGCATCTTCTGGCTGGCCGACCGCCCTTTTCAGGCCGGCAAGACCTACACCATCAAACTGGGAACCGCCGAGGCGCAGGCCACAGCAACGGCCATCGAGGAACGCCTCGACTCGTCTACCCTGGAGGTGACCGAACGCTATGCGGCAGAACTGCTTCCCAGTGAAGTCGGCAAGGTACTTTTCACCTTGAAAAACGATATCGCCGCAGATCTGTACAGTGACAACATCCGACTGGGACGTTTCGTTATCGAGGACGGTCTTTTAATCGGCGGCGGCGGTATTATCCAGGGCCTGACCGATGAAAGCGGCACATCGGCACAGCGCATCTGCCTGAACGAGCACTTGATCATCGGTGACGAGGGGAGCAGTGTCGATCTGGCGGGGGAAGGCGGCGGCATTGAATTTGATGTTTCCACCGAATTTCTCGATTATCTGGGTCAGGGTAACAGGGTTCTTTTCAGGCTGCGGGATCTGACCCAACTGGAACCGGTGGCACACCTGGCTTTCGAGCATGACCTGGTTTTCCGGTTCAGCAGGGCGGCGGAGGGAATAAATATAATACTTTACAAGCGCGGCGTATTAGATGAAGTCGTCGATGATGTCGATGATGGCACGTATATATAGAAAATAAAAAGCTGCATGTGTCAGGGAGACACAGAGGTTTTTGCAGGTTTATATCTCGTTCATTGAACCGGTCCGGTAGCCCTGAAGATCAAGCGCAACATAGACGAACCCGGCTGCTTTAACCCGACACACAACCTCATCCCTCAGTGATCCGATGGCTTGCTGAAACTCCTCAGCCCCCAGCTCGATACGGGCAACCTCGCCGTGGTAGCGCACCCGCAGAACCCTGAAGCCCAGCTCCCGCAACCCCTCCTCTGCCTTTCCCACCTGACTGACCCGCTCGGCAGTGATCGCCGTTCCATAGGGAAAGCGACTGGAAAGACACGCAAACGCAGGTTTGTCCCAGGTCGGCAGATCCAGGTGGCGTGACAGCGCCCGGATATCCTCCTTGGTGAATCCCGCCTCCTCCAGCGGGCTGCGGACGCCGATCTCCGCAGCCGCCTGACGACCGGGTCGATGGTCACTGCGATCATCCATATTGGTGCCGTCCAGAACATGCGGCAACCCCTCTTCATCGGCGATGGCACGCAGTTTGCCGAACAGCTCCTTTTTGCAGTAATAACAGCGATTGCGCGGGTTGTGCTGGAACTCCGGTATATCAAGCTCTTCCGATACGACCAGGCGATGCCGCCCTCCGATCCTGACAGCCAGTTCCTGCGCCTCACGCAGTTCCCGCTCCGGGTAGGTCTCCGATGTCGCGGTCACCGCAAGCGCACGTTCTCCCAGAACCCCCGCTGCAACGGCAAAGAGCAGGGTCGAGTCAACGCCGCCGGAAAAACCGATCACACAGCCACCCATTTCTGCCAGTATGGCTTTTAATATGGCGGATTTCTGCTGAAGCGCCGCGTCTATCACGAAATGGTCCATCATTTCTGTTCCAGCATCTCGGCTATTTTACCCGCCACTTCACCGGTCAGTACGGGACATACCCCTTTGGGATTGTTGGCACGGATGATTTTGCAGCAGGTTACGCCGTACTTTTCCCTGAACCAGCCATGCAGGTCGCGGGTAAGCTTCGTAGTCCGCTTCTTGTCCTGGAGCACCATTCCCAGGGCAACCGTTCCCCCCGATACCGCCCCGCAGATGCAGCCGGAACCGGAACCGCCGCCGAAGCCCGATACGGAACCCGTCACGGATTCCGGTATCTCCGGCGTGAAATGCAGGCGAACAGACTCCATGACAGCTTCGGCACAGTGATGACTGCCGGAGCGGTAGAGCGCCTCCGCATCAAGTCGGCAGCTTTCAGCCCGTGAAGCGCCTTCCTGTGCCGGTTGTACCTTTTTCGACCATAACATCTGCTGTATTCCTCCCGTTGTTTCCGGCATCCCAGGAAAACCCGCACTGCATCAGACAGGGTGAAATTACATCTGGAATCGATAGCCCAAAAGGGCCATAACCATCTCGTGTATCAGGTTTCCGGTTATATATTGTATTTCTTGAATGTCAAGAGAAAGTGCGATTTCTGCAGGGGGGATGTGTGGGCGGGTACCGTGAGCAGCCTGACAGGGAAGTTTCAAGGGGAGTCCGGCTCCCCCCTCACTTCCCCTGCGACAGGCGTCAATCCTTTTTCAGCCCTTGTACAAAACCTACGGCGGCGCCGGTGAGCCCAAAAGCCTTCAGCAGCAGAAAGGCCGGCACCAGAACCTCGACAGCCGAGGCAGCGACAACCATGCCGATACCGGCAACAACACCCGCTCCCAATCCGGCAGCAGTTTTTCCAACCAGCATGGCCGCCCGGTGGCCGGTGCTCTCAGCCGTCTCTTCGTAATACTCGTCATCACCTGCTGTAGCCGTAGCGGCATTTGTCACTTCACTCATATCACTCTTCCCCCTCGTGTATTTTTCGTTTTTATAACCGGATGTATCTCCCGATGGAGCGGATTGACTGTGGGCAGACCCGCCGTAAAAATCCGGGTTCCAAGCACCGGGACTCTCCGCACGGGCTTCGCAACTTCTGCCTCGACTTCTGCCTCGACTTCTGCCTCGACTTCTGCCTCGACTTCTGCCTCGACTTCTGCTTTGACTTCTGCTTTGACTTCGGGTTCGGGTTCGGGTTCGGTTTGGATTTCGACCATAGCTGACGTTTCAGGTTCGACAACATCACAAACATCGGGCAGGCGTTCCGGCTCGGGCACAGTTTCCGCTACACAGGACCTTTCGGCAGCGGCTTCAAGAGTGCCGATCCTGTTGCCAAGGACGATCAGCTTTTCCAGGATGCTGCTGCTTTCACGCACGAGCCTGCTTTCAAGCTCGCTTAGTTTTTGAACGGTTGCGGTATCCTTCGCTTCGATTGTGCTTTCAAGGCTGGCCAGGCTTGCCTGAAGCGGATCGGGCCTGCTGCTGATCGACTCCTGATGTGCAATCCTGGTATTCAATGTGGCCAGTTTTTCTGCAAACGCCCTGTTCTCCTGTTCGAGCCTGATTTCCAGTTCACTGATGTTCTGAACGGTTAACAGAGCCTCCGTTTCGATTCTGCTCTCAAGTTCAACGACAATGGCCTCAACAGGGTCGGGTGAACTGCCGGTTTTCTCTTTGGTCGCGATCCTGGCGTCAAGGTCGGTCAGCATTTCAAGAAGGCCTCTGGTTTCCCGTTCGAGCCTGCTTTCCAGATCACCGATTCTATGCAGCAGAACCCTTTCCGTTACGCCTGAATCAGCCTTCATGGCGGCAGCAATGCCTTCTGCGATGCCTTTTTCCATTCCCCTGTCAATGCGATCGTGGATCTTTTTTTCCAGGTCGGAAATAGTTTCGGCCATGTCCCGCCGTTCAAGATCAGAAACCTTCTCAAAATCAGTCAGCTTTTTGAGGACGATAATCTTTTCGATCTCGATCTTCTTTTCCAGATCCGCAAGTTTCGCCTGACTGGCGGCATCCGACGCAACAGAGGTCACCTGCATGTCATTCAATGTTCTCTTCACCATGCTTGGCGGCGGAAGATCTCTGCGCCTGACAATTTTTTTGGGAGAAAAAATCTCCCTGACTCCCGCCTCGCCTGCTTTGAAGATCTCGGTCGCGACATCCAGGGTGGTGGCAGTGAATTTGCCGATCCGTGAACCTAAACCGTTTTCGTCATCATCGTGATCCGGCACATCTGTTTTCCTGGTATCCAAACGAGGCTCCTTTCGGGAGAGTTGGTCTGATTGGTCAAGAGCCGACAATGTTTCTGCACGCATCCACCAGCGTCGTTTCGCTGGGATGGTATATCCGGCCATCATTCAAGGCACGATCTGCCGCAGGCGCCGCAGGGTTAAAACCGCTTCCGGGTATTTTCCTATAGTTGTACACGCAGGCTCTATAGCCGAGATAACCGACGGAAGCTGCAAGAGCCAGGGGGAAGAGAAATCCCATTCCCAGAACGGTTCCATATACCAGTTGAAATCCACAGGGAGCGCTTCCAAAAAGCACTCCCGTACCAACGGTGGAGCCTGCGGCAAGACCCTTGCCCGTGGCCGCTGCTTTAAGTTTCGGATAGTGTGAAATCATGCCTGAACTCCTTCGGGGGCATTCGTCATGCGGCCGACCTGCGTTCCGCTATGCGGCAATGGATTCCGTGTCGTTCACATCCTCCCTGGCGGAAGACACTTTTTTTGACCTGTGGGCAAGAACCCGCACGGTGTCATTGCGTTCGGATACTTTCGAATCAGCAGCATCTTCAGCCACCGCATCAGCTTCAGCAGTCACGGCAACCGGACTGACAACCGCGTGAGTCGCTGCCTCTTCAGCCGGTTTCGTTGCAGTGGCAGCGGATTTTCCAGCTTTTTTCTTTTCCTGCCTTTCCATCTTCTTCACAGTTTTTGCAATGTTATGTTCTTCCTCAATCTCCGCGAGCCGCTTTCTCATATCCGCAATTTTGGACTCATTGTCCCGGACTCTGGCAATGTTGGCCCTCAGTTCCAGTTCAGCGGGGCTGTCCGAATCGAAGTTGCGTGCGCTTGCTATCCCGATCTCGTATTGCAGGGAGTGAATCTTTGTCGTACAGGAGCGGATGGCGTGCTCAAGCCTGTTTTTCTCACTGGGCAGCGCGGCCGAGCGGGCCCTATGTATCCCGCTGGCAGTCTTGTCGTACATCGTGACAAGCGCAGCGCCGCTTGCATTCAGCATCACCGTCACACCATCCTTGATACCTCTGGAAAAAAGACTGATTTTCTCAAACATTCGGAACCCCTTCGCCAAGACGTTAGTGATATTGATATGTTATTTTTTGAGCCCTGAGCAGAAACCGAGGGCGCCCCCGGTCAAGCCGCAGGCTTTCATCAGGAGGATTGCCGGCACCAGGATCTCACAGGTAAGTCCCGCCGCCACCACTGCACCGATAGCCACGCAAACGCCCAGCCCAGCCCCGGCGGCGGTCTTGCTCACAACCACAGCCGTCCGGTAGACGCCTTCGCTTATACGATCTTCTTTCTCTGCTGCACTGTTTGCGGTAGCTTCACTCATGTTTATCCTCCTGATTTGTAGTTACTGGGGTGTGACAATATCATTTTTTTTTTTTTGAATAATCAACAGTTTTTTCCCTTTTGCCCGAATCGGTGATCTGCGCAGGCGCTCTGGAAATACCGCTTATGTCAGGCTCTTTCAAATGCGACCGACACCAAGAACCAGTCATCATCGTTTGCAAAGCGCACCGCGATATGGTCCGTTGTGTTACCCAGGGAAATGACATACTCCTTGCCATGAATAACTGACGGAATGGAGAGTTGTATGTCCAGGCCACCCTTTGACAGTTGCATTTTGAACGCTCCGGCAATCATGCTGGCAATCTCTCCCATCGCGTCGATGAGATCGTCATTGAGTTCCGACACTTCCATGCCCATCATGCCGCTTGCCGCACCCATTGCAACATTGCTGGGCATGTGGAGGCTGACCATCCCGTTGTACGTCCCGGCTATGCCGACCAGCGAGCTGACGCAGTCCTTGAAACGGGTCACCGGTTCTGTCGGGGCGGGGAAAAGCAGCAGGTGTTCCAGCCCGACCATGGTGGTGAATATCTCACTCACATCCTGCATCAACTGGTGTGTAAGCTCATCCTTCTTCGTATCCAGTAGATCGTAAACCCCACCCGAAACCGGCATTGGCGAAACTCCCTCGCTTTGTGGTGCACCCGCACATTGTCCGGCTTGATACGAAAAATTTTGAATTTTATACAGTGAATCCGATGCGAATGTCCATAAAAATTAGTACACTGCATTTAATATTTTTTAAAATCTGTCCGCGACGCCTGTGCATCAAAATATCAGGATCCCTTCGATGTGCTGTCGGCATCCGCTTTTACTCTTGAAGAGCGCCGTAAAATTACGTACACTGGGCCGAATAATTTTCGAGGTACGCCATGGATATCAAAGGTTTTCAATTCTCTGCCGTTGAAGCGGCCATCAAGAAACCGGGGCGCAAGGATCTGGCGTTGATTTACTCGGAGGTGCCGGCCACCTCCTGCGCTGTCTTTACCACCAGCACAGTCAAGGCCGCGCCGGTGCTGGTGTCCGCTGAGCGGATCACGGCGGGGAGCGCCCAGGCTCTGCTGGTCAACAGCGGTAACGCCAACGCCTGCACCGGCGAAATGGGCATGTTCGTCTCCCGGGAATGTTCACACCTGGTAGCCTCAGGACTGGGTATCCCGGAAGAGGCCGTACAGGTTGCATCGACCGGCGTGATCGGTGTGCAGATGCCCATGGAGCGGATCCGCTCGGCGATGCCCGCCCTGATCGAAGGGCTCTCTTCGGGGACGCTCGATGAAATGGCCCAGGCGATTATGACGACCGACACGTTTGCCAAGATGGAGGCCAGGTGCGGTCAGGCAGGGGGCAAAAGCTACACCGTGGCGGGTATTGCCAAGGGAGCGGGCATGATCATGCCCAACATGGCCACCATGCTCTCCTTCATCATCACCGATGCGAAGGTGGACGCCGCCTTTCTTGACCGGGCCTTCCGCCAGGGCGTTGATACATCGTTCAACGTGATTACCATTGACGGAGACATGTCCACCAACGACACCTGCCTGATCATGGCCAACGGCATGGCCGGTAACCGGATTATCGCATCCGGCTCCCCCGAGGCGGAGCAATTCGAGCTGCTGCTGCACGACGTGCTGCTGTCGCTGGCAAAGCAGATCGTCAGGGATGGCGAGGGCGCTACCAAATTCGTGGAGGTGCGCGTGAACGGTGCGGAACATGACGCCGATGCAAAACGGGCGGCCCTGTCGATCGCCAATTCAAGTCTGGTCAAGACGGCCTTCTTTGGGCAGGACGCCAACTGGGGCCGCATATTTGCCGCAGTCGGCTATTCAGGGGCACGGGTTGACCAAGCCAGGCTGTCGCTGTGCTTTGACAATGTCTGTATGGCCGAAAACGGCGTCTTTGCCGGTGGCGATGCCGAGGCGCGCGGCACGGAGGTGCTCAGGAAAAAGGAGTTCACCGTCACCGTCGATCTCGGCCTGGGCAGCGGCGCTGCAACTGTCTACACGTCTGACCTGTCCCATGAATACATCAACATCAATGCCGATTACCGTACCTGAAGCGCTGGAATCATCCAGCCATCCCCAGGCCCCCGCAACCGGGGCCTTTTTTTCGCCATATATCAATGTCTTCGGAAGGAATCCTCTGTGCGCCTCATTCGCACCGTCCTCATATTCTGCATCGTTTTCGATGTTTCCCTGCTGTCAGCGGCTGATGACCTGCTGGATGCCGGGAGAGCGGCAAGTATCGACTACATCCTGCAGAGCGCCGTATCCCGCCAACTGATAAACGGCGGCACCGTTCTGGTGGGAAACCGTAACGGGGTCGTCTACGCTTCTTCCCACGGAAGAGTCGGCCTGGCTCAGGATGCCCAGGAACTGAACGGGCGCACGCTGTTCGACGTGGCTTCGCTCACCAAGGTTATTGCAACCGCTCCGGCGGTGATGAAACTGCTGGACGATGGGCTGATTAACCTGATGGATCCCCTTACCCGGTGGTTTCCCGAGCTGGAAGGAACCGGGCGCGAGGACGTTACCATCCTGAATCTGCTGACACATACCTCCGGACTCAATGATATCGAACTGCTGGACGGAGACACCATTGAAACCGTCATCCGGAAGGCAGCCGTCCAGAAGAGCGGGCGACTGCCGGGCGGACGCTTCCTGTACGCCGATATCAACTTCATCCTGCTAGGCGATCTGGTGCGCCGTGTTTCGGGCAAGAGCCTCGATCAGTATTGCAGGGAGCATCTTTTCGAACCCCTGAGAATGGGGAACACCACCTTTCTCCCCAGCAGGGAGCGGGGCGTCATCATTGCTCCCACCTTCGGCGCTCACAGCGAAGTACTGACTGGGCTGGTTCAGGACGGAAATGCACAGCGACTGGGCGGCGTTGCCGGTCATGCCGGACTCTTCAGCAGCGCAGCCGATCTGTCGCGTTTTGCCGCAATGATTCTCAATAATGGCTCGCTCCACGGCACCCGTATCTTCAGCGAAAAGGCGCTGGCCCAGATGACTGCGCCATATTTCTACAGCAAGGGGAGTGTGGTGCGCGGTCTCGGCTGGGACATCTACTCACCCTATTCCTCACCCCGGGGCAGCTCTTTCTCCGCCATGTCGTTCGGACATACCGGCTACAGCGGCTCATCCCTCTGGATCGACCCTGAGCGCGACCTGTTTGTCATTTTGCTGACGGTTCGCCTCGACTACCGGGATATCCGCCATTTTAACCGCCTGAGAAGCGATATATCCTCCGTGGCCGCGTCAATTTTTTCAGAACCTCGAGAGATCGCAAACCTGCTTGAAAATTGACCTGCTCCCCAAACGCTTAAACCTTGACACCACATGGACGGTATGATAGTTGTCTGAAAATTTTCTTTCCACCATGATCCTGACTAAGGAGGGACAGATGAGCATCAAGATTCTCCTTGCTGATGACAGCATAACCATTCAAAAGGTGGTTGGCATCATTTTCGGGGGTGACGATTATTCCCTCACCGTGGTGGACAACGGCAAGGCAGCCGTAGAAAAAGCTCAGGAAATAGATCCTGACGTTCTGCTTATCGATGCCCTGATGCCCGGCATGTCTGGTTATGAGGTCTGCGAGGCGGTACGCGCCATCCCCTCCCTGGCCGCCAAGCCGATTATCCTGCTGACCGGCACATTTGAGAAATTCGACGAGGAAAAAGCCAAAAGTTGCGGCGCGGATGACTCCATGGCCAAACCTTTTGAGTCCCAGCAGATCGTGACCAAGGTCAAGGAGATGCTCGAACTTGGGGCGTCCCGATCTTCTGCGCATGTATCCGCCGCACCGGCACCGATGGCCTATAGCGAACCCGTAATTTCTGCCGCACCCGTTGAGCCGCCTGTCATGGCCGAAAAACCGGCAGCCAACGACATCTGGGAGGCCTTCACGCCCCCTGAAGAACCGGCGTCACTTACCGGAGGCCAATCTTTCCCGGCTGCGCCGGAAATGAACGAGGGACTGGATGTTTTCGGTCTGCTTCGCGGGGAGTCAGAGGCCGTGGACAACCCGCCCATCGCCCCTGCTGAGACCCTTAATGAGCCGATTGGCTCAAAATGGATCCCTTCGGAAGAAGAGACCTTTGAGTTTCAGGAAGAGAGCGTCGCCGAACTGCCCACAGCCCTCTTTGACGAACCGACCGTTGAATCAAAAGACACCTCATTCGGGGACATCTCGTTTGGCGAACCGCCAGCGCCGGAAGCCGCCCTGGCAGCTTTCACAGAGCCTGAGCCGTTCGCATTCAATGAGCCGGAACCGGTGAAACCTGTGTCTGCCCCCCCTCCACCAGAGACTCCGCCGGTCGCTGCTCCCCCTGCGACAGAGGCCGCACCGGCCAATGTGACGGAAGATCAACTCAGAGCCGCTATCGCCGGGGCTTCGCGTGAAATTATCGAGCGGATCGTCTGGGAGATTGTGCCCGATCTGGCAGAGTCAATGATCAGAGAGGCGATTCAGAAGATCAGGCAAGGCGATTAGCCGCACCCTGTCCGGGAAATATTCAATAATCATGGGGATGCTCGCACATCCCCATTTTTTTATCCGATATGCCACAACAGCGAGGTAACCAATGATAAGAAAAGCGATTGCCAAAGCAGTTGAACAGGAAGACCTGACCGAAGGGGAGATGATCGAGGTCATGAACCAGATCATGTCGGGAGAGTGCACTCCGGCTCAGGTTGCTTCCTTTATCACCGCCCTGCGCATGAAGGGGGAAACCGTTGAGGAGATCACCGGAGCTGCCCGGGTCATGCGCGAGCGGGCAACGCCGATCCGGGTCGGCAAAGGGGTGCTTGACATTGATCGCGACGACATCAACGTCGATCGGGAAACAATTCTGGATGTGGTCGGCACCGGCGGCGACGGAACCAATACCTTCAACGTATCTACCACCGTTGCGTTCGTGGTCTCGGCCTGCGGGGTAAAGGTGGCCAAACATGGCAACCGTTCGGTCTCCTCAGCCTGCGGAAGCGCTGATGTGCTGGAGAAGCTGGGCATCAACCTGGATGTAACCCCCGAAACAGTGGAGAAATGCATCGCGGAGATCGGCATCGGCTTCCTGTTCGCCCCCGCCCTGCATGGCGCCATGAAGCACGCCATCGGTCCGCGACGCGAGATCGGCATCCGCACCATCTTCAACATCCTCGGCCCCCTGACCAACCCGGCCGGGGCCGATTGCCAGGTAATGGGGGTCTACCGCGCCGATCTGGTAGAAAAACTGGCCGGCGTCCTTCACAAGCTGGGCTGTCGTCACGGTTTTGTGGTGCACGGTTCCGACGGCATGGACGAAATGACCCTGACCGGCGAGACCCTGGTGGCTGAAGTTACACCGGCAGGCATCAAACTCGGCAGCATCACGCCCGAGCAGTTCGGTCTTGTCCGCTGCGGCATGGCGGCTCTCAAGGGTGGTGACGCCGCCGTCAACGCAGAGATCGTCAAGTCCGTACTGGCTGGCGAGAAAGGGTCACGCCGGGACATCGTGCTGCTGAATGCCGGTTATGCCCTGGTGGCGGCCGAAAAGTGTGGCACTCCGTCAGAAGGCATGACAGTGGCCGCCGAGGCCATCGACTCAGGTCGGGCGCTGCAGCAGGTGGAAATGTTGGCGGCTTTGACGAGCATGGGATAAACATCTATACCAGTACCGTCAAACCATCTCAGCATAATCTGGATTTTAACTCTGGTGCCTTTTTCGCCTTGCCGTAACCTGTCGGATATGATACACAAAACACGATTAACGATGTTGTGGAGGCATGAGAATGGAGATACGGGTTCTTCCGCTGCCGGCGGACAGGATGAAGACAAAGGTCAGGGATGAGTTGCAACTCGGTTTTGGAAAGTACTTTACCGACCGCATGCTGCTGGTGGAATGGAAGACTGGCCGGGAGTGGTGTGACGCCCGCATCGAACCGTACGCACCCTTCGTGCTTGACCCGGCATGTCTGGTATTCCACTACGGCCAAGAAATCTTTGAGGGACTCAAGGCCTATAAATGGGCTGACGGCAGGATAGCCCTGTTCCGGCCCGAGATGAACGCCCGCCGCTTCAACCAGTCCGGCGCGCGTCTCTGCATGCCTGCATTGCCTGAGGAGTTGTTCCTCACAGGCATCGAACAACTTGTGGCCCTGGAAAAGGCTTGGATCCCTTCCGCACCCGGCACCTCCCTCTACATCCGCCCTACCCTTATTGCCGTCGAACCGGTGCTGGGCGTCAAGCCGTCCGAACATTACTACTTCTACGTTATTCTTTCACCGGTTGGCGCTTATTACGCCGCCGGATTCAACCCGGTCGCCATCCTGGTGGAGGATTACTATGTACGCGCCGTTCCGGGTGGCACGGGCGAGGCCAAGACAGGCGGAAACTACGCCAGCTCCCTCAAGGCCGGTCTGGAGGCCAAGAAAAAGGGGTACGACCAGGTGCTCTGGCTGGACGGCAGAGAGCGGCGCTTCATTGAGGAAGTCGGTGCGATGAACATGTTTTTTGTGTATGGAACGAAAATCGTGACCGCCCCGCTTAACGGATCGATCCTCTCGGGCGTGACCCGTGACTCGGTGCTCAAGCTGGCTCCGACCCTGGGCTATCAGGTGGAGGAACGTCCGATTGATGTCAACGAACTGTTCGCAGACATCAAGGCCGGCAAGGTATCCGAGGCATTCGGCAGCGGCACGGCTGCGGTAATAACTCCGGTGGGAAAACTCTGCTACAAGGATGAATGCCACCAGCTTACCGGCGGCAGAGTCGGTGAGATCACCCAGAAACTCTATGACACCCTGACCGGAATCCAGACCGGAAAACTGCAGGATGACTTCGGCTGGATCAGGTTCATCGGATAGAATATTTCAACAGCAGGGCAGGTTGAACTCCTGCCCCCTGTATTATCCCAGAGGCATTCGGATGGCACAGAAAAAAACTGTTTCCCGAAAACCATCGCCCAACAAGCTCTGCACCTCCTGCCGCAGAACCTGCAAGCAGGCTGCCAACGCCGTAGTGGCAAAATGCCCTCGCTATTACCCCTTCAAACGAACCCACAACAATAAGCACCACGAGTTCACCTGGAAACAGATGGAGCTGGGGCTCTGAGCCCACACACCCCTGATGTCCCGCAGATCGACTCCGCACGCTGCACCGGTTGCGGGCGATGCGTAGCTGCCTGTCAGCTCCGCATCATGACTCTTAATGCAGCAGGACACCGTAAAGTCAGCCACATCAGCACCCCCGAACGATGCACGCGCTGCGGACTATGCATAGGAGCCTGCCCCGTAGAGGCGATTGTATTCAAGATTTGAATGAATCGCCGATAGGGGGAACTGCCTGAATGACCTCCATTTTTCCCCTTGCCTTCCTCAAAACTACTGTGCTATAAGGTAACGCTTTTCATTTCACACGCCCCGAACAGAACCGGCGGTGTCCCTTGTCCCGATTTTTGGGGTAGGCTTGCAGGGATTTACGGGGCGGAGGACAAACCAAAGGAGAAAGTATGTCAAGTATCAGCATGAAGGAACTGCTGGAGGCCGGCGTCCATTTCGGCCACCAGACCAAGCGCTGGAACCCCAAGATGAAACCCTACATTTTCGGGGCCCGTAACGGAATCTACATCATCGACCTGCAGAAAACCGTCCGCTACTTCAAATCCGCCTACAATTTTGTCAAGGAATCGGCCCAGGACGGCAACACGGTACTTTTCGTCGGAACCAAGAAACAGGCACAGGATTCGGTTTCCGAAGAGGCAGCCCGTTGCGGTATGCACTATGTCAACCAGCGCTGGCTGGGGGGCATGCTGACGAACTTTTCCACCGTCAAGCAGAGCATCGACCGGCTCAAGCGCCTTGATGCCATGTTCGATGACGGAACCGTCGATGCCTACACCAAAAAAGAATCTCTCCAGTTCAACAAAGAGCGCGAAAAACTCCAGAAGACCCTCGGCGGCATCAAGTCGATGCACAAACTGCCCGGCCTGATGTTCGTCATCGATCCCAAAAACGAAGAGATCGCCGTTCAGGAGGCCAACAAGCTGGGCATCCCTGTCGTGGCTATCGTGGATACCAACTGCGATCCCGACCCGATCGACCACGTCATTCCCGGTAACGATGACGCCATCAGGGCCATCCGCCTGCTGACCGCAAAAATGGCCGATGCCGTTCTGGAGGGCGTACAGGCCAGGAATGCGGTTCAGTCAAAAGATGAAGAAGCCGAAGGAACTGAAGAATATGTCGGTGATGTCATCGCAGAAACCGTGGCATAAAAAAACACTTATAATACTACAGAATCAAGAACTCTCCGTGCAACGGGGATGGAGGATAGCATGGCTATAACAGCTGCACAGATCAATGAATTGAGAAAAGCGACCGGCGCAGGTATGCTGGATTGCAAGAAAGCGCTTGAACAGACTGAGGGTGATTTTGAGAAAGCGGTGGATTTCCTGCGCACCAAAGGGCTCGCAGCCGCAGCCAAGAAGGCCGGTCGTGCCGCTACCGAAGGTATGGTGGCAGCGTTTATTTCCGACGACCTGAAGATCGGCGTACTCCTGGAAATAAACAGCGAAACCGATTTTGTGGCAAAAAATGAGAAGTTTCAGGCTTTCGTCGCCAGTATCGGCGCCCATATCCTCGCAACATCACCCGCAGATGTTGACGCCATGCTGGCACAGCCTTTCTGCGCAGAGCCATCAAAGACCGTGCAGGCGTACCTGAGCGAATCCATCTCCATCATCGGGGAAAATCTCCAGATCCGTCGTTTTGCAAAGTACGATGTGCCGGGTGATGGACAGATTGGCGCCTACATCCATGCCGGGGGCAAGATCGGGGTGATGGTGCAGATTTCCAGCCCGGCCGTTACTCCCGCCAACAGGGACGCTCTGCAGGGATTCGTGAAAGACGTCGCCATGCACGCCGCTGCCGCCGCTCCCGCCTTCGTCAGCCGCGATCAGGTTCCTGTTGATGTGCTCGACCGGGAAAAGGAAGTTTATCGCGCCAAGGCAAAGGAATCCGGAAAACCGGATGCCATTATTGAAAAGATCATCGGTGGACAGATCAATAAGTTTTACGCAGACATCTGCATACTCGAACAGGCTTTTGTCAAAGACACCGATAAAACCATCCAGCAGGTTGCCACGGAGTGCGGGAAAGCCGTAGGCGGGTCTGTCGCCGTCACACGTTTTGAGCGTTTTGTTCTTGGCGAGGGGCTGCAAAAGAAGGAATCGGACTTTGCCGCCGAAGTGGCGGCGGCGGCCGGCCTGTAAGAACGGCACAGCCGGCCAGCAATGGTCGGCTTTTTTTTAGCTCGAATACTTTAACGGGACGGGAGACTCCATGAGCAGGCCATCGTTTACCAGGGTGTTGCTGAAGCTGTCCGGCGAGTCGCTGGCCGGTGATCAGGGTTACGGCATCGATCCCCAGACCATCAATACCATTGCCAAAGAGATCAGCGAGGTTGTTGCCCAGGGTGTCCAACTGGCGCTGGTGATCGGCGGCGGCAACATCTTCCGCGGACTGGCCGCCTCCTCCAAGGGAATGGATCGCTCCAGCGCTGATTATATGGGCATGCTGGCAACCGTCATCAACTCGCTGGCCATGCAGGACGCACTGGAAAAGCAGGGGATTTCGACCCGGGTCCAGTCGGCCATCGCCATGCAGGAAGTTGCAGAACCCTACATACGCCGCCGCGCCATGCGCCACCTGGAAAAGGGGCGTGTAGTCATCTTCGGAGCCGGAACCGGCAACCCCTATTTCACTACTGATACCGCCGCCAGCCTGCGTGCCATGGAGATCAACGCCCAGGTGATCCTCAAGGGCACCAAGGTGGACGGAGTCTATACGGCCGATCCCAAGAAGAATCCGGATGCGGTAAAACTGCCGGAGCTCACCTACATCGATGTCCTCAAAAAGGGTCTGCAGGTTATGGATGCCACCGCAATTTCCCTCTGCATGGACAACAATCTTCCGATCATTGTCTTCGACCTGACCATTGCGGGAAACATCAAGAAGGTCATCGCCGGAGAAAAGATCGGAACCATCGTACAAGGAGCCTGACCATGCCCAAAACCGTGCTTGATGACATGAAATCCCATATGGAAAAAACCCTTAATGTCCTGAAGAACGAATTTCAGAAGGTTCGCACCGGCAGGGCTACCACCTCGATTCTGGACTCCGTCAAGGTGGATTATTACGGCACCCCTTCGGCCATCAGCCAGGTGGCAACATTGGCGATTCCCGAACCCCGGACCATCACCATTGCACCGTGGGAAGCCAAGATGATCGCCCCCATCGAAAAGGCCATCTTCAATGCCAACATCGGTATGACTCCTTCCAATGACGGACGCACTATTCGCCTGAACCTGCCGCCGTTGACCGAAGACCGCCGCAAGGAAATTGTCAGGGACCTCAGAAAAAAAGCCGAAGACGACAAGGTGGCATTGCGCAATATCCGTCGCGACGCCATCGATAAACTGAAAAAACTTGAAAAGGACAAGGCCATCACCGAGGACGATCTGAAAAAGTACGAAAAGGACGTCCAGGACGCTACCAAGAGTTTTGAGATCAGGATTGACGAAGCGGTCGCCCACAAGGAAAAAGAGGTAATGGAGGTCTGATGGAGCAGTTGGCCTCGGATAAACTCCCCACCCATCTGGCGATTATAATGGATGGTAACGGTCGGTGGGCTCAGCAGCGCATGCTCAAGCGTATCGTCGGTCACCAGCGTGGAGCCGAAACCGTCAAGATGATGGTCAAACAGGCATCACAGCTCGGCATAAAATATCTGACTCTGTTCGCATTTTCTTCCGAGAACTGGCTGCGCCCCGCCGTGGAGGTGCGGGCGCTGATGACGCTGCTCAAGAAATACATCCGTCAGGAAACCGCCCGGATGATGCAGAAAAACATCCGCTATAACATAATAGGCAATCGCAGTGAGCTGCCCGATGACGTCAACCAGACACTGGATGAGGCGATCCGGATAACATCCGGTAATACCGGCATGGTACTGACCCTGGCGCTTTCCTACGGCGGCCGCCAGGAGTTGAGCAGGGCGGCAGCCCGTGCTGCGCGTGATGTTCAGGCGGGGCTTCTTGCCGCTGACGATATCACCGTTGATGTCTTCGGGCGATATCTGGATACGGGCGGATTGCCGGATCCCGATTTTCTGATCAGAACCAGCGGCGAGATGCGCATCAGCAACTTCCTGCTCTGGCAGTTGGCATACACCGAACTGTATTTTACCGACACCAACTGGCCGGACTTCACCATTAACGAATTCCACAAGGCGCTGGCAGATTTTCAGTCCCGGGAGCGGCGCTTCGGCAAGACGAGCGACCAGCTCTCCACGAGGAACTAGTCATAAAACGTCTGATCTCGGCCCTCATTCTCCTCCCGATCGTCATCCTGATAACCCTCAAAGGCGGACTGCTCCCGTTTGCGGTGCTGCTGGCAATCTTCAGCTTCATCGGCATGTATGAATTTTATCGCATGGCGCTTCCGGAAAGAACTATCGAGGGGTGGCTCGCGGCATTCTGTGGAACCCTCCTGATCTTCCTCCCCCTTTTCAATGACTGTCGGCTCGCCCTTGCAGCCCTGACCTTCCTCTTCCTGGGGTTTGCGCTGCTGTTTCTCTTCCGCATCAGGGACATCTCGACAGCCGCCCGTGATATCTCTTACGCAACTCTGGCATTTCTCTACATCCCGCTGCTGCTGATGCATCTGGTACTGCTGCGGCAATTATCGCACGGTGTTGAATGGCTGCTGGTGATCATGCTGATCGTCATGACAAATGACTCGGCTGCCTACTACACCGGCAGCGCCTTCGGCAAGAACCGGCTCTACCCCCTGGTCAGCCCCAAAAAGAGCATCGAAGGAGCCCTGGGCGGATTGGTCGGCAGCATCGGCGGTACCCTGCTGGCAAAGTTTACCTTCTTCCCGCAGTTGTCACTCCTGGATGCCCTGCTGACGGCTGTTTTTATCGGAATGATCGGACAGGCGGGCGATTTGTTTGAGTCACTGCTTAAACGCAGCTTCGGCGTCAAGGATTCCGGCAGCATCATCCCCGGACACGGTGGCGTCCTGGATCGCCTTGACAGCATCATTTTTGCGGCGCCGGCAACCTATTACTATGCCATCTTCATTTTCAAGGGATAGCTCATGAAATCTCTTTCCATACTCGGATCAACCGGTTCCATCGGTGTCAGCACGCTGGAAATCATCGCCGCCTATCCGGATCGTTTCCGGGTTGCTGCAATGACAGCCGGAAGGAATCTTGAGTTGTTCGCCCGGCAGATCCGCCAGTTTTCTCCGCGCATTGCATCAGTTGCCTCAATGGAGGATGTGCCGCGCCTGCAGGAGCTGTGCGCCGGTATCAACGTCGAAATCATGGGAGGGGCTGACGGCCTGACTGCGGCCGCAACGGCTGACGAAGCCGGGATGGTGGTGGCTGCCATTGTCGGCGCCGCAGGACTGACGCCCACGGCAGCAGCAGTTCGCGCCGGCAAGGATATCGCCCTGGCAAACAAGGAAACTCTGGTAACGGCCGGCCACATCTTCATGGAGATGATCGCCCACTACGGCGTCAAGCTTTACCCGGTGGACAGCGAGCACAGCGCCGTGTTCCAGTCCATCGAGGGACATCGCAGCGAGGACATCAGCAGGATCATCCTGACCGCTTCGGGCGGGCCTTTTCTGAATACACCGGTCGAACAGCTCACCGGTGTCACGGTGCGTGATGCCCTCAATCACCCCAACTGGAGCATGGGCAGAAAGATCACTATCGATTCGGCCACCATGATGAACAAAGGGCTGGAGGTGATCGAGGCACGCTGGCTGTTCGATGCAGCGGTGGAAAAGATCGATGTCAACATCCACCCCCAGAGCATCATCCATTCGATGGTCGAGTACGTGGACGGCTGCGTGATAGCCCAGTTGGGCACGCCGGACATGAAGGCTCCAATCGCCTACGCCCTCTCCTACCCTGAACGCGTCGCAACCGGTGTGAAGCCGCTTGACCTCACCACCTTCTCCGGGCTGACATTTTTCAAGCCCGACATGGCAAAATTCCGCTGCCTCGGCCTGGCCTACCGGGCCATCAACGACGGTGAAAGCATGCCGGCCGTCATGAACGCGGCCAACGAGATCGCAGTTGAGGCCTTTCTGGCGGGTAGAATCGGCTTTATCCAAATCGGGGAGATCATTGAACGCACAATGGACGCCCATCTGGCTCATGATCTGAAAAGCATCGATGAAGTGCTGCTGGCTGACAACTGGGGACGTAACAAGGCACGTGAATTTTTGGAGGCTGTGTAAACCGATATGATGGTCATATACGCGATATTTGTTCTTGGAATCCTGATTTTTGTCCATGAATTCGGCCATTTCATCGTGGCAAAATTTTTCAACGTCAAGGTGGAGAAGTTTTCCCTCGGCTTCGGCCCCAAACTGTTCGGAAAACAGATCGGCGAAACCGAGTACCTGCTGTCGGCCTTTCCGCTGGGTGGTTACGTCAAGATGTTCGGCGAGGGCGGCGTAATAGAAGGAAAAGCTGCGGCGGCGGGGGAGGATACGGAGAAGAGCTACGATGAGGAATCCGGCGAGCCGCTTGATGACTGCCAGGAACTGACCGAAGAAGAAAAGGCCCGCTCATTTGCCCATAAACCCCCTCTTACCCGCATTGCCATTGTCATGGCCGGGCCGCTCTTCAATCTGGTCTTCGCCTGGCTGATCTTTATTGTACTCTGTATGATGGGAGTCCCGACCGTCACCACCAGGATTGGTGAGGTGCTTACGGACAAACCTGCCGCAAAGGCCGGTGTTCTCAAGGGTGATCTGGTGACGGCCATCAACGGTAAAAATGTATCACGCTGGGAAGAGGTCTCCCGCATGATCGCAGCAGGCAAGGGGCAAACGGTCAACCTCTCTGTAAAACGCGGCTCACAGGAGATGCAGTTTGCCATCATCCCGGAACCGCGAATATCAAAGAACCTTTTTGGAGAGAGCATACAGGGGCATGCCATCGGCATTGCAGCGGCTGGTGAAGTGGTTACCGAACATTATGGCCCTCTGCAGGCTGTTGTGAAGGGGACAACCCAGACCTGGAAGGTTATCGACCTGACCTTCATGTCTCTCGTGAAACTGATCCAGCGCGTCGTTCCCCTGGACAGTGTCGGCGGACCGATCATGATCGCAAAAATGGCAGGTGAAACCGCACAGATGGGCGGTTCAAGCTTTCTGGCCTTCATGGCGCTGCTCTCTGTAAACCTGGGTGTACTCAACCTCCTGCCGGTTCCGGTGCTGGACGGAGGTCATCTGTTTTTCTTCTTCTGCGAGCTGATCTTCCGCCGTCCGGTCAGTCAGAAGGTGCGTGAATATGCCCAGCAGATCGGGCTGTTCCTCCTGCTGAGCCTGATGGTGCTGGCATTCTACAATGACATTGTCAGGTATTTTTTCAGCCGCGCGGGGTGACGGTGAACATCCTCGCCATCGAGACATCAACCTCTCTGGCCAGTGTGGCCATAACTTCCGGGACGGCGGTCATCGCCGAAACCCTCTTCACCTGTGATCGATCACTTTCGGCCCGACTTGTGCCGGAAATCGATCACCTGCTCGCTCTTGCAGGACTTTCCATAAGCGACATCGACCTTTTTTCCGCATCCATCGGACCCGGCTCTTTTACCGGCGTTCGTTGCGGTGTCGCTACCATCCAGGGACTTGCCCTGGCTACGGGGAAACCATGTGCAGGGTTTTCAAGTCTGGCACTCCTCGCCATGAATTTCCCGTTTAACAGTCACCCGGTCTGTACGCTGCTGGATGCCCGCAAGAATGAAGTCTATGCCGCCCTGTATGACTGCTCCACCGCCATTCCATCGGCGTTGATTGTCGATTGCGTCATGCCGGTCGAACAATTCCTTGAACAGGTCAGATCATCAATCGCATCAACGGTCATTTTCGCCGGAGAGGGCGCCCGTCGCTACCAGGAAACCATCGCTTCATTCCGGGGAGAATATACCGGATTCGCATCTCCGGCTCACTCCACGGGGCGGGCTGCCATGGGAGCCATGCTCGCCCTGGACACCTGGGAACAGGGTAAAGCACATAGTAATCCTGCGCTGCTGCTGCCCAGCTATATCCGACCTTCTGAAGCCGAGCTTGCCCGCTCGATGATGCTCAACAGCGACCGAAATTCCATTTAGCTTAAGTAAATCCGTTCACTTTAGATAAAATAATCTTGTATACAGCAACTTTCCTGTATATACTGCCACAAATTTTGCCGGATGGAGCGTACAGCATGAACATTCATGAGTATCAGGCTAAAGAGATTTTGAACAGTTATGGCATTCCGATTCCTCGTGGAAGGGTGGCACTGACATCCGATCAGGTGGAGCGGGCGGCGAAGATGATGGGCGGGCGCTGTGTGGTCAAGGCTCAGATCTATGCCGGGGGACGCGGCAAGGCGGGTGGCGTCAAGCTGGTGCACTACCCCGAACAGGCTCAGGAGTATGGCAAGGAGCTGTTTGGCCGAACACTGGTGACCAAGCAGACAGGGCCGCAGGGGCTGAAGGTTAGGCGCATCCTGGTGGAGGAGGCTGTGGAGATTGCCCGCGAGTTTTATCTTTCCATCACCCTGGATCGTGAAAGCTCCCGCTACATCCTGATCGCTTCGGCCGAAGGCGGCATGGACATCGAAGAGGTGGCCAACAAGAGTCCGGAGAAGATTCATACCCTCCAGATTGATCCGTTTACCGGCCTGCGGGCCTATCAGGCACGCAAGGTGGCACTGGCACTGGGTCTGACCGGCTCGGTCTGTGAAGACTGCGTGGAGTTGCTGATGAACCTCTACCGCGCCTGTCAGGAAAAAGACTGCGCCCTGGTTGAGATCAATCCACTGGTGGTCACCAAGGCCGGCTGGCTGATGGCGATGGACGCCAAGATCACCTTCGACGACAACGCCGTCTTCCGTCATCGTGAATACCCCGACATGATGGATTATTCGCAGCTCGACCCGCTTGAGATCACCGCCGGTAAATATGATCTGGCCTATATAAAGCTGAGCGGTTCAATCGGTTGCCTGGTCAACGGAGCCGGTCTCGCCATGGCTACTCTTGATGTTCTCAAGGAATTCGGCGGTGAACCGGCCAATTTCCTGGACGTCGGGGGGGGGCTACACGGGAAAAAGTAGCCGAAGCCTTCAGGATTATCCTTCAGGATCACGACGTCAAGGGGATCTTTGTCAACATCTTCGGCGGCATCATGCGGTGCGACGTCATTGCACACGGCATTATCGAAGCGGCCAGCGAAGTCGGTTGTACCCTGCCAATCGTCGTCCGCATGGATGGCAGCAAAGTGGAAGAGGGCAAAAAACTTCTGCGCGAATCAGGCCTTAATGTCCAGGTCGGGGACAATCTGGGCGATGCAGCCGGCAAAATAGTAAAGATGTTGGGATAGACTACAACATACGACAATACGGAGAGATCATAATGTCCATACTGCTCAATAAAAACTCAAGAATACTTGTTCAGGGGATCACCGGCCGCAGCGGCCTGTTCCATACCCAGCAGTGCCGCGAGTACGGCGCAAATATCGTGGCCGGTGTCACTCCGGGCAAAGGCGGCATCCACATTGAGGGGATCCCGGTCTTCAACACCGTTGCCGAAGCGGTCAGATACACCGAGGCCAATGTCTCGATGATCTTTGTCCCCCCCCCCGGCGCTGCCGATGCCATACTGGAATCCATCGACGCGGGCATAGAACTGGCGGTCTGTATCACCGAAGGGATACCGGTGCGCGACATGGTACCGGTCAAGGCAATACTGCAGGGGAGCAAAACCCGTTTGGTCGGCCCCAACTGCCCCGGTGTAATCACCCCCGGCGAATGCAAGGTCGGCATCATGCCCGGCCATATCCACAAAAAAGGGAAGATCGGCGTTGTCTCGCGCAGCGGTACCCTGACCTACGAAGCGGTCAAGCAGTTGACCGATATGGGACTGGGGCAGTCAACCTGCGTAGGTATCGGCGGTGATCCGATCATCGGAATGAACTTTATTGATGTGCTGGAGCTCTTCAACCAGGACCCGGATACTGAAGGGGTCTTCATGATTGGTGAGATTGGCGGCGGTGCCGAAGAATTGGCGGCGGAGTGGATCAAGAAAAATATGAAAATACCGGTGGCGGCCTTCATTGCCGGTGTCACGGCCCCTCCCGGCAAGCGTATGGGTCATGCCGGCGCTATCATCACCGGTGGTAAGGGCAAGGCTGAGGACAAGATCCGCACCCTGCAGGAGTGCGGCGTAGTGGTATCGACCAGCCCGACCAAGATGGGCGAGGCCATGCTCCAGGCGTTGAAGGGTGCTGGCAAGTCATCTGAGAAATTGACCACAAAGATCACAGCCAAGAAACCAAAGAAGTAGTTTCTTCTCCGCAACCAACGAGACAGCCCCGCTTTTCCCTTTTGGGAGGCGGGGCTGTCTCGTTTATTCAGCGGCAGCTTCCCGTTGACTCTCTGGCGCAGATACGACCATCGAGCCAGATTGCGCCATCAAGTTTCACATTTTCAAAATTAACTGCAACGATCCCGCTCAAACGCAGGGTAGTCATCTTCAGATTCGCACCGCCCAGATTGGCTCTTTCCAGGTCAGACTCCGACAAATCTGCACGTTCCAGGTCGCTGTTCCTCAAATCAACCCCACGCAGGTTGCACTTTGAGAGGTTCATGCCGGTCAGCTTCATTCCGCTCAAGTTCAGTCCTGAGAAGTTGCGGCTTGTTTTCAGCAACGCCCTGACCTGTTCGATGGTCAACTGTTCGCCAGGTGCAGACTCTTCTTTTTTTACCGTGTCTTTACGTACCTTTTTTGAGCGCTTGGCCGCTGAACGCTTCTTGACCAAAGTTTTTTTTGTCTTTATTACAGGCTCTCCCGAAGATACCTGTGGTTCATGAGCTGAAACGGGAACAACTTTGACAGGCTTTGCCACAGCCTCGCCCTCCGCTGCGTATGCCGAGACGGATACGTATGACAAAACGACATAAAGAGCAAGAAAAACAAAAAGTTGTAAACTAAATCTATGATTAATAAGCGCCATGGTTACCCTATCTTTCAATCTGAGAAGTTCACTATTTCGACTGTTGAGACCCCACATCACATTGCCTGAGAAAGCCTGATTGAGCAACTGGAAATATACAGACGTTTGAAGCACAGGCAGCTTGAAATCTGTTCCTGTGAGCGACTGCCCACAGCAATCATCATGCTTACAACATGGCCATACTGCCACCTCATGCACTCAGCAATTAACGCAGCACAGCAGTCAGACGATCACTCTCCGCATTTAGTAACTGTCACGGAACAAAACAGTCGGTAAGCACGGCATCGTCTTCCAAAATCGAATGGATTTCATCCACGCAGTCCCGCGACGATAGTACGGTGTAGAATCCATTCTTTATGGATGGTGCCAGTCGAGCGGCCTCAAGCCATTCCGATCTGCTGAAGGGATCGCTCTTTATTGCATTCCAGAAACCACATTCTCCAAAGAGGCGGGAGATTATATCGGACTGATACCCTTGAAGTCTGCTGACGACATAGGTTGCAACGCCGACCTGGAGACCATGTAATCGAGGTCGCGTACATATCCGGTCCAGTGCATGCGAGATCAGGTGCTCGCTGCCGCTGGCTGGTCGCGATGAGTTGCAGACCTCCATTGCGATGCCGTTCAGCATCAGTGAGGTTCCAAGTAGCCTGACTCCCTCCAGATCTTTAACCGGACGAGATATGAATTGAGATACTGTGGCATCTGACAACAGCGCGGCGAAGTCGTTGAACGGTTCGCCGGTGGCGTGGAAGGCAAGTTTCCAGTCCCGTACCGCAGTGAGCTTGGCTACCAAATCGCCGACCCCGGAAAACCAGAGGTGTTCAGGCGCGGCCAGGCAGATATCCGTGTCAATTATTACACCGAAAGGCATGGCGGCCGGTAGTGAACGCTTTCGGTCACCAATGCTCAGACTGGCGTTTGGGCTACAGAACCCATCGTTAGATAGTGAGGTCGGCAATGCAATACTCGGGAGCCTGGCCAGGAAGGCCACATATTTGGCCACGTCCAGTGCTCTACCACCACCAATACCAATTATTGCCGAGACATCGCCGGGAAGTGACACGAAGATACTCTGCGCCTGTTCAAAGCTGGCTTCAACACAATTAAACCACAATGAAGTCTGCACATTCGCAGAGGCCAGGGACTCTTTGGCGGAACTCATTATGTCAGCCGGAATGTCGCTGCTGGAAATGACCGCTACGGATGGGAATTCACTGCGCTTGCAGTAGATTCCAAGCTTTTCCAGTGCCCTGCTCTTGATTCTGACAAGTGACGGGATGGAAATAGTCGTTCGTGATTCCATCATGCGGCACCTCCACACAAACAACGTGCAATATCGCACCATCGCTCGAATTTCACGAACGGTTCACCCCTGCTTTCAAGCTCATCTGCCAACCAGCCTCTGGCAAAACGACGCTCTGGCTGTACAAGCAGCGCCGGCGCGAGGTCGGCGACCGTCACCTGAAAAGGCTGTGTCAAAGCCTTGATCAAGGTAGTGCCTTACAATGGCGGCCTTATCGATCCCGGTTTCAGCCATAAAGAATGGGGACTGAACCGGACGTTTCATATGCAGCCCCTTGCCGGGTATAAAGTCTCCCGGATTAGCGTGAATGACCGCCTTGACCCCAAGATTCAAAACAATCCTCTCGATATATGCGGCACAACCGGCTGAAGCAATCACCAGAGACCATTTTGCCT
>CAIPTY010000101.1 GCA_903868145.1 uncultured Desulfuromonadales bacterium | reverse complement strand
TACCCCGGCATCCACCAGTACGCCGATGGCGATGGCGATACCTCCCAGCGACATGATATTGGATGTGACCCCCATCAGCTTCATGGTGATGAAGGCGATCAGTACCGAGATCGGCAGGGTCAGCACGATCACCAGCGCGCTCTGGAAGTGGAGCAGAAAGATCAGGATCACCAGTGAAACGACGACCGATTCCTCCAGCAGATTCTTTTTAAGGGTATCCACCGCCCGCATGATCAGGTCAGAGCGGTCGTAGGAAACCTTGATCGCAACGCCGGGAGGCAGCCCTTGCTCCAGTTCCTTGATCTTGACCTTGACCCGGTCAATAACATCCTTGGCGTTCTCGCCGTAGCGCATGACGACGATGCCGCCCACCGCCTCGCCTTCCCCGTTTATATCCAGCAGACCGCGCCGGATGGCGCCCCCCAACTGCACGGTGCCCAGATTCTTGACGTAGATCGGCGTGCCGCGCATGTCGGCACCGATCACGATGTTCTCCAGATCTTCTTTGGATTTGACGTAGCCGCGTCCCCGAATCAGGTACTCGGCATCGGCCTGTTCGATCAGCTTGCCCCCCACATCCCTGTTGGCGGCCTTGACCGCATCAATGACCTTGCCAGTCTTTATTTTGTAGGCAAACAGCTTGTTCGGGTCCAGATCGATCTGGTATTCGCGCACCAGACCGCCGATGGAGGCTACCTCGGCAACCCCCTGCACGGTATTGAGCTGATAGCGGACGAACCAGTCCTGCAGGGTGCGTAACTGCTCCAGGTCGTATCCCTTACCCTCGATGGTGTACCAGAATACGTGGCCGACACCGGTACCATCCGGGCCCAGTGTCGGGACTACGCCGGTCGGCAGCAGTGAGGCGGCGTAGTTCAGGCGCTCCAGCACGCGGGTTCGCGCCCAGTAGATGTCGGCCTTATCCTCGAAGATCACGTAGATCATGGAGAAGCCGAAGGCGGATGAGGCCCGCACAGCGCGCACCTGCGGCAGCCCTTGAAGGTTGACCGCCAGCGGGTAGGTCACCTGATCTTCAACCACCTGCGGCGAACGGCCGGGATAGTCGGTAAAGACGATCACCTGGTTGTCCGACAGGTCGGGAATGGCGTCAACCGGAGTTGTGTAGACCGACCAGCCCCCCCAGGCGATAATCAGGCCGAACATCATCAGCACGACGACACGGTTACGGGCGGAATATTCGATAATTTTTTCAATCATAAGAGCAAACCCGTCTTACCACAGAGACACGGAGGCACAGAGAAAGGCCAAGTGGGAAGAGTACTTTCCGGAGACAAAATATATTCACCCATGGTTACAGGTTTTCTCCGCGTCTCTGTGTCTCTGTGGTGGATTGTTTTTACATCTTCATATCATCCATATTCAGCGGATCCTTCTTTTTTGCCGGAACCGGTTTTGTCCTGTCTTCCGGTTTCCCTCCGCCATGCTGGCTGTGATCCGTGCCGCCGCCACCTTTCAGCTGTGATTCGGAGTCGATCAGGTATCCGCCGGACACCGCCACCCTCTCACCCGGCTTGATGCCTGACAGTATCTGCAGCTTGTCGTCGACCCGCTCACCTACCTGGACATCACGCGGTTCAAACATGCCGGGAGATGTCTCAACCCAGACCACCTGACGTTTGCCGGTATCTATAACCGCCGTCATGGGGATGATGATCCCCTTGACCTGCGGAACCCTGATGATCGCATTGACAAACATGTCCGGTTTCAGCATGAAGCCCGGATTGGGCATTTCCACACGGGCCTTGACGGTATGGGTTTTTGGATCGTGAAAAGGATAAATGAAGTTGATTCTGCCACGGGATGCGACGGAATGATCACCTGCGGAGCGGATTTCCACCTGCTGGCCAACCCGGATAAACGGGACTTCATTCTCAAAAACGTCAATCTCGACCCAGACTCTGGAAAGATCGGCAATATTGAAGAGTACCTCACCCGCGTTGACGTACTGCCCCTGCTGAACCATTTTTTCGATGACGACACCGGAGAGCGGCGTATAGATCGGCAGACGGATATTCGGCTTGCCGGCCTTCTCCAGTTCGGCAATCTGGCTCTCCTTGACGCCGAAGAGCATCAGCCGTTGTCTGGCGGACGCAACCAGGCCTTCTCCATTCTGGGAGATGGATGGAATCGGTGAATTTTTCAACTGTTCGCGGCTCCTGATGGCAAGCAGATACTCCTGCTGGGTGGCCAGCAGGTCGGGAGAGTAGACCTCCGCCACCGGTCTGCTCTTGCTGACGTAGGCTCCCACGGTATTGACATGAAGCCTGTCGATTCTCCCGGCGGTCCAGGCGGTGACCTTGGCCTGACGTGACTGGTCGTACTGCACGATGCCTACGGCGTTGATCTCCTTGTTCAGGATTCCCTGCTTTGCCTCCAGTGTGGCCACATTGGCCATGACCCGCTGGGTCGGGGAGAGAGAAACATGTCCGAGCATGTCGGCCTGCTTCTTCTGCTCCGGTGTCCGGGTGCCGCCATCAACCGGGGCGGCATCAATTTTTTTGACCAGTTCCATGGCGCAGATCGGGCAGGTTCCGGGCTTGTCCTTGAGAATGAAGGGGTGCATGGGACAGGTATAGAGCTGTTTCCCCAGGGGCGCCTTGTTTTCTGGCGCGTGATCGTGCCCCTTATGCTGCCAGGCATACCAGCCGCCGCCTGCCAGCGAAGCCAGGATGATGAGTATCAGGGGGATGGTGACTTTCTTGTTGAGTGCCATTGTATACGTACCTCACTCGAAAATGTTTGATCGGTTCCTTCACTGTTCTACTGTTTTTGACCCAATTCCATCCCCACCGCCGCCTCCAGGCGTGCCAGCGTCATCATGTACTCGGCCTGTGAGTCGTACAATTCCCTCTCGTAATTGAACAGATTCAGGCGTCCGTCCAGCAGTGTCAGGAAATCCACCTTGTTCACCCGATAGCCGATAACCGCCGACTCCAGCGATTGTTCCGCCTGGGGGATGATGCCTCCCCGGTAGAGCTCCACCAGTTTCCGGCGGCGCTCAAGCTGGGCAAGGGCGTCGTTGATGGTGTAGGAGATGGAATTTTTCAGGGCGTTCAGCTCTTCAATCGCCATGCTCGTCCCTGATGCGGACTCAGCCAGCATCGCCCGGCGTTTCTGCTGCTGGAACGGCAGGTTAAAGGTCATGCCGACGCTGAACATGTTGTAGCCGGGATCGTTCATAGATGCTTCCCGAAACATGTACTCAAAGGCAAGATTGAGATCGGGATAGAACTCCTTCTCCGCCAGGCGGTGGGACGCGTGTCCCTTGTCTGCAAGGCTGGCAAGGCTTTTCACCTGTGGTCGTTTATCAATGGCGGTTTCATTCAGTTGTTGCGCTGATAAGGAGAGAGGCGGCAGGGTGAAATCGGCGATCATGCCGACCGGTGTACTGCCGGGGCGATTGAGCAGATAATTGATAGTTGCTTCCAGGCTCTTGCGCTGCTGCTGAAGGGTAATCTGCATGTCGAGCATCTTGGATTTCTCCAGCCCGGCCTTGTAAATGTCCTGCTGAACCCCCTGTCCGACGGAATACTTCGACTCGGTTATGGTTATGAAGTCGGTCATGATTTTCAGATTTTTATCGATAATCCCCAGCTTCCTGTCAATGGCCCAGAGCTGGTACCAAGCCTCCTTGACCATGCGGGCCAGTTCCAGTTTGCGCTCTTCGATGGCCCAGCGATAGGACTCGGCCTCAAACTGGGCAACCTCCTCTCTCAGGGCGCGCTTGCCCCAGAACGGGAGCTGCTGGGAAATGCCGATTACCTTTGCGGACTGGGGGTCCTTGTTGAAAACAAACGGCTCCCGCGCCGGCATGCTCTGCAGCTTGAACATGAACAAGGGGTCTTCCAGAGCCGAGGCCTGTTTAGCTTTGCTGGTATACATCTGCCAGCGCGACTGGGAGGATTTAAGTTCGGGGTTATTGGTTAGGGCGGATTCTATAAGCGCCGGGAGGGTATCAACCGGTTTCATTTCTTCGGCAAAAGAGCTGCTACCGGCGGTGATGAGTATTAAAAATGTGATGAGACAGGATTTCATGGCGACCTCGGGTGATAGTTTTTCGTCTGAAATGACATTACAGGTATCGTGCCAGTCTGTTAATACGCTGATTTTACGAGAGTTACAGTGATTATGCTGTTGATTGGGCGGCTATGCGTGGAGAATATTCTACACACCTGTAGGATATTCGAATGCGAGTTTTTTGGAGGAGAGGATTGATTACTTCGGGTTGGTCGATTATTTGCTTTTTGAGGTTGTTCGGCTGGCGGGTCAAGCAGTTTCAGCGTCCAAAGCCACCATGATGTACAATCGGCGGCGACCTCACCCTTCAAATGTTTTTACGATTTTGTAGATAATCCGCTGGTAATCCTCGTTCATTCCCTTCACCAGTTCTTCCATGTTGTGCACCCGAGTGTCCGGGCTTTCCAGATGCATGAAGTCGAAGAAGTCCTTGAGTGGGACATTAAGGGCTCCGGCGATCTTTTCGAGACGTTCAATGGTTGGAAAACTTTTGCCAAGCTCCAGGCGACTGACATGCTTTTGTTCGACATCAATCAATTCAGCAAGCTGCTCTTGAGTCAATCCCCTGATTTTTCGCAACTCCCGTATTCTCTCACCCAGTAGCTCCTTGGTTGTTTTCATTAGTTCACCCTCCGTTGGCCAGTATGATTTTGGCCAATAAAAATGTGAACAATTTACAATAGGCTATTGAAATGTAAATTAGCTTATGATATAGGCTAAATATAATTTTACATGGGGTAAACAGACTAATTATTCTATTTTTAATGAGGATTAAGAGGAGGCGGTGAGGTTGATTAAAATGGAGACTTTTAAATCGAAAATCCTGATGTTTTTAGTTGGCTGCTGGTATTGGCTCAATGTCACTCATCCTACTTGATTAGTAAGGTATAGAATATCGGTGTAATTACAAGATTTGTTATTGAAAAAATCCACCTTGATATTTACAACGATGAAGAGTTGGGTGTTGTAATTGATGCCGACGAAGCAATTACAGGCCAGGCCAGTAATTCAAGTGTACTGAAAAATGTCCAAATAGAACAAAAGGTCTCAAAAAAAAAAATTAGGGCAAAAAGTGCCTCATGGGATGGAATAGAAAAGGTATTCAAAATTCCTGGCGACTATTTAGCAGTGACGCCAAAAGGAACGGGTAAAGGATATGGTATCAAAGTAAATCTTGACTTTGTTGTGACGAAGATTTCGGAAAATTGAAATTCAGGAAAATAAGAAACGCTACCCGCATTCCCATAATTTTTACAAGCAAAACGGGGAACATCTGACAAGGTGCTCCCCGTTTTGCAATTTATTATCGTTCTTGACGTCACTAAGATTGTTGTGTACCATACACAACATGAGTAGCCGGGAATTTATTCGAATGATAGAAGATGACGGCTGGAAGCTTCGCGGAGTCAGAGGCTCCCACCACATTTTCACTCATTCGGTCAAACCCGGACATATTAGCGTAATGCATCCCAGACATGATCTTGGCAAAGGTCTTGTACATAAGCTTTTGAAACAAGCCGGATTGATAGGAGGTACGCTGTGAAATACCCTATTGCCATTGAACCCGGAGATGATACCCACGCCTTTGGTGTCGTTGTGCCTGATCTTCCCGGTTGTTTTTCTGCCGGTGACACTCTGGAAGAAGCTATAGACAACTCGAAAGAAGCTATAGTCCTTTGGATGGAAACCGTTGTAGAAGACGGCCTTGTTGTCCCTGAACCCTCTTCCATGGCTCGTCTTACCGCTGATCCTGAATTTTTCGGCTGGTTGTGGGCCGTTGTGGAGATTGACGCCGCCATACTGGATTCAAAAAGCGAGCGGGTCAACATCAGTGTGCCTCGCCGTGTGCTTGCCATGATTGACAGATATGTTTTAAATCACGGCGGCACACGGAGCGGATTTTTGGCAAATGCTGCACTTGATAAAATTATGCGTGTATCGGCGTAAAACCCATGATAATCGGCAATTAATAGTGATACCGCGCCTGAAGAAAATCGATTCGGTCTTCACGAACAAGATAGACGATCCGGTGTTCCTGGGTGAGGCGTCTTGACCAGGTGCCGGACGAAAGGTATTTAAGCGGTTCTGGTTTGCCGATACCGGCGAATGGATCGCGCACGATTGCTTCAATCAAATCAAAAGCCCGCAACGCGACTTTTCGGTCAGTCTCCACCCAATGACGCACATCTTCACGGAACTCCGGTTGAAAGACAGTATCCCGTTGCTTACACTTCAAAGACCAACCTCGGAACGAAGAGATGTTAGCGAGGATGTTGTCCCACTCCCCTTCAGAGCACGCTCCAGAGCAGCAAGAAGCCTTTCGGCATTTTTGGGGGAACGCATCAGGTGGGCGCTTTCCACAAGACTTTGCAGCTCATCGGCAGCAATCATGGCCACATTACTTCCCTTGCGGCGACGAATGAGGACGATTTCCCGGTTTTCGGTAACTTCGTCACAGAGACCGGCAAAATTAGCTCTTGCATTGGTATAGGTTGTTTGCAACATGTTTTGGTTCCTCCTGGATATGTACAGGAAGACAGTACAATATAGAGGTGTTATCGGTCAACAAACAAAATCAGGTAGGGAAAAGAGGGGTGTTACCTGCTATTCAACCACCATCCCATCCTTCATCCTGATTGTCCGATCAGAATATGCCCCGTTCTCCGGGTTATGGGTAACCATGACCACTGTCTGTCCGGCGCTGTTCAACTCCCGGAAAAGCGCCATGACGTCCGCGCTGGTTTTTGAATCCAGATTCCCGGTCGGTTCATCCGCCAGCAGGATGTGCGGATTGTTGACGATTGCCCGTGCAATGGCCACCCGTTCCTGCTCGCCACCGGAAAGCTGGTTGGGCAGGCGTCCCTGTTTGCCGTCGAGACCGACCCGTTCAAGGGCTGTCAGCGCCGCATTTTTCCGGGCCGGGTTGCTTGACTTGACGATGGCCAGCGGCAGCATGACATTTTCAATGGCGGTCAGATAGGGGATCAGGTGGAAGGACTGGAAGACAAACCCCAGGTTCCGGGCTCGAAAGTCGGCCAGCTTTTCGGAGGGAAGCTGATACAGTTTCACGCCGGTCATCTCAACATCGCCGGAAGTGGGGTGGTTCAT
>CAIPTY010000100.1 GCA_903868145.1 uncultured Desulfuromonadales bacterium | reverse complement strand
GGGTGACAGGAAGTAGCCAAAGGTATAGACCGGCGCGTTGCCATATACGCTACTGCTGGTGATCAGATCGAGGTAGAGGTTGGTGGTGCCAATTTGCACTACGCAGCCTCCCGTGATGCCGCACAGGAAGGGAAGGCCTCCATTCACACTGGAACTGATGTTCCATATCTCGTTACCGGACGTGGTGAAATCCCAGGATGACGGAAAGGTGCTGCGGGTTTTCAAGTCGGCTGTGGTTTTTCCCGTCACGACGCCCGCCACATCGGGTGTGTTGTAGCCGATTCCCGTCAATCCGGTAATCCCGGCATTGACCTCCTGGTTCCAAAAGTTGTTGCTTACGGTTCCACCGTTTGGTCGGCCTATGAGTCCGCCTATGACAGTGGTGTCAAAGCTGTTGGCCGCCACCAGAAGCCCGTTTGCATAGCTGTTGCTTACCGTTCCACCACTATTTTGTCCAACCAACCCACCGACGTTAGTGTCACCCGTGACTTGTCCGGTGGCGAACGTATTGTTGACGGTACCGGCGTTTACACCCACCAAGCCGCCGACATCGCTCATGCCGGCACTGATGCTGACGTTGCCGGTGGCATAGCTTTGGGTGATCGACCCTACGCTTTCGTTGTAGCCGACCAGCCCGCCCGCCATCCATGTGGCGGACACGAGGCCGGTGGTTGCGTAACTGAGCGTCACACTCCCCTTGTTCTGTCCGACCAAGCCGCCTACCGCATACGTGCCGGTCACACCCCCGGTGGCGTGACTGCTCGTGATCGAAGTCGTGTCATCGTAATTTCGTCCAACCAATCCACCGACGTAGCTTGCCCCCGTAACCGCCCCGGTGGCGTAGCTGTTGTTGACCGCGCCGGACTGCTCGTTGAGCCCCACCAGTCCTCCGGTATATTTTTTATTGGTGGTATTGGCGGTCACCGCGCCGACCGCAAAGCTGTTGTCGATGCTGCTATTGGTGTTTCGTCCCACCAGTCCGCCGGTATAGCTGTTGGTGCTATCGGTGCTGCCGGTCGCAAAGCTATTGCTGATGTTGGCGCTGCTGCTCCCCACCAGCCCGCCGGTGTAATTGCCAGTGCCGATTACATTTCCGGTCGCAAAACTGTTGCCGATAGTGCCGAGATTGGCACTTCCCACCAGCCCGCCCATGTAACGATTGTAAGAGCTACCACCCACCGCACCGGTGGCGTGACTATTGCTGATGGGGCTGCCGTAGCTCCTCCCAACGAGTCCGCCGATTCCATCACCTGACCCGATAACTGTTCCCGTAGCATAACTATCCGTAATCCCGCCGCTGCCATTATTTCGCCCCACCAGACCGCCGACAGCGCTGGTGCCATTAACTGTTACCTCGGCGTGCGCGTTGGCGAGGGTTGATGTACCTGAATAGGAGTTATTGCCGACCAAGCCACCAGCAAAAAGATTTGAAGCGGTCACGCTGCCGGTAGCGTACACGTTACTGATGATAGTGCCGCTTCCGTAGGCCACTCTACCCACCAAAGCGCCTACACTTTTTAGCCCGGTCACCTGTGCGGATACCAGTCCTATATTGCTAATGTCGCTTCCTGCTGCACTGATTTGGCCGAACAGGCCGATGTTTTCCGTTGAGGGGCGATTGATATACAGATTGGTTACACCGTGACCAAGGCCATTCATAGTGCCGGTGAAGGCGGTTGTGCTATCGCCAATCGGCGCAAACCCTGAAGTCCCATTCCAGCTCGACGTGGCACTGGCATTGATATCCATGCCGAGCACATAGTTGCCGCTGAGCATGCTGGTGTTGGTGCTGAAGGCCAGACCTTGCAGGGTGTTGTTGCCGGTAATGCTATTGTCCGTCGACGCACCGAGGCTGCTGATCACCCTGTAGGTCGTGCCGTTGAGGTCCAGCGTCGGTGCGGCAACAAGATTGAGTTTGCCGCCGGTGTTCAAGTTGAGCGTGACATCACCGGGCGCCGCGCCCAGCGTGACAGCGGCAGTGCTGCCAACGCTGAGCGAACTGACCAGCGGCCCGGTAAAGTTGATTATGCTACCGGTCGAGGCGGTGACATCGCCCGAAATGGCAATCCTGGGGATATCGATGGTGTTGCCGCCAAGCACCGCAGTTTCCAGCACCGTGGGTGCATGACCCAGGCTCCAGTTGGCATCCGGCCCACCACCGTAACCCGCATAGGGAGCCCAGGAGGTTCCGGAATTCAGCAGAGTATTGTTGGCTAAGACGGGGGCGCCGGCATAAGTCGATCCGCCGAGTGAACCTGGACCTCCGCCCTTGAGATTGCCACCTGCTGCTGCACCTCCATTGACGGTTCCTGATGCATATCCGTAATTGCCATAGCTGCCGGTATTCATATAGCCTATCGCCGAGCCCATAAAGCTGCCGCCGGTGACGGCTCCGCTAGACTGGAATGTTTTGACTACGCCATATTTACCCATGTAGCCAACGAGTCCGCCGACGTAGGTGGTGCCCGTTGCGCTGCCTTTCGCCATGACGTTCTCAAGCCAGCAGCCGTAGCTGCCAGAACCGTTTAGCACATAGCCAACCAGACCGCCGACCATATTTACGCCGCTGACCGCACCCGTCGCAAATGCATTGCTTATAGTGGCACCATAGCCGCCGGAAAACCGCATTACTCCGACCAAACCACCCACGTTGTTTCCAATAGCGGTTACCGTCCCGGTGGCATAGGCATCGGTGATCGAATTAAATCTGCCCAAGTCGCCGACCAATCCGCCGACTGCGTTATTTCCGGAAACATTGCCCGTCGCATAAACGTTGCTGCCATAGCCATTGCCGGAAAATGACCCGACCAGGCCACCAATGCGGCCATAGCCCTGAACTGCGCCTGTTGCATAGGCGTCAGTAACGGGCCCAAAAGCCGAGCCGACCAATCCGCCGGTGCCTGACGAGGCGTTTCCGGTTGATGTCACCACGACGTTGGCATGGGCGCTATTCAGATCGCCGTTGCCAAGTTGCCCAAGGAGTCCGCCGACATTTCCTGTGCCCGTTGCACTCGCATCGACGGTTCCCGTCGCATAAAGATTGTAAAGGTTTGTATTGGCTCTGCCTGCCAAGGCGCCGACAAACGTCTGTCCGCTAATCGCTGCATTGACCAGACCGACATTCCGAATTGTTCCATCGGTCGAGCCGAACAGGCCAACATAGTCAGTCGTTGAACGGTTGATGGTCAGGTTGGAAATGGTGTGGCCGAGACCATCGAAGGTGCCGGAAAATGCTGTTGAGATATCGCCGAGGGGCAAGAAACCAGCCGCCGCCCAGGTGCTACGCGTAGCGCTGGCATCGATGTTGCTGCCGAGGGCGTAGTATCCCGTCAGATTGTTGCTGATGCCTTGCAGGTCGGTGCCGGTGTTGCTGCCCTCGGCGCCCAGGCTGTTGATGATGGTGTACTGGTTGCCGCTGATGGTTAGAATCGGCGTTGTGCCGTCAGCAAGAAATTGTCCCGAACGACCGGGGAACTCCACCCGCCCCTTGAATGTGCCGCCAGTATCGAAGCCGACCTTGATCTTGCCGCTGCCGGGTTCGAGGTCGAGCGTGGAGCTGCCCGAGGCGACCATCACGGCATTGATGTTAATGTCGTTGGTGGCGGTGAGCGTCAGCTTGTTGGCGTTCCAGAAAACGGTTTCGTTGACGTTGACGTTGCCGTCGCTGCCGTTACCGCCGGTGCTGGCGATAGTGACGTCGGCCGTGAGCAGGTTGGTCGAGAGCGTCGCGCCGGTGATGTCGCCACCGCTGGCAGCGATGGTGAAGCCGTCCGGGTCAAGCAGCCATGTGCCGGTTTTACCCTTGGGTGCCCGTGTATCGACGCGAGCATTGTCACCGATCTTCACCCGTCCTCCCGACGTTTCCACAAACCCGCCATCACCCCCCAGATCGCCGCCACGGGCGCTGATGCTGCCGTTGATCCCGGTTGTGCTGTCGTGGTTGGCAAGGTCGGCAATCAGCTTCACGCTGCCGCCGGTACCGCTGCTGTTCGCTGCGGCATCGGCGGTGATGGTGCCGGTGTGGCTGATGCTGCTGGCGGCGTTTATGGTTATTGTGCCGCCGTTTACCCCGCCCTCACCCTGACCCTCTCCCTGAGGGCGAGGGGAAGAACCGGAGGCGTCGAGTGTGCCGCTGTTGGTGACGCTGCCCCCCTCGATGATGATCTCGCCGTTCTTCTCTACCATGCTGCGGGCGCGGATGGTGCCGCTGTTGTTGACGACGGTGCCCAGAAGGGCGTCGGCTGCGCTGGCGGTCATGATGACGGTGCCGCCGTCGGCTTCGATGATGCCGCTGTTGGTTACCTGGGCCTGATACGCTGCTTTATCAACCTTGATGGCCATGAGGCCGTTGGGATCAAATCCGAGGGTTATCTCATCCCCGGCGGCTAGGCCGGTGGTGCCTTTGGTGGTGACGATGGTTCCGGCGTTCTCGACGCTGCTGCCCAGCAGGGCGACGAAGCCGCCGGTGATGGTGCCCTGGTTTTTGACGGAACCAGCGGTGCCGTCCTTGAAGAAGGAGTATTTCCCGTTCATGAAGTCGCTGTCTTTGATGTTGAGGCTGGAGGCGACAAGACCGCCGACGTTGACGCTGGAACCGGGGGCGAAGAGTACGCCGGAGGGGTTGACCAGAAAGACCCTTCCGTTAGCATTGAGTGTTCCGAATATCTGTGAGGGGTTGTTGCCGAGTACCCGGTTGAGGAGGCTTGACTGGCTGTTGGGCTGGGTGATGTTGACGGCTTCACCTCTGCCGATGC
Organism: uncultured Desulfuromonadales bacterium; assembly: GCA_903868145.1. Classification (GTDB taxonomy): domain Bacteria; phylum Desulfobacterota; class Desulfuromonadia; order Geobacterales; family Pseudopelobacteraceae; genus CAIPTY01. The sequence goes on along the minus strand of CAIPTY010000100.1, from coordinate 77,141 downwards.
CGAAGGAGTTCCAGTTGATGATGGCCTGGTTTGATCCCTGGTTGATGTTCATCTGGGTGGAGGAGGTGGTGCTGATGACCGCCTGACCGGCGGCGACCTGTCCGCCTGACGGCAGGGCATGCGCGCCGGTAGTGGAGAGAGCCAGTGCGGCGGAAAGCACGACCGCTGCTACGGTTATGGGTGGAGGGCCACCATTGCCTTTGATGATCTCGGCGGCGACGACCCAGCGCTCTTTGGCTTTGCTCCAGATCAGGCGGTAGGCTTTATTCATGGCGGTGTTCTCCTATTGGTGTGTTGCATTAAAAATGGTGTTGTCCGTAGATAATTGCAGCAGTGCTAAAAATCCTGCTTTATCCCCTCATCCGGCCTTCGGCCACCTTCTCCCCGGGGGAGAAGGCATGATATTTATCCCTTCTCCATTAGGGAGAAGGTGCCCGACAGGGCGGATGAGCGGTGCTTTTGATGTATTTTGTATTGCAATGACCAAAATAATAGACTAAATTTAGCACTAATTTTTATTGTGGAGGTACATCGTGCAAGCTATTTACGCAACATCAACCGTCAGTATCAGTGACCTCAAGAAAAACCCTTCCGATATCATTAACCAGGCGCATGGAGCGCCGGTGGCCATTCTCAATCACAATCGTCCAACTGCCTATCTGGTTCCTGCCGCAGCGTATGAGGCCATGATGGAACAGCTTGATGACCAGTATCTTGTTCAACTCGTTACAGAGCGCCAGCACGAACAGAGCGTCAGGGTTTCTCTTGATGAGTTATGAACTCGAGTTCAAAGAATCAGCCCTCAAAGAATGGCGCAAGCTGGATAACAGCATCAGGGAACTGTTTAAAAAACGTCTTGCCGAGCGCCTGCTCATTCCTCGTGTCGAATCTGCCCGACTTTCAGCTCTGCCGGATTGCTACAAGATCAAACTGCGTGATGCCGGGTATCGCCTGGTCTACCAGGTCAAAGATGCCGTGTTGATTATTGAAGTTATTGCTGTCGGCAAACGAGAAAACAATCTGGTGTACCGTCTTGCAAAAGAGCGACTTTAATTTTCTCCCCTGACTGAAACATTCCCCACCAGCACCCCATAGATGGCGGTGCGTTGAGATCCTGTCACGGTTCGGCCAATTTTATCGTTTCCATGCTCCAGCGTGGGAACGCAGCCTGCGTCTCTTCTCCATGAGGGAGAAGGTCGCCGACAGGCCGGATGAGGGGGCAACGGTACTGCATGATCCAGCATTTTCCCCTCATCCTGGCCCTCTCCCGCGTGGAGAGGGGAGTAAAAACCATCGATTGCGTGTCCATCATTTTTGCCCAAAAACCTCGAACCGGCGGGCCGCGTTTATCACGTCGGCGCCGGCCCCGTCGCCATCAGCCAGCCTCTTCCGGTAAAGCGGGCATTCCCTGAAGCGGTCACCGCAGCATTCCAGTATCTTCGGAATGGTCTGGCTGGTGACCACATTCACCCGGCACCCGGCCATGGGCTGAAGGACAAAGGGGCAGTTTCGGGAAAGAGGTCGTCGAGAAGACATTACGGTTCCGTTTTGAGTGAGATAGACCGCGTGCAAACTTCTTTGTCGGCACCTGATACTTTTGTCAAGAATCCTGAAACGCAAATGCGCACGCAACGACTATTTTTTAATAAAAATGAAAAGTGCCTTTAACAGGGGGTTTACAGGTGAAATACAGAGAGATACGGGTGGCGGAAATTGATACCTTGGTGTCAGGTTCTGACACCCTGAACGCAGGGGGGAACGTAAGGGCGAATAATCATTCGCCCCTACAAAATTACATCCCATACCTCTTCAATTTATCCTTGAATGCGTTGTAGCTGATGCCGAGCAGTTCCGCCGCCTGCATCTTTTTACCGTCGGTGGCGTGTAAGGCTCTATTGATTGCCCATTGTTCCAGATCCGTCAATTTGTGCGACATTTCATCAGGTGGGGGCGAATAATCTTTTCCCCCTACGGCACCTACGTTTGCAGCAATATTTGCTCGTACATCAGCGATGGTAATGACGGCTCCGGCACGGAAAACCACCCGGCGGATGAATTGCTTGAGCTGTCGGAAGTTGCCCGGCCAGGGCTCCGCCTGAAGGAGTGTGAGGGCATCGGGCGACAGCTCCGGACATGCACACCCCAGGTCGTCGGCGGCCTGGGCAAGGAGGGCACGACAAAATGCAGGGATATCACCGACACGCTCACGCAGCGGCGGTATGTTCAACACAACATCGCTCAGGAGGAGCCAGAGGCTGTGGTTGAAGCGACCGGCCACCGTTTCCCGCGCCAGGTCGGCGGAGGTAAGCACTACAACCCGCACGTCACAGGAAATCAATTCTGCGCCAGCGGTCGGCAGGTATGCCCGTTTCTCCAGAAGAGAGAGCAAGCGCTCCTGCAACGGCAACGGCAGCAGCTCCGGGGCATCGATCACCAGAGTGCCGCCATCTGTTTCACGGAGGGTTCCACACTCCCGGTTCGCGGACGGGCGGCCGCGACCGGACGTTCTGCCGAAGAGTTCCGCCTCCACCTGTTCCGCAGAGCGGCTGCGGCAATTGACGGTCAGCAGACGTTTCCCATTCCTCCGGCTCATAGCATGCAGCAGTTCGGCAACCCCGCTCTTGCCGGTTCCCGCTTCCCCTCTGACTACGACCGAGAAATCGCTTTCGGCAACCTGGGCAATCTGTTCGGCAAGTGCCTTCATGGCCGGACTGGCACCGATCATGAGGCCGCAGGAATGTATCGCTTCTGATTTAAGTCGCCCTATCTCACGTTGCTGGAGGATGGGCAGGGCTGCCTGCCTGATGGCTGCCAGCAGTCGCCCGGTGTCGATCGGTTTGGGTATATAGGCCGCCACGCCCAGTTCAATGGCCTTCAGCAGATAGTCCGTATCGGTAAAGGCGGTGCACAGGAGCACCGGCAGATCAGGATATTTCTGTCGCAGGGCGGCGGTCAGCTCCAGGCCGTCCATCACCGGCATCCGGATATCGCTGATGACAATATCGGGCCGACTTACCTGAACCAGCTCAAGCGCCTCCCGGCCGTTGGCGGCAGTTGCGACACGGTCAATATGCAGACGGAGGGCAAAAGCAACATGGTCGCGGAGTTCGGACTCGTCCTCCACGTAGAGGATATGTAGTTGTGAGATATCAAGCATGCGGCACCTCGATGCGGAAGACCGTTTCTCCCGGTTTACTGGTAAATGTGAGTGTTCCGCCCATGCTTTGTTCAATGATCCGCCGGGACATGTACAGCCCGATCCCGGTTCCCTGGCCTTCCTCTTTGGTGGTAAAGTACGGTTCAAAGATCCGGGAAGCAGCTTCAGGCGCAATACCGCAGCCGGTATCGCGTACCTCGATAACAAGCCGGCTGCTTTCAGCCTGTGCGCTTATCACGATGCGGTCGGAACCGTCGCACTGTGTGCGCCGTTTGTCCAGAATGGCATCCCTGCTGTTGGCGAGCAGATTGAGTATTACCTGGGCAAATTCGTTGGGAAAACCGGTGATGGTGGAGTCCTGACCGCTTCTTTCCGGCAGCACGACAACGATGTCGTTTGATTTGAGCTGCCCGCGGATAAAGCTCACCGCATCCTCGATTTTTTCTACAATATCAAAGCGCTCTTTGGTCTTTTCCGGTTTAAAGAAGTTGCGGAACGAATCGATGGTTTTTGACATGTGTCTGATCAGAGCGGTGGCATCAGTCGCTGCCTTCTCCAGATACGCTTCGTCCAGCTTGTTCATCCTGCGGGCGGCCAGCAGATTCTGAAATATGACACTGACCGTTGACAGAGGCTGCCGCCACTGGTGAGCGATGGCACCGATCATCTCTCCCATGTCGGCCTGCTTGGAACGCTGGATAACGATACGTTCATGCTCAAGGCGCAGCATCGTTTCCCTTTCAACCAGCTCTTGCAAGCTCTCGGCCCTGTTTTTAAGTTCTTCCTCCATCTGTTTTATATGGGTTATATCGGTCAAGGTGCCAATAGCAAGTACACTCCCTTCAGTACGGCTAACCAGCGAACCATTTGCCTGTACCCATTTCCAATTACCGTTCTTGCACCTGACGCGATGTTCAAGAAGAACATCATCCGCGCTCCCGTGAATACAATCCTGGAACTTTTCAAGTATGCCCGCTATCTCATCGGGAGCCAAACGAGAATGCCACTGTTCCAAAGTCTGCCAATTATCCATTTCGTCATCAGAGTATCCGAGCAACCGCTTCAAACCATTGGAAAAATAGATCCGCCCTTTGTCTAATTCATTGAGCACAAGTACCACGTTGCCTTTTTCAAACGCCGCCCAGCGTTCCGTGATCTCCCTGACCTTCTCCTCCGCCAGCGTGCGCTCGGTGATATCGGTGATAAAACCTTCCAGGTAGGCAATTTCTCCCTCAGCGTTACAGACACGGCGACCGGTCATGTCAACCGTTATACGTTCGGTATCTTTGCGGCGCCACTTAACAGTAGCGTAGTGATACCAGCCGTCGGCGCTGAGTAAGTCGGCCATGATCTGTGGCCGTTTTTCTGGATCCGCGTAGATTTGTGCGGACATATCGGTGATTGCCGCCAATAACTCTTCCGGAGAATCATACCTGAGCATTTGAGCCAGTGCGGGATTTGCATTAATGAGCCGTCCGTCCGGAGTGGAGTGAAATACACCAACCGGAGCATTTTCAAAAAGGTTCCTGAATTGCAACTCCCTTTTCTGCAACTGTCGGTTCTTTTCGTTTAATGCCTCTGTCCGCTCTTCAACCCGCTGCTCAAGCTCCTGATTCAACTCTCGCAACTTTTTTTCAACCTGTTGCTCACTGCACCATGCAAGATATAACTGCCGGGCGAACAGAATGGTTACAGAAGTAAAAATCAGCAGCAGGGTGACCAGTCCCAATGCCCCTCTGCTCCATGAGGCAATAGCAACGTCCGTGCTCTGTCCAACAGTAACCGTAAACGGCAGTTCGATAAAGTTTGAGAATGAGTAGACCCGCTTGATACCGTCAACTGCTGCCTGCCCCCGGTAGGTTCCGCTCTTTGCTCCTGAATGTGCTGCTTCAATATACGCTTTAAATTTTGACGTTTTGCCGACTGCGCTTTCACCTATTCTCAGATCGGGATAACGGGCGATGAAGATGTTTTCTCTGTTGAGCAGGGAAATTGAGCTGTTTTTGTCGATATCAATAGAGGCAAAGAGCTTATTAAAACGATCTGTCGAGAAGGTTGCATACGCCACTCCACCAAAGGCTCCGCCGGGACGATTGATACGTCTGGCAATATTGATGCGCCATTGCCTGCTAACCCTGCTCTGGTAGGGTTGCGATACGAAGAGTTTTTTCCCCGGAGTATCTCGAACCACTTTGAAGTGCTCCCGATCCGAGATAATGACAGGGGGGAGAGAGGAAATCTCAGTTCCTTTAACCAGATAGCCATCTGTGTTGGCAATGGCAAAACTGTCAATTTCAGGTACCAGGGAGGATTGACGTTTGAGATAGTCAGTCAGAAGGGCAGGGCTCATCCGCTCACCTTCAAGCACGTAAACTACCTCTTGAAGTACGGTATCCGCCTTGCTGAAAATGCCCGTTATTGTGTTTTCGAGGAGGCCGGCAATGTTACCGGTTGTGGCTACGATGCGCGCTTCTTGTTGCTGCCAACTCATGTAGAGTGAATACGTCATGCCGGTATAGACCAGCAGGTTTAGCAGCAGAAGCCCTAAGATCAGCTTTTTGATGTAGGAAGATGAGGAAAAATGTTCGACGTCAGGTGGCATGTTTCACCTTTTGAGTTGGGGCTGGTGGCTGTTTTACGATAAAAATTTCCCCTGCTTACGTACAAGGCGAAAAAAATGGCGCTGCCAACCGGGCAGCGCCTTTAGTGCTTCATATACCAGATATATCAGGCCTTTTCAAATGTTGCGGCAACCGTATTGGCTGCACCTTTCAGCAGCAGACCGGCCTGTGACTCGCGAAAATGGGAGGGGACGAAGAGTGCGCCCGCTTGGACGGAATCGGACAGCCGGGCAGGCAGGGTAGTGCTGCCGGTTGCTGTGATAACCCTGACGGCAGTACCGGCGGCGATTCCCGTTTTGGCGGCGTCAAGCGGGTTCAGCACGACATATCCCTGCCCTGCCACGCTGACATTGTTGTCCGACCAGAGCGTCATGCTGCCGTTGTGATGCAGTACCGGTCCGACGGTCAGGCTGAAATCCGCAGCCGCAAGCGCTGCCGGAGCAACAGGGGCAAATGCGGCAGGTTTGTCGCTGAAGGCAACGCGGTTTTTGATCCTGCCCATGCGGCACCCTTCGTGGTCGCAAATATCGGTGTACAATCCGGTCAAGCGGGTAATTTCTTGGTGCAGCTCTTCCGTGGTCTGGGGCGGCACGACGGCGACCGGTGCAATCAGGGCGGAGAGTTTCGTCAGGATGTCGGCGTCGGTGCGGGCCTGTCCGGCCGGGGCAACAGCACGACCGAAACAGTGCACCCGGTTATCCACCGAGGTGAAGGACCCGGATTTTTCGGCGGCAGTGGCGGCAGGCAGAACAACCGTGGCCAGTTTGGCGGATTCCGTCAGGAACAGATCCTGAACTATCAGCAGCTCTAGCTGCTGCAACGCCTTCAGCACGCGGGTGCGATCCGGCATGAAGTGCAGCGGGTCGTTGCCCATGAGGTAGAGCGCCCTGATCTCCCCCTTTTCAATCCCTTCGATGATCCGGAACAGGTCCCTGCCGGGGGTTGCGGGGAGCGTGGCGTTCCAGGCGTTACCGAACTGTGCGGCTTCATGCCCGTACGTATGGTAACCGGGCAGGAATTCGGGAGAGACGCCCATGTCCAGCATCCCCTGGGTATTGTTCTTCTCGTCCAGCGGGTAGAGTCCGGCTCCCGCCTCACCCACGGCGCCGGTCAACAGCGCCAGATTGACAACCCCCCTGACACCATTGGCCACATCAGCCGACCGGATGACATCGGCGCCGTAGATCACCGCCGTGCGCCCATGCTGACCGATCAGGCGGGCCGCTTCACGCAGCGCGGATTCGCTGACACCGGTAGCGCTGGTAATCTGCTCGAACGTGATAACAGCAAGCGATGCTGTGAGAGTATCCAGTCCGGCGGTATTCTTATCGATGAACGAGCTGTCCACGACCCCTTCCGCAAGAATGGTTTTGTTGAGTCCTGCCACCAGCCAGGCCTCGCTGCCCGGCTTGCACTGCAGGAAGGCATTGGCAAACTTGTTCATGGATGTCGCACGGCTATTGACAAGAATCAGTTTGGCGTTGTTTTTGGTGGCGGCCTGGATGACGCGATAGGCAAACCCGGCGGATTCTGCTTTAAGGTCGCTGCCGACTACGATGATGGCCGAGGCCTTTTCGATGGCGTCCATCGGATAGCTGCCGCCGCTGTAGCCGAGCATTTCGTACTGAATGATCTGGGAGGGGAGAAAGCCGAGGCGGGCCTCGGAGTCGATGTTGTTGGTGCCGACCGCGCCGCGCAGGAATTTCTGGAACAGATAGCTCTCTTCGTTGGTCACGCGGGGCGACCCGATGCCGGCTACGGCATCCGGCCCATTGGCGGAGATGATCTGTTTAAGCTTCCCGGCGACGACACCCAGCGCCTGATCCCAGGTGGCCTTCTGCTGGTTGCCGGAAGCATCCTTGATCAGCGGCGCAGTCAAGCGGCCGGATGAGTTGAAGGCGGCATACCCGAAGCGCCCATTGACGCAGAGATTGCCCCTGTTATAGGCATCGTCGGAACTGGTAACGCGCTCCACACGGCCGTTGGCTGCATGGTATTCGATCTCGCAGCCGGATGAGCAGAAGGCGCAGACGCTTGTGGTGACATCAAAGGTCCAGGGACGGCCACGGAACTTGAACGGTCTGCTGATCAGGGTGCCGGTGGGGCAGGCGTTGATGCAGTTTCCGCAGAAATCACAGTCCAGAGGTTCGCCGGTGATGGTGTCGATGATGGTGCGGTCGCCGCGGTCAACGATCTCGATCGCCTCCCGTCCGACAACCTCGCGACAGACCTTGACGCACTTCTCGCAGAGGATGCAGCGATTGGGGTCGCTCTCCAGCAGTTTCCAGTCATAGCGGATCGGCAGGCGCTCCAGGTCGGCGGCGTATGCGTTCTTGTCCACCTTGAGGCTGAAACAGGTGTCCTGCAGGTCGCACTCCCCTGCGGCGTCGCAGATCGGGCAGTCCAGCGGGTGATTGACCAACATCAGTTCCAGGGTCTTTTTTCGGGCAGTCTCAAGCTCCGGCGATGTGGTGGTGACCACGATACCGTCCTTCACCGGCGTATTGCAGGCGGTCATGAAACGCTCGACACCTTCGACCTTGACCACGCAGATCCGGCAGGCGCCGGTGGTGGAGACCTTTTTCAGCCAGCAGAGCGTCGGGATCGTGATGCCCAAATCCGCTGCCGCCTCCAGGATGGTCGCACCGGCAGGCACCGTTACCTGCTGCCCGTCAATGGTCACTGTTGCCGTAGTCTTCTTGTCGCTGGACTCTGTATGTGCCATCTTGCCTGTTTCTCCTTTTATCCCCCCACCCCGTGCGGGAGGGGGTCAGGGGGCGGGGGAGTTTGCCATATTCGACTCCGTCGGCAATTTCACCCACCCCTCAATCTGCTTACACTGCCACCATCGCCATTCTGTAACACCTCAAACAGCGATCCGCCTCAATCTGGGCAGCTGTGTCGCTGAAACCCAGCTCCACCTCGCGGTAGTTCCCCTTGGCGGCACGCGCCCTGCCGTGTATCTCGTTCTGGTTGGCGCGGTCACTGGAATCCAGCCAGGGCACCTGCTCATTCTTGTCGTAGACCCCCAGGTAGGTCAGCAGGTCGTCAAAAATATCCTGCTCGGAGAGATACGCCTTGCCCTCTTCCAGCCAGCGCTGGATGACCAGAGCGGCGCGATGGGCATTACCGATGCAGGCCACCACGGTCAGCGGGCCGATCTCGGCATCACCACCGGCGAACACACCGTCGCAGTCGGTAATCAGGGAACGGGAGAGCATGTTGCCCATGCCGTCCTTCAGGTCTTTTCCGGCGGCATCCTTCAGCGGCAGGTACTTGGTGACGACCGTATTCCACTTGGTGATATCGATGCCCATGTCAGGCGGGATGAAGCTCAGATCAGGGTCCTGGCCGATGGCCGGGATGACCGTGTCGCACTCGACGATGAACTCGCTGCCGGGCACCGGCTCGGGACGGCGGCGACCGGAGGCGTCCGGCTCACCCATGGCCATGCGGACACACTCGACGCCGGTGACCTGCTCGCCGACATCCACGATAATCCTGGTCGGCAGCACCTGAAACTCGAAGCGAACCCCCTCTTCATCGGCGCCATCCACCTCCCACACGTCAGCCGGCATCTCCTTGCGGGAACGGCGATAGAGCAGGATCGATTCCTCGGCACCTTCGCGCAGGGCCACCCTGACACAGTCGATGGCCGTGTTCCCCCCCCCGACCACGCAGACTTTCTTCCCCATGCCGGTCGGTTTGCCCAGATAGGCCTCACGCAGAAAGTCAATGCCGCCGGGGAGAAAACCCTTGTACCCCTTGTCCTCACCCTCGACACCCATCGGCTTGGAACGGTGCGCACCGGGAGCCAGGAACACGGCGTCGTACTGCTGTTTCAGTTCCGGTAGCGTAATGTCCTTGCCGACCCGCATATTGTATCTGATCTCCGAACCGACCGACTCTATGATATCCACATCGCGTTGCAGAACTGTGCGCGGCATGCGGTAGGCCGGGATGCCGACCGCGATCATGCCGCCGCCGTACCCTTCGGGCAGCGCCTCAAAGATAGTGGATCTGTACCCTTCCAGTCCCAGGTAATAGGCGCAGGCCAGCCCGGCGGGACCGGCGCCGACGATGGCGACCTTCTTGCCCCTGGCCGGCTTGGGTTTCATCGGCGGGGTGATATTATGCTGCCACTCGTAATCCGAGGCGGTGCGCTTCAGTACCATGATATTGATGGCGTCATCCACATTCTTGCGACGGCAGGCGGTCTCGCAGGGATGCGGGCAGACCCGTCCGCAGACGGCGGGCATCGGCATGTTCTCGCGGATGGTTGCCAGTGCCTCGCCATACTGATAGTTCTTGATCTCTTCGATATATTTGGGGATGTCGATATGGGACGGGCACTTATCCATGCAGGGTGCGGTGATCTTGTGGATGTAGCGTCCCTCTTCGGCGGAGCGCCTTTCGCTGATGCGGGCCACAAAATCGGCGCGATAGTGCTGAACGGCATCAAATACCGGAATCGTGGCGCTCTGGCAGAGGGTACACTTGCAATTTTTGAGCAGCTCGGCCAGGTCGCCGACCGTATCCAGATCTGCTTCGCTGGCCGTACCCTTCAGTACGTTCTGGAACAGATCCATCAGCACCTTGGTGCCCTTCTTGCCCGGTGTGCATCTGCCGCAGCAGTAGAGGGTCTGGACTCTCTTCATGTATTCGGCTGTCATGGCCGGAACGTCCACATCCTTGTCGAACAGGATGATGCCGTCCCATCCCATGAAGGCCTTCAGGGGGCGCTCTCCGTCAAAAGCCACGGGCAGTTTGAAACTGGCCGCCACCGGTTCGCCCGACACATTCCTGTTATCGACAACACTTCTGCCCCATGTGGAAAAGACGACCTGAGCCACTCGAACCTCCAAAACCCCGACCCCCGATAAATCGGGGTTAAGTGCTTGCAATTATTGATTATTTTTCAACAGGAAAATTGTATACAGTATGCATGATTATCATAATAAGACCCCAGAAATCAAGGGAAAAATTGCAGTGATACGCTCTCTCTGATTTCAACTTTGCCGTTTCTGTGCTATGAAGAAAAAGCCTGCGAAAATTCATCAGACCGGAGACATTTATATGACAGAGCTCGATTCAGCATTCAGGTCACTTTTTGAAACCAATATGGGCATTACGGCAGGTGAACGTGTACTCGTTTTCAGTGACACCATCCGCCCCGGCGAAATCGTCTCCGACTCCGATCTTGAACGGCGCACACGTTTGAATGCCACGGCACGGCAGGCCGCAGAATTCGCGTCGGCCGCCTATGGCAATGCCGGTTTTGTGGAGTTCCCCTCCACCCACGCGTCCGGAGTAGAGCCGCCCCGCCAGTTATGGGAGGCAGTTTTCGGCGCGGATAGCATCGAGCAGCTGGAAACTGCCGGACTGTTTGGCCGTCTGCTTGCCAAGCACTGTTCCCCCGACGAAGTTGATCGGGCCGGTAAAATCATACGGAAAAACAAAGCGGCTGTGGCCGACGTCATCATTGCCCTTTCGAACAACTCCACCAGTCACACCAGCTTCCGCAAACTGGTCTGCAGCACTGGTGCCCGCTTCGCATCACTGCCGCATTTTGATCCGGAAATGTTTCAGACCTCGATGGATGTTGACTGGCAGCTCCTGGCCGAGCGCACCAGGCGGCTGGTGTCAGAGGTCAACCGTGCCGAATGGATCCGCGTCAGGTGTCCGAACGGCACCGACATGATGATCTGCAAACAGGGGCGCAGTGCCGAAGGGGATGACGGGCTGCTTACTCTCCCCGGCAGTTTTGGCAACCTCCCGGCAGGCGAGGCCTACCTGGCTCCGCTGGAGAGCAAAAGCCACGGCAGCATGGTGATCGAGTGGGGACCGACCGCGAAGTTGTCATCACCGCTGACCCTGACCGTAGTCGATGGCACGGTGGAGCGGATCGACGGAAACGATCTCCTGCGGTTGAAGCTGGAGCAGCGGTTTGCCGAAAATGCCAACTGCCGGAACATCGCCGAGCTGGGTATCGGCACCAACGACAGGGCCAGCCGCCCGGACAATGTGCTGGAGGCGGAAAAAATCCTCGGCACCATCCATATCGCCCTGGGTGACAACACCGGCTTCGGTGGAAAGGTAAGCGCACCCTTCCACGAAGATTATGTCTTCTACCAGCCGACACTGACCCTGATTTTGGCGGACGGGAGCGAAAAAATCATCATCGACGCCGGGCAGATGCTGGTGTGATGCACAGTTTTTCAAGGATCATACTCAGATGACTGCCGAAATAGACGCTTCCCGGATCCGCCACACCCGCAAGGGCGGTTTGCGCCGCTGGCTGCCGGGGGTGGCGATGCTTTCCCGCTACAGCCGTACCCTGTTCGTGCAGGATCTGGTTGCCGGACTGGTGCTCACAGCGCTCCTGGCGCCGGTCGGCATGGGCTATGCCGAAGCGGCCGGACTGCCGCCCATTTATGGTCTCTACGCCACCATCATCCCGTTGCTGGCATACGCAATTTTCGGCCCCAGCCGCATCCTTATACTGGGCCCGGACTCGGCCCTGACTGCCCTGATAGCGGCCACGGTGCTGCCGCTTGCACACGGAGATGCCGGGCGTGCTGCGTCACTTGCCGCCGTACTCGCCATCTTTGCAGGCATACTCTGCATCCTGGCCGGCCTGGCCCGTTTCGGCTTCGTAACCGATCTCCTCTCCAAGCCGATCCGATACGGCTATCTGAACGGCATTGCCTTTACATTGCTCATCAGCCAGCTTCCCAAGCTTCTCGGCTTTTCGCTCTCAGCAGACAGCCTGACGGAAGCAGCGATTGGCCTTGTGCGCGGTGTCATGGGCGGTCAAGTGAATGTGACCGCAGGGGTCATTGGACTTGCATGCCTGGTAATTATCTTTGCCTGCCGAAGATGGGCGCCGCGCGTACCCGGCGTGCTGATGGCGGTGGTCGGAAGCACTCTGGCCGTGGCGCTGTTTGACCTGGATCACAACACCCGGCTCGCGGTTGTCGGCACCCTGCCGCAAGGTCTTCCGGCCATCCACATTCCTGAAATTAATCTCTCCGAGTGCGCGTCGCTTGGGACCGGTGCGCTGGCAATCGCCCTGGTCTCCATTGCGGATATGAGTGTCCTTTCGCGCATTTATGCCCTGCGCGGCGGTTACTATGTGGATGAAAATCATGAGCTTGTCGCGCTCGGCATTGCCAATGTCGCCACCGGCCTTTTCCAGGGGTTTTCCGTCAGCAGCAGTGCGTCACGCACCCCGGTGGCCGAATCGGCCGGTGCCCAAACCCAGATTACCGGTGTGGTCGGGGCGGTCTGCATCGCCCTGCTGCTCCTCTGTGCTCCCGGACTGATGCTGCATGTGCCCATTGCGGCCCTCGGCGCAGTGGTGATCTCGGTCTGCTATAATCTGGTGGAGGTCGTGGAGGTCCGCCGACTGTACTACCTGAGGCGTGGCGAGTTTATCCTGTCGGTCGTCTGCTTCCTGGGGGTTGCGCTGCTGGGAGTTGTTCACGGTATCTTCATCGCCGTCGGGTTTGCACTCCTGGCATTCATCTGGCGGGCCTGGCGCCCTTACTGCGCCGTATTGGGGCGGGTCGACGGCATGAAAGGCTACCATGACATCAACCGTCACCCCGAGGCACGCAGGATCCCCGGACTTGTGCTGTTCCGCTGGGATGCACCGCTGTTCTTCGCCAATGCCGAGATGTTCCGCGAGCACGTCCTGAAGGCGGTATCTGATGCGCCGACACCCACCAAGTGGATCGTCGTGGCCGCCGAACCGGTCACCGACGTGGACATCACCGCCGCAGATGTGCTGGCCGAACTGGAAGAGGAACTTCGGCACGCTGGAGTCGATCTCTGCTTCGCACAGATGAAGGGACCGGTAAAGGACCATCTCAAGCGCTACGGCCTGTTCAAAAAACTCGGGCTCGAGAACTTCTTTCCCACCATCGGACAGGCGGTCGATCACTACCTGCTCAGCCATGAGGTAGTCTGGAGCGACTGGGAGGAAGACAGGAAAAATGAAGGATTTGGCGGGTGATGTGCCGGGGAAAACGGTTGGTGCAGGAGACATGCAGTACGTATGATGTGCACTTAATTCCTTGCAGTTCTTGCATTTTTTCACTTTTTGACAGTATACTTGCCCAATAATTTCATTAGGAGCTGCGACATGTCGGTGGTGGCCTTTACGGATATACAAACCTTTGTTGATGATGTAGCCAGGGAGTTTTTGCCGGAAAAAGTGATCCTCTTCGGCTCCTATGCTCGCGGCACTGCCTGCGCGGAATCGGATGTTGACCTGCTGGTTGTCATGCCTGAGGTTGTTTCCGGGGCACGGACTGCAGCCGATATCATCAAGCGCTTGAAGCCCACCGTGCCGGTAGAGCTGGTGGTGCGTTCCTCCCGCCAGATCAGGGAGCGTCTGGCCCTGAACGATTTTTTCCTGCGCGAAATCATGACTACCGGGAAAGAGTTGTATGCAGCCCCTCACCACTGAATGGATCAAAAAAGCTGACGGGGATCTTGCGACAGCTCGCCGCGAGTTGCGTGCCCGCACTGCTCCCAACTATGATGCAGCCTGTTTTCATTCCCAGCAGTGCGCGGAAAAATGCCTGAAAGCATTGTTGCAGGAGGCGGAAATACCGTTCGGTAAAACACACAATCTCTCGCTGTTGCTTGATCTTTTGAAGGGTTGCTATCCAGAGTTTGAGCTGCTGCGCCCTACTCTGGCTATACTGAACGCGTATGCTGTTGAGTACCGTTATCCCGCTGAGTTTGCGGAGAAAGAGGTCGCTCGGCAGGCGTTAAAACTGGCGGAAGAGGTGCATAAGACAGTTATGGAAATGTTGGAGAAGAATTAAGTACGGTGTCCCTGGAATTATTCAAGCGTAAGTTTCCCATATATCCCTCCTATAAACTCTTTACCTTTTTCAGACATAAACCATGCTTTAGCCCTGTTATCAGAAGATGACCTCTCAACTAGGAAACCTAATTCAGAGTACATTTTCACTGTACGATGTATCACCGTATCAGCCTCATTACATTTTCTGGCATAAGCAAACTGAGTTAATCCCTCCTCATCGGCTATATGCAATAATACTTCTAACTGTCTAACTGTCATGTCCTTGTAAACACTTTTGATATATTTTATGGCATGTAATAATTCTGATACTCGCATAACTAGCCCCGACTTCTTGTAGAATACCCTGTAAGTAGAAGATACTCGATAAATTAAAGCTTGTCTATAGCTTTTTGTGCTGCACCAATAACCTCAGAAGAATTTAGGAAAAATTCAGGGGACACCATACTTAATTACCACTTGACTTTAACCTGCCTCAATCCTACTCTCTCCCCATGCCCCGTATTGCCCGTGTCATAGCAGCCGGAATCCCGCACCACGTTACCCAGCGCGGCAACCGCAGGATGCCGACCTTTTTCAGCGACGACGACTACCGCGCCTACCTCGCGCTAATGGACGAGTGGTGCAGAAAATGCGGCGTTGCCGTGTGGGCGTACTGCCTGATGCCAAACCATGTGCACCTGGTCGTCGTACCGGAACGCGACGACTCGCTACACCGGGCCATCGGCGAGACGCACCGCCGCTACAGCCGCATGATCAACTTCCGCGAAAACTGGCGCGGCCATCTCTGGCAGGGGCGTTTTGCCTCGTTCCCGATGGACGAGACGTATCTACTGGCAGCAGCCCGCTATGTCGAGTTGAACCCGGTACGTGCCGGACTGGTCACAAAGGCATCGGAGTGGCCCTGGTGCAGTGCCCGCGCCCATCTGGCGGCTGCGGATGATGGTCTTGTCACCGTTGCACCGCTTCTGGAGATGGCCGGAGACTGGCAACTGTTTCTTGCCGAGGCACCTGACAATGTGCTGTCCGAGAATATCCGCAAACATGAGCGGACCGGCCGCCCCCTAGGTTCCGTGGATTATGTCGAGCGACTTGAATCAGCTCTTGATCGCCCGTTGAAAAAGAGGAAGCCGGGACCAAAAGGAAAGGATAAATAAGTATGGTGTCCCCTGAATTGACCTTAGGTTTCTCCCCCTGCCCCAACGACACGTTCATGTTCTATCCGCTGGTGCATGGCTTGGTGGATACTGCCGGCCTCCGGTATCAGGAGAGACTGGAAGACGTTGAAACTCTAAATCAATTGGCGCTGAAGGGCGAGCTTGATGTCAGCAAGGTATCCTATCACGCTCTGGGACATATCCGCGACGAGTATGCCCTGCTGCGCTCCGGCAGCGCGTTGGGCCGGGGCTGCGGGCCATTGCTGGTTGCTGCAGACCGGATTGATCCCGCCGACCTGCGGGGCAGAACCATCGCCGTGCCGGGGCGCTACACCACGGCCAAGCTGCTGCTGCGGCTCTTCGATCCGACCCTGGATAACTTTCTGGTCATGCCCTTTAACGAGATCATGGATGCTGTTCTGACCGGACAGGCCGACGCCGGGCTGATCATCCACGAATCGCGCTTCACCTACCAGGGTTTCGGCCTGCACAAGCTGGTTGATCTGGGAGAGTGGTGGGAGGCTGAGACAGGACTGCCTATCCCGTTGGGGGGGATTGTGGCACGCCGCTCGCTGAGGATGGATACGATTTCAGCCATCGAACGCGCATTGCGCAGCGGAGTGGAATATGCCCGCACCCACCCTGTTGAAGCCGTCCACTACATCCGTGAACATGCCCAGGAGATCAGCGAGGATGTCTGCGCCGCCCACATTGCGCTGTATGTGAATGACTTTTCGACGGAGCTGGGTGAAGAGGGGGAACGGGCTGTTTCAGAGCTGCTGCTGCGAGCGGAAAAATCCGGGATCATCCCTGCATCCCGGTCTGGGTTGTTCGTTTAGCAATCCTTTATTTCATACTCCCCGCCACATCAATCCACCCGCCACCCATGGTCTTGTAGACTGAAACAATAGCGTTGAGTGTATCTACCTGCCCCTGGACAAGATCCAGCTGGCCGGAAAACAGCGAGCGGTCTGCGTCCAGCACCTGGAGGTAATTGGCGGTTCCAGCCTCAAACTGGAGCCTGGCCAGACGGGAGTAATCCTGCAGGGCCTTGACCTGAGCCCGCTGCGATGCAACCTGCTCGCGACCCTTTGTTGTCTTGACCAGCGCATCATCAACTTCCCGGAATGAATTCAGCACAGCCTGCTGATACTGGAACAGCGCCTGCTGCTGTTGCGCCTCCGCCTGTTTCACCTTGCCGGATAATGACCCGAAGGTCAATATCGGTGTGGCGGCAGTGCCGGCCAATGACCAGATGCCGGTGCCTGCGGCAAACAGTTTGCCCAGATCCTGACTGGCAACACCCAGTGCGGCGGTCAGTGATATTGCAGGAAAATAGGCGGCTTTGGCCACACCGATCTGGGCGTTTGCGGCCACCAGGGTCTGCTCTGCCTGGATGATGTCGGGGCGCCGCTCCAGCAGCTTCGATGGCAATCCGGCCGGAATGGCGGGGGGGGTCAACTGTTCCAGGCTCTTGCCGCGCGCAATCGGCCCGGGAGCCTGGCCAAGCAGTATTGACAGAAGGTTTTCCTGCTGGCTGATCGACGATTCGAGACTGATCTCGGACTGATGAGCCTTCTCGTACTCGGATTCGGCCTGACTTACCTGTAGCTGTGAAACGGTGCCGTACCTGAAGCGGAGCTTGAAGAGATTCAGGCTGTCGCTATAGGCCTTTGAGGTTTCCCGGGCAATCTCAAGCTTCCGGTCATATGCTCTCAGAGTGATGTAGCCGGTCGCCACACTGCTCACCAGCGACAACAGAGCCCCCCGCCTTCCCGCTTCGCTTCCCAGAAGCTGGGCATTGGCCGCTTCCGATGATCGCCTGACCTTACCCCACAGATCGAGCTCCCACGACGCATTGAGTGTTGCCGAGTAGGACTCGCTGTTGACGCCGCTCTGACGCCCCCCTCCTCCGTTGAGGTTGGAACTGATCTGCGGGAAGTACTGGGATCGGGTACTGTTAAGAGCCCCCAGATACTGGTCAACACGCGCAGCGGCGATTTTGATGTCGAGGTTTTCCCGGAGAGCGCTCTGTACCAGTCGATCCAGTTCTGAATCGCCGAACTGCTTCCACCAGGCAGAATCGATCACCCCTTCGGCAGCCTGATACTGCGCCCGCCAGGCCTCGTGTTTCGCCGTCTCCGGCCTGACATAATCGGGGCCGATGGAGCATGCCGTCAGACTGAGTGCCATCAGGAGAATCATAAGGTTACGCATGGGTTTCTCCTTCTTCGCCCGAGGTTACCGCCGCCGGTTTCCGCTTTTTACTGAAAATGCTGCTTCCCTCTTCCAGAAGCACGAAGAAGAGCGGCACAAAAAAGGATGCGACCAGTGTGGAAGCCAGCATACCGCCGATAACACCGGTTCCGATGGCGCGCAGGCTGTTGGCGCCGGCGCCGGTGGCGATTGCCATGGGAACGCACCCCAGGATGAAGGCCAGAGAGGTCATGGCAATAGGTCTGAGCCTCAGACGGGCGGCTTCTATAGCCGCCTCAGACGGGGACATGCCTTTTCGCAGGTTTTCTGCGGCAAACTCGATAATGAGAATGGCATTCTTGGCTGAAAGCCCCACCAGGGTCACCAGACCCACCTGAAAATAAACATCATTTTCCAGTCCGCGGCTCCAGGTCATGAGCAGCGCACCGCAGACTGCGAATGGTACGGACATGACTACACCGATCGGCAGGGACCATTTTTCGTACTGAGCCGCCAGGATCAGGAATACCATGATAAGCCCCAGGGCAAATGCAATGGTGGAAGTGCTCCCCGATTTCTTTTCCTCGAAAGCCTGCCCGGCCCATGAATAGCCGTAGCCGTCAGGCAGCACCTTTTTGGCGATCTCTTCCATGGTTGCGATAGCCTGACCGGAACTGTACCCCGGCGCCTGATTACCGCTCAGTTTGGAGGCGGGAAAACCGTTAAATCGCGGCAAAATGCCGGGACCGGCAATGTATTTGATGGTCGCCATCGCCGAAAGCGGGATCATGGCCCCACCGGTGGAGCGTACATAGACCTGGGTCAGATTTTCCGGCTTATCGCGGTATGATCCCTGAGACTGCATGACCACTTGCCAGATCCGGCCGTACTGAACAAACTGTCCGACAAATGCCGAACCGAAATAGGACTGGAGGGTATCGAATACCGTGGAGACAGGCACTCCGAGCAGTTCGGCCCGCGAACGGTCGACCTCCAGATAGAGTTGCTGCTGGCTGGCCGAGAAGGTGGTCGAGACGCCGGCCAGTTCCTTGCGCTTTCTGGTCTCAGCGATGAAGGCCTTGGTAATCTTCTCCAGTTCCTGAGGGGTGGCACTCCCCTTGTTCTGAATGTAGAACTCAAAGCCGCCGGTGCTGCCCAGGCCGGGAATCGAAGGGGGATTGATCGGGAATACCATCCCGGCCTTGATCGCTGAAAGTTTACGCCCCTGATCCTGCACCACCTTGAAGGCGCTTGCCTGGGGCTCTTTACGCTGATCGTAGGGCTTCAATGCGATGAACGCCAGAGCTGCATTATTCTTAACGGTACCGTCCAAAAGGCTGTAGCCGTCAATCTGGGTGATGTCGTCAATGGCCGGGTTCGAGCGAAGAATCGGCAACATCTGACTGCTCACCTGGCTGGTGCGTTCCAGACTGGCGGCATCAGGCAGGAAGCTGCCCACAAACACAAAGCCCTGATCTTCTTCAGGCACAAAGCTGCCGGGCACTACTTTGAAGAGAACCGCCACGGCCACCAGCAGTCCTGCAAACAAAGCTATACCGATGATCCTGTGGCCAAGGAGCCAGCGTACACCGGAAACGTAGAGGTCGGTCAGGCGGCCGAAACCGTTATCGAACCATTTGAAGAATCCTTTCTTCTCGCCATGGGCCGGTTTCAGGATACGCGCCGCCATGGCCGGTGAGAGGCTCAGGGCCACTACCCCTGACAGCACCATGGAGATGGCAATGGTTACCGCGAACTGTTTGTAAAGGGTCCCGGTCATCCCCCCCAGAAAGGCTATCGGCAGAAAAACCGAGCCCAGCACCAGCACGATGGCGATCAATGCCCCGGTAAGCTCGTCCATGGCTTTCTTGGCCGCCTCCATGGGCTTCATGCCGAGGGTTGCCATGTTGTGCTCCACGTTTTCAACAACAATGATCGCGTCGTCAACGACCAGACCGATAGCCAGGATCATTCCGAACAGGGTCAGCATGTTGGTTGAGAAGCCAAAAAGCTTGATGCCGATATAGGTGCCGATGATAGCGATCGGAACCGCCAGGATCGGGATCAGGGTGGCCCGGAAGCTCTGCAGGAACAGGAAGACCACCAGTACCACCAGCACCACGGCCTCGAAGAAGGTATGCAGCACTTTCTCAATTGAGGCCTCGGTAAAGGAGCTGGTGTCCATTACGACCTTGTACTCCATGCCGGCCGGGAAATTCGGCTTCAGGCTTTTGAGCAGATCACGAACCTGTTTGGATGTCTCGATGGCATTGGCGCCGGGCTGCTGATACACTATTATAACGGCTGATTTTTTCCCGTTGACCTTGGCGGTCATCGAGAAATCCCGGGCAGCCAGTTCCGCCCTGGCCACGTCCTTCAGGCGAACGATGGCCGAACCCTGATTGGCGGCACGGATGATGATGTTTTCAAATTCGGCCGGACTGGACAGCATCCCTTTGGTCGATACCACAAAAGACTGCTGGGTGCCCGCTGGAACGGGGTTCTGACCGATGGAGCCGATGCCGTATGCCTTGTTCTGCTGCTGTATGGCTGTGGAGATGTCCTGGGTGGTAACGCCCAGTTGCGCCATCTGGTCAGGCTGAAGCCAGATCCGCATTGCCAGGTCTGGCGTGGGGAACATGCTGGCGGTATTGGCGCCGGGCAGACGCTTTATCAGATCGAGAATGTAGAGGTTGGTGTAGTTGGCGAGGTACAAAGGATCGTAGCGTTCATCGACGGAGGTGATACTGATGGCCATAAGGAACGATCCGGAGTTTTTTGTCACCGTGACCCCCTGGCGACTGACCACATCCGGAAGCAGTGATACGGCCTGGTTAACCCGGTTCTGGACATTGACCTGGGCCATGTCCGGATCAGTACCCGCTCCAAAGGTGACGGTAAGCGACATGCTGCCGGATGACGAACTGCTCGACGTCATGTAGAGCATTCCGTCAACGCCGTTGATCTGTTGTTCAAGGGGGGCGGCCACCGTGTTGGCGATTACCTCGGAGGTAGCGCCGGGATATGAGGCCGAGACCTGAACCGAAGGAGGGGCTATGTCGGGATACTGGGCGATGGGCGTGGCCTTCATCGCTATGAATCCCCCGAGGGTTATGATGATGGCGATGACAGCAGCAAATACGGGGCGGTCAATAAAGAAGCTTCCCATGGTATTCCCCTATTTCGCCGCTGCGGGCTGTTGAGGCTGGGCCTGCTTGACCTGGCCGGACGGCACCACCTTGACAGGCATACCGGGAGCCAGTTTCATGAATCCTTCCACAATAATGCGGTCTCCGGGCTTGAGCCCCTGGCTTATAATCCAGTCATTGCCGAGCCAATCACCGACTGTTACCGGCCTGACCTCGGCCAGTCCCTTGTTATCCACGAGAAAAACCACGTGACCGTTAGGGCTCTGCTGAACCGCCTTCTGCGGCACCACCAAGGCGTTGGGACGCTGGGCGCCCTTCAGATGTGCCTTCACGTACATGCCGGGACGCAATTCTCCCTTGGGGTTGGAAATTACCGCTCTCACCAGAAAGGTGCCGGTCTCCTTGCTGAAGGAGGGATCAGCAAAATTAACCACCCCGGTCGTGGGATAGCGGACACCGTTGGCAAGTTCCAGTTCCACCGTGAAACGGCTATCCTTTGGCGGAAGCAGTTGACCTTTTTGAACCTCCTGATGCAGACGATCCTGATCATTCTGGGATACGCTGAAATCAACCCATGCCGGATCAAGCTTTGCCACATAGGTAAGCTTGGCGGAGGAGCTGCCGGCAGCGATGTAGGCCCCTTGCCGCATCAGGGATTGACCGGCTACACCATTCACCGCAGACCTGATGGTGGTGTAGTTCAAATCAAGCTGGGCCTTCTCAAGATTTGCCTTTGCCTGCTGGAGCCCGGCCTCTGCCGACTTGAAGTTTCCGATGGCGGTATCCAGATCGCTCTTGCTGGCGGCATTCTGATCCGCCAGGGGGCGTATCCGGTCAAGGGATGCCTTGGCGGTCCATAACTGGGCTTTGCGGCTTTCCAGCTCACCCTTGACGGAATTCACCTGGGCCTGGAACGGCTTCCGGTCAATCTGGAAGAGCACCTGTCCCTTGCGAACCGCATCACCTTCCTTATAACTTATCTTCTCCAGAAAACCGCTGACCGGGGACATGACATCCACCTGATGGGAACTCTGGATCTGGGCCACAAACGGAAAAGTTGCCGGCACGGTTTTTGGCTCAACCGTAACAGCTACGACCTCTGTTGCAGCCATGGGTGGTTTGGCCGGTTCTTTCGTGCTGCAACCGCACATCAGGGCAACGCTTGCGACCATGAGAACTGCAACCGGGATACACCTTCTGCTCACCGCCCTGTCAAAGCATCTCATCTCCACTCCTTATCAGAAAAAAATCCAGTCAATTTGAGAGCAACCCGGCACAACCTGCCGGATGGGGCAGCGGCTATTCCTTGCTCAGATATTCCAGCGTAATGGTCACCGTCCGGTTGAAAGAGCGGGCCTCCGGAGTCTGGTTGTCAAACAGGGGATTGTTCGGGCCGACACCGGAATAGCGGATACGGTCGCCGAGGGCCTCACCAAAGGACGCGGCCAGCATCTTGTAAACTGACAGCGCCCGACGCTCGGAGAGTTTAAGGTTGTACGCCTCCTTGCCTATGTTGTCGGTGTGACCGACGATACTGACGGTTGCCTGGGGCAGAAGCTTGATGCGGGCTACAATCCCGTTGACGATATCCTGGTTTTGAGCTTCGATGGTATCCTTGTTGAAATCGAACAGGATCAGGGCATACTTTTCCTGAACCCGCAGATCAAGCTTTTCTGCGAGTCTCTGACTGGTCCGGATGAAGTTGACCTTGACCGGTTGAGGCGAAAGCGCCATGTTCTGACCCTTGCCGTCGAGCACCTCCATCTTCACCGCAATGTCGCCCCCGGCGGCCAGCGCCTTGAGATCGCCGGCGGCCAGCTGAATCGGGATTTCAAGCGCAGGCGAACCTTTTCCTGACTGATCGGCCAGAGTCCCCGAAGCGTTTGCAGCTGTGATCTTCCAGCTTGCAACACCGTTTGGAGCGACCACCTCGGGCCTCAGTGTCAGGCGTGAAGTGTCGATTCGTGTGGTGAAATAGGTGCTGCGGATCGGGGCAAGGATTGATGGATCAGTTGAGGTGATTTCAACTCTGCGATTTTCGGCCTGGCCTTCCTTCAACTGGACGGAGCTCGGCTTGGCCGGCAGGTTGCGTGTTTCCAGCTTCATCCGCTCGGGTGCGATGTTCCAGACAGTCTGCAGATAGTCCCGAACCGCCGTGGCACGCTGAGCTGAGAGTTTTTTGTTCCCCTTCTCTTTGGCGGCGTTGTCGTTGCAGCCGACCAGCGTAATGGTGGCCTCGGGTTTAGTGGCCAGACGGTTGCCGACTATGTTCAGGTCCTGATAGTATTTTTCCAGCGTGCCGGAGAACTTCTGTTCATCGAAGCCCGCTGTTTCAGGCGGTCCGGTGAAGCGGACATATTGGGGAAGTATCTCGGCCGCCCCTTTGGCGAAGTAGATATGGCCGAGCATCGGCGAGGCATCAATGGTTTTGATCTCTTCGATCGTCAGGCTGGCAGGTGTGACCGTCAGGCCGGCACGGGTCTGCACGAGCCTGACCTTGACCGGCGCGGTGGTCAACACCAGATTCTGGCCATTGCGGTCTTCCAGTTCCATCTTCACTGAAAGGTCGCCGATGCGGGCAAGCGCTGGCAGATCCGTGGTCGGCAGCGGTATTTTCAGTTCAGCCGCAGGCGTACCTTGCCCTGTTTGTTCAGCCACGACCCCTCTGCTATTGCTGACAACAGCTTTCCAGCGCGCAATCCCGTAGACAGAATCGACCGTCGGACGCAGTGTCAGTACTGAGGAATTGATCCGGGCAGGGAGATCGGTATCCATCGCCCTCACCTCATCGATCGTCAGGCTGGCCGGAGCAACCGCCAGATTGCCCGTGGGGGGGAACTGATAACTGACGACGTAGTAATACTGCATCTGGGAGGCAACACTCTGGAAGATGGAGACAATGCTTGACTCGGACGTGGCCTTCCAGATCTGACCGCTGTTATCTTTGGAAAATTTGGTCAAAAACGAGTCGGTTCCGGGCCTGTCCATGTAATCGATGGCGTAGACGTTGAATCGTTCGAGAGATTTTGCCGCATTGAATACGACGTCTTTGCTGAAGGCGCTGTTAAGATCTTCACCATCGGAAAATACCACCATGAAACGGGGCTCGGTTGCCGGCATCGTCTTTATGAGATCAAGGCCGGCAAGAAGCGCTTCGTACAGTACGGTTCCTCCGGTCAGCCCCTCCAGTTGGTAGGCTTTTGTTGCAAAGTCGTGCAGCCCGGCGGGCTCGTTAGAACCGAATGTCTGCACATGCAGTTCACGTCCGCCCATGATGACCGACTTCTTGTTGTCGAAAACGACCATCCGCACATCGTCGATCGGTCGAACGGTCTTCAACAGTTCGTTAACACCGGCAAGCAGCGCCTTGATGGCCTTGCGCTCATACATCGAATAGGAGTTGTCCATGACCAGGACGATATGTCGCGGCACGTCCTTGTTCTCGGACATCGGTTGTACGGAGGTTATCTGTGCTGTTCGCCCGGACCGCGTTACGGAAAAATCACCTGCGCCCAGTCCGAACACGGGTTTTTTCCCGGCATCGGTAACACTTACCAGCAGCTTGCCATCCTTGATGACCTGCTCTACCGTCACCGCTGCACCCGGCTTGACGGCCCGGATATTCAGATCCGAATCGCCGGCGGCGAAGGCAACTCCACTGGTTAACAGGACAACCAACACAAGAAACATTCGTTTGAGCGACATGAAATTCTCCTTTTGTTTATTCGATAGCCGACTAAACTGAGCCAATATGACACCTAATGTAGCGATGTACATCCGATACTACAACGTATTTGTGGTGTATGGTGAAAAAATGCCGCAGACTGACAATTGCAGCCAATTCAGAATCTCCCGTCAAACCTGATTAATGAATCCTACCAGAACTGTTTAAAAAAATTATTCTACGAGTACCCAAAATGGGTTATTGTGCATAAAAAACATATTAGTGTGCCCCTGGACATACTGTTTAGGGTTCGCAAATTGAGGTAAATCATCTCCTTTTAAAAAATACAGGGGTACGTATGCGTGATCATTTACTGTCGTCCTTAAGCTCCATTTCAAAATCCAACGCCGACCTCTACAAACAACACCAAACCGAGGTCACATTGCTCCTCAACGACTTTTTGTTGAGGTACCTCAATACCATTTACACAGAATTTAATGGCGATATAACACTGGCTATTGTGCTGGGAGAGATTGCCCATCATATGGTTGCCCTGCACGTCAGGCAAGGGCGTCTTGTTCCAGATACAACTGTTGATAAAACCCGTGAAAATGTCAGGGATAAAGTTAAGATTCTGGCGTGTAACCCTTTTTCCATCAGTGAGGCGACCGGGATCCCCCGCGAGACAGTACGCCGTAAATTCTCCGAACTGGAACAAATGGGATATGTAGACAGAGTTTCATCCCGCTCATACACAATGAATATGAAGGTTTCGGAACGTTTTGTCCCTGATTTTAATCTGCGACTTTTCGAGGAATTCAGAACTCTCTGTGCACAGATGAATGAAGTGTTAAAAAAGAGAGCGGATGCAGATAGTTCCAAATAGATGTCCGTTTTTTAAAAGCTAATACCAAAGACCTCGCTTTACAACTCCTCTCCCTCGGCAACTGCCCAAAATGGTGAGTTGCGCGTCAAATATTCTCTGATTATCTGCTAGGCTGAAACGGTCATAAAGTCACCTATAAAATCGGCTCGGGAGCGAACGAGAATTCTAAATTTTCCACAGGAGGTTTAAACATGATTTTGCCGACAAAGATTGTAATCGCCGTGTCTGTGAGTGTGCTTCTCTTGTCAAGTGTGATTGTAAACGCAGCGGAGATCGCCGCAGAAAAAGTCGCCAATCCAGCTATTGAGCAGAAGGCTCTTGATCTGCTGGAAAATATGAGTGCCTATCTGGCCGACGCAAAAACAATGACTTTTACAGCCAGTACCATGGTTGAGACTTCAGTAAAGGGCCAACTGCTCAATTTTTTCTCTCACACCAAAGTGACGCTCAAACGCCCGAACGGGCTTAAGGCCATCACCAAAAGCGACAGCAAGCCGAACGAATTTTATTTTGATGGTAAAAACATGACAAGCTATTCTCCCAAAGACAAGATGTACGCCGTAACAGCAACACCGGCAACCCTGGATGAACTGTTCCCATTTGCCATGGAAAAGGCCGGTATTCACACTGCTTTCAGTGACATTCTCACAAGCGATCCATATGCTTATATCACCGCTGATCTGACCAGCGCGTTTACGGCAGGGCAATCCACTATCGGCGGTGTGCTCTGTGACCATCTGGCATTGAAGGGTGACGGAATCGAGTGGCAGATCTGGATTGCAGTTGGTAATAAACCGTTGCCAGTCCTGATGACAATGACATACACAACACTACCCGATAAGCCCCGCTTCATACTTCAGTACTCTGACTGGAAGCTTAATGTACCCATTACGAAAGGCGCCTTCGCATTCAAGGTTCCGACCGGAGTTATGAAGATATCGTATCAGACTGCAAAAGCTGCCGTAGCTGATGACGGAGGTGCCAAAAAATGAAAAATTTTACCTCTCTACTGGTTATGACCGTATTACTTGCGACAACCAGCGTCAGCTCCTGGGCTGCGCCTGATCACCGACCGGGTCGCCCCGGCAATGTTCACCGCCCGCCTGTCAATCGTCCGTCTGCCCACCGTCCGGGACACTCTGGCAATGTTCATCGCCCACCCGTCCACCGACCGGGACATCCTGGCAATATTCATTATCCACCCGTCCACCGACCGATCCATCGTCCGATTCATCGGCCAGGGCACCACAACAGAGCCGCTATCGTTTCTGATGTTACCGCTCTCGCGTTAGGTACCATGATCGGTGCAGCTGTCGCGTCGCGGCAACCGGTAACACCCCTATATGGAACCACGGTCTATTCATTACCCGGCGGATGTTCCTCAACTTATATCAACGACGTTGCATATCAAAACTGTGGTGGTGTTTATCACCAGCCGTTTATGGGTAGCAGAGGGGTTTACTACGAAATTGTAGAGCAACCGCGTTAATCTCATTCATAAGCCTCATGTCCATTTGTTGTCTCTGAAGGTCGAATTCCCCGCTGCCTGCGGCGGGGTGATTCATTCAGCTGTAATGAAACGGAGGATACAATGGCAGTAGTACGTCGTCACAGTTTTATTATGCGCAGGGCAGCCGTAGTCATTATAACCGGTTTGCTGACCATTCTCTCATCTGGCTGCATGACACAGGTAAAACGCAATCTCGCAGAGTCTGCAGCCTCAAGAGCCATTGTGGGCGTTGTCTCCGATTATGGCCAAGACCCTTCAAAGATCGTTGTTGTTGCATTCAAAGAGGAGAATGGAACCTTTGCACCCTATAACTACACCCATCTAAACAGTTTTGGACGATTTGTTCTAAGGGTTCAGACAAATCAAACGTACATTGTTATGGCATTCACGGATTTCAATGACAATCTGCAACCTGACGACGGTGGATTGGTTGGAATACACACCGACAGCATAGTGACAGACAATTCCGCCGAAGTTTATTCCATTCGTTTGTCCTTAAAAGCAGAAATAACTATTCCTACCGGGTTAAAAGAGGCACTACCGAAACTCACCACTCTTGTGAGAAAGCCATTGCCGATTGCCATCGGCGAAATCGCGGATCTTTCCGATGAGCGTTTTTCAGCAGAGAATGGGAAAAGGGGGTTGTGGGAATTCTTTGACTTTATTACTAACACGGGAATCGGTGTCTATTTTTTGGAACCATATGATCCAGGTAAAATCCCGGTTCTTTTTGTCAATGGTGCAGGCGGTTCTCCCCAAGATTGGAGCTATTTTTTTAAACATCTGGACAGAAATAAATATCAGCCATGGTTCTTTCTCTACCCTTCTGGCGCCAGCCTGGAAAGCTCCGCGAGCACTTTGAACAGCATAATAAAAAGGCTCCATCAAAAGTATAATTTCAGTCAGTTGTATGTTACGGCGCACTCCATGGGCGGACTCTTGTCCAGAGCATTTATAAACAAATCCGTTTTTGATGACAAATCAGAATACATCAAGTTGTTTGTTTCTTTATCAACTCCCTGGCATGGCCATTCCGGAGCAAAATACGGTGTAGACATAGCTCCCGCTACCATTCCTTCGTGGATTGACATGGTGCCGGGAAGTGAGTTTCAGAATTCAATTTTCAGCAAGACTCTTGGGAGTGCTGTTGATTATTATCTACTATTCGGATACCACGGCGGTCCGTCGGTCTTTTCTGAATACAACGACGGCACAGTCTCGCTAAGCAGCCAGCTCTATTTTCAGGCGCAACGGGAAGCGAAAAAGGTTTTGGGGTTTAATGAGGACCATATGTCAATTCTTGCAAAGAAAGAAGTCTTCAATTCATATTGCGACATACTGGAACGGACCTATACTCTCCAAAATGGCCGGAGGTAACACTTGATCAGGCTTCCACTGTTTTGCCATCTGCCACCCAGCTGTTGCAGGTCAACCAGGGTTCCCCTGTACTCCGATATTGCCCCATTTAGCTGACTGCGCGTTGTGCAGCAACCTGACCGGGCGAGTCCATCAGACAGCCAGTACTTGACTATCCTCAGATTCTGCGTTTTAATCCGACAGTGTTTATCCCATACATTTTTGTGAGGAGTGGCGTATGAAAAAGATCGGAATTGCCAAAGTGCTGTTGCTGGTTATCGTAATGAGCCTGACGGCAGGATGCTGCGGCGGTGGAACCAGCACAAAGATTGACACCCAGACCAGTACGCGAACGGTCGGCGAGCAGATGATCGACCTGCAGAAAGCCTACGACAGCGGCGCAATTACGGAGAGAGAGTACAAGAAGGCAAAGCAGGACATCCTCGATAAAATAGAAAAATAGACTTTAGCATGCGCACGCTGCAACCAGCCGTTCTCCATGCATTCGTGTTCCTTTTACTGGCGCCGGTTATTTCATCTGCCTCGCCGGCGACCATGAACGGGCCGCGTTCACAGGAGCACCATCACGAAGCCGCATCACACCCCTCTCCCGAAGCATCTGTCACCAGACAGGTTTTTCTCGGAGCCATTGATTTTTATCGGGGCGTCATCTCCCCGGTAAGCGGGTCACGGTGCGGCTTCTCACCGTCGTGCTCCACGTTTGGCCGCCAGGCTGTCAAAGAGTACGGCCCGATTCAGGGCATCATGATGACCGCCGACCGACTGACCCGCTGCAATATATTCAAGGGACCGGATGCGGATTATGCCCCGCTCCCCAATGGCAGGCTGTTCGACCCGGTATCCCGCAATGCATTGAGAGAGCAATGAGACGAATTATCGCCGCCAGTATCCTGATTGTTCAACTGCTCGGCATTGTGCAGCCTGCAACCGCAGGCGAAGCAGGCATTGTCCTGACGGATGCGGTTCAGTTGAAACTTGGCGACGCCTTTACCGCTGAAGGGGAGTACTACCGCGCGATCACCGAATACAAAAAGCTCCTGATTCTGTTTCCCGATTCTCCGCTCGCCGACAGCGCTCTCTTCAACGTCGGCATGGCCTATTACCGGGGAGAGGAGTACGAACCAGCGGCGCGGACATTTGCCTCCTTCAGAAAACGTTTTCCCACCGGAAGCCGCACTGCTGCTGCGGCCTATCAACAGGGGTTGGCGCTGGTCAGGCTCAACCTGCCCGATCAGGCGGCAGAGGCATTCGAGGCCGCTGAAGCGGCATCCGCTCCCACGTCTGCCGATCAGCGAAAAGCGGTGTTCGGCAAGGTACTGGCGGAATACGACCGGGGAAATACTGCCGCCAGCCGTCGCGACCTGGAACACTTCGCAGAGAAATACCCCCATGACGCAGGGGCGAAACAGGCAGCGACAGCGCTTTCCACACTTGAGCAGCACCAGGAACTGCCGGATAAATCGCCTCTGGTGGCGGGGATGCTTTCGGCGATTGTACCGGGCAGCGGTCACATCTACGCGGGACACTACGGTGACGGCATTACCGCCCTGCTGCTCAACGGGCTGTTTATTGCCGGTACGATTGTCGCTGTTAAACAGGAGAATTACGCGATTGCAGGTGTTGCGGGCCTGATCGGGCTGCCTTTTTATATCGGCAATATCTATGGCGCCGCCAATGCCGCAACCAAGTGGAATCTTGCACTCAGGAAAGACCTGCGCGGAAAACTTGCCGTAACTCTGGAATATCCGTTCTGGTGATTACACCCGTTTGTCAATAAAGCCCCCCTGCCGCCTGAGGAATGAACCTGCATGAGCGAACCAGATTTTTCTGATGTCCTTAAAGCTGGAGTAACGCGGTTCCAGCAGCACGTTTTTCCGAAACGCCGGATGTTGTTTGAGAAACTTGCCAGGGCCCAAAACCCAAAGGCGCTCTTCCTTACCTGCGCCGACTCCCGCGTGGTTCCGTCCCTGATTACCCATACCGGACCGGGGCAACTTTTCGTCGAACGCAACCCGGGCAATCTGGTTCCACTGTATCGAAAGGAAGCTGTGGGGGTTTCGGCAAGCATCGAATATGCGGTTACCGCCCTGCAGGTCGAACATATCATTATCTGTGGTCACTCCGACTGCGGTGTAGTCAAGGGCATTCTGCATCCCGACAAGGTTGCACACTTGCCGGCAGTTGCCCGCTGGATGGAATTCGGCAGGGCTGCACGTGAGGCGATGCTGAAAGAGTACCGGCACCTGCCGGAAGAGGAGCAACTCCCGATCCTGACGGAATTCAATGTCCTGAACCAGATCGATAACCTGTATACACACCCTTCAGTCCAACGGGCAGTCCTGGAAGAACGGCTCACCATTCATGGCTGGGTGTATCACATCGAGAGCGGCGAAGTCCGGGAGTATAATGCCGACCGCGCACGCTTCGAGGCATGGCCGGTATATCCGTGACGTAATGACAGGGACACGGGTAGTGATCTTTTAGATGCACCACAGCAAACAGGAGAACAGCCCGATGTATCGAGCGCATATATTTGGAATACTGATTCTTTTATCAATACATGCTGTCCCCTCGCCACTACGGGCGAATACGTTACAACAAATCTTACTGCCACAGAAGGCAGACGCGGTCTCTCCGTCTGACGGGCAGACAAACTCTGAAACTGACATCAGCAGGATACGTAAACTCCTTCAGGAAGCCCGCTCTGAATTCAATAAAATCGATGCCCCCGATGGCCTTTCTACCGGAGCGCCCCCGGGAACTCCGACGTACGAACTTGTGCAGCGTCGTTTTCTGCTGCGCCTCATTGCTACAAACTACGAGCGACTCCTCTCCGAACTTAAGCGCGCCGAGATCATCCACAGCGAGCCGTCTGGCCTGGACAAAAAGGTCCTGGCCGGTATCACCGCCAAAGAAAAGCCACCGTATTCAATACTACTTCTTGAACGGCTTCGAGAGAAGGTTCAAGGAGCACAGCTCAAGATCAAGCAGGCAGAGCTGACACTCGAGTCGACCGCCGCAAAGAAGAGCAAAACTGAAGATAACCTGAAAAAACTGGAAGGGAAAACAAGGGCACTCCTGGAAAGCAGTGAAAAGGAGTCCAACCCGGCAAAAGCTGCAACCATCGAGTGGAATAAGCTGGTATTGGATCTCAATCGGAAATTTTTTGCTACAGAACTCGCTGTATTTCAGGCAGTCCAGAAGAATACTGAAGAGGAACTGACGATAGCCAGGAAAGAGCTTTCATACCTTGCCGATACGCTTGATGAGATTTCCAGGGATTCCCGTTTTTCAGAGTCGGATCTGAATACCATAAAAAAGGGGCTTGAAGATCGACGGAATACGCTTGAAAGAGAACTCGAACAGTCTCTCGCAGAGAATGAGTCATTACAAAGCATGGCGGCAAAGCGCCTGTCGGGTTCGGCAACCGCCAAAGATTCAAAACACCGTGTAAATGCAGAAAAAGAGAAAAGCGGCAGTGCCCGTCATGAACAGCTGCAAAATCTTGTTTTGCAGGAGAATCTGGAGAACAGCAGCCTCAAGATCGATCTTTTACGCGATATGCTGGAAATGAACCGCCTCGAACTTGTTATCTGGGAATTGCGATATGCAGCCGAAGTGACCAAGGACAAGGAAAGCGCATCCCGTATCAAACAGATGATTCCGCAGGCGCTTGCATCCTTTGCCAGGCAGGAGGAGTCGGATTCTCTCAATCTGAATATAGCTGTTCAGAAACTGAATGAGTTGGAATCTGAGATCGCGCAGCCCGGAGCTGCTCAGAATCGTGAGGATCTCAATCGTCTGGTTTCAATCTACAAATCCCGTGTAGAGCTGCTCCAGTCAAGATTCAAAGTGATGACAGCGGTAAAAAGTGTTTTTACGAGCTTGAATGATACATCTTCAGAAAGGACAAAAAACGCTGTTACCAAGGCCAAACTTGGAAATTGGAAGACTTTTTTCATGGGGATCTGGGGTTATGAGCTCTTTGCTACGGAAGATGTATATACCGTCGATGGAAAGGAAATAAAAGGGAAACGGGGAGTGACCATCGGCAAGGTGGTTTCTGCCCTGGCGCTCCTGATTCTCGGCTTGATAGTAAGCTCAAAGTGCACAAAAATTCTCTTTCGCTACGCGGTGAAACGTCATGATATACCGGAAGGTGGTGCCCTGCTGGCGAGAAGATGGCTAATGGCATTGATCTTCGTAATCCTGCTGTTTTCAAGCCTCAATCTGGTACGAATCCCGTTAACCGCATTTGCTTTTCTGGGCGGCGCAATCGCCCTGGGAACCGGTTTTGGAATTCAGGACCTTATGAAAAACCTGATGAGTGGCCTCATGATGCTGGCTGAACGACCTTTCCGCATCGGTGACCTGATTGATGTTGATGGTGTCCGTGGCCGGGTTACCAGCATTGGAATTCGATCAAGCACGATCCGCGATGTCACCGGTATCGAGACACTGGTTCCCAACAATACCTTTGTTCAAAAAAATGTTACCAACTGGACCAACTCCACTCAACAGGTCAGATACTGTATCACTGTGGGGGTGGTATATGGGTCGAATATCGCCGTAGTGAAGGAGCGGCTGCTCAATGCTGCATTCCTCCACAAGGATGTTCTGAAAAAACCTGAGCCGCTGGTGACGCTTGATGACTTCGGCGCTGATGCCCTCGTCTTCGGGCTCTACTATTGGATCGGCCTTGACAGCGCGGCTGATCCGCGTGTTATTTCCAGCGACCTGAGGATCATGATTGAGAAGCACCTGGCCGATGAAGGGATTGCCATAGCCTATCCCCAGAGGGATATCCATATCAAGAACTTCAAGCCGCTACAGGTCGAGATTGTTGATACTGAGTCACGTGAGGATGAAAAACTACAGAACTAGAGCCTGTTCGGAGCTGTTTCAGCCACGGCCGGCGGGCAGTTGTGGCCGAACCGCAAAACCAGATACCCCGCCACCCCCGAAAACAGCGAGCCTAGCAGGATCGCCAGTTTGTCTGCATACCCGTAAGCCGTGCCATCGACAAAGGCCAACGAATCGATAAAAAAACTCATGGTGAAACCGATGCCGGTCATCAGTGCGATGCCGTAGAGCTGCGACCAGCTGCTCCTCTCCGGCAGTGCGGCCAGTCTCAATCGGATGGCGGCCCAGCTGAACAGAAAGACCCCGGCCTGTTTGCCGATAAAGAGACCCAGCATGATCCCCAGCGGCACTGGCGCTGCCAGCTGCCCCAGCGACAGTCCTCGCAGATCGATACCGGCATTCACGAAGGCGAACAAGGGCAGGATCATGAACGACACCCAGGGGTGCAGATCGTGCTCGATGCTCTCGGAAAGCGAGTGTTCGGAGTCTGCCTCCCGGGCATCCAGGGGGATCATGAAGGCCAGCGCCACACCTGCAAGGGTTGCATGTACGCCGGACTTCAGCACGCTGACCCACAATACCATACCCAGCAGGATATAGGCAGCCCGACTGACCACCCTTGTACGATTCAGGGCGAAGAGCACGGCCAGCGATACGCCTGCAACCGCCATTGAAACCAGCGACAGGTGATCGGTGTAAAACAGAGCTATTATGACTATTGCTCCCAGATCATCCATAATAGCCAAAGCCAGCAAAAAGATTTTGAGGGAGGGGGTCACCCTGTTTCCCAGCAGCGAGAGGATGCCGAGGGCGAAGGCGATATCCGTGGCAGTGGGGATGGCCCAGCCGTGAAGCGCTGAAGGCTCGCGGAGATTGAAGCCGACATAGATCAGGGCCGGAACTGCCATGCCGCCAATGGCCGCTATCACCGGCAGGGCGGCCTGAGACCATGATGACAGGCTCCCTCGCAGCAGCTCCCGCTTGACTTCAAGCCCCACCAGCAGGAAAAATACCGCCATCAGACCATCATTGATCCAGAGCAGCAGCGGTTTGGCGATCTGCAAGGCGCCGAACCGGATCTCCACCGGCGTATACAGGAAGGCATTGTAGGCGCCGGCCAGAGCCGAGTTCTTCAGCACCAGCGCAGCAACCGTCACCAGCATCAGCAGGATGCCGGTGGACGACTCCCGCTCATAGAATTCCTTTATTTTTGCTTTCAAGCGCACCCCTCTTCTGTCTGTGTACTCTCTGACTACAGCACTCCATATGACTCTTGAATCTGTCTTTTATCACGTATATAGTGCAACAACAATAACTTCCGGACTCAGGAACAGACCGGAGTGGATGCCTCGCAATAAACATCAATCTGAATAACCAAGGATACTACATGCAAGCTATGCAAAATAATAAACCCGGTTGCAGGCGTGGCTTTTTCTCGCTACGGGTACTGCTCCTGAGTATGATAGTAACGGTTGCAACCTGTATATATTAAGAAGCGCTGCACGCCGGCACCGCAAAGGAATCCATTCCTGTAGTAGCAGCTACTGCCAGGAGCAGCGCTGAAGTACGAATTTTCAACCGGACGGTAGCGGTCTTCAGGGGCAGCTTTCTCGGTGTTTCCGCTCTTGAACGGGCTGAACGTGCGCAGGACGTTCTTGACCGCCTGCTGAGCAAGAGGGGCGAAGGCAGGGTAGCTCTCCAGGAGATTCCTCAGGGGTACGCTATTACCGTTGATGGTGTCATGGCATTCGTCATGGTGCCGGAGGATGCTGATTCGTTGCGTCAGGAAAAACTGCCTGAGGCCGCCAAAAATGTTGTCGCGGCAATTGAAAAGGTGGCGCAGGAAACGAGTGAAGCCAATAACATGGCTGCCATGCTTCGTTCCATCGGACTGGTCGCAACGGTTACGGTGGTTCTGCTTATCGCTTTTCGCTTTTTGTTCCGTGCGCGAGCCTGGATGAGCAGACGGCTTGCGGAACTGGCTCACAGCTACTCGCAAAAGTTGTCGCCGGCAGGTGAATTACTGCTCCATCGTGACCGGATCATTCATGCCATAGATCGTGTCGCCTCATTGATCTACTGGATGTTCATCGCTTTTCTCATGTTCAACTGGGCCGGCTTTGTGCTTTCACGTTTTCCCTATACCAGGCCGTGGGGTGAGCAGCTAACCAATTACCTGATAATAGTGATCAAAAGTTTCGGGTCCGCACTCCTGCATGCCATCCCGGACTTGATCATTGCCGTATTGATATTCTTCGCCGCCCGGCTTGTAACCGGCCTGCTCGGCAGCATATTCGACCGGATCGAGCAGAATAAGATTTCGATTGCCGGATTGGATCAGGATACCGTCCGGCCAACCAGACGGCTTGTTTCGGTTGCGGTCTGGCTGTTTGCACTGGTCATGGCCTACCCCTATCTGCCCGGATCACACACCGAGGCCTTCAAGGGGCTGTCAGTGCTGGTGGGTCTGATGGTTTCACTGGGAGCATCCAGTGTGATTGGGCAGGCCGCCAGCGGCCTTATTATAATGTACACCCGCACCCTGCGCCCCGGTGAGTACGTCCAGATCAACGATTCGCAAGGAACGGTTGTCGAAGTCGGGCTTTTTTCAACCCGTATCAGGACCGGACTGGGAGAGGAGTTGACCATGCCGAGTTCCTTGATTATCGGGAATATCACCCGCAATTACTCCCGCACCGTCCAGGGAGCGGGATACATTCTCGACGTCAACGTCACCATTGGTTACGACGCTCCCTGGCGTCAGGTGCATGCCATGCTGGTTGAAGCCGCGAACCGGACGAGCGGAGTCCTGCATGACCCGCCTCCGCAGGTGTTCCAGACTGCGCTGTCCGATTTTTATCCCCAGTACCGCCTTGTCTGCCAGGCCATACCTACGGGACCAAGTCCACGGGCAGAGGTGATGAGCGCCCTGCATGAAAATATCCAGGATGTTTTCAATGAATACGGCGTTCAGATCATGTCTCCCCATTATCTTGGCGACCCGGATCAACCGAAGATCGTTCCCAAAGACATGTGGGCACCTGCGCCGGCCGATACGTAAGAATTCAGTATTACAACATTTTTGTTCTCGACCTGCGCCTTTACGGGGTCTCAACCACAGGAGCTCATTACATGGAATGGCTTTCAGATCCCCAGGCCTGGCTGGCTCTCGTAACCCTGACCGCCCTGGAAATCGTCCTGGGCATCGACAATATCATCTTCATCAGCATCCTGACCGGCAAACTGCCGGAGCGCCAGCGCCCCAAGGCACAGAAGATCGGCCTGGCGCTGGCCATGATCACCCGACTGATGCTCCTCTTCTCTCTGACCTGGATCATGAGGCTGACGGAGCCGTTCTTCTCCGTTCTGGGGCACGGAGTATCAGGGCGCGATATCATCCTGATCGTCGGCGGCCTGTTCCTGCTGGCCAAGAGCACCATGGAGATCCATGATAAACTGGAGGGGGAGGAGCACCACACCTCCGAAGGAAAGTCCGGCGCCACCTTCAAAGGGGTTGTAATCCAGATCATGTTCCTGGACATCATCTTCTCGCTGGACTCGGTCATCACCGCGGTTGGTATGGCCAGCCAACTGGCGGTTATGGCAACCGCCGTCGTGCTGTCCGTAGGGGTGATGCTGTTCTTCGCCGGTGCGGTCAGCGCGTTTGTGGAAAAACACCCGACCATCAAAGTGCTGGCGTTGTCGTTTCTGATGCTGATCGGTGTGTCGCTGGTGGCTGACGGCCTATCGTTCCATATCCCAAAGGGATATATCTACTTCGCAATGGCCTTTTCAGTGCTGGTGGAGATGATCAATCTGAAGGTCAGAAAGAATAGCGCTCAGCCGGTAAAACTGCGCCAGCATCTGGTCGGTGATATCAACGAACTTGATTAGGAGGATGCAGACAGATGTCAAACAATGAAGAGAAGGAGAAGGAGAAAGAAAAAGAGAAATGGCAGGGATGGCTGGCTCTTTCAACGGCTATCATGGCAGTACTTGCGGCCTTGACAACGCTCTACATGGGCAAATTTTCCTCGCGTGCCATCATGGCACAGGGGCAGGAGAGCGACCAGTGGGCCTACTACCAGGCCAAGAGCATCAAGCAGCACACCTTTGAGCTCAGTAAAAATGCGCTGATGCTGCAATTTCACTCACAGAAGGATCTACCCCCCGCGGTGGCAGAAGAGTTCCAGAAAACCCTTAAAAAATATGGCGATGACATCAAACGCTACGAGGGAGAAAAAAAGGAGATCAAGGACAAGGCCGAATCCACCGCCAAAGGCAAGCTGATTGCCCAGGAGATGGGGGGGAACTTCGGCTATGCCCTGATCTTTCTGCAGATCGCACTGATGCTGTCATCCATAGCCAGCCTGACCAAGCGTCACTACCTGTGGTACATCGGCCTGGCCTGCAACATCGGCTGGCTGTTCTTCTTTATGGATGCATGGATGCATTTTTACTGACGGCGGGGCTGGCCAAAGATGAACTGAAGTCTCAAACGACAGATGGAACACGGATTGAATTCCCGTGTTCCATCTGTCGTTCAGGCTATGTGAAATAATCCGGTCAGGCGTTGCCGTGTTTGGCTCTTTCTGCTTTCTTCAACAGTGCTGTTGCCAGGGGATGGTTGTTGTTTTCCGCGTACATGGCTGCGGTCGTGGCGGCAGATGTTTTGAGTGACGGACTGGCACCCCCATCCAGCAGAGCCTGGATAGTCTTGTTGCAGCCGTAAATTGCCGCCAGCATCAACGGAGTATGACCGGCGCTGTCGCGGGCATCGGCATCAGCGCCCTTTCCAGCAGCGTGGTGACAATGTCGGTATGACCGTTGGCTGCTGCATAATGGAGGGCGGTTTTCCCCTTGACACTGGTGGAGGTCAGGTCAGCCCCACGATGCAGCAGATCCTGAACAAAGTCTTTTTGACCCTCCTTGGCTGCGGCAATCAGGGGCGTATGTCCGTGGCGATCCTTGGCGTTTACACTTTCCATCTCTGTTTCCTCCTTGTGTAGGTGTAGTTGAACGGCGCGTCCGTGAAAGGTACAGGGGACATAAACTGAATGGTATTTTTATATCACACAACAGAGCCAAACACCACAGAGTAATTATGCCGGGTGTGGTAAAAGTGAATGCCGAAATAAGCGCTTGTATCGCCGGGAGCCGCAGCATTATAATGCCCGCCACAAGGAGATTAGGCATGGATGTGCATCAGGCTGTATTCATAAAAAGCGCTGTTAAACCAAAGGATTTCCCACCTTCCGCACTGCCTGAGGTCGCCTTTGTCGGTCGCTCGAACGTTGGAAAATCATCGCTGATCAATGTGCTGGCGGGTCGCAAGGCGCTGGTTCGCACCAGTTCTACCCCCGGACGCACCCAACTGATCAATTTTTTCGATATTAACGGCATTCTCACACTGGTCGATCTGCCCGGTTACGGCTATGCCAAGGCCCCCCCGGATGTCCGCAAACAGTGGGGGCCGATGATCGAGACCTACCTGGCCAAACGGGAAAACCTCAAGGCCGTGGTGTTGATCCTCGATATCCGCCGCATACCCTCGGACGGCGACCTTGACATGCTGGGCTGGCTGGAGCGTTACGCCATTCCGCCGATCATCGTCCTGACCAAGTGCGACAAGCTGTCGAAGAATGAACGCGGCAGGCAGACCTCACTGATTGCCGAGACCATCAAACGGGACAGCGCCATAATGTTCGCCTTCTCGGCACTGTCAAAGGATGGACGGGACGGAATATGGGCAGAGATCACGCGCATGCTGGAGATCGGAATATGACGACACAGAAAAAAACCGGAAAGACAGCGCCTTCCCGCCCCATGCCGGATATGCAGAAGCGCCCTGACAGCCGCCGGATTCCGATCGCCAAGGTGGGGGTCAAGGATATAACCTACCCCATCGTGGTGATGGACAAGAATCGCTCGCTGCAGCACACCGTGGCCCGGGTGAACATGTACGTCGATCTGCCGCACCACTTCAAGGGCACCCACATGAGCCGGTTCGTGGAGATACTGAACAAGTACCGTGAGCAGATTGCGCTGGACAAGCTGGAAACCATTCTGGACGAGATGAAGGCCCGACTCGGCTCGGACAGCGCCCACCTGGAGATCCAGTTCCCCTATTTTATCGACAAGGCCGCTCCGGTTTCGGGAGCAAAAAGCCTGATGGAATACACCTGTGAGTTCAGCGCATCCATGACAGAAACGCTCGATTTTGTACTGGGGATCAAGGTGCCCTTGACCTCGCTCTGCCCCTGCAGCAGGGAACTATCGAAATTTGGTGCCCACAACCAGCGCAGCATCATGACCGTGCGGGTACGGTATCGAGAATTCATCTGGATCGAGGATCTGGTGGAACTGATCGAGCAG
Organism: uncultured Desulfuromonadales bacterium; assembly: GCA_903868145.1. GTDB lineage: Bacteria > Desulfobacterota > Desulfuromonadia > Geobacterales > Pseudopelobacteraceae > CAIPTY01. The sequence continues at coordinate 37,350 of CAIPTY010000100.1, read as the reverse complement.
TGCGGCAGCAGCCCGCTCTACTCGCTCCTGAAGCGGGAGGATGAGAAGTTCGTGACCGAGCAGGCTTATCAAAATCCCCGTTTTGTGGAGGATATGGTACGAGAGGCCTATTCGCGTCTTGCCGCAGTGGACAACATCACCTGGTTTTCTGTCGAAACCGAGAATTTTGAATCGATCCACAACCACTCTGCCTTCGCAGCGGTGGAACTTGATCGGCGCTCTGCACCGTAATGTATGAAATTTGAATGTCTGAGCTGCTTCATCTTATCATGACTGCGCGGAGCCGATTCAAAAGTTGCAGCAAATAATGGTGGGCACTGTAACCCTGCCCACTCTACAACTTCAAGGATACTTGTCTCACCCTACCCTCTGTGTTACAGTGATTTCATCAAAAGGGAGGATATTCAAATGCCACAGACCATTGACGCTACCTATGAACATGGTGTATTCGTGCCCCGCATACCGGTTAATCTGCCGGAACATACTGAGGTAAAGCTTCTGCTCCCTAAAATATCTACAAAACGGAATCAGCTGGCCAAAGCGGAAATGAGTTTTCTTGCACTGCGCGGTATCATCCATAATCTCCCAAAGACAGACTCGGTTGAAGTGCAGAGGCAGATCCGCAGAGAGTGGCGCGGGCTGTGACTGTCTGTATCGACACTAATGTACTACTCGGCTTTTTCAATAACGAGCCGGACAAGGTCGAAAGCTGCACCGCTTTTTTCCAGCTACTTTTCACCAAACGCATTAAATCCGTTGTTGCCACCATTACCCTTTTGGAACTGGCTGCCATTCTCACCGCTGCCGATCAATCTGCAGAAGCTGAACGAATTGTCAAATCCATAGAATCTCTCCCCCTTTTTTCCATCGCTGAATTTCGCAATGGGTGGATTCTGCGTACAGCCGCTCTGAAAAAAGCCAGTCGACTGGCTATCGCTGACGCGATCATTCTCTCAACAGCCATTGAAAGCCGTTGTTCCCACCTGGTCACCTTCGACAAGGATTTTATGAGTGTCGGAGAAATCCAAATAGTAACCCCACAGAAGTTTCTGGAAACAAGTTTAAGCTGAGGAATCACCTTTGAGGATCTCATAAATAGTCCAAGTGATTGCCGAGGAGGAGGTACGGATATGACCGAACGGGAAACAATTTTTCCATGAAACCGATACTGATCATAGCTGCCATGCCACAGGAAATCTCCCTGCTGGAACAGGCCCTGGGGAGGACCGCCCGCACAAAAGCGGTCGCGTTTGATTATGTCGAGGGGGTCATCGGCACGCTGCCGGTGCTGATCTGTGCCGGCGGTGTCGGCAAGATCAATGCGGCGGCAGCGACAGCCGCACTCATCGAACGCCATCACCCCCGGCTGGTCATCAATACCGGCTGCGCCGGAGCCTATCCGGGAAGCGGCCTTGCCATCGGCGATCTGGCGGTTGCCACCAACGAACTGCTGGGAGATGAAGGCGTGCTGACCTCTGCGGGCTGGCATGATACCGAATTCATGGGGATGCCGTTGTGTGTGCGCGGGAAAAGAAAGTTTCACAACGACATCCCGCTCTCCCGTCATGCAGCGGAAAAAGCCATGCAACTGGCTGATTTTTATGGCGTCAAGCTGGGACGGGGGAGTTTCGTCACCCTCTCCACCTGTAGCGGAACCCGACAACGCGGGGAAGAGCTTGTCAGAAAATTTCGCGGGATATGTGAAAACATGGAAGGGGCGGCGGTGGCGCAGGTCTGTCTGCGCTACGGTATCGATTGCCTGGAAATTCGCGGGATCAGCAATCATGTGGATGAACGGGACATGAAAACCTGGGAAATTCCGCGGGCAGTCGAAGTGGCTCAGCGTTTTGTGCTCAAGTATATCGAGGAGATGGAACGACCGGTTCTGAAAACCGGATCAAACAAAACCACTCAGGGTCGCACATTGCATCAACGCGCCCCGAAGACAGAAGTGCCGACACGCACCAGTGTGGCCCCCTCCTGAATCGCCGCTTCAAAATCACCCGACATGCCCATGGAAAGCTCCTGCATCGCAACGCCGCGTATCTGCTCGTGTTCGATCAGGAGCGAGAGCCTTTTAAGCCCTGCAAAAAAGGGTCTGGCCGCTTCAGGATCGTCAAAAAAGGGGGGCATAGTCATCAGTCCCCGAATCCGGACATGCGGCAACAGGGCGATGTCACGCACCAGATGAAGGGCACCGTCTTCCGAAGCACCTGATTTTGTAGCCTCTCCCGATATATTGACCTGTACCAGAATGTCACAAGAACTCCCCAGTTTTTCCCACTGCCGATTGATCTCTTCGGCCAGGGAAAGCCGGTCAACCGAGTGGATCATGCTCACCAGGCCGGCAATCTGCCTGACCTTGTTGCTCTGCAGATGTCCGATGAAGTGCCATTCAACCGGTTCAATCACCATCTTGGCCTTTTCGGTCAACTCCTGAACATAGTTCTCGCCGAAAATCTGCTGCCCGGCGCGGCAGGCCCGATCCACATCACCGGCCGGGCGGGTTTTGGAAACCGCCACCAGTCTGATTGTTGCCGGGTCGCGTCCGGCTACCAGAGCTGCCGAAGCGATCCGCTCTCGTATCAGTTTCAGGTTTGATTCAATCGCCATCCAGCGCACCCAGTTGAGACAGCGTTTCGTAGAGTTCGGTCATCGGCAGGCCGATGACGTTGGTATAGGATCCGTTGATGGCGCGGACAAAATGCACCGCTCCTCCCTGAATGGCGTATGCGCCGGCCTTGTCCCTGGGGCAGCCGGTTGCTATGTAGGATTGGATCTCCCGCTCCGAAAGCAATTTGAAGGTCACCTCGGTGCCGACGCTACGGCTGACATGAATCCCCGTTACCGTGTCAAAGACCGTGAAGCCGGTGATTACCTCATGATCCCGGCCGGACAGCGCCGATAACATCCGGTGCGCCTCGTCATCGTCCACCGGCTTGCCCATGATAGTGCCATCAAGCACAACCACGGTGTCGGCGCCGATAAAAAAACGTCCGGGAGTAGCGGCAGCCACGGCGTCAGCCTTCTCCCGCGACAGGCGGATGACATGTTCCGATGGCGTTTCACCCGGCTTCAGATCTTCGCAGATATCCGCCGCCACCACGCTGAACACAATGCCGGCCAGAGTCATCAGTTCCGTGCGACGGGGCGACGCCGAGGCAAGTATGATCGTACCGTGATGCACCCTGCTATCCTTCCTTCGGTTCATCGGGAGGCAAAGTCTTCTTGTTTCTGATGGCTTCGCGAATCCGCTGTTCTTCCTCCATCTCTTCCCAGTGCTTTTTCCAGTCCTTCTTGCGTACCTTGATCAGCAGAAAGACCCCGGGGATGATCACAACCCCCCAGAAAACGTTCATCGGTTCGCCATTCCTGATACCGTATATCAGGGACAGCACCCCCATCAGCATCAGGAGCGCCTCCATCGACAGGATACGTCCTATCAGCGATACTTCCTGGCGCTGTTTGTCATCATCCATGAAAAATCCTTCGTGCTGCAGAGATGGGGAGCGGTTATTTCGGTCGTTACCAGGGAAACATCTTGCCCGGGTTGAGGATGTTGTTCGGGTCGAGCGCATGCTTGATTGCCTTCATGGCGGTGATCTGGTCGGGAGACAGCTCAAGCTCGATGTACGGCGCTTTCGAGAGGCCGACACCATGCTCGCCCGACATGGTTCCGTTCAGATCCAGGGCGGCCTGGAACACCTCGCGGATCGCCTCGTGAGCCTTCTCCTCCATGCCGGGAATTTCCTTGTCGATCATGATGTTGACATGGATATTGCCGTCGCCGGCATGGCCGAAGTTGACAATGGGAATATCGTATTTCTGCTGGATTTTTTCAATGGTGCGGATAACGTCAGGCACCTTGCTACGCGGCACCACGATATCCTCGTTGTATTTGGTGGGGTTGATGTCCCGCAAGGATGGAGAAACCAGCCGCCGTACCCGCCAGAGTTCTTCGGACTCGGCATTATCTTTGGCTGCGCGGAACTGCACCAGCCCCAGCGGCTGGATCAGTTCGTGGATTCGGGCCGCCTGTTTTTCGATCAGGTCACGATCGCCGTCCACCTCGATCAGGAGCACGGCCCGCCCCTCCGGTGGGATACCCAGGTTGAAACGTTTCTCCACGCACTGCAGGGTGGCGTAGTCCATGAACTCCAGCGTCGTGGGTATGATCTTGTTGCCGATGATGGTGGAAACGGCCTTGGCGGCACCATCGATGGAATCGAAAATAGTCAGCATGGTTTTCTTGGCATCCGGCAGCGGCAAGAGCTTGAAGATGATTTTGGTAATCACCCCCAGCGTCCCTTCACTGCCGCACAGCAGGCGGGTCATGTCGTAGCCGACCACCGCCTTGTAGGTCTCGCCGCCGGTGCGGATGATCTCGCCCGTGGGCAGGACAACCTCGAGTCCCATGACAAAATCGCGTGTGACGCCGTACTTGACGCAGCGTGGCCCCCCGGCGTTCTCGGCCACGTTTCCCCCCAGGGTGGAGAACTTGAGCGAGGCCGGGTCGGGGGGGTAAAACAGGCCGAGCTTCTCCACGGCAATCTGGAACTGCTCGGTCACCAATCCCGGTTCCACCTCGGCGATCAGGTTTTCGGTGTCGATCCGCAGGATGCGGTCCATGCGGGTGGTCACCAGCACCACGCCCCCCGCTTTGGGAAGCGAACCGCCGGTGAAGCCGCTCCCCGCGCCACGCGGGAATACGGGAAAACCGCAGAGGTTGGCGAGTCTCAGGACGGCCGACACCTCTTCGGCATTGGCCGGATGCACCACCGCATCGGGCAGGAATTCCATCTGGGTGGCATCATAGCCGTAGCAGATCAGATCCTGTTTTTCGGTCAGGATGTTATCGAGACCGACGATGGCCGTAAGTTCGGGGATAATTGAGGAATTAAGCATGGTTTAAACCTTTCGTCAAGGTACAGGCAGAGGCCACGATACATGATAGCCCGGCGCCGTGCAAGGCGCTTATAAATCAAAACCGCAGTAGGACAGGTTGAAACTCTTGTTACAGAGGGGAAAATCCGAAATCTGCCCATTACGCAGCGACATGGCAAGAGCGCTCCAGTTATGGAATGAGGGGTCCTTTATCTTGTAGTGCAGAAATGCGCCGTTTTTGTCGGTAAGCGCCACATGGCAGATCTCGCCGCGCCACCCCTCCAGCAGGGCTACCGAAAGCATTTCTGCTCCGGCAGGGGCGCCGGGAGTCAGCAGATCATCGTAATCCGGGAGGGTTGACAGCCTTTCCCTGATAAAATCCAGCGATGCGATCGATTCATTCCAGCGGAGCCTGGCTCGCGCCAGCACGTCTCCGCCCGCTTCCAGGACAAGTGGTGGAGCGGAGGTCAGGTATATGCCGAACGGATGGTCACGGCGCACGTCCCGCGCTATGCCGCAGGCCCTGGCAGCCGGACCGACCAGATTGAGGGAGAGGGCATCGTCAGAGCTTATCCTGCCGGTTCTCTCGAAGCGGGCCATGACGGATGGCGAGGCCCACAGCAGATTGACTGCGCCGGTGTAGTCGTGCTGAACCTCGTCAAGTCGTCTGCTCAAAGCCTCCGCCTGCTGCGGCGTGCAGCCGAAAGCGACACCACCCGGTCGTATCAGCCCCCGTCCGAAGCGGCTTCCGCATATATCAGCCGTCATGTTGAGAAAATCTCCCCGGATTCTGCCGCAAAATGACATGGTGGGGAGAAATCCCACGTCTCCCGCCAGCGCCCCCAGATCTCCGCAATGGTTTGCCAGACGCTCCAGCTCCAGCGCAATTCCCCGAACGACCTGGGCGCGAGGCGGAGGTTCCACCCCGGTCAATCCCTCCCGGATCATGGCGTATGCCGTGGCGTGACCTATGGTGGTGTCACCTGCGATGGTCTCCATCTGCACCATGGTTGCCGGGTGCGGTCCGCCGACAAGAGCCCGTTCGATCCCCCGATGCTGGTATCCAAGGGCGATTTCCAGGTGAAACACCTTCTCTCCGTGACACTGAAAACGGAAGTGCCCCGGTTCGATGATGCCCGCATGCACCGGGCCGACCGCGACCTCGTGTGCCTCCTCTCCCGCCAGACGATAAAAATCCGATACAGCGGTCAGACACTGATCATCGTCCGCACGGTTCCCTGCAAAATCCTGCTCACGCACCGGTTTGAGCCAGGGATGACCCTCTACGGCAAGGCCGCACTGTTCTGCAATCTCCCGTTCAAACAGGTGAGCCTCCGGACAAGCCGCCGTGATGCTCGGCAAGGCTCCCTCGCACCATGAATGAAAGGCTCCCAGCCTCCTGTGGCTCCCGGCAAGAACACACCACAAAGCCGCACCCTCCCGCTCAGGAACACCGAAGTACGAGAGGATACGCCACCCCAGGCCGGTCAGTTCAACGATCCCCTGGAGAAAGACCTCAAGGGCAACCTCCGGCACGTCATTCAGAGGAACGCGCGTACCGTTGCCAAAGGTCTTCAGCATCAGTTCGTAGCTCATCTGGCCACCTCCAGCAGCGCTGCAGCTTCTTTCACCAACTGGTAGAGGGGCTCCGGCAGCCAGATGCCGATAATTCCCAGAATGACCAGCAACGCCAGCGGCGGCGCCACCAGAAGGGCTGTTTCGGAGAACCTGGTTCGCTCGCGGTTTTTGGGAGGATCGCCAAATACGACCGGCACAACGGTCAGGGACATGCCCAGAAAAGCCACCATCAACAGAAGTGCCACCAGCGCGCCGGTAACCGGTCGCCCCTGACTGAAAGCAGCTCTGAAGATTGCAAACTCACTGGCGAACGGCAAAAACGGCGGAGAGCCTGTCATGGCCAGAAAACCGGCCAGAAACATTGCTCCTGTCCATGGCGCGCGCCTGAGCGCACCGCGTGCAGACTCACGGTTTTTTGAAGCAAAGGCGCGATGAATGTTCCCGGCGGAGAGAAACAGCACCCCCTTGGCCAGACCATTTCCTATCAGGTGCAGCATCAGGCCATAGAGAGCTTTCCCGCCCAGACCAAGAGCCACGGCAAATAAACCCATATGTTCGACGCTGGAATATGCCAGCATGCGCTTGATGTCGGTCTGATGCACCAGAAATATGGCGGCGATTGCGATGGAAAACAGCCCCATGCCGATCAGTGTGACTGAGTAAAAAGTGTGGCTGTCGGTAACCATGCAGATCTGATAGATGCGGATCAGACCCAGGAGGCCGCAATTGGCCAGCCCTCCCGCCAGCATGGCGCCAACGAGACCGGGAGCCTCTCCGTAGGCATCCGGCTTCCAGGTATGCATGGGAGCCAGCCCCATCTTCGTGCCGTAGCCCACCAGCATCAGGATAAAGGCCGTTTTCAGCCAGGCAGGCGGAAGATGCGGTGCCTGCCCCTGGAGCACCTCAAGGACAAGCGTCGGTGAAAGACCTGTAACAACCATTGAATAGGCCAGGAAGAGGATGCCCAGAAAAGCCAGCGCGATACCGAGCGAACAGATCAGCATGTATTTCCATGTTGCCTCGATAGAGCGGGCATTGCGATTGAAATATACCAGGGGCGCCATTGCCAGGGTAGTGGTCTCGATGGCCAGCCACAACAAGCCCATATGGTGTGAGACCGTGGCAAGGGTCATGGCGGAGAGACAGACCTGCAGCCCCATGCAGAGCACCCGGTTATCACGTTCCATGCGGTATTTCAGGTAGTTGACGGCATACCAGGCACAGGCGCTGAAAAGGACACTGAACTCCAGCAGGAATAATTTACCGACCGCATCCAGATGAATCCATGCGCTCAGATACTCCGGCAAGGGTTGGGAAAGGGCGAGTGCGACCAGAACAAGGTGCAGACTGGCAACAACCGGAAGCACCAGTGGACGGCGGCTGTTGGAGGGGATCAGCCAGACGGCAAGAGCTCCCGCCAGTGGAATCATAATCATGAACAGGATCAGCACGTCATTCCACCTCGCGAAGGGCGGTCATGCGGCTGGTATCGATGGAAGAGAACTCCCGGCCGATCTGTTTGATGATGATCCCCATTACAAAAATACCGGCGATCAGATCCAGCAGGGCTCCTGCCTCCACCATCAGCGGCATGCTTTCGGTCAGCAGGAGCCCGAAAATGAAGATTCCATTCTCCAGCATCAGATAACCGACCACCTGGTTGATGGCTTTACGGCGGCTGGTCAGCGCTATAAAACCGGTCAGGATGGTGGCCAGGGCAGCAGGTACGATCAGCAGATCGCGATGCTGGGGAGCCAACGGCAATTGAGCGGCAAAGAAAAATGCCAGCATGGTGGCCACAGCTCCCGCCAGGATATTTCCGCTGTAGCCGAACAGCGGCTGCAGGTCTTCACCGAAGTCGATCTTTTTGAGGGCGCCGAGCAGCAGCCAGGGGATGAAGAGCCCTTTGGCCAGCAGCACAAAGATGGTAATGATCAGGGTATGACTCTGGATCGAGTAAAGCAGGATCGGCAGCAGTCCCAGAATGACACCCTGTGCCGCCATGGCGCGGATGGCAACGGTGGTGCGATGAGTCCCCAGTATCAGGATATTGATCAGCAGCACGAGTACCAGCAGTTGGTCAGAAGCGGCGTTCATGGTCACCTCACAACCAGCATCAGGGCAAAGGCGGCCAGAACACTGGCCGAAAGGAGCATCTGCGGCACCCGCACCAGACGATAGCGTGCCATGCTTGATTCCACCACGCCGATGGCGACCGCCAGCAGGATCATGGACATGACAAAAACCAGCCAGTCCTGAAGCGATCCGGCTACCCTGAGCGGCAGGAGCAGGTGCAGGAAGAAGGCCCCCAGGATGTAGAGTTTGAGGGCGGAAGCATAGAGTATCATGCCGAAGGCCGGACCGCTGTGATCCAGAACCATCACCTCATGGATCATGGTCAGCTCCAGATGGGTATTGGGATCATCAAAGGGAATGCGGCAGTTTTCCGACAGAATAACGAAGAACAGACCGACGACCAGCATAACCAGCGCAGCTCCCGAAGTCATCCAGAGGGCCGTTGAGGAGTGTGTCAGGATACCGACCAGGGAGAGCGACCCGGAGAGGCGGGAGAGTACCAGCAGTGCGATGAAAATCACCGGTTCGGCAAGGCAGGAGTAGGTAACTTCCCGGGCCGCCCCCATTCCTTCAAAGCTGGAACCGGTGTCCAGAGCCGCAACGGTGGTGAAAAACCGCCCCAGGGCCAGCAGATAGACAAACAGGATCATGTCGCCATTGAATGAAAGCAGTGGCGAGTGGTTGCCACAGGGTATCAGCAGCGCGGCTGTCAGCGTGGCTGCCAGGGTGACGATGGGGCCTGCACGGAATACCCAGGTGGTGGTGCGGCTGAAAATGCTCCCTTTACGGAACAGGCGAAACAGATCAAAATACGGCTGCAGCAGGGGGGGGCCGGTACGCCCCGCAAAGGACGCTTTGGTGCGGTTGATCACCCCGAACAGGAGCGGCGGCATAAGGACCATCAACACCAGATGAATCAGGATATCAAGCACGTCGATTCCTCAATCCCCAACAAGAGCATTCGTAACGTTAAATTCTCTCCAGCTCTATCTCTCCACTGAAAACTTCCACCGCCGGACCGGTCATGTAGATGTTGCCATCCCCGGCCCACTCCATTTCCAGGTCTCCGCCGGAGAGGTGGTTGAGAATTTTCCGGTCGGTCAATCCGTTCAGCACACAGGCTGCTGTAACAGCGCTTGAACCGGTTCCGCAGGCCAGTGTTTCACCGGCTCCCCGCTCCCAGGTACGCTGACGCACCTCACTGCGGGAGATGACCTGAACAAATTCCACATTGGTGCGCCGGGGAAACAGTTCATGGTTCTCGATCAGCGGCCCGTAGGTCGTAACCGGAAAATTCTCGACATCATCCACAAAAATCACGCAGTGCGGATTGCCCATGGAGGCGCAGGTGATCCTGAAGATGCGATCAAGGATTGACAGCGGCTGATCAACGACCTGTGCTGATGTGTCACCGGTCATGGGTATTTCGGCCCGTGTCAGTCGTGGCGGCCCCATATTGACACGCACCTTTTCTATTTTTCCATCGCCGCCCGGAACCAGTTGCAGCGTCAAAATACCGGCGCCGGTCTCGGCAGTGATCTCGGTTTTGGTGACGATGCCGTGATCATACGCATATTTTGCAACACAGCGGATGCCGTTGCCGCACATTTCCGATTCCGAACCGTCGGAGTTGAACATACGCATACGCACATCGGCTTTCTCGGATGGCATAATCAGAATCAAACCGTCCGAACCGACGCCGAAATTGCGGTTTGAGACCTGTATGGCGGTCTGCCGGGGATCTGCAACGTTTTCCACGAAGCAGTTCACATACACATAGTCATTACCGGCACCCTGCATTTTGGTGAATTTCATCGTACCCGTTCCCCTTTATCTGTGAAGATGCAGGCTCGCACCATAGCAAAATCAGTGCGATGCAACAAGTAAAATTGCCGCGTTATCGTCACGCCGGAGTGAAGAATCACTTGAAAGGTTGCGGATGATTCAGTACAGTCAGAAAAACGGAGGAGCACATGCGCATAGGACACGGATACGACGTTCACCGCCTGGTGGAGGGGAGAAAACTGATCATGGGCGGGGTTGACATCCCCTGGGAGAAGGGATTGCTGGGTCATTCCGATGCCGATGTGCTGCTGCACGCCATCTCCGATGCTATTCTCGGCGCCATGGGTGAAGGCGATATCGGCAGGCACTTTCCTGATACCGATGCAACCTACAAGGGGGCTGACAGCCTGAAACTACTGGAGCGGGTCATGCAGCTTGCCGACGGGAAGGGTTGGAAACTGGGCAACCTGGACGCCACCATTATCGCCCAGCAGCCCAGAATGGCGCCGCATATCGGGACGATGCGCCGGAACATTGCCGCCGTACTGAATACTGACGTTGATCAGGTTAATGTCAAGGCTACAACCGAGGAAGGGCTGGGGTTTTCCGGTCGCGGAGAAGGAATATCCGCGCACGCAGTGGTGTTATTGACAAAAGTCTGAGGCCTGATGAATTGTTTTACAGCCCCTTCTCCGCCAGTTCCTCCACCAGCTTCTTCTGCTCGTCGCTGAGGGCTTCCGGCACGTGCAGGGCGATCTTGAGATAGAGATCACCTTTGGCGTTTGACCCCAGCGATTTTACGCCGAAGCCTTTCAGTCGGATCTTTGTGCCGGGCTGGATGCCTGCCGGTATCTTGATGCGCTTGTCACCCTCCAGAGTCGGTACATCCAGTGAAGTTCCCAGACAGGCGGAACTGAACGGAATCCGGCGCTCCACCGTCAGATCGCCCCCTTCGCGGCTAAAAACAGGATCGGGCAGCACGCGGATGATCATGAACAGATCGCCTGCCTCCCCTCCCCCCTCACCCTGCCCCCCCTTGCCGGTGATCCGAATCTTGCTGCCGTTATCGACACCTGCCGGAATCTTCACCCGCAATTCCTCACGTTTGCCGTTGCGGCGGAAAGCGATCACCTTCTCCGCCCCCTGCACGGCATCACGGAAACTGACATCGGTTTCCATCTCCAGGTCGCCACCCTTCTGAGGGCCGGAGTGAAAACCGGCGCGCCCCGCCCGTCCGCCAAAAGAACCCCCGAACAGACGCGAGAAGATGTCTTCACCACCGCCGGCACCCATACCCTTATAGGCATTGCCAAAATCAAAACCCCTGAAGATATCCTCCTGGCTGTACTGCTTATGGAAACCGCTGGACCCGTAGGTATCGTACTCCTCTTTCTTTTTCGGATCAGAGAGTACGGCGTAGGCCTCATTGATCTCCTTGAATTTGTCCTCGGCGGTCCTGTTGTCCGGGTTGCGGTCAGGGTGATACTTGACCGCCAGTTTGCGGAATGCCTTCTTGATGTCTTCGGGGGAGGATTTTTTATCGATCCCGAGTACCTTGTAATAATCTGCAGCGGCCATGATATTCTCCGTCCTTTCTGTATTGTAATCACACTCTAAGCCGCCTTTGGCAGCATGTCAACAGAAGCTCTGGCGTATACCTTGACAGCGTTGCGCTACGGTCGTACTATCCCGAAAAATCCGGCAGACATACAGGAGAATGAAATATATGAAAAAAGTGATCATCATCGGCGGCGGCATCTCCGGGCTTTCAACAGCCTGGCTGCTGCGTGATAAAGCTGCAAAATCCGGCATCGAGCTGGATATAAGCCTGCTGGAAAAAGAGGCACGTGTCGGCGGCAAGATCTGGAGCATTCGTGAGGAGGGTTATACCTGCGAATGGGGGCCCAACGGGTTTCTTGACAGCAAACCCCAGACCCTGGAACTCTGCTCAGCCATCGGTGTCAGTGGCCATCTCCATCACAGCAACGACAACGCCCGCAAGCGCTTCATCTTTTCCGGCGGCGAACTGCACCAGCTACCGGACGGCGGACCCGCATTCCTGAAAAGCCGCCTGATTTCCTGGCCGGGCAAACTGCGTCTGGCAATGGAGCCGACCCCCTTCATAGCATCTGCTCCTGTCGGCGTGGATGAAACCCTGGCCGACTTTGGTCGCCGCCGGTTGGGGGCCGAGGCTCTCGACAAGCTGATTGCTCCCATGGTATCCGGCATCTTCGCCGGTGACCCGGAGACCATGTCCCTCGTATCCTGTTTCCCGCGCATCGCAGAGCTGGAGCAAGAATACGGCGGTTTGATCCGGGCCATGGTCAGGCTGGCTAAAAAGAAGAAAAGGGATATTGCCGAGGGAAAGGTCGTTTCCAGCGCCGCCGGACCAGGCGGAGTACTCACCTCGTTTCGTGAGGGGATCCAGTATCTTTCAGATGCCCTGTCCGCATCGCTGGGCGGGATTGTTGAACCGGGGCACGAGGTTGTAACTGTGAATAAGGGAACAAGCTCTCCCTGGCGGGTTTCGTGCGCTGATTCTCGTGGATATGAAGCTGATGCGGTCATTATCGCTTCCCCGGCATTTACCGCTGCGGAGATACTCTCTGCCTGCGACAATGGGCTGTCAGGCATACTGCGTCAGATCCCCTACGCCAGCATGACGGTGGTCTGTTTCGGGTACGAGCGCGATAAAATCTCCCATTCGCTGGACGGCTTCGGTTATCTGATACCCAGGAAGGAAGGACGCAGCACGCTCGGAACCCTGTGGGATTCCAGCATGTTTGAAAACCGTGCGCCGCAGGGCAGGGTGCTGCTGCGCAGCATGATGGGAGGGGCCTGTTTTCCGGAGTATGTGAATCTGAGTGATGACGAGGTTACAGCCCGGGTAAAGCGCGATCTTCAGGCAACCATGGGGATAGGGATCGATCCATCGTTTGTGCGTATCTTCCGCCACCCCCAGGCCATTCCCCAGTATACGGTCGGGCATGGCAAAAGGCTGGAGTCATTGGCAGGGTTGTTGAAAAAACATACCGGACTGATCCTGACCGGCAACTCCTACCGCGGTATCGGCCTGAACGACTGCGTGGCCGCCGCCCAGCGGGCATCTGACGAGACATTGGCGGCATTGGCAGGCTGAAAATTTACGGACACGCTCTACAGCAGACCCCGCTCCACAAAGCTGAGGTATTCCCCATCCCCGATGATGATGTGATCAAGCACCTTGATCCCCATGATATCACCGGCCTCGCGAAGACGGCGGGTGATGGCGATGTCCTCCGTACTGGGCGCGGGGTCGCCGGTGGGGTGGTTATGGATCAGAATCACGGCTGCCGCAGACTCCTTGACAGCCGGGCTGAAGACCTCTCTCGGATGTACGATCGATTGATTCAGTGAACCTTCTGAAACCTGGACTCTGCGGATAATCCGATTCTTGCCGTCCAGCAGCAGCGCCAGGAAGTATTCCTTGCGGGCGTCACGGAATTCGTGCTGAAAATAATCGAAGATCTGTTGCGGTGAGGTGAAACGGTCAAAACGTTCCAGCTTGCGGGCCTGGAAACGCGATGCCAGGGCAAAGGCCGCCTTGATGCCGGTCGCCTTGGCGGGGCCCATCCCCTTTATTGCACAGATTTCAGCAAGATCGGCGCTCCCCAGCTCTCGCAGGTTATCCCCAAAGTGAGAGATGATCTCACGCCCCAGATCAATCGCGCTTTTTTTGGTGGTGGTATCTCCGGTTCGGATAATCAGCGCCAGCAGCTCGGCATTGCTCAGACTGCCAACCCCCTGTTTGATCATCTTTTCCCGTGGCCGTTCATCCTCCGGCCATTCCTTGATCCCGCCCGCCATCCCTACCCCTTGAATCCCGACATGATTGCCGCAATGACAAACCCGCCCGCCACTACCCGATACCAGACGAAGGGCGACACACTCCGTTTCTGTACAAACTTGAGCAGGAAGGCAACGCTTATATACCCGGTAATCGCTGAAACCACGATCCCGACCAGCATGGGCACCCCTTCACCGGCTGGAATCCCGTGCTTGGCCAGGTGCAGGGTCTTGAGCAAGGCTGCCCCGGAGACAATCGGAAGTGACATCAGGAACGAGAAGCGGGCAGCGGTCTCGCGAGTCAATCCCATCATCAGTCCGGCGGTGATGGTGATACCGGAGCGGGAAACGCCGGGGATCAGCGCCAGACACTGCAGGATCCCGATCAGCAGAGCGCTGGCCGGCGTGATCCCGTCCAGCATCAAACGTTTGCGACCGACCGTATCGGCTATTCCCAGTATTATTCCGAAGACAATCAGCGCGCCAGCGATCAACAGGGGATTAGTACGGAAGATGGCCTCTATCTTGTGCTCAAACAGTTTGCCCACTACGGCGGCAGGAACGGTGGCGCCGATAATCAGAAATGGCAGCCGTTTGGCCGGGGTGTCCAGAGATCGGCTGGAGAGCGCCTCGAAAAAGGACGCTGTCATTTCGACAATGTCACGCCAGAAGTAAAGCGACAGAGCCAGGAAGGTGCCCAGATGCAGGGCAACGTCAAAGGTCAGCCCCGATTCGGGCCACTTCAGCAGCCAGGGAACCAGGATAAGATGGGCGGAACTGCTGACCGGCAGGACTTCGGCGAAACCCTGCAGCGCTCCGAGCACTACGGAGTGGAGAAGATTCACGGGATGCTGCTCCTTTCAGGACTGACAAATTAAGATGCGGTTTATTCCAGTTCTTCCCCCACAACTTCCATCTCGCGGGTTATCTCGGCCAGTGCGGCATCCTTGCGCCTGAAAAACACCAGCAACCGGTAACAGATGAAGTACGCCGCCACTGCGGCGAAGAAACCGATGATAGAGCACCCCAGCAGCAGCGGCTTGGAATGGTGAATCATGACCCCCTTGAGGGTGTGCCAATCCAGGTTGCGTATCCTCAGTTCTGATGCGCCATGACCTCCGAGAAGCCATTTTCCCAGTTTGTAGCTGAGTATCATGGATGGAACGACGGTTATGGGGGAGTTGACCCAGGAGCCGGTCAGGCAGGTCAGCTTATTGAGACGGAATACAAAGGCGACAATCAGCGCCAGAGCGGTATGCAGGCCGGGTATGGGCGGAGTAAAACTGATAAAGACACCTACGGCGAAACCGGTCGAAATATGCCCGGGATGACTGTCCAGCGACATGATTTCCTTGAAGTGTTTTTTGATTTTTTCCCGTGAAATCATGGTCGCCTCGAAGTCGCGCAACTCTAAGGCCTGTCCGTATTGATTGTCAATATATTCTGCTGGTTGCTCATTTCCCTTCGAGAACGTCGGCGGGTGACCTACCGTTCCAGGATGAAGGTCACCGGCCCGTCATTGACCAACGCCACCCGCATGTCGGCCTGGAAGATACCGGTTGCGACCGTCACGCCAAGCTGTTTTACCGCTTCGACAAAGTATTCATACACCCGCCTTGCCTCGTCCGGCCTCGCCGCTGAATCAAACGAAGGCCTTTTCCCCTTTGCACAGTTGCCCGCCAGAGTGAACTGGGACACAATCAGCAGCGAGCCGCCGCTCTCTACAACCGAGAGGTTCATCTTTCCGTCATCATCGGGGAAGATCCTCAGATTGACAATCTTCTGCGCCAGCCAGTCTGCTTTTGACTCATCGTCTCCCCGCTCGACTCCCAGAAAAACCGTGATACCTCGCCCGATCCCGCCGACAACGGCTCCTTCCACAAGCACCGATGCGGACACTACGCGCTGGATAACGGTTTTCACCTGTTCGCCCCTTCCCCCTGTCCCTTCACCGGCAACAGGAGCATTCCATCCAGATAATCGAGAATTACCCCTCGTGAGAGAGGCAGTTCCTTGCCCGGTTCCAGAGTGCTCAGAACAGTCCTGCCAATGTAGAACTTTTCTTCAGGGGCGTCCCCGCGCTTGAAGCGTATCGCCCAGGTATTGTGCAAAATAACCGGTTTGCCGTCAATAAGACCGGCGTACAGCATGATATGTCCCTTGCGATGTACAAGTGTCCTGAAGGGCACACCCTGCTCGCGCAGCAGCTTCTCCTTGTCAGCATTGGGGAGGTTCGCCAGGGACACGAATGGGCCGGAAGATATCTGCTGCAGCGAATTACGCGGAAGCCAGATACCGAAGGGGAGAAAAAAATCTCTGGTGGTCGCGGAGCAGTCGCGGTTACGGAATATTTCGCCCCATCCGTAGGGAGTTTTCAGCAATTCATTGCCAACAACCGTAACGGTCTCGCTCGTAAACGGCAGCGGGTGGAGAGCTGCATCATTCCTGTCGATACGCGCTGTTTTAAATGTCGCCTGTTCTCCTTCTCCCGCAACCGCAGCGTGAACCAGCCAAAAGTCCGGATTTTCTTTCACCAGCGGATACAAGGTTCCAACCTTTGGCTGTTGCAGCGGCTTTCCCTGCCCATCCCTGATCACAGCAAAATCCTTTAGCACAACTACCTGCTGGGCACTGTTCATCCGCTGTCGCACGGATTCATCGACAAGCCTCACTGCACCGGATGTCACCCAGCCGGACACACCGGATGTCTCGATGTAGAGCCATGCTCCGTCTGTAGATGCATGAAGGATACGCACCGGCTCGTTCAGCTTGATCTCGCTGTACTGCAGTTGATCGAAGGGAAAATCGTCGTCGGTCTCGTAGAAGGGCCTGATGCCCGGCAGGGAACGGACAGAGACCGGCTCAATGGCGATCCCCAAACGGTTCATCGAAGGAATACGGTCAAGATCGGCCAGAGCCAGCAAACGGTTGATCCGCTCCGGTTCCACCCTGATCCGGTTTTCCCCGTACCAGGTTTTTTCCGTATAGGACTTCATGTCCGCGATTGCCTGGGTGATACTGTAGAGCGGCACCGCTGATGTCCAGGGGGAAAAGTAGCGTTCACGAAACTGCCGCAGGGCACGAGCCTGTTCGTCCGCGTTCATCGGCACGTTGATCGCTGCGGAGAAAGGGCGCACATCCTGGGGAATCCTTCGTAGATCCTCGATCCGGACCGGCCTGGGATCATCGGCATACAACGGCGACGAAACCAGGGCAAGAGCCACTGCCACCGCGGCAAACAGACGGCCAGATTGTATCAGTTTCATAGCCTCACCAGCTCATACGTTCTGGTTCCCAGCCCGATCTTTTCCCCATGCTCCAGTTGAACCTCCCAGGGTATCTCCGGCCAGCAGCCACGGAACTTGTCCCCGCCAGGCTCGTGACCGGACTGCAGGGCCGAACCTTCGTTGCCGCGGGCCCCGTTGACCAGGTCGGCGCAGGCCTGATCGATGGCCACCGGATCGGTTGAGGCGCAAATGCCGATGTCGTTTACGATCGGGGCATCGGAATGGCCGTAGCAGTCACAGGCCGGTGACACCTGCGTGATAAAGCTGATGTAGACCGCCTTGCCATCCTTGCCGGTCAACGCACCCTTGGCGTATTCGGCCATTTTGCGCATGACCAGATCGGCCGCCTCGTTCCACTGGATATTGATCGCCGTGACCGGGCAAACCGTGATACAGCGCGAACAGCCGGCGCATTTCCGGGGATCAATGTTCGCCTTGCCGTCGGTGATGACAATGGCATCGTGGGCACAGGAGCGCGGACAGATGCCGCAGCCGGTACACTTTTTTACCGCTACCACCGGCGCAACCGTGGAGTGCTGGACAAGTTTCCCCTTGCGGCTGGCGCACCCCATGCCCAGGTTTTTGATTGCCCCGCCGAATCCGGTCAGCTCATGGCACTTGAAGTGGGTCATGGCCACCAGCGAATCCGCCTCGACGATCTCGGTGCCGATGTAGACATTTTTCAGCAGCTCACCGTCCACCGCAACCTCCGTCTCAGTGACGCCCCGCAGCCCATCACTGATGATCAGCGGCGCACCGGCACAGGCAAACGCAAAGCCGTTCTCGATTGCACAGGTCAGGGCCGAGACCGCTTCCTTACGCTCGCCGGGGTACAGCGTCGATGAATCGGTCAGAAACGGTCTGGCCCCGAGTTTCTTGACTTCCTCCACCACACGCCGGGCAAAGATCGGGCGGATGAAGGCGCTGTTGCCCTTTTCGCCGAAATGGATCTTTACGGCCGTCAGGTCACCTTCGGAGATGGTGTCTTTCAAGCCGGACAGAATCAGAATCCTGCTGATCTTGTCGAACAGGTTTTCTGTATGACCGGCGCGCATGTCCGCAAAATATACTTTTGACATTAATGTACCTCCCAATATGGATATTTTTGACCGGCGTCAAGTAAATATCTGAATACCTACTATACTCTCACTATCATACAAACAGAAAAAACTCGATAGCGAGTTTAACTGAAACCCCACAGGAGGAACAACGAATGTTCTGTAATCAATGCGAACAGGCAGCACAGGGAACCGGCTGTAATATTTCAGGCGTATGCGGCAAAAAACCGGAAGTGGCTGCACTGCAGGATCATCTGCTGTACGGTCTGAAGAGCCTGGCGCTCTATGCCGACAAACTGGGGCGCACCGCCGAGATCGACCGTTTCACCATCGAGGCGCTCTTCACTACCGTCACCAATGTTGATTTTGACGCAGCCCGTATCGGCGGTATGATCAAACAGTGCTACGAGCTTAAAGAGAAAGCCAAAGCCTCCTTAGGAACGGCTGTCAGTAATCCGGTCGCCGACTGGAAACCGGCCGATGATCTGGCCGGCATGACCGCCCAGGGAGAGCAGTACGGCATCAACACCCAGCACGTCAACGAAGACATCCGTTCCGTAATCGAGATCCTGATGTACGGCCTGAAGGGCATGGCCGCATATATGGATCATGCCATGATTCTGGGAAAGACCGATGACGAGGTGATGGCCTTTTTCCAGAAGGCTCTGGCAGCAACCACCGACGCCAACCTGGGTCTGATGGATTTCGTCGGCCTTTCCATGGAGTGCGGCAAGCAGAATCTGACCGTAATGGGTCTCCTCAATACCGCCCACACGGACACCTACGGCCACCCGGTTCCCACGCCGGTTCAACTCGGCACCAGGGCCGGCAAGGCTATCCTGGTATCCGGCCACGACCTGAAGATGCTGGAAGAAATTCTCAAACAGACCGAAGGGACGGGGATCAATATCTACACCCATGGCGAAATGCTGCCGGCCCATGGCTATCCCGGTCTGAAAAAGTACAGCCACCTGGTTGCCAACTACGGCGGGGCCTGGCAGGATCAGGCCAAGGAATTCGCCGCGTTTCCCAGCGCCATAATCTTCAACACCAACTGCATCCAGAAACCGGCTGAATCTTATACCGACCGGCTCTTTACGTGGGGTCTGGTTGCCTGGCCCGGCGTCAGCCACATCGACGGCTGGGATTTCAGCCCGGTTATCGAAAAGGCGCTTGCATGTCCGGCACTGCCCGAGAATCCGGGGCAGGAGATCCTGACCGGCTTCGGCCACAACGCCGTGCTGGGGGTGGCCGACAAGGTCATCGCGGCCGTCAAGTCAGGCCAGATAAAGCATTTCTTCCTGGTGGGCGGTTGTGACGGTGCCAAGTCGGGCCGCAACTATTACACCGAATTTGCCGAGAAGGCGCCCAAGGATTCCATCATCCTGACCCTGGCCTGCGGCAAATACCGCTTCAACAAGCTGGAGTTCGGCGACATCGGCGGTATTCCGCGCCTGTTGGACGTCGGCCAGTGCAACGACGCATACTCGGCCATCCAGATCGCCGTGGCCCTGGCTGGAGCCTTTGAGTGTGGCGTCAACGATCTGCCACTGTCCATGATCCTCTCCTGGTATGAGCAGAAGGCGGTTGTTATCCTGTTGACGCTGTTCCATCTGGGCATCAAAAATATCAAGCTCGGGCCAACCCTGCCGGCATTCATAACACCAAATGTACTCAACTTCCTGGTTGAGAACTTCAACATCGCTCCCATCACAACGGCCGAGGCCGACCTGAAAGCGATTCTGGGGTAAGGGTGACACAGAACATGGAGAAGCTCTTGATACAACTTGTCAACAATGCCTCGGATGCGATTCTTGTCTCGGACCGGGAAGGAATTATTCGCTTCTGGAACAGCGGCGCGGAACAGATATTCGGTCATACTGCTGATGAAGCTCTGGGACAGTCGCTTGATCTGATTATCCCGGAAAATATGAGGGGTCGACATTGGGAAGGGTACTGGCGGGTGATGTCGTCGGGAGAGACGAAGTATAAAACCGGGCTGCTCTCTTCACCGGGTATTTGTAAAGATGGTTCCCGCATTTCACTGGAATTCAGCATGGTGTTGCTGCACGACGATGCAGGAACAGTACAGGGCTGCGGCTCGATCATGCGAAACATAACTGAACGATGGAACAAGGAGAAGGAGTTGAAGGAACGTTTGAAAGTTTGCGAAGCACAACTGGTTTGACTACCGATGGGTCTGTCTTGGTTGAGGTAACCTCATTACGGAAAGGAGAATCACCATGTTGAAGAAGAATCTGGCCCTCGCTGCTGCCATCATCGGGGCTGTAACACTCGTATCACTCCCTGCCATGACAACTGCTGCCAAGGTAAAACCTGCTGCCAAAACGGCCACAGATGGTCGCGCACACTGTTACGAGTGTCACGATGAGGTCAAGGCGCTGAAAGAGGGCTCCAAACATGCCAAACTCGCCTGTACGGTTTGTCATGATAAACTGGACAGCCACATGAAGGATCCGGAGAAGAGTAAACCGGTGACGATCATCGATCAGGCGCTGTGCGGCAAATGCCATAAGAACCAGATGGAAAGTTTCTACAGTGTGAATCGTGACGGTGGCGCCCGCAAGGAGAAGGGGGTTCCAACCGGGCGATCGCCGATGCAGGACAAACTGCTGGCGCCCTACGGCTTTACCTTTGAACACAACGAGCCGCGTGGTCATGCCTTCATGGTGATCGACCAGTTTGCGGTGGATCGTTTCCAGGGGGGGCGTTTCCAGTTCAAGGATAGCTGGAAGGGAATCGACAAGGTCGGTAAAACCTGGGATGTGCTTGAGGATAAAGGCAAGGATTACAAGCTGAAAGAGACCGCCATGGCCGGCAATCCAACCTGCATACAGTGTAAGACCTCGGACCATATCCTGAAAATGAAGTTCATGGGCGACAAAGATCCGAGGGCCAAGTGGGACCGTACTTCCAATATTGTCGATGTCGCAAAAGACACAAACAACCCGGTCGGTTGCATTCATTGTCATGATCCGCACGGTGCCCAACCCCGCGTGGTGCGTGACGCCCTGATTCAGGCCATCGGGAAAGACACGGGCGGCAATATTTTTGCCAGGGATGGCAAAACCGACCTGAAAGTGATTTCATTCCGCGACGGCTTCCGAAAGATCGGGGTGATGAAAAAGACTGATTCGCGCATGATGTGCGCCCAGTGCCATGTGGAGTATAACTGTGGCGCCGGGAACCAGTGGAGTGACGACAAACCTGTAAAATATGACGACCAGCGCACCAACCACTTCCCGCTCAAAAATGTCCTGCAGGTGCTGAAACACTACAAGGCGCTGGACTTTTTCGATTTCAAGCATGCCGTAACCGGCGCGCGCCTGATCAAGTTCCAGCACCCGGAAGCCGAGACCTATGCCGGCAGCGTCCACGACAAGGCCGGTGTACAGTGCCACCAGTGCCATATGCCCAGAATGAAGGGCAAGGACGGCAAGCTGTTTTCAACCCATGGCGTGGTCAAACCCAGGCAGAACATCAAGGCATCCTGCCTTGGCTGCCACCCGGACAGTACGGTTGAGAAGAAACAGTACGAAATGGATTCCATTATCAACTACACCAAAGGTAAGATGCGCAAGGCAGAGTACTGGCTCGGCCAGTTGATCGACTCCTACGCAGCTGCCCAGCGCATGGGGGTAACCGAAAGCGTTCTGTCACAAGCACGTGAAAAACACGAAGAAGCGCATGTGCTCTGGGAATACTGGACCGCCGAAAACTCGGACGGCTTCCACAATCCCGGCCTTGCCCGCGAAAGTCTGACCGGCTCCATCGCCGCTTCAAAAGCGGGAGTCAAGATACTTAACGACGCCATGGGCGTTGTTAAGAAAGACGAAGCAAAAAAACAGCCGTAATATTTCGATCTGATTACGTAGATAAGACCCCGTTCTTCTCAAGGAGCGGGGTCTTATCAGTTGGAGCAGGAATCCGTCTGATATGAAATGGGCCGCCATTCAGATCAGCGTTTAACCCGGCATGTTTTTTTTCGTTGAACCACCCGCCGCTTTGCCGTAAACTTCCCGCCATGCCAACCTTCTCAACCATAGTCGAAAAAGTCCGTAACAGACAACGCATCTCCTCTGGTGAAGCCCTGGAGCTGTTTGAATCCCGGGATCTTCTGACAATCGGTGAACTTGCTGCTCTGGTCAACGAACAAAAAAACGGGAAAAACGTATTCTTCAACGTCAACCGGCACATAAACCCCACCAATATCTGTGTCAACCGCTGCGCTTTCTGCGCTTTTTCCCGCACAAGCGGAGAAGAGGGGGCGTATACCCTTACGCTTGATGAGATCTGTCGGCGAGCCCGTGAGGCCGAGCTGGAGGGAGCCACGGAGGTGCATATTGTGGGCGGACTGCACCCCGATCTCACCTTTGAATACTATGAGCAGGTGCTGCGTTCCGTGCGCCAGACAGCACCCGGCCTGCACATCAAGGCCTTCACTGCCGTGGAGTTGGAGTATTTCTCCCGCATAGCAGGGCTGACGATCGAGCGGGTAATTCAGCGGCTGATAGCAGCCGGTCTGGGATCAATGCCGGGTGGCGGTGCGGAAATACTGGTGGAAGATGTACGGAAAAAGATCTGCCCGGAGAAGATTTCCGGCGCGCGCTGGCTGGAGATAATACGGTTGGTCCACCTGGCGGGTCTGAAGACCAATGCAACCATGCTGTACGGGCACGTGGAAACTTTTGCCGACAGGGTGTCACATCTGGAGATGCTGCGGGAGTTACAGGATGAAACGGGAGGTTTTCAGGCCTTCATCCCATTGGCGTTCCAGCCGGAGAATTCAGATCTGAAGCTGGACATCAAAGGCACCTCAGGGGTGGACGACCTCAAGACCCTGGCCATAGCGCGCATCTTTCTGGACAACTTCGATCACATCAAGGCCTACTGGGTCATGCTGGGGGAAAAGATCGCCCAGGTTGCACTGGCCTTCGGGGTCAACGACCTGGACGGTACCGTGGTAGAGGAAAAAATCGGTCATGATGCCGGCGCGGCCAGCCCGCAGTTACTGACCAAGGAGTGTATCCTAAACCTGATCAGAAAGGCCGGTAAGAACCCGGTGGAGCGGGACACTCTCTATCGTCCGATTCCCTGAGTTAGAATCTTATCAGCAGGCCACCCCAGGTGAGGCCGCCGCCGAACCCCATGGTGAGCACCAGGTCTCCCGGCTTGATGGTGCCGTTGTTCATATTCTCGGCCAGCACCAGTGCAACAGAAGCCGAAGAGGTATTGCCGCAGCGATCCAGGTTAAGCAGAAACTGTTCCCTGGGATAACCGAACTTTTTGGCGATAAAATCGATCATGCGCACATTGGCCTGATGCGGAATGATGTAGTCAATTGCAGAGGTCTGGATACCGGCTTTTTTACACAGTTCAACGATGATCTCGGGGATCACCTCGGTGGCGAATACATAGACACTCTTGCCGGACATCTTGAAGTAAATCTCGCGGGCGGCGATGGTTTCGGCTGTGACAGGTTTGCGGGAACCGGATGAAGGCACCTGGATCAGTGGCCAGCCGTGACCGTCACTGCGCATGTAGGTGCAGAGTACCCCCTTGTCATCCCCTGTGGCACGCAGGATGGCAGCGCCTGCACCGTCACCGAACAGCGGACAGGTGGCCTTGTCCTCGAAATCGAGAATTCTGGAATAGGTGTCGGCGCCGATGGCCATAACGGTTTTGTATTTGCCGCATCGGATAAAATTGTCGGCCACTTCCATGGCGTACACGAAGCTGCTGCAGACTGCGTTAATGTCGAAGGCAAAGGCGTTTTTGGCACCGATATTCTTCTGGACGATACAGGCTGTGGCAGGGAGGCTCATGTCGGGGGTGGAGGTGCCCAGCACGATACAATCGATTTCATCGGCGGAGATACCGGCATTCTTCAGGGCTTCAAGGGCGGAAACGGTGGCAAGGTCCGATGTCGATTGATCTTCGCGCGCAAAACGCCGCTCACGGATTCCGGTGCGCGAGAAAATCCACTCATCCGCATCGTCAACCAGCTTGCTGAAAAAATCGTTGGGCACCACCCGTTCGGGCGTATATGCACCACTCCCTATAATCTGCGCGTGAATCATGTATCTCCTCTACCATGACGGTATATACGTATTTTTTAATATAATTGAATGTTTTTACCCATATCATATAAACCGCTGTATGTCAATGTTATGAGCGATAAACCACGCTTCCTGCAGGTGATTGCAAGACGCCTTCGATAAGCAGAAAAAAGTTTCAGCATTTCCCTAGGTGTCACTATGGCAGGGGGCGCAGGAAAACGACAAAGGCGCCGCTGCCGCCCATTTCCCGGGGTGCCGGCGCATACTCGACAACCAGCTCGCGCCCCGTATCCCGGAGCCATCCGGCAACCGCCTGTTGTAGCACCGGCTCGCCCGGCGAGTTATTTCCCTTGCCGGTGATAACCAGAGCCGCTACCTGCCCTCTCAGCCGTGCTGAGCGCAGAAAACGCGGCAACTCCGTCAGCGCCTCGTCGCGAGTCAGGCCATGCAGGTCAAGCTGGTGGTCAACCGCAATTATCCCCCTCTTCAACTGTTTGAGCCGATTGCCGGCAAGCGGCTTCAGTTCGTCTTCATCGGGTGCCTGGTCGGAAAATTTGACTTCCAGTTTCAGGCGCTTGATCTCCTCGAGAAAGAGGTCTGACGCGACCGGTTCGATATGGGCAGGCGACGCGGCCTTTGCAATTGTTGACGCCGAGCATCTAAGACCAGGCGTTTGCTCATCCCCCGCAAGCCGGGCACCGGGAGGTTCACCCAGCCTGCTAACCCCCTCCATAGCGAGCAGAAACAGATTTTCACCCCCATCTTTGTCCATAACCGGAAGCGCTACGGGAGCAGACGGTTTTGTTTCCGCAGGGGAAGCAACAGGCAACTGTACACCTTTCAGACTGCTGAAGGGGGTACTGTGAAACTCCGGTGGCCTGGAAGGCGCCTGCTTCTGCTGTTTTCTTTTGCCCATCAGTCTCTGGCCATCAGTGTGATTTCGATGCGGCGGTTCTTTACTTTGCCCTGCTTGGTGCTGTTGTCCGCCACCGGCCTGTATTCCGCAAAGGCTGTGGCGGAAAGGATCGCGGGGTCAAGTCCCTGCTGTTGCAGGTATTTGGCGACATTGATGGCGCGAGCGGCGGAAAGCTCCCAGTTTGTAGGAAACGTGCGGGCCAGAGAAGCAGAGATCGGGGCGCTGTCGGTGTGACCATCGATGCGGATTGCCTTGTCTTTCGCCGCTTTCAGCGTGTCGACCACCTTCAGCAGGATGGCCATGCCATTCTCATTCACATCAGCCTTTCCGGAGTCGAACAGGATGGCGGCTTCCAGGGCGATGGTCAATTTTCCCT
Source organism: uncultured Desulfuromonadales bacterium (assembly GCA_903868145.1). GTDB lineage: Bacteria > Desulfobacterota > Desulfuromonadia > Geobacterales > Pseudopelobacteraceae > CAIPTY01. Next base: position 11,485 of record CAIPTY010000100.1, on the reverse strand, counting down.
TCAGCTCCGAGATGGTAACGTGACCCCTGGAAATTTCGCTCTTCAAATTCTGCAGCAGCTTCTCGTAGATGCTGCTGACAGCCTTGACCTTCTCCTCCCTGATCTTCTGCAGACTGGATATATCATCCTTCAGCTTTTTGTTCTCGCCCTCCAGAACCGTAATTTTCTGGCGCAGGTCGCTGATATTCTGCGAAAGCGCATCGGATTTGGCCTTCAGGACCTGTTCGAGTTCGGCCCTTTCTTTCGTCAGTTTTTCCCTGTCACCGGCCAGACCGGCTGCCTCGCCCCTGAGCTTGTCACAGGCCGCCTTGAGCGCGACGTTATCCGTGGCCAGCGTGTCATGCCTATGCTTCAGAGAACCGAGTTCAGTTGTCAGACCATCGGCCTCCTCGACCTTTTTGAGATAGGTACTCTCGGCCACCAGACAGCCGCTCAGAGAGAGAGCCAGAAATCCGCTCAATAGTGTACGGGAGAGTTGTTTCAGCATGGCATTCCTTCCGGTCAGCAGATTGTTGAAGCATTTGACGCTCAAAAGCGGATAAACGTCAAGACATCAGTAGACAGTCAGAGGGATCAGGGCTGCTGCCAACACCAGCGCAGACGGTATGTAGAGTTTGTGGTATACTCGTGCGATGTCGGTATGGAAATATTCGCAGGTCAGGACATAGCACAGGTGGATCGGAGACAGCATCACGCCCGCAAACCCGGATGCAAAGGCCAGCGCCACCAGACCCGGTGAAGGCGAACTGCCTCCCATGAGCGGCAGCAGGAGCGGGAAGGTGATACCCACGTAGCCGACGGTCAGGCCGGTCATGATGCCGGCGATGAACGGGATCAGAATCAGGACAAGGTGAACCGGGAGATGTGACGAGGCAAAGAAGGACGAGATACCGCCCAAAGCACCGGTGACTCTCAGAACCTCCTGGAAGATCATGATGCCGATCACCAGAAAAAGCGCCTTGCCGGAGATGCTTTCACGCAGGTTCCTGAATATTCTGGACGGGGAATAACGATGGACAATATACAGAGCAACAACCGCGCCGCCCAGCGCCAGAGCGGGGTTGACCCGCAGTATAACTACCAGCAGCAGGGCCAGCAGTATGGGAGAAACCATTGTCAGAAACGTCAGAAAATCCTTGAAACGGCCGCATGGCGATGCAGATGCCTCCTGACGCTTGATACCGTGAAAGCAGAATACCATCCCCCAGCCGACCACCGAGAGCGCAAAGGGCATGTTGGCGATAAAAAGGGTCTGGGTGCTGAGCCCGGTGATGCCCGACACCAGTATGATGCCGGGGTAGAGCGGCGAAATGTATTCCCATATGTGGCGGTACCAGTAATTGATCATGGCCTTCTGCTCAGGCTCGATGACCGCACCGGCAGCAGCTTCGCTGACCATTGGAGCCGAGAAGATCGCACCGCCGGGTGACGGCAGCATGCCGATCATGGCCGGCATGGCCGCCATGACGATGCGCCGGTCAGGCAGCGCCGCTGAAAGAGAGCTTACCATGCGTGTCAGCATGCCGGTGGTGCGCAGGATGTTTTCCATAACCATGGTCAGCATCAGCGTCAGGGTCATGTCCAGAGATTTGGGGGAGAACACGGCGATACGCGCAGCCTTGATGAAATCAAGCGGCGGGGTCAGGTAGATGCAGGCAAGCAGGAGCGAACCGATCGGCATGACAGCTGCCATGGAAACCTTGCGGCGGAGCAGAACAACGATACATACGAGCACCGCCGTAGTCTTGAGAAGATCGTTCATCGCTGTCAGGTTCCGCCCGATTTTTTCTGGAGAGAGCTGAAGATCATGTCAAGCACTGCCTTCTGGCGTGCCTCAAATTTGTTGAGTACCGCGAGGCAGCTTCCCATGGGGCAGAGTTCGTGGAGTACATTGGCATCACGCCCGGAAAGGATCACGACCCGGTTTTTGTCCATACCGGTCTGGATGGCAAAATTCAGGAGCTTGAGCCCGTCCAGTGATGGCATCTCCAGATCGACGAGCAACAGGTCATAGCCCCCGGACTTGATGTGTTGGAGAGCGACAACCGGATTGTTGCAGATGTCAACATGCAGCAGCGGATAGGTGTCACGGATATAGCCGGAGAGAAAATTGGTAAAACCCCGGTCGTCATCAATCAGAAGTATTCGACCCATATGTCAGTCACTATACCTGATTTTTCCGTCGCCATGAAGCAAAAAAAAACGGCGATGGATGCTTGAAGGGAGCAGAGTCGTTGGCGAGCTGTGTTCTCCGTGACTCCACTGCCGTTTCTACCTAAAAGAGGTAATTGGAGCGGTTGGTAAAGTATGCGCGGTGGCGCCAGATGAAAATGGTCAGCAGGATGATCGCCACCACGACCGAGATATTGTTGACAAGCAGTGCGCGCGGATCAACCGGCTTTCCGGCAACCTTCTCCACGTCGGTAATGCTGATGAAGAGAAGATTGAGCAGGGTGTTGATGATCTCGAAACAGTTATAGGCTATCAGCAGGTACCAGGTAAGCGTCTGACGCTTCATAAGTCCCAGAAAGAGGTACAGGCAGAGCAGACTGTCAACAAAAACCAGCGCTTCAGCTGGTTTTCCGAGAAAAATCCTGCCCATGAAGGGAAAGGGATAGCCGAACGTGGAGATGGTCAGCAGAAAAAAAAACAGATACAGTCCGCTCAGCAGAACCATACCCAGCGGTCGGCGCTGTTCACTGTCGCGCCCGACCCCATCCAGTCCGTTACCAATCACGAATCGCTGCCCTTCTTCTTCTGGATCATGGCGCTTATGGCCACGCAGACGATGATAATACCTATTACAACCAAAATGAATATCCAGTCGGCTGCACTGAAACCAAACATGGTCAACTCCTTGTAAAGGCCTCGGCCGATTCTTTCAGCATGCCCATCTCCTGATAGCAGGTTCCCAGCAGATAGTAAATCTCGTTCATGGGGAACTGCTCCACAAAAACAGCGTCAACCAGCACATCTTCCAAAATGGCGACAGCCTGGTCATTTCTGCCGGCCTGGTGTTCCTCGACCGCAACGCCTATGGCGGTCAGGTAGTCTACGGGCGGCACCTGGGGCAGTTTTCCGACCAGAATAGCGGCTATGCGTGATTCGAGCTTTCTCTGCCCGGTTGTCTCAAGACCGGTTGAGATCGACTGCCAGATTTCGGCTGCCTGCAGGTAGCGCCCCAGCACATACAGCGCCTCTCCATGTTCATAGATTGCGTGGGGGCAGTCAGGATCAAGATCGCGCGACTTTTTCAGTGAGGTTTCGGCGGCGTACCAACTGTCAACCGCCTGGTGCAGGGCCGCAAGACGCGAGCCTTTATCGGTATAGGTACGGGCGATCTCAAGATGAATACCCGCATTGGCCGGGTCGATCAGAGACATGATCCTGAGAAAACTGATCTTGCGATCCAGATAGGGTGTGTCCACCTCTTTGGCGTCCAGCATGATGATCTGCCCGCCCAACTCGGAGATGATATGGGGATAGGCGTCCTTCAAAATTGCGGCATAGACAGCGGCGAAGGTGCAGGCGGGATTCAGCCGCAGGGTCTGATAGATGCCGCGCCCCACCATATCGTAGTCTGGCTTGCCGAATTCTTCCGCTGTGGGATAATCCTCCTCCATCAGGGGAATCGGGGGTTTATCGTCCCAGGCAATGGATACCATGCCGTCCCGACCGGTGAGAGTAAAGCCGGGAGATGGCGTGAAATAACGGATGCCGCTGAGTCTGGTTGGTTGCTGTTTTTCAAGGGTGTCCATAGAATCTCCTGCTCCGGCACGTCTGCTCATGGTACGGGGTTCTACCTCCCGGAAGCATCATATCTTCCTATAATACCGGGGAAAACCGTTTTTCTGATCAGGGCTATGCTTTTTTCCGCCGCATCCAGCGCCAGATTGCGCTCAAACTCTTCGGACCAGTGCATGGAGTCGAGTAGCGCCCGGTGGGGATACCCCATGGCCCGGATCTGGCGGATGAAGGCCGTCGGCAGGCGGTGAGGCAGATTGACCCCGTTCATGACCGCCCAGGCGATCGTCCAGGCGCGGGCAGTGTTCATCATGTCGTAACCACCACCACCCAGAGCCACCCAGGGGATCTTGAGCGCCTTGAGCTTGCGCATGATGTAACTGTAGCTGTGGGTCGTTATCTCCAGTCGGGCCAGCGGATCGGTGCGGAAGGTATCAGCACCGATCTGGGTCACGATCACATCCGGATTATAAGCCGCCATCAGCGGGTAGGCCACCTCGTCAAAGGCCTTCATATAGGTGGCGTCATCGGTATGGGCTATCAGCGGCAGATTGACGGAATAGCCGACACCGGCCCCTTCGCCAACCTCATCCTCAAAACCGGTTCCCGGAAAGAAATAAATCCCGCTTTCGTGCAGAGAGATGGTCAGCACCCGGTCGCTGTCGTAGAAGCCCTCCTGCACCCCGTCGCCGTGGTGGGCATCGATATCAAGATAGACAACCCGTCTGCCCCGTGCAACCAGCCAGTTAATAGCCAGAACGGCATCATTTACGTAGGAAAAACCCGATGCCCGGGAACGATGGGCATGGTGCCAGCCACCAGCCAGATTGAAGGCGATGTCGAACCCCTCCTCCTCTATCAGCCGCACCGCCTCGAACGTGGCCCCTGCTCCCAGGGCAGCGCATTCATAGAGCCCCTCGAATACGGGACAGTCGGCGTCACCCAGACCGAACCGGAAATCGGCGCGGGGCTCGCTTGACGCGCTGAATTCCTTGAGCCGCTCGATATAGGCCGGATCGTGGAAGCTCAGAAGCAGTTCGTCAGGCACCGGGCGGCAGTCACGGATCTCCATGCCGGGCAGATCGAGCAGGCCGTACCCCTCCATCAGATCGCGTGCCAACCGGTAGCGCTGGAGTTTGAAGGGGTGATCATCACCGTAGCTGAAATTTCCGAAGAGCGGTGAGAATATCAGGGCGGTGCGGGCTGTAGCAGGCAAGCGGAAACGGGAGTCAGGCATACCGGGATAATTGCGGTGAGGAGCCGAAGCCGGTTATCATTGACGGTGAAACGGCGGATGCGGCCTTGCGGGCATCCTGGGGTGAAAATCCGGTCAGAAAAGAATCTGCCTGGGATTGTAAACCAGACGGCACCGGGAGATCTCGGGAAGGGTATCCTGTCCCGGTGACAGTCGGATCGCTGTAGGCTCGCGCTGCCTGAGCCACGGCGCTGTTCCCGCCGGTCTCACGCTGTGACCGGCGTTGCCCCGCAGCGGCTGAGTCGGCGACAGGGGTGCCGGATAAGTCCCCGGAGGTCTGTCCGGCACTCTTCGAATCGGTTGCGGCAGAACCAGTAGAACCAGATGTATCGGTGGTATCCGACGCAGCGGCGCTGCTGCGCTCCTGTTGGGCCTTCTGCAACTGCTGTGTCGCCTGACCGGCTACGGCGCGATCCTGGGGCGAGGGATCAGCGGGCGCCAGAGCAGCCTGGATGACCTGCTGCATTCTGGAGATGGTTTCCTGCGGGGTCTTGCCGGGCGAAACAGTGATGGGCACTTCACCGCCGGTAACGTAGTTTTTACCGTCCGGGCCGCGCGTATAGGTGTAGGATATGGAGCCGGTCATGGCGCCCCCGGCTGCCTTGTGAGCCGCCTCATGGGCCTTCACCTTCACTTCGATGGATTTAAGCTGGGCCACCTGCTGTTGAACCTGGGGGTCTTCCTGCTTTTTGTCAGCCACCGGAGTTGTCGCATCACCTGAACCAGGCCTGGGTGGCGGGGGACCGCCCGGAGGTGCATCCGCCCGTTGCGGACTTTCGGGGCCGTAGGCTTTGAATTCCTGCCCGCCGGATGCGGCGGAACGCTGGACACCCAACTGCTTGCCGACGACGGAATCCTGCTGTTTCCGGGCGGCAGAAGCAGAAGACACCTCACCCGAGGCTGCTCCCTGCCCGGGTTGCCGGCCGGGCAGGGAGCGGAGCGCATCAACGCCGGAGGGGGATGGTGATGAAGTGCTGCCATTTGTCGAACCAATCGGTTCCATGGTTTCATTCGCCTCGTGAAAACGGGTATGCAGTGAGTATACTAATCCTCAGATAAAGAGGCAATGAAAAAATATCTTGCAATTTCGCTTCAATAGCCCTATATATGAGAAAGACTGTCACACAGACGACGGCATGGTGTCCGTCGTTTTCTTTTTGATCATCGCTTACCGACCCCCTGATTCAATCCCTTTCATTGAACACGGCAGAACGTTTGGCAGGCGAAGATTTTTATCCGGTCGTCATTCCGGTCACAGGAATGCACCGAGATAATAAAGCAGCCTTGCCCACGCCCTCCTGCCGTTCTGTCCAGCGGATCATGTCGTATGATCCCGCGGCCCGTGTGTGCTCAAACCCCGACACCGCATGAAAAAGGAAAACAATATGACGTTTGAAGAGCTCAACCTCAGCCCGGCCATTCTCAAGGCGATCACCGCCTGTGGCTACACAACACCCACCCCTGTTCAGGAACAGGCCATCCCGCTCGTAATGGCAGGCTCTGACCTTATCGCCACGGCCCAGACCGGCACCGGCAAGACGGCTGCCTTTGTGCTGCCCGCCCTGGAACGACTTACCGTCCCCTCGAAGGTACCCGGCAAAGGGCCGCGTATCCTTGTGCTGACCCCGACCCGGGAGTTGGCAAGCCAGGTCATGGACGCCGCCTGCAAGTACGGTCGCGGCGTCAGGATCCGTTGCGGCTCCATTCTGGGCGGCATGCCCTATCGCGAGCAGATGCGACTTTTATCGGCTCCGGTCGATATCATCGTTGCAACCCCCGGTCGCCTGCTCGATCATCTGGAGCGCGGCAGCGTACGGCTTGACCGCCTTGAGATGCTGGTTCTGGACGAAGCTGACCGCATGCTGGACATGGGTTTCAGCGAGGATATGGAAAAGATCGTCTCCCGGGCGCCGACTGAGCGCCAGACGCTTATGTTCACGGCCACCATGGAGAAATCCGTACTGGGTCTTGCCGAAAAGATGCTCAACAACCCGCAGCGGATCGAGTTGGCGGTGCGGACGTCGTCCCACGCCCTGATCGAGCAGCGTCTGCACGTTGCCGACAACCTGAGCCACAAAAAGGAGCTTCTGCGCCATCTGGTCAGCGACGCCAGTCTGACCAGGGCGATCATATTCTCTGCCACCAAGCGCGACGCTGATGAACTGGCCCGCGAACTGAGCCGCAACGGTTATCCGGCTGCTGCCCTGCATGGCGATATGAACCAGATCGCCCGTAACAAAACCATCGAACGCATGCGCCGTGGTGCCATCCGGCTGCTGGTGGCGACCGATGTGGCCGCCCGCGGTCTGGATGTGAATGGTGTCAGCCATGTCATAAACTTCGACCTGCCCCGTTTTGCGGAGGACTACGTCCATCGCATCGGCCGCACCGGTCGCGCCGGGGCAAACGGAATCGCCATTTCCTTTGTGTCATCGTCGGAGTTGAGTTATCTGGAGCGGATTGAGCGTTTCATCGGCAAACGCCTGCCGGAAAAAAACATCGAGGGACTGGCGCCGCTGTCGGTGCTGCGGCGTATTTCGGGGGGTAACGGGTCAAAACGACCGGGAAATTCTCCCGGCAGCCGTTTTGCAAAGCCGGGCGGCAACAAGGGCAAGCCCGCTTCGTCCGGCCAGGGCAAGAGCTGGGGGGCAACTGCCAAACCGGCAGCAGGAGCACGACCCAGCCGGGCGCCCGCACATCAGCCGGTGATAGAGTACCGCAGCAGACGTCCGCAGGTGTAGCAATAATCTGAAATCGGCATTTTAACCACAGAGACACAGCCTTGCAAAAGTCATGGAAATAGCTCCCCCTCCCTCGACGGGACGGGGTCGGGGGGTGGGTGACGGTGGAATCAGCAACATTGTTCCCGGGTAACCCGCGTGCCTTTGTTCATGATCTTGTCGGAATACATCCTTTCATCCGCAAGCTTCAGCGCCTTTGGAATCTCCTCCCCTTTGAACGCCGTGGCTGAACCAAGTGAAAAATTCACCTGGAAACCGGGACTCGCTTCGTTGAAGCGAGCCTGACATTTTCGAAGCCGCTCAACAACCATCACTATAGCTTCTTCACCCGTCTCCGGCAGGAGAATCGAAAATTCGTCTCCACCCACTCGTGCTACCGTATCATCGCCTCTGAAGGCCTCTTTGAGAATCGTTGCCACACCGATAATGAGGCGATCTCCCGCCTCATGCCCCATAGAGTCATTAATCTGCTTAAGCCCATCCACATCAATCACCACAACACTGACCGGAAGCAGCATCCTGAACTGGTACCTGTTCAACTCATTGTCAAAGTATCCCCGATTGTACAATCCGGTAAGTGCATCACGCGTGCTTGCATGTTCCAACTGCTGCTCAGCCGATTTTCGGGCCGAAATATCCTCCAGCATATGTATGAGGCTCGGGGTTCCGGTTTCGTCCCATGCCACAAAAACAGTCACCATGCCCCAGAAGAGTATGCCGTCATTGCGGACATATCTTTTTTCCACATGGTAGTACAGCCGCCTGCCTGCAATGACGTCCTGCTTGAGCTCCTCATCATTCTCGTGATCTTCCGGCAAGGTAAGGTCTGAAAGAGTCAGCGTCTTCAGTTCATCTTTCTGATAGCCGAGCATGTACTCCACCGCATGATTTATGTCAATGATCGTATCATCATTGGAGGTGATGATGATGCCGACGACGGCATTGTCAAAAACCGACCGGTAGATGAACTCCTGTTTCCGGAGCCGCAGGTTTTCGGATCTGGACAGTGCTGCCTCGACCCGCAGCCGGGCAAGATCATCGGACAGGGACGAAATCCTCTGCGCGATTCCGGCCAGCTCCAGTCGGAATGGCATTCCAGGCGGCATTTCAGCCGGGACATCGCCTGCCGATATCTTTGCAAGGAAACTACCCAGATCATGTTGAAAAGTCGTCATATAATCTCTTTTCGATTTTCCAGATTCCCCTTGAGCTGCCCGCAGGCGGCAGATATATCAGCGCCTCGGCTGTCGCGGGTGATGACCGTCACGTTACGGTCAATCAGAAAGGTATGAAATGCATCAATGGCTGCCTGTGTTGGCGCCCTGAACCCGCACCCCTCATGCTCATTGAAGGGGATCAGGTTGATCTTGCCGGGGATATCACTGGTCAGCCTCAACAGGCGTTTGGCATCCTCCAGCGAATCATTGATCCCCCCCATCATGACGTACTCGAAGGTCACCTTGCGCCGACCCGGCAGCGGAAATTCCCGGCACGCCCGCAAAAGCTCCTTCAGCGGATACTTTCTGTTGACCGGCATGATCCGGTCACGCAGCTCATCGGTGGTGGCGTTCAATGATACCGCCAGATTGACGTTCGGCAGCTCCCGCCCCAGTCGCTCCATTTCGGGCACCAGCCCGCAGGTCGACACCGTCACCCGCCGGTTGGAAAGCTGAAGCCCGTTGCCGTCGATCATGATCTGAATCGCCGGTATGACGTTATCCAGATTATGCAGCGGCTCGCCCATGCCCATCAGGACAATGTTGCGGATCTCTTCACCGGCAGCGCGGACATCGCACCGGATTGCCATAATCTGGTTGACAATCTCGGCGGTGGTCAGGTTGCGAACCAGCTTGAAAGTTCCGGTCAGGCAGAACTCGCACCCCATGGCACACCCCGCCTGGGATGAGATACAGACCGTGTTGCGCCCTTCGATCGGGATCAACACCGATTCCACCGCGTTTCCGTCCCCCAGACTGAAAAGGTACTTGCGGGTCCCGTCACTCCCCTGCTCAACGGCTTCCGGTTCCAGTTTACTGATTCGGGCGGTTTCTGCCAGTTCCGTGCGCAGATCCTTCGAGATATTGGTCATCTCCCCGAACGAGCCGGCATCATGCTGGTAGATCCACTTGAAGATCTGAGTGGCCCGGAAACGTTCCTTCCCCCTGCCCTGGAGAAACCGCTCCAGCATCGGCAGCGTCAGGTTTTTTAGATCGGTTTTTTCGGGATTGCTCATCATTTCCTGTCCGGTTGCTGATCGGGTGGCGCCTCGGGTTGCTTCTCGGGCGGCTTTGATTCCGGCGGCACTTCCCGTGGAACCTGGAGTGGCGAAGAAACATCTGCCTCCGGGCGCGCCGAAGAGACCGGCGCAAATACCGGCGGCTGAACAACTGTCTGGTTCACCTTGCGCTGCATACCGGCGATGTTGAGCCCCGAAGCAAGGGCACTCTGGTATTCTCCGGACGACAAGACCCCGTTCTGGCGAAGCAGCCTCAGGATCATATCGGAGCGTTTCAAAACCTTGTTCAGGTTCTTGTAGGGGTTATAGGCAAGCCGGGGGCCGGGCAGCATGGCGGCCAGAAATGCGCATTCCCGAGGGGTCAGGGCCGATACCGGCTTGCCGAAATAATAGCGCGCCCCGTGACCGATGCCGTATACCATCGGCCCCAGTTCGACCACATTCAGATACAGCTCTATGATGCGCCCCTTGGTCAGCTCCTGTTCCATGCGGTACGCCAGGTAGACTTCCTTCAGCTTGCGGGTGACGGTCTTCTCCCGCGACAGGAAAAGGTTCTTGGCGGTCTGCTGGGTAATGGTGGACGCTCCCCGCTTGAGGCTCTTCTTCTCCAGATCGTATTTGATGGCTGCCTTGATGGCCGTGACGTCAAAACCCTCATGCTTGTAGAAATTGGCATCCTCGGCCAGGACCACAGCCCATTTCATCTCAGGGGGGATACGGCTGGATGGCGTCCAGTTACGGTTCTTCGGGCCGACCACCAGGGGATGGTACTCCCCCTGCCAGTCTTTGACCTGGATCGTGGTGGAGTATTTCGTGTCCGCAAGCCCGGAGACCGGCGGAATCAGCGCCAGGGAAATACCGACGTAGGCCAGGTAGGCGGCAAACGCCAGCGATATGTAGAGGATGATTTTCTTCATCGGTCACGGGTGGATGTTTTCACGTTGCGACCGGCTTCATCGGCAGGAATGTCGGGGGAGTCTGTTCTATTGGGTATCATAGGGGCATCGTAGCAATTCCGTGTGGATTGTCAATTCAATACAGCGATAATCGCGGTAACATTCCGCTGCTCCAAAGAGGTTTAACACAGAGGCACAGAGATCACAGAGAAAAACGATGCATTCAGGCACACATTGGAGGATACGACTACGAAGCTTATTCCTCCGATGATCCTCTGTTGCGCCGTCCCTTTCGCGTGGCCTGTGGTGGCGGAGTTTTCTGCGGCAGCGGCGCACTGACGGCTGGTGTGGACTTGGCCGGTTGTTCAGGCTTTGCTTCCGGAACTGCTGCCGCTGGTGGAGGGTTTGGGGACGGAGTCTGGACGTTCTGTTGCGGAGCGGCGGATCCGTCTGCTCGGGATAGCGGGTCCTATTCTGTCACCTTTTATCGTACCCCATACCCGTCCAAGACAGGTTTTTGAAATATTGAAGGGGAATGCCCTTCTGCGGTAGTTTAGGTTTGCCGACCAAAAACAAGCCACAGAAAGGATTCCCCATGAACAAGTTTAGCAGT
>CAIPTY010000099.1 GCA_903868145.1 uncultured Desulfuromonadales bacterium | reverse complement strand
CAAAAAGCTAACCCTTTTTTCATGCCTTTTTTCCTCGATTGTGCAGTAATTGTGCAGTAGAGAAAAAATCCCCATATCCACTACATTTGTTGGTCATTATTCCACTTCCACTTCCTTATCGTTATGATCGCTATTTCTTTGGGGGTGGCGATGTAAACGGTGCTTGTCCAGTTGATGGTTTTGGCACGCTTGGCGGCGTGTATCCTGCATCGGGTTTGGGATTGGATGGCAGTTGTGCTGGCGCATATCCTCGAGTCCCATCTGGTGTTACGATCCTGTTAGTCATCTTGGAGAACCTCCTGACGTTGAAAGTTGTGAAAAGAATTATGAGTATTAGACCGGTGAGAAATAAGGTCCCAGCAATCAAGTTAAGTCTGCTGGTCCAGTCGGTATGATGATTTGGTTTGTCAGCATTCTCGTGATCCTGGGTAATATGTGATTCGAGTCGTTGAAGTTGCACTTCAATAGCTTTCCGACTTTCGTATTGGGAAAGCAGAACGCAGGCGATAGAGCTACCGAAAGCGCACCAACCAGTAATAATTAATGGGAGATCGATGGCATCTTTTAATGGAACAATGTCCTTCAGAAACGCCATCGAGAGGGCAAGCGCACCAGCAGAGAGCGACATAATAGCTTTGTCGGTATGCTCGCTTGCACTTTTGCCTGCATCCCATAGATGCTTACGGTATTCCAAGTAGAGTGCCGCATCGGAATTAGGTTTCTCAATTCGGCGTCGGGTCCGCATACTAACCTTTAGGTGGATATGGGTCATTACCGTGACTATCTGATACGGATATTCTTCCGTCCTTGTTATGGACTATAAACTCTGATTTCTGGTTCTGGCTTATCTTTCTCCCCAGGTCAATTGCCTCTCTCTTTGTTTCGGTGTGGACAGATGCTCGCTGCGCTCCCGGTTTGACGACGTTCCATCCTCCATTCGAGCTTGGTACTACATGATGTTCTTTGCGTGCCATGATGAACCCCTTTGTCTTGTTACTAAATGTAGTGTATGCAGACGTATGTGTATCAATATATGGTGTCACACTAGCTTTGTCAAGAGTGCATATAAGAAAATATTATATAGTTGACAAATATATATAAACTATTTATATTTTTACAAGCAGAAAGGGGGGATATTAATGTCGAGAATGGAGTTAGCCGAGCGTCTACGTAAAGCTCGGGAGGTCGTCGGATTGTCAATCGGTGAAGCGGCATCACGTCTAGGTTTCAGCAATTATCAAACATTAAGTAATATCGAGAAGGGTGAGCGGGAGGTCAGGGCCAGTGAACTGGCACAGTTCGCTAAGACATATTTCTGCAGCCTGAGCAGCCTTCTCATGGGGGAAGATATTTCGTCGCCGGCTGTACATTTTCTCTGGCGGAAGGCACCAACTGATAGAAAGACTGAGGTCGAGGCTTCGATAAAGCACAGGTTCGAGGAGTATCACCTGCTCGAAAAACTACTGGGTTTGGCTGAAGAAGGCGCTGGGCTTTCTATTACAGTCTCACCTGCCGACATTCGCACATACAATCAGGTCGATGCTCTTGCTGCAAAGGTTAGTAACCTCCTCAACATGGGGAGCAGACCAGCATTGTCACTCCAGAAGGTAATGGAACAGGTGTTGCGCACCAAAATCCTCTTCATTGAGTTATCTGAGTTTGGTTCGGCAGCCTCCACCGTCCATCCGGAATTTGGCGCAGCAATCGTGGTTAACTGCGAGGAGGCCCCTTGGAGAATCAACTTCACGCTTGCACACGAATTATTCCACATCATCACCTGGAATACATTTAATCCAGCAGAGCTGGAGCAGGATGAAGTCCTGTTCAAGGATATAGAGAAAAAAGCTGAGCGATTTGCTTCAACTCTTCTTTTGCCTGAAAGTGCTGTTCGTGAAGAACTGAATGTTAAAATCAAGGAACATAAACTCTCTTTTTCCGACATAGTCGATGTAGCTCGGGAGTTCGGAGTCTCAACACCGGCATTACTTTATCGCATGGCTAACATGCGCTTGATCGATTGGGATAAAGCAAATGATCTGGCAAAGAATGATGAGCTGCATATGATTGACCGGCGCATAAGAAGCAATTCATCTAATGAATCACCTTCCTCGGAACGGTTCACACTCCTGGCAGTAAAATGTCTTCGAAAGGGTCTGATATCGCGCGGCAAATTTTCTGAGTTATTTGATGTCGACAGGGCAGATATTGACGAGTTTCTTGAGTACCGGGGGTTGAGTGGAGCGGAGGGCGAGTCGATTGAAATTATGGCTTCTTGATGCCGATGTCATCATCAAACTTCTCGAAATTGACGTGTTTGACAAGCTTGTCGCTGGTCATGAACTGTATGTTGCTTCAACTGTAGTTGACGAGGTCAAGTATTACCGTAGAGGTGGGCAAAAATTTCAGGTAGATTTTCGGCAGCAGTACATAGATACAGGATGTGTATCCGAAACAACGGCAACCCCCGAAGAAATGCAGGATGTTCTTCGTCGGTTGCCGCCTTTGCGACAGCAGGGTGTTCATGCCGGTGAAATCGAATCTCTTGCTGTACTAGTACGGCAGGAAGACTTAACCATCTGTACGTTTGATGCTGCGGCAATAAGGTCTTTACCATTCTTGGATGTTACTGATCGGGCGATATCTGCTGAGCGTCTCTTGGGAACTTCAGGGCTCACGCTATCGCCAGGGTTCAAGCTTGACCCAAGACTGACAGATTCATACTTCAAATCGAATATTGAGACAGGTCAACAGGAATTTGTGTATTACCGACGATAAATAAGGAGGCTGTATGTCGAATACCAAAAGACGAGTGTTTTATAGCTTTCACTACAAGCCAGACGTTATACGTGCATCACAGGTTCGCCAAATCGGAGCAATCGAAGGGAACAAGTCTGCTACAGACAATGAATGGGAAAAAATTACGGGTGGTAATGATGCGGCGGTAAAAGACAAAGCCATAAAAAAATGGATAGCAGAGCAAATGGAAGGGAGAACATGTACCGTTGTTCTCGTAGGACAAAACACTGCAAATAGAAAATGGATCAACCATGAGATTGTTAAGTCTTGGGACGATGGCATGGGAGTTGTGGGTATTTATATACACGGTCTAAAGAATTTTGAGGGTGAGACTTCAACAAAAGGAGAAAATCCTTTTGATTATATAACGCATGGAGTGAGCAAGAAAATGTTGTCTTCTATAGTGAAGTGTTACAACCCTGCAGGCAGTACCAGTAAAGAGCGATATGCATGGATTGAAAAACACTTGGTAAACGCAATTGAAGAAGCCATCACAATACGTAAAGCAAACTGAGTATTGGCCTTCCAAAATAGGCCTAATTATTTCACATCATATACTTACGGGTCCACTGAATGGCTAATGTAGACAACCACTATCACAGTTCACTTCATGGTGTACGCATCTGGCTTTCAGGTGCAGTTCCTCCTGATATTAATGAACAGCAACGAACCGCAATACTTGAATTTGTAGGTCAATTTGCAGCAATGGTGTTCCGAGCAGGTGGGCACATCATTCACGGTAGCCATCCGAGCTTTACCCCCACCTTACTTGCTCAAGCAAATAATCATCGTATTAATGGCGGTCGAAAGGATTGTCTGACGTTAGCGGTCTCAAAGCTATGGTCTAAGAACGCAAGCATTGTCCCTGTGCAAGAGTGGCGTGAGATCTGTATGGTCTACGAAACACCAGAGGTAACTGGTGAAGGTGCAATAGACGAAAGTTTGCAGGTGCTTAGGAATTGGATGTCAGCTCGGTGCGATGCTTTTGTTGCAGTTGGTGGTATGTGGTGGAAAGAAATTTCAGGTCGCTCGGGGGTTCCTATTGAAGCAGGTCTTGCAATCAATCGTGGAATTCCATGTTTCCTTCTTGGAGGGTTGGATGGGGCTGCTCGTGACTATTTAAAGACCCATCCGGAAGTGATTGGGATGCTGCGCAACGGTCTTGATGATGCAACGAACCAAAATCTTGCTATAGAAGAAAACGTAGGTAGCATTGTTGAGCGTATTTGTGATCAGCTTTCACGACTTCCATTGGTTCGCGGTCGAGTTACTGATGGAATTTCGTTTAGAATTCTTGCGTTGGACGGTGGAGGAATAAAAGGAGCTTTTACTGCTTCAGTTCTTGCAACTTTGGAGCGATCACTGGGCCTACCGATTGTGGACCAGTTTGACATGATTGCTGGCACCTCTACTGGAGGTATTCTAGCAATAGGTTTAGGAATGGGTTTGGATACTAGCCAGTTATTGGGATTTTACCGCCAACGAGGACCCGTAATTTTCCCAGTTACAAGCTTCCATAAACGTTTGTGGCGTAAGGCACGCCATCTTTTTCAACCAAAGTATTCTCAGGATGTATTACTTCGTGAGCTGGAAACTGCATTTTTCCCAGACGGGAAAATGAAGAATTTTGGTGATTCAAA
Organism: uncultured Desulfuromonadales bacterium; assembly: GCA_903868145.1. GTDB lineage: Bacteria > Desulfobacterota > Desulfuromonadia > Geobacterales > Pseudopelobacteraceae > CAIPTY01. The sequence continues at coordinate 9,203 of CAIPTY010000099.1, read as the reverse complement.
TTGTCGCTTGGTGATCCCGGCATACGATGCTGTTAGTGGAGCTTGCCATGTTTTCAGGACGCCGCATCACCCTCTTCTTAGAACTGATGAGTTTACGAGTGCTGCTGAAGTAGCTTTGGCTACTGCTGCAGCTCCTACTTACTTCTCAGCAGCAAAAGTCCGCAATATGATTGCAAGCACATCTTATTTTGATGGGGGTGTATGGGCTAACTGCCCAGCAATGGCAGCTATTATTGAGGCAGTATGTTATCTGGATGTTCCACTAGATCGTATTGACATATTGAGCATTGGAACGACTGAAGAACCGTTTAATGTTGTGAGGATGGAAAGGTCTGGTGCGTTACGCTGGGGGATGCCTTTGATTGAACTATTGATGAATGCACAAGTGGAATCATCTGTTCAGCATGCTGAAGGGCTTGTAGGAGAACCCAGGTTTCTACGAATCAACGCCGTTACAACTCCAGGGATGTATTCACTGGATGGAGCAAAAGATATAGAAAACCTTATTACATTGGGGAATAGAAAAGCCTCAGACACCTCCATACTGTACCAAGTCAAGTCCCGATTTCTAAACGGAGTTGCCTCTGTACCTTGGAAGTAAATTAATACAGTTTTTTTTCCTTAACAGGGTCAATATCTGCAAAGAAAAGGAGCGAGGGGGGAGCGTGCATACTCCGGATTTCACCAATTGGATTGAAATAACCCATACGAATTGCTGAGCAAGCTCTTGTTAGTATGAATTACGGTAAGCTGCATCTGCGACAATCGGTTTATCTGGGTTACCTTCTGGATAAATGACTTGGTACTCAGCGAAAAATAAAGGGTTAGCGCGAGGCTATCTGCGTCAAATTAATTATGAGGATCCAGAATGCACACTATGCCAAAATGTCCCACCTGCAGTTCCGAATATACTTACGAAGACGGAGATATCTACGTCTGCCCGGAGTGCGCCTATGAATGGCCAAAGAGTGCGTCGGAAAATTTGGATTCTGCCAGTAGCGTGCGTGACGCCTTCGGGACAGAGCTCAAAGATGGTGACTCACTTACCGTCATAAAAGACCTGAAAGTCAAGGGTTCGTCATTGGTGGTCAAGGTGGGCACCAAGGTGTAGAACATCCGTATCGTATCTGGTGATCATGACATCGACTGCAAGATCGACGGCATCGGTGCCATGCAGCTGAAATCGGAGTTTGTCAAGAAGGCGTGATTGATCCTCAACCTCTTCATAGCCCGCCATTCATCATCGCTTTTCTGATCGCGTCCGTTGTCATGGGAGCGATTCACCGCCGCCTCTCTTCATCCGGATCTTATCTCGCGATCCTGTACTGCCTGCCCTTCACCATCATGCATGAACTGTCTCATTTTGTGGTCGCCTTTCTTACCGGAGGGCGGCCATCATCATTTAGCGTCTGGCCACGAAGGTCTGGAAACGGCTGGGTACTCGGGAGCGTAAACTCTGTTCCGACACTCCTCTCAGCAGCTCCGACTGCACTAGCTCCCCTCGGGTGGCTCGTGATCGGCTATTACTCAATGCAGTATTGGAATATGAGACCAGCATGGGTACCGGAATATCTGATCGTGGTGGTCATTTACGCCTGTACCGCTGCCTGCACACCGTCGTGGCAGGACATTAAGATTGCACTGACTCATCCGTTCAGCCTGATGATCTACGTTGCGGCGGCATACATCATAATAACCGTTATGAGTACTGGTTATTTGTAGCTGCGCATCCAATCTTTACAAGTCACAAAAACATTTATTATTTGACAAATAAATATTCAACTGTATTCTTCATGATCAGAGGGAAGCGTAACAATCAATGTCCGACCAACATGAAAAGAAACCTCGCGGTCGTCAGGTAGGATGGCGCAAACCGAATGCCATGCCGAGCCGTATCCCTGCCATGCGGATACCGGTACAACTCGAAGAGTGGCTACTGGCCGAGGCAGAGCTACGCGGCCTGAAGATCGCTGATATGGCCCGCATGCTGCTGCTGGAGGCGATGAGGAGGGAAAATGGCACAAACCGTCCGGGTAGAGGAGAATAGTGACTTTCAGCAGATAGCCCTGCCGCTGGATCTGGGCAGCGGCGAACATGTACTGCAACGAATCCGCCTGGAGGCGGAGAGCGCACGGGGAGCCTGGTACGAACTGTATCTGGTCGGTACCCCGAGTGGCTTTCTGATAGAAAAGCACTCCGGATCAGCCTGTGGACTGAGTCGTCAGAAGGAAACCTGGTTTCGCCGCAACCTGCCCGATGCCGAGCGGAAGTACACCCAGATCCTTACCAATAAACTGAACCAGAAACGGCGCAGCCCGAGAAAATACAAGGTCGTAGAAAAATGATGAAGAAAACAGACAAGAGAAACTACCGGGAAGAACCACTGAACACCCTGGAAGCAGAAATTGCCATAACAGCCCTGCATGCAACGGGAGAATACACCGTCCTGCGCAAGCTGAACCTGGAACGGGATCCCCGCTTTACCCAGAAGAAAGTCCAAAACGCAAAGATCGGCCTCTGCATCGATACCGAGACCACCGGACTGAATCACGCCGAGGACAAGATCATCGAGCTGGGAATAGTCGCCTTTGAATACGATCCCATGACAGGTGCGATCATCCGGATCACCGACCGCTACAACGGCTTTGAAGATCCGGGATCTCCTCTTCCACAAGAGATTATCGACATTACCGGCATTACCGACGAGATGGTCGCCGGTCAGGCGTTTGATAATGATCGGATCAGGGCGCTCGCTGAAGGAGCATCAATCGTAATCGCCCACAATGCCGCCTTTGACCGGAAGTTTGTTGAGGCTCGCTACCCGTTCTTTGTCACCATACCGTGGGCCTGCACCGTCTACCAACTTGACTGGAACAAAGAGCGGATTGGCTCCCGCACCCTGGAATACCTGCTGTTCAAGTGCGGCGGCTACACCATCAATGCTCACCGGGCTCTGGATGATGCCGAGGGGGTATTGGGCTTGCTTCTCGGAAACTTCCCCATATCTGAGACGCCGATTTTCACGGCACTACTGGAGAAATCAGATGAGCCGACCTCCAGGATCTGCGCGGTCGGCGCGCCATACGACAAGAAGGACATCCTGAAACAGCGTGGCTACCGCTGGAACGATGGAACCGGCAGCGGCTGCAAGGGATGGTGGATCGATGTACCGCAGCATCTGGAACGGGATGAGATGAATTATCTGGGGAATGAGATCTATCCTGGCGGCAAATCCAGGACGTTTCTGTCTGGAAAACCGTATCTTTACACTCTTCGTTTTCTTGGATTACTCATATGCGGTTTTTCCTTTATGCTCTTCCGGGATGGGGCAAAACTGCTGGGACTGTTTTAGCGGAGTAGTATATGGGCATGCACGGCAATGATACTCCTACCGAACGCCTCTCCGGCTCTGTAGAACGGGTCACCTTCCACAGCGAGGAGTCCGGCTTCTGCGTCCTGCGCGTCAAGGTCAAGGGACACCGGGAGCTGGTCATCGTTATCGGCTCTGCTGCCTCAATCACCCCTGGCGAGTATGTCGAGTGCGTGGGAACATGGCAGAACGACAAGACGCACGGCCTGCAGTTCAAGTCCACGCTCCTCAAGGTCGTCCCGCCGAGTACGTTGGAGGGGATCGAGAAGTACCTCGGCTCCGGCATGGTCAAGGGGATCGGCCCTCACTTCGCCAAGATCCTCGTCAAGGCCTTTGGCGTATAGATACAACTAATTCACCTGATTGTTGGGTATTTGATACACAGAACGGTAAAGCCTTTACACTCCCGTATTTAATACGTAATCGTTGATATTCTTATAGTATTTATGTTGAAAGATGCATATTATATGCGAACGTATATATTTTGCTTGCAATCTGAAATAGAGGGTTATAATATCTACGATCATGTATGTAGAGGTCCCATGAAAATTTCCAGCGCCGAGGATATCGGACAACTAATCAAGCAAAAGAGAAAAGACGACGGGCTTACCCTGGAAGACGCTGCGGCGGTTTGCGGCGTAAGCTATGCCTTTCTGTCAGCACTGGAGAATGGCAAGGAAACGGTCAGACTGAATAAGGTACTTCAAGTGCTGCAATGCCTGAGTATTGATCTCAGTGCGAACGCCCGGACGTGGGCAGCACCGGGAGAGTTGTGATGCCTGACGCGTTACTTGTCAGAATTGATAGCGATGTCGTTGGCCGCTTATGGCTGGATGACAAGAGGAACTTCTGCTTTAGTTATGACAGCAACTGGCTGAAGCAATCACGTATTCCGTTGTCACTGTCTCTGCCGTTGAGATCTGCACCCTACCTTGAAGATCAATCCCATTCGTTCTTCGCGAACCTCCTGCCGGAAGAGAAGATGCGCACTCTGATTGCCCGGAACCTTGGCGTCTCCTTCCATAACGATTATGGCCTACTGGAACGAATCGGCGGCGATTGTGCCGGCGCGGTGTCGCTCTACCCTGAGACCGGAGAGTTACCGCAGCAACCGGCATCTTACAGAGAATTGTCGTTAGATGAATTGACCGCCATCATCAAGGAATTACCGCAGCGTCCTCTCCTCGCCGGTGAAAAAGGTCTCCGGCTCTCTCTGGCCGGCGCCCAGAAGAAGCTGCCGATCTATTTCGACGGGCGAAATTATCATCTGGGGTATGGTTCCGCACCGAGCAACTACATCATCAAACCTGCCATCGATGATCTGGCCGGTACTGTAGAGAACGAAGCCTACTGCATGGCCCTGGCAAAAATCGTCGGCCTGGAGGTGCCACCATCATTCATTCATCAGCATGAAGATACGCGTGTCTTTGTAGTCAAGCGCTTTGACCGTATGATTGACGGAGATATAACCCGACGGTTGCACCAGGAAGATTTCTGTCAGGCGCTCCGAATTCCGCCCGAGTTCAAGTATGAGACTGAAGGAGGGCCATCACTGACGGCTTGTTTCAACCTTCTGCGAACCAACAGCACCAGGTCGGGTAAGGATGTCCTCTCTCTCGTCAACTGGGTGATCTTCAACTACCTGATCGGCAACTCCGATGCGCATGGCAAGAACATCTCACTGCTGCTGTTGGAGAAAGGCCCGATGTTGTCTCCGTTTTACGATCTGCTGTCAACGAGGGTGTACGCTCATTACGGCCTTGCGGAAGGATTGGCTATGAAGATCGGTGGGGAGAGCGATCCACAGTCCATCAGGAAGAAACAGTGGGAACTGTTTGCCGAAGAAGCGGGGGTTAAGCCAAAGCTTGTATTTACGCGCCTGAAAGAAGTATCACAAAAGTTAGAGGCTGCTCGATTGCCGCTCTTTAAAGGGGACTTCGCCCCATACCGCTGTGATACCCTCTACCAGCTGATGGAATTGATTGCCGAACAATGCAGTAGAACCTTGAAGATGATTGAGTGAGTCGTTTGCCAACGCCCCAAAGTTGATAAAGGGCGGCAGCGAACAGCAACTGCTCGGATCATCCTAAGTTTTTCGTTTATCTGCTTACATTTGCAAGGCTTGTCGGCGCTGATCTTTGTTGTCTGGTGCAGATGGGACTGGTTTTTAAAAGCAGAATCGCTTCAGGGACAAAGCGACTGCAAACTCGGGCCTGTCAATCTAATTGTGTAAATGACATTTCGGTATTTTTTGAAGCGTTAAATTATCCTGCAAATCAGTAGATTTTCCACTAAAAAATGAGTTTACTTTACCCCTCCACTACTTTCATCAACACTTCACGCAAATGCTCAAAGTTAAATGGTTTATTGATTAACCCGGCTATCTCTTCACGAGGAATCTTAGAGCCAATATCACCTTCACCAAAACCGCTGGAGATAATTATCGGCAGCTTTGGGTCGAGCTGTTTCAGTTTGTAGAACAGTTCATACCCGTTCATGACCGGCATACCCATGTCGGTGATAACCATGTTGATGTCAGCTGCATTCTGCTGGTACAGTTCCAGCGCCTCTTTGCCGTTTGCGGCATCAAGAACTTTGAATCCCAGCTTCTGTAGCAGGGCAGTTGCAATCGTTTTGACCTGTACTTCATCTTCAGCCAGCAGTATTGTACCGCTACCATGCCATGCTGCTGAAACTGCTTTCTGGAGTGCTTCTTCAGTCTCAGTTTTGCTGGGCTGAACGGGTAGATAGATTTTGAAGGTCGTGCCCTGTCCCGGTTGGCTTTCAAGCTGCAATGCCCCATTATGTGCCTTGATGATACCAAGTACAGCCGACATACCCAGCCCACGTCCGGTAAATTTGGTGGTGTAGAACGGTTCAAAGATTTTGCGTCTGGTGTCGTCATCCATGCCGCAGCCGTTATCGCTTACTTCAAAGCAGATATAGCGTCCAGTCGCAATGATTGTTCCGAGATGGTCTTTCTCTGGTTGCTCCGCCTTGATCTCCGCCTTTGCCAGCTTAACGTCAATCTCACCCTCTGCATCACCGATAGCCTCGGCTGCATTGATGATCAGATTCATGACAACCTGCCTGATCTGGCTGGCATCACCAGTGAAAGTGGGAATATCAGTACCAAGTTCGGGTTTGATCACTACGTTCTTTTGGATGGTCGTTTTCAGCATGGTGACCATCTCATCTACCAGCATCCAGGCATTGACCTGGGTTTGGGTAAGCGAGGCTTTACCAGCATAAGCCAGCATCTGGCGGCAGAGTGCGGCAGCTCGTTCAGCGGCTTTTTCTATTTCGGGTATGTTTTTCTCAGAGTTTTCATAATCCAGCTTTGTCAGTGAGCAGTACCCCATGATGATCGCCAGGATGTTGTTGAAGTCGTGGGCGATACCTCCGGCCAGGACACCGAGGCTTTCGAGTTTTTGGGTATGTTGGAATTGCTGATCGAGGAGCAGTTTTTCTTCTTCAGCCTGTTTGCGCTCGGTGATGTCGGTGTTTGTGCCAATCATACGCAATGGTTTCCCAGTGCTGTCTCGGCTGATTACCATTCCTCGGCCAACCATCCATTTCCAGCTGCCATCCTTGCACAACATGCGAAACTCAACCCTGGGCGATCCTGCCTTGCCATCAAGATATGGCTGCAGTGCAGTCATCACCATAGGGGCATCATCTGGGTGAACACGCTTCAACCATTCATCAGATGTAGTACCGATCTCATTCTCTGCAAAACCTAGCATTTCTTTGTAACGTTGAGAGTAGAACGCTTCGCCTGTCTGAATGTTCCAATCCCAGACACCGTCACCGGCTCCTTCCAATGCAAATTTCCAACGATATTCACTTTCTACTAAGGCTTCTTCCGCCTTTTTGCGTTCGGTTATGTCCTGCGCCATTCCCCTAAGGCCGACTGTTACGCCATTGGCATCAACTACCGGCATACCATATGCCCACATCCGTCCAGAACTTCCATCAATCCGCAGAGTTTCTAACTCAAGGTCATAAGGGATTCCTGTGTTTTGGGTGTTTTGCAAGGCTTCGGACAATCTTTCCCAGCTTTCAGTAGTAAAAAACTTCTGGTGTTCAGTATAAGGTGGCGGAGGAAGTTTCGGGTCACAACCATACATCCTGTAAAGTTCTTCAGACCAGATGGCCTGATTACTCGCTATGTCCAGTCGCCAACTGCCCACGTGTGCAATTCGCTGCGCTTCCCTCAGGTCTTCTGTATTTGCTATGAGTTCCGCCTCGGCTTTTTTTCGACTGGTGATTTCAACAAACGATGCGACAAAATGGTCAGGTTTGTACTGGTAAGCGACAAGGTCGTACCAACGATTGTTGGACTGAAGATACTGCTCAAAGTGTATGGTTTCCCCGGTTTTGGCAACACGGCCAAAGGTGCCGATCCAATCAAACGAATCTTTCTCAATGCCGGGAAACGCTTGAGTAACGGTTTTACCTCTGGGATCAACACCAGTCAAATCAATGAAATTGTCGTTGGCATCGATAAAGATATAATCAACCGGTTTGCCGGATGCATCATAGATCATGCTGTGATAGGCCACACCGATCGGGCCGTTATCAAAGAGCGCCCGGAACTTCCACTCGGCCTCCAGAAGTTCATCATTCTGACTGCGCAGCTCCTCTTCATTCATCTGCAACTCTTCATTCTGTTCCTGAAGTTTATATCTGAGCGCCAGCAGGTCTTCTTCCGCCCTTTTGCGCTCGTCAATTTCTATTAAAAGATACGACGTTTTTACTTTTACCTGACGTCTCAGGAGGGCGATGAATCCGATGGCGAGAAGCAGTGCGGTAGCAACACCCGATAAAGCCCAGTATACTTCTTTCGGAATTTTGTGATTCTTTTTGCCAAGCAAATGTTCAAGCTCACGATGATAAATGGAAGCTTTGTCCGCTTTCATCTCAGCTATATCCCGGTCAAGGGATGCTATCAGATCACCGTTTTTACCTTTGTTTACCGCATATCCCAGTTTTACCGGATTAAAGATGATTGGTGTTTGTTCCAAATTCCGACCGGCTTCATTCAACATACCGTATAGATTGCCATTTACACCGGCTTCAGCCTTACCATTGTCAACAGCTTTGAATACATCAGGATACTGATCAACCTCGTGTATCTTGACACTCACGTTGAATTGCCTGACAAGTTCCTTAAAGCCCGTCAAATAGACATCACCTTTGAGTGCACTGACATTTTTACCTTCAAGGTCCAAAAGAGATGTGATTTTTGACCCTCCCGGTTTGAATATCAGCCCCCAGTCCAGTAGCAGAAATTCCTTAGGAAAGTCCATGTACTTGGCCCGCTCTTCGGTGTAGGCGATGCAAAGTACCATGTCTATCTTGTCACTCTTGAGGCGGTCCAATCCCTCCTGCCAGGTTCCAGGTACATACTGCATATCCCACTGTTCTTTTTCCGCAACACGGTTGAGCATGTCCACGAAAAACCCATGAGCAGCGCCATCCTTATCTGAATATGCTAGCGGCTTGGTATCATAGACACCAACTCTTACGGTGCGACTGCCAGCATAGGAGCAGGTAACGGAGAACAGAGTTGCGACGACCACCATCACAAAGGTGAAAATGGTGCTGATGTGTGAAATTTTACTGGCAAGACGTGCTGAGCAAGTCGGGTTCATCAAGCACCTCCAGAATTGTGGAGCAAAAAACAAAAACCGACGCACGGGAAAGCCGCAACGCCGGTTTATATTGGTATCAATCAGAATAATTGTTGACAGTGGTAATCGTCAGGAGGAGATTTTCTGTCTGTCTGTCTGTCTGTCTGTCTGTCTGTCTGTGCAAGATTGTTGCCACT
>CAIPTY010000098.1 GCA_903868145.1 uncultured Desulfuromonadales bacterium | reverse complement strand
CAATGACGACAGGAGCCTTGAGAACCCATGCTTTTCTGCCGAGAAAGTCGATCAGGACACCGTTCTGATCACCTGCCGCCTGATCGGTCAGCATGCCGATGACGCCATTGTTCTTAATGACTCCAAGCATCGGCTTTAAGGCGGATTTGGTATAAATTACCTTGTTGCCGTATCCCATTCTCATCTTCTCAATAATCGAGTTCAGGTACGGATTATTCTGCTTTCGGGCGATTGCCCAGACGCTCTCATCAAGGTGTTTTTTGAAGGAGAGTGAAATCAGTTCCCAGTTGCCGCAATGGCCACTGACGCAGAGTATGCCGCTGTTCTTTTCTTTAGCGTGCAGAAAATTGTCAAGGCCAAGTACCGCCATCGTGTTAAATAGGTCGTCGCCTTTGCCATGATAGAGTCGGCAGACCTCTACTATGGAGGTTCCCAGATTTATGAACGTTGCCAGGGCAATTTCTTCGGCGGTATCGAAAACACCGGTCCAGGCGGGGTGGCGCTTCATGTAGGGGAGAACCTGGCGGATATTGTCCAGTGCAATGGTGCGTCGCCTGGCCAGCAGACGATACATGAGATGCCCGATAAGACGTCCGGTTTTGCGGGAAAAACTCCTGGGGATGGCTGCCATTGCCCCGGTAAACAGATAAAATGCGGCTGCCTGAATGGCCCAGATGATTCGTGTCATTGGTAGGTAATTGACGCGTTACTGCCACTGTTGACACCGTCACTGTCACCGAACTGCAGGGAGCAGAGTCGGCTGTAGAGTCCACTGCTTTCGAGAAGTTCCTTGTGTGAGCCGCTTTCGACGATACGACCATTCTCCAGAACGAGAATTTTGTCCGCATGCAGAATTGTTGATAGACGGTGGGCGATGACAAAGGTGGTTCGGTTAGTCATCAGATTATTCAGTGCTTGTTGCACCATCTGTTCGCTCTCAGTGTCAAGTGCGCTGGTCGCTTCATCAAGAATAAGAATTGGCGCATTTTTAATTAGAGCCCGGGCAATACAGAGTCGCTGTCGCTGACCGCCGGATAGTCGTGTGCCGCGGTCGCCGATGATAGTGGCGTAGCCATCAGGCATCTCCAGGATGAAGTCGTGAGCAAAAGCTGCTTGAGCCGCACTTTCTACTTCGGCGTCGGTAGCCGTGAAATTACCATAGCGGATATTATTGGCGATAGTGTCGTTGAAGAGCATGGTTTCCTGATCAACCAGCGCCACCTGGCGGATGAGATCCTTCATACCGATGGTGCGGATATCGACACCGTCAAACAAAATCACGCCTTCGGATACATCATAAAAACGGGGTATAAGCGAGACCAGCGTTGATTTGCCCCCACCAGACGGGCCGACCAGGGCGATGATTTCACCATGGCGGGCGGAGAGATTAACGTGATTAATAACCATCTCCCCTTCATAGGCAAAGGAAACATCCCTGAACTCGACGTTTCCGGCTACGCGGTCTATTGAAACAGCCTTTTCTGCATCACAGATTTCAGGCTTCTCGTCTATAACT
>CAIPTY010000097.1 GCA_903868145.1 uncultured Desulfuromonadales bacterium | reverse complement strand
TTTTCGAAGGCATACACGGTAACTGCGGCAGACCTTTCAACAGCGACATATACCGTAACTGTTACCGTAGCCTCGGCCTCTCTCAAGACCATAACCGCATATTCGTTTGTCGGGTTTACCGCGTTTCCAGGAGCGGTGGATGAAGCGGCAAAGAGCATAGCGGTGACCCTGCCGTTCGGGACAGACGTAACGGCCTTGACGGCCAAGTTCACGACCACAGGGACAGGCGTCAAGATAGGCGCGGTTGTTCAGACGAGCGAGGCGCCGCCGACGAATAACTTCACAACTTCGAAGGCATACACGGTAACTGCGGGAGATCTTTCTACGGCGACATATACCGTAACCGTTACCGTAGGCCCGGCCTCTCTCAAGACCATAACCGCATATTCTTTTGTCGGCTTTACCGCGTTTCCGGGAACGGTGGATGAAGCGGCAAAGAGCATAGCGGTGACCCTGCCGTCCGGGACAGACGTAACGGCCTTGACGGCAAAATTCACGTCCACAGGGACAGTCGTCAAGATAGGCGCGATTGTTCAGACGAGCGAGGCGGCTCCGCCGAATAACTTCACATTTTCGAAGGCATACACGGTAACTGCGGCAGACCTTTCAACAGCGACATATACCGTAACCGTAACCTTGGCCCCGAACACTCTCAAGACCATAACCGCATATTCGTTTGTCGGGTTCACCGCGTTTCCGGGAACGGTGGATGAAGCGGCAAAAACCATAGCGGTAACCCTGCCGTTCGGGACAGACGTAACGGCCTTGACGGCCAAATTCGCGACCACAGGGACAATCGTCAAGATAGGCGCGGTTGTTCAGACGAGCGAGGCGCCGCCGACCAATGACTTCACAACTTCGAAGGCATACTCGGTAACTGCGGCAGACCTTTCAACAGCTACATACACTGTAACCGTAACCCTGGCCCCGAACACTCTCAAGACCATAACCGCATATTCGTTTGTCGGGTTTAGCGGTTTTCCGGGAACGGTGGATGAAGCGGCAAAAACCATAACGGTGAAATTGCCGCTCGGTACAGCAGTAACGGCCTTGACGGCCAAATTCACGACCACAGGGACAGTCGTCAAGATAGGCGCGGTTGTTCAGACGAGCGAGGCGCCCCCGACGAATAACTTCACAACTTCGAAGGCATATACGGTAACTGCTGGTGACCTTTCAACAGCTACATACACTGTAACCGTAATCGTGACCAACGCACCAGCCCTTGGAGCAGCCGCACCGTTCGGAGGCTTTGGTGGCAGCGCCACACTAACCAACGACGGGCTCAATACCATAATTAATGGGGATATCGGGGTCAACGCTGCTTCAACCAAGATTACCGGATTGCACGATTCAGGAGCGAATGTCTATACGGTAACAGGTAGTAATAACGGAACGGTGACCGGTTTGATATACACCCTTACCGACCCGCCGGGTTCTGTCGCAGCTGCGGCAGTAACGCAGGCCAGTGCCGACGCCTTGGTTGCATTCAACCTCATCTCGCCCGCCAACCTTCCCGGAGGTAAAGATGTATCGAGTCTGGCACAATGCCCAAGCTGCGGTGGGGCAGGGCAAGGTCCAGGTCAACTGGCAGGTCGCACAATTCCTCCAGGCGTGTATCTGTCTACGACAGGCACGTATGGCATTGGCATAACAGTTCCGACAGCAGGTAGTCTCACACTGGATGCCCTGGGCGACCCGGACGCAGTATGGGTGTTCCAGACTGCGGCGGGGACGGGCACCCTCACCGTGGGCGTAACAGGTCCGGCAACACCGGCAACCCCGATCCAGGTACTGTTTAAAAATGGCATCGGCAAGTCCAAGAACGTCTTCTGGTATGTTCCGGCCGGCGCGACCATTGGCACGGGGTCAACGATGGTGGGAACCATGCTGGCGGACGCTTCGATCACGATGTCTACCACCGGCGGTGGACCACCGCCAAACGCAGTAATAACTACCTTGAATGGAAGAGCTATTTGTCTGACTGCAGGAGTAACTATGACAAACACGGTTATTAACGTACCTGCACCGTAAGGTTTGAGATACTTGCCTGGTTGTTAATTGTGGATAAACAGGGGAGGCAGGCTGTTTGATGATTCAGCCTGTCTCCCGTTAAACATCTGCTGTTATGAATCATATTATCAAAATGATGGCCCCATAGAAGGAGGGATTAGATGAGAAGGTTAATAACAATAGTTCCTGTTTTGAAAAAAATGACATTGATGCTGTTTCTCTTTATATTTCTTCTCCCCTTGTCTGCTCGTTCAGAGGTCAAGGCGGGAAGCGTTGAAGTGACTCCGTTCGGAGGTTTCAGTCTTTTTGAGAAAAGACAGAATCTGGAAAACAGTCCTCTGGTTGGTGGGCGGCTTGGCTATAATTTTACCAACCGGCTGGGTATCGAAGGAACCTGGCAATTCATGAAAAGTTACGTAGATGACAAGTCGACACCATTTACCCGTCAAGGCCAGTTTACGTACCCTATTAATGATGTGAGTATAACTAACTACAATCTGGGTCTTATTTATCACTTTATCCCTGAAAGCCGCTTCAATCCCTACATCGTTGCCGGTTACGGGGTCAATCACTATAGTCCGAAAATAAACAATAAAAATATGTCCGTTGTTGATTTTGGAGCAGGGTTGAAATTCTGGCTGACAGAACATATAGCACTCAGAATAGATGCCAGAGACAATCTGATTCTTGATCAAACAATCCACAATGTTGAAACTACTCTGGGTGTTGTATTTGCTTTCGGCGGGAAGTCAGTGGCAGTCAAACCGGTGGACAGTGACGGTGATGGCGTGCACGATAATATTGACAAATGCCCCGGAACGCCGGTCGGTGTTATTGTGGACAAAGATGGCTGTCCGCTTGACAGCGATAAGGACGGCGTGCCGGATTACCTGGACAAATGCCCCGGAACGCCGTTCGGTGTTATTGTGGACAAGGATGGCTGTCCGCTTGACAGCGATAAGGACGGCGTGCCGGATTACCTGGATAAATGCCCCGGCACCCCCGCCGGAGTGAAGGTAGATATAGATGGCTGTCCACCCGCAGTAGTTATGGTGCCTGAAGTTCTTGTCGTCCCAATTCTCGCTGCCCCTCCTGAAGCGGTTATTGTGCCGGCTCATGTGAAGGCAGCGGCTGCAAAAAGATTCTGCAGCAAGCCGGTTGTGCTGGAAATCAATTTTGATTTCAACAAGTCTGACATCAAGCCGGAGTACCATGATGAACTGAAAACGGTTGGCGACTTTCTCAGCTATTTCCCTGGTTCAAAAGGTGAGATTTCCGGACATACCGACAGCATTGGCAGTTACGAATATAACCAGAAACTTTCCGAGCGCCGTGCCGAAAGTGTCGAAAGATACATCAGCAAAAACTTCAGTATAGACCCGGGACGCATCTCCACCAAAGGGTATGGAGAAACCAGGCCGGTTACCAGCAACATGCTCGAGGCAGGCAGGGCTAAAAACCGTCGTATTGAGGCTAATTTTACCTGCGAGTAGCATATAACATCCATACATAGTTGCCTGCGTAAATACGCCCTTCCGTACTATTTCGGAAGGGCGTTTGAGTTCTGTGGAGAGTTTTATTTCTGCTTGGCGCAGTGAAGTACGGTCTGCCCGTCACATGTGACGGCTTTGTTACATGTGGTGGCTTGCCTTGCAAATTATAATGGTTATGCTGATTCAGCTTGCTGATAAAATTAAAAAAAACAGCTTGTTAGCATGGTTGTTACCGTGACGGATCATCGGCATGATTGTTGTAATACTTAGTTGCAAAGGCACTTAAACGAGTGCCTCCTTCATTTCTCCAGAGGAGAACACAATGCAGAACCTACATTATGGATTGATGATGCTGCTGATGCTGTTGAGTCCGGCCATTCAGAACCCCTCACCAGCAGCGGCTGCTGCCGTAAGTGTCGGTATCGGGCTGCCTAACGTGACTATCGGGATCAACCTGCCGGTGTTTCCACAACTTGTTCGTGTTCCGGGATACCCGGTCTATTATGCTCCCCGCATGGATGCCAACTATTTCTTTTACGACGGCATGTACTGGGTTTATCAGGACGATTACTGGTATGCAAGCTCTTGGTACAACGGTCCATGGAGTTCTGTAAACCCGGATTCTGTACCTCTGTATATCCTTCGCATTCCGGTCCGATACTATCGCCAGCCGCCTGCATATTTTCATGGCTGGCAGTCAAATGCTCCCCCGCGTTGGGGACAGCACTGGGGCCAGGAATGGGAACTGCGTCGTAACGGTTGGGATAACTGGAAGCGTTCTTCAGTACCTGCGCCTGCTCCACTGCCGATCTACCAGAAAAAGTATTCGGGAAGCCGGTACCCACGGATAGAGCAGCAACAGGCGCTGCATAGTCAGCAATACCGGTATCAGTCGAGTGACCTTGCGGTTCGTGAGCACATGAAACCGCAGAGGGAAATAAATCAGACTGCTCCTGCACAACGGGGAAGGCAGGAAGAAAGACCTCTGACAGGAAATCCAAAGCAGCCTGACGCTCCTCGTACAGCACCACTTCAAAAGGGAGCACCGCCCGGACCGAATACGCAGCCGCCCCAACAGGGTGGTGAACAGGTACAGAGAGATCATACTCAACAGCCTGGATCTGCAGCACACGATCAAAAACGGCGTCCTGCAGCTGTGCAGCATGAACTACAGAATCCACGGCAGCAAGGTCAGGAGCAGAGATCCCCAGACAGAGGAGGGGCATTGCGGGAACCTATTCGGGACCACGGACAGGGTATGAACAGAGATGATGACCGGGGTCGGGGACGCGACAAATAACAGCTCCTGCTGTAGATACTTTTCAGTCTGAGTATAGGGAGTGCCCGTGCAGACACTGATTGACCTTTTCAATACGTTTGAAGCGCTAGGTGATAAAACCGCCTTTGTGAACCGTACCGGCGTACGACGGCTCGAGGTCTCCTATCGCGAATTTCATGGTCTTTCACTTAAGATGGCTAACCTGCTGGCGCAGAAAGGCGTGGCAACGGGAGACAGGGTGCTCATCTGGGGCCCCAACTCCTCCTGGTGGGCAATCGCCTATTGGGGGATCATCTTACGCGGTGCGGTCGCGGTTCCGGTGGACTTCATGTCTGATCTGGCCCGAGTGGAATCCATCCGCATCCTCACCGGCTCTCATTTCAGCCTGCAGAGCCGTTTCAAGATTGAACGGATGACCTCAGGCGGTTCTATGCTGCTGGAAGATCTGCAGTATCTGCTGGATGAGATCAGCCCGATCGGCGTTACGGCATCTGTCACGCCGGAAGATACGGCTCAGCTGATCTATACCTCCGGCACTACCGGCAATCCGAAAGGGGTCATTCTCAGCCATAGGAATCTGATTGCAAATATGACCCAGATTCACCGGCAGGTACCGATTATAACCTCCTGTTTCGGCTTTCTTTCCCTGCTTCCTCTCTCACACATGTTCGAGCAGATGGGCGGGTTTTTTACCCCGCTCTACCGCGGCGCGTCGGTGGTCTATCTGCGTACCCTTAAGCCATCGGCGATCATGGAAGCACTGAGTGAAGAAGATATCTACGTGATAATGTCTGTTCCCCGGCTGATGCAACTGCTCAAGACAACCATTGAGCGGGAAGTGGATGATAAAAACCTCGCCGGTGTTTTCCGTCTGGTGATGAAGTTGGCATCCGGTCTTCCCGTATGGCTGCGCCGGCTGCTTTTTTTTCCGGTACAGAAAAAGTTTGGAGATCATTTCACCGTGTTTGTTTCCGGCGGTGCCCCGCTTGATACGGGTGTGTTTGGATTCTGGAACAGCATGGGTTTTACGCTGCTTGAAGGGTATGGACTCACCGAAACGTCGCCTGTGCTCTGTGTCAACACCATGGAACGTCAGGTTTCAGGTTCGGTCGGTCCCCCCCTGCCGGGTGTCGAGGTAAAGATCGAGAAGAAGCAGGTTCTGGTGCGCGGCGACAATGTCTTTTCCCGCTACTATCAGAACGAGCAGGCCAGTCGTGATGCTTTTACTTCTGATGACTGGTTCATGACCGGCGATCTGGGGGAGATAGATCCAGACGGCTGGCTGATTATCAAGGGAAGGGAAAAGGAACTGATTGTCACCGGTTCGGGGATCAATGTTTATCCCGATGAACTTGAAACTGTGCTGAACAGAACCGCCGGAGTCAAGGAATCGTGCGTCATCGGTGTTGACAGGGGAGGGGGCGAGGATGTGCACGCCGTTCTGATTCTGGATGGCAGCGGCATAACCCCCGAAGTCATCATTGCACAGGCGAACTGTAATCTGGATACACTGCACCAGATTACAGGCTGCACTGTCTGGAATGAACCGGAATTTCCAAAAACTACGACGCTCAAGATCAAAAAGTTCGCGGTAAAGGAAATGGTTGAAAAAGGAGCGGAGGGGGGCAACTCCTCCGTCAGTCAGGACAGCCTGATCAACCTGCTGGCCAAGGTGACCGGTACGGGGGTCGCACATATTAATGAGGACTCGCTGCTGGTTGCAGACCTGGGTCTTACTTCCATTGACCGTTTGGAACTGGTCAATTTCCTGGAACAGGAATACCGCCTTGATATCGAGGATTCACAGATCGGACCGCTGACACGGGTTTCGGAGCTGCGTCAGATTATTGCAAAACGGGAAAAGTTGCCCCAGCGGGACCATTTACGGTTCTGGACCAATGCCGTTTTTTTCAGAGCGGTCCGGAAGGTATGGGATACTCTGCTGCACAACCCCCTGTTCGGATATTTCGTGTCACTCGAAGTTACCGGGCTTGAACACCTTGAAAAGCTGGATGGTCCGGTATTTTTCGTGTCTAACCACATCAGCTATATGGACCATCCTTCCATCATGCGTGCGCTTCCGTCAAAGATTCGCAGCAGAACCGCCACGGCTGCCTGGGAAGAGTTTTTTTTCGGGGACTATCATGGCTTCAGTAAAATCTGGAGGCGTTTAGCCTATGAGTACGCCACAGTACTCTTCAATCTTTTTCCGTTACCGCAGACACGGGGTTTCAGCGGTTCACTCAAATTCATGGGCCGTCTGGCAGATGCCGGCATTAACATCCTGTTCTTTCCGGAAGGGGAGCATTCGCGGGATGGAAAGCTGCATCGCTTTCAATTGGGACTGGGCATCATGGTCAAAGAACTGGGGGTCCCGGTCGTGCCGATAAAAATAAGCGGAACCGATCATGTCCTTCCGCCCGGTGCTGGTTTTCCCCGCAAAGGGCATGTGACGGTCAGTTTTGGAGAACCGCTGCATTTTTGCTGCAACGAAGCGGCAGAGATCGTCGAGATGACGCGCGAGGCCGTGGAAAATCTCTGAAGAGGCGCATCCGTTGGGTGTAGCAGGAGGATACATCATGGATACCGGTCCGCACTCTCTCATGTACCGCCGCTACGCCCTGGGGCTTCTTATGGCGGTTAACCTGCTTAATTACATCGATCGCCAGGTACTCTTCGCGGTATTTCCGCTGATAAAAGCAGATCTGCGTTTAACTGATACGGCGCTCGGTTTTCTCGGAAGTGCCTTCATGCTCAGTTATCTGCTCTTCGCTCCGCTCTTTGGTTGGATGGGGGATCACTGGAGCCGTACCAGACTGGCTTCCGGAGGTCTGGTCGTCTGGAGCCTGGCCACAGCACTGGCCGGATTTGCCCCCGGCTACAGGAGCCTTATGGCTGCCCGTGCCACTGTCGGGGTAGGTGAGGCAAGTTTCGGCACGGTGTCTCCCGGGCTCATCTCTGATTTCTTTCCCAAAGAGCAGCGTGGCCGGATTCTGGCCTGGTTCTATGTTGCCATCCCGGTCGGCAGTGCACTGGGGTATCTCATGGGCGGAATACTGGGGCAGAGTTACGGCTGGCATGCCGCATTCATGGTTGTGGGAGTGCCGGGAATATTACTGGCCATTCCCCTTGCACTCCTGCGCACGCCTGCTCGTGGAGGTGACGAAGGAGTAGCGAACGCGCCTGCGGTAAAGGTGACAACGAGATATGCGCCCCTGTTCAAAAACCGATCGTTTATCTGTAATACACTCGCTATGGCGGCCATGACCTTCGCCATCGGGGGGCTGGCCCAGTGGATTCCATCATTTCTGTACCGCGTCCATGCACTTGATGTAGCAAAAGGTAATACGCTTTTCGGTGCGACGACGGTGCTGGCAGGCATTCTGGGGACTCTGGCCGGTGGATGGCTCGGTGACAGCTGGCAGAAAAGAAACGGCAAGGGGTATCTGCTGCTCTCGGGGTGGGGCTTTTTGCTTGGGACCCCTTTTGCGGTCTGGGCCATTCTGGCTCCAGGTTTGACAGGCTGCATGTCGGCGATCTTTATCGCCGAGTTTTTTCTCTTTCTGAATACCGGGCCGCTCAATACCGTCATCATCAATGTCACTGAGCCGGCAATCCGTGCCATGGCCTTTGCGGTCAATATATTCTTTATCCATGCCCTGGGCGATGCTATTTCGCCCTCAATTATCGGCTGGCTGTCCGACCGCCGGGACCTGCGCAGTGCCCTGCTGATCACCCCGTGTGCCATGGTGATGGCCGGTATTCTCTGCTTTCTCTGCGGCAAATACGTTGAGAACGATATGGCACGCGTCACAGAATAAAGCCTGAGTTCGTCAGCTTTTACGACGGATCAGGTATGGATTTTCAGCACAATAATGGAGTCATAAAATGAAAATAGCTCATCTGCTTATTTCTCTCACTATCCTTACGTTACTCTGCTCATGTACTTTTATTGACGCCAAAAAACCGGACCAGGTACCGCTTGAATCTCATCACAAGCCTCTGGCACTACCGATCGGGCACAACTGGCAGATTGTCGAGGAACCGCCGAAAATTACGGATCAAACAGGTCGTCTTCCATTCCAGAAAGAAGAGTCCGTTCAACCGGATGGTGGCACGTCTGCCCCCCCTCCTGATAACCGCAGGATAGAAATACCGCGCTGAGGAGCTATCATGACAATGTATCTGAACACTCTGTTGATCGCCTGCGTTGTCATGCTGCCGTTTTCAACCCATGCTGCAGATGAAGGCTACGGTTATCCAATTCCGGGATCCTATGAAGCCACGATTCTTGGAACCCCCGGAAGCCTGATACCGGAGTTTCCTGCTAAAATACACACCCGGCAGCTTGTGCTTGAGGTAATCAAGGATCGTGAAAAACCACCTATTTTCTTCTACGACGAAGGATTGCGCTGCACGTTTGCCTACCAGAAGAAAAAGGCCCCACTTATTTTTCTGATCGCAGGGTCAGGTGCCAGTGACCGGGCTTCAAAGCTGATGACCATGATGAAAGCATTCTACGTGGCTGGCTTCCATGTCATCAGTCTGCCGTCTCCATCCCATTCCAACTTTATCATCTCGGCATCGCAGAGCAGCATCCCGGGAGACCTGACTGAAGATTCGGCTGATCTGTACCGGGTCATGCAGGCCGCCTGGAATCGGGTGGCGGGGGATGTGGAGGTATCTGATTTCCATCTCTGCGGGTACAGTATGGGGGGCAGTCAGGCCGCTTTTGTTGCAAAACTGGACGATGAGCGCCATGTATTCAACTTCAAGAAAGTACTCATGATCAATCCGCCGGTGAGTCTCTATAACTCAGCGACACGGATTGAGGAACTGCTGAAGCAAATCCCCGGTGGAGCAAATAAGCAGGGAATTTTCTTCAATAAAATGCTTTCCAAGTTCAGCGAATTCTACCGTTATGGGCATTACGTTTCTATCAACGATGATTTTCTCTATTCGATTTACGCGGAAAAACTATTCTCTAAAGAGGAAACCGCCGGTTTGATCGGTCTCACGTACCGTATCAGTCTGGCCGGCATGATCTTCTCTTCCGATGTGATGACCAACAGCGGTTATGTGGTGCCTAAAAACCGTGTGCTGAGCCCATCCGACTCTACGTTTGATTATTTTCTGGTATCAACTCATCTGAGCTTCCTCGATTATTTCGACGAGTATCTGTATCCCTATTTCCTGATGCAGCGTCCGGGACTTACCCGGCAGGCGTTCATTGACTCCATGAGCCTCAGGAGTATCGAGGGATACCTGAAATCGTCCGCAAAATTCGGTCTGATGCTCAACGAGAATGACTTCATCCTGTCCCGTGAGGAACTCGACTATCTAAGGCAGCTCTTCGGTGTCCGTGCGAAAATTTACCCGCGCGGAGGCCATCTGGGCAATCTCGAGTACCGCGAAAACCTGACCTATATGGTCGATTTCTTCAAATAATAAGGAAGGTATCACAATGAATGCTTCCCGATATCAATTTTACCGGTTAATTCTGACCTTTAGTGCGATGGTGGTTTTGGCGGGATGTGCCGCGACCGGGACAGCGACTCGTGAAGAGATACCTGCACGACACTCCATCAGTGAATTCAGGGACCAGCGCTTTGCAGAAGTAGCGGACCCCTGGGAAGAGCTCAATCGTAACGTATACCGGTTCAACTTCTATTTCGATAAATACCTCTTTCTCCCCGTGGTGAGCAGTTATGAATTTATCACGCCCACATTTGTTCAGGAACGTGTCAGCGATTTCTACAGCAACCTTGGAGAGGTCCATAATCTCACTAACAGCATCTTTCAGTTAAAGGCATCGGAGTCCGTAATGACCCTGGGCCGCTTTGTAACGAACAGCACCCTGGGAATAGGCGGCCTGTTTGATCCCGCCACCAGCCTCGGCCTCGAACGAAATGATCAGGATTTCGGCAAGACCCTGGGATATTGGGGGATGAGCTCCGGTCCCTACATGGTGCTGCCGCTGGCCGGCCCTTCATCCCTGCGGGACACGGGTGGTCTTGCTGTGGACAGCGCCATCCACTACGGAATCTACGCTCTGATTGATCCATTTGCTCATACCGGTCACTCATTCGCCATCAGCTCAGGGATTACAACCATGGAAGCGATCGATGCGAGGCATCGACAGAGCTTCCGTTATTACGAGAGCGGATACCCATTCGAATACTACATGGTTCGCTTCATCTATCACGAGAAACGGAAACTTGACATCGGCAGGCCAATTCCGCTTGAATAAAATACTGACGATGGATAACCGTCATCAAGAACAATGATCTTACTTTGAGATGTTACGTTATGTCAGCAGCATTTACGTGTGAGGATGCTGTCCCAGATATTCATCGATCGTGACTGCAGCCCTCTTGCCATCGCCCATAGCGAGGATAACGGTTGCTCCACCTCTTACGATGTCTCCGCCTGCAAATACCCCAGAGATTGACGTCTCTCCATTCGAGTTGACCCGGATATTCCCCTGATCGTTCAGAGTTATATCCGGGGCAGTCGCTGTCAACAGCGGATTTGCACCGGTACCAATTGCGTTGATAACGATTCCGGCAGGCTGCTCAAAGTCTGAACCATTAACTGCCTGAGGCCTTCTGCGACCCGAGTCATCGGGCGAACCGAGCTCCATCTTCCTGCACCGTAGTGCTGATACCCAGCCATCTTTAGTAGCAAGAATCTCAATTGGAGCGGTCAGCATGACAAACTCTACTCCCTCTTCCATAGCGTGCCTGATTTCTTCGGTTCTGGCAGGTATCTCAGCTTCACTGCGACGATACACGATCATGGCGTGTTCAGCGCCAAGCCGCCGTGCTGTTCTGACGCAGTCGATGGCAGTATTACCGCCGCCTATGACGGCAACCTCGCGTCTTTTAATAATCGGCGTTGAGCTGTTATTACTGCGCCCGGCCTCCATGAGATTCACGCGTGTGAGAAACTCGTTTGCTGCATAGACACCTTTCAGGTTTTCGCCAGGTATCTTCAGCATGACAGGCAAACCCGCACCATTGGCTATGAAAATTGCATCGAACTGATTACGTAATTCAGCTATGGTAAGAGTTTTACCGATTATGACGTTGCATTCAATGGTGACGCCAAGAGAAACGAGGAGAGCCACTTCGTGGTCTATAATTTTTTTGGGAAGACGGAATTCCGGGATACCATAGCGCAATACACCACCGGTATCGTGCAGGGCTTCAAAGATCGTGACGGTGTGACCAAGCCGCACAAGTCCGCCTGCGGCAGTCAAACCTGCAGGACCGCTCCCGACAACGACAACTGATTTACCCGTTGTCCCGGACGCCTGATCTGGCAGTAGTTTCTCCTGATGGCACATTGCCCAATCCGCAACGTAGCGCTCCAGATAGCCGATTGCAACCGATTCACCTTTTTTGCCGCGGGCACATAACCGTTCGCATTGCGTTTCCTGTGGGCAGACCCTGCCGCAAACCGAGGCCAGCGGGTTGTCCTGTTGCAGAATTTGAGCGGAGCGTGGCACATCATCCGAGGCAAGCGCACAGATAAACTCCGGGATTGAGACTCCGACGGGACACCCTGGGACGCACGGCCGGTTTTTGCACTGCAGGCAGCGGTTTGCTTCAGTAAAAGCCTGGTTGCTGCTAAGCCCGCAATTAACTTCTTCGAAATTTCGTGTTCTCACTTCAGCTGCTAGCTGAGGCATGACAACGCGTTTTATAGCCATCCGCTCTTGAGGCGTTATGATTTTACGCATGGTTTTGTCGTCAAGCCTATCTTGCATTCAGCAGCTTTGAAATTCAGGGTTTCTTCCGCACGGTAACTGGACATCCGGTCGCTCAGTCCATCAAAATCAACCAGATGTGCGTTAAATTCCGGACCATCCACGCAGGCAAACCTTATCTCTTCCCCTATCATGACACGACAGCCTCCACACATCCCGGTGCCGTCAATCATGATCGGGTTGAGGCTGGCAATGGTTTCGATTGCCTTTATTCGTGTCATCTCTGCAATCGCCTTCATCATCGGAACCGGACCGACCGCAAAGACAGCCTGCGGAACGTGTTCCGGATCGGCTAGCAGGTTGGCAAGCGGAGTTGTCACGAAGCCTTTGGTTCCGAGGCTGCCATCTTCCGTAGTAACAATGAGAGCGTTTGAAATCCGCTTGAGTTCATCCGAGAGGATGATGTGGCGGCTGGAACGTGCACCGATGATTGTGGTGACATCGTTTCCTGCTTCCCTAAGCGCCCTCGCCAAAGGTAAGAGCACTGCAGTCCCGACACCACCTCCGACGCAGATAACGCGGCCCCAAAAAATAATCCGGCTTGGATTACCAAGAGGGCCGGCTACATCCCTGATCGATCCGCCCGCCTCAGTGCTGACGATATTTCTTGTCGAGGCACCTGCCGCCTGGACAAATAGCGTGATAGTACCGGCTTCCGGATCCGCGTCACTTATCGTGAGCGGTATGCGCTCTTCGCCTTCAGTCAGCCTTACAATCACGAATTGACCGGGTTTTCTGGATCTTGCAATTCGCGGTGCCAGCACTACCATTTTGTGAAGGTTTTCGGAAATATTATCGTTAGATATTATTTTGAACATGGCTGCTTCAGGCTGGCCATATCTATGACAAAACGATAATGCACGTCACTCTTGAGTACGCGCTCATAAGCCTCGTTGATCTTCTGAATGGGAATAACTTCCACATCAGAAACAACCTCATGTTCCGAGCAAAAATCGAGCATCTCCTGGGCTTCGTGGATGCCGCCTATAAGTGACCCGGACAGGCTTCGTCGCTGCATGACCAAAGATGCCGCCGAAAGACGCCCTGGATCGGGGATGCCAACAAGCACCATTCTACCGTTACGTCTTAGTAGATTAAGATAATTGTTGTAGTCATGTTTCGCGGAGACGGTGTCGAGAATGAAGTCGAATCGTGCAGCGTTTATTTTGAAAGCATTTTTTTCACTGGTGTCAATAAAGTCATCTGCACCAAGAGCCAGAGCATCAGCACATTTACCCGGTGAATGGCTGAGAACGGTAACTTTAGCACCCATCGCCTTGGCGAGCTTTACCCCCATGTGACCGAGACCACCCAATCCCACAACTGCTACAATGTCACCGGCTTTGACGCCGAAATGGCGCAATGGCGAATATGTTGTGATGCCTGCACACATCAGTGGCGCTACTCGCTCCAACGGCATTCCCGCCGGGATGCGCAGCACATAATCCTCGTTCACGGTAATACATGCAGAGTAACCTCCGTAAGTCGGAGTTTGCTTGTCACGTTCCCGACCGTTGAACGTCGTCACCATGCCGTTCTCGCAATATTGTTCCTCGCCATCCTTACATGCATCGCATGTTTTACATGAATCAACAAAGTATCCGACACCGACAGTATCTCCAATCTTCCATTTTGTTACGTGCCGCCCAATTTTAACTGCTGTGCCTACGATTTCATGGCCGGGTACCATGGGATAGATGGAGCCACCCCATTCATCACGGACCTGGTGAATATCAGAATGGCATATTCCACAGTAGAGAATGTCAATGAGGACATCATGCGGTCCAGGATCGCGACGTTCGATTGTATGAGGTTCCAGTAGTGATTGTGCAGAAGTGGCGGCGTATGCTGCAGTTGGAATCATGGAATAAGCCTCCTTGTTAGTTCGTGGCAAATCTATGGCTTCGCAACTAGTGTGCCAGTAGAGTTATGATGTTGCTGGCAGTGCAATGGACTGATTATGAAGATGAAAACAGGTAAGATGTGTGCGTGAAATTCATTATCTAAAACCATCAAATATGGCAGTAATGTCAGGCATGACGGAATACTTTGACGGTTTTCATTGTTCAGATGTTCAGACACTCACCTGAACGCTTATATTTAGGCCTGTTACACTCTCAGTTGCCGCCAGCCTTTTCTGGCGCACTACTTGCCATACTGATACTAGCCTGGATACGTGTTCCCGGGCAGGAACCGCCATTTTCAACCATTTAATTTGTATGTGTCGTAATCCGACCAAAGGAGATTCTATGAGTAAGGTATTATTTTTATTTTTTGCGGGGGTATTTGTTGGAACAGCCATCTATGAATTGGGGAAGCGCTCAAAAACAAAATGGGAATTTGCATGTAAGTTAGAGAAGCTCGTGGAAAAAGAGGCCGATGAATTGTTAGCCTCTGCAGCTTCTAAAGAGGAGAAAGAGTTTTTTTCAGATTTTAAGGTTTAAGTTTTTGACACTCTTCCAGAGTACTCGCATTCTGTGCATCTCGACATCACTGAAAGGAACCGCACGGTCTGATCTGTAATTTCAGATTGTGTCATCCCGCCAAAATGAGCTACTGCACAATACTCACAGTCGTAGACGAAAATACCGCATCCACAGTTACCGCTCACTATGCAATCACACTAGCGGCATCGTGCAAAGCGAGGCTCATTCTCTACGCCGTACATGCCACGGGGTGTCACGATGTTTTGATTGACCGTACCGAGGTGCATCTTGATCATCTTCAGGCGGTCTCTACCGGAATGAGTGTTCCGGTTACACGTATTACCGAAATTGGAAATATTCGTTCGTTGTTACCTAAACGGGCAGAGATTGAGAAAGCTGACCTCGTTTTTTATCCCATTACGCCAGGCGAACGATACGGATCCAAGTTTAAGTTGCACACTGTTCATCACCTGTTACGGACAGTCACGTCGGATCTTGCGATAATGCGGGCCATTACCATGGGCAAACCTCACCCCGGTAATATCCTGGTACCGCTCGGGAAAGTTGTCAGCGACGATGGGCGTGGTCTGAAGTTTGTCGCGGAGTTGGCCAGGAGCTTCCATGCACAGGTGACTTTGTTTCATCTTTTTGATGGGGAAGAGACAAATGTAATGCCCGACGACATAATCCAGTTCGGTAAAAAACTGCAACTGCAAGATGTTTTCGTGCTTGAGCGAGGTGGAAGGGGACAACTTGGAAAATCCATCACAGTGGAAGCAATTACCCGCCGTAATGATCTGATAGTTATAGGGACGAGCGGCCGAGGAGTTCTGCGAAGATTGTTCCTGAGCAACCCGGTCAGTGATGTCATGCACATGCCGCCCTGCAACGTAATTCTGTTCAGACTTGCCTGTTGAAGTCATGAAAATTCAGGCTCTTACCCACGACGAAGTATTTTCAAGCATGCTGAGCACCCCTCAAGGAATTACACCAGAAGAGGCATTGCACCGGCGATCCGAATACGGGTTTAACGAGATCCATGAGGTTCAGACCCGCTCCCTGTTTTTACGGCTTGTGGAACAGTTCACCCACTTCCTGGCCCTGCTGCTCTGGTTTGCAGCCGCGCTCTGCTTTCTGTCTGAGTACCTGCACCCCGGAGAGGGGCTTGTCCGGCTCGGCGTTGCCATTCTGGCTGTCATCTTCATCAATGCCATCTTCACCTTCATCCAGGAGTACCGAACCGAAAAGGCGATCGAAGAACTCCGCAAGATGCTCCCGTTCCGGGTTGCCGTGATCAGAAACGGTGCCGAGCTTGAGGTTGACGCGGCTGAAATTGTACCGGGAGACCTGGTCCTTCTGCGGGAGGGGGACAAGGTGCCTGCCGATGCACGTGTCGTTCAGACAAGCCGGTTGACCGTCAACAACGCACCGCTGACCGGTGAATCTGACTCACGATTGCTGAGCGACGGCCCCTGCGAAGGGGAACTGCTCGACAGTTCGAATCTGGTGTTTGCCGGGACGCTGGTGGTGAGCGGCAGCGGGCAGGCGGTTGTCTATGCGACCGGTATGGCGACTGAGTTCGGCAAGATCGCGCAGATAACCGGCAAGGTGGTGGAGGAGATCAGTCCGCTCCATATCGAGATCACCAGGGTCAGCCGGATTGTCGCGATAATCGCGGTAGTCTGCGGTGCCTGTTTTTTCCTGATCGGAGCACTTGTTGGTCGAGGTTTCTGGGACAATTTTCTGTTTGCCATCGGCATTATCATCGCCACTGTGCCGGAAGGACTGCTGCCGACCGTGACGCTTTCGCTGGCCATGGGGAGCAAACGCATGGCGAAGCGGAACGCATTGGTTAAAAATCTCAATGCAGTGCAGGCTCTCGGCTCTGTTGATCTGATCTGTACCGATAAGACCGGTACGCTTACCCAGAACCAGATGACCGTAAAAACGTTCTGGAGCCCGGATGATACAACCGCTATGGCCTGCACGGTTGCCCAGCTTTGCAGTAATGTCAACGTAACGACCGAAGGGGTTAAGGGAGATCCTACGGAAACGGCGCTGTACAACTATGCGATTGCACAGGGCGCTGTAACGGGTGAACGGCTGGGTGAAACCCCCTTTGATACCGAGCGTAAACGGATGGCCACACTCCACCGGATCGACGGGAAAATTTTCGTCCTGATTAAAGGAGCGGGCGAAAACGTGCTGCCGCTCTGTACGGCGCAGGTAAATCAAGGATCGACCGTTCCGCTTGACAGCACCGCCAGTGCTGATTTTCTGGAACGTCTACAAACCATGGCCTCCGGGGGGCTCCGGGTAATTTCGCTCGCTTTCAGGGAGTTGGATGCTGTCCCGACGGGAGAGATCCCGGAAGATGGGCTCGTTTTTGCCGGGTTCATGGGACTTTTGGATCCGCCGCGTCCTGAAGTTCCGCAAGCCCTCAAAGACTGCCACAGCGCAGGTATCAGAGTCATCATGATAACCGGTGATGCCGGGCCCACGGCGGCGGCAATCGCCCGAGACATCGGGTTGATAACCGGAGACCCTGTTATTATCGAAGGGCGTGAGTGTGCCGGCATGCCGGACGAACGGTTGCGTGAGGAGCTGAAGAAGGAAAATCTCATTTTTGCCCGTATGTCTCCCCAGAACAAGATGCATGTAGTCAGTCTGCTAATCGAGCAGGGGCATCGCGTGGCGGTGACCGGAGACGGCGTCAATGACGCGCCGGCCCTGAAAAAAGCACATGTCGGCATTGCCATGGGGCTGACCGGCACAAGTGTTGCCCGTGAGGCTGCAGATATCGTGCTGCTGGATGACAACTTCGCCTCCATCGTTCATGCCATAGAGGAAGGGCGCGCCGTCTTTGAAAACATCCAGAACTTCATTACCTACATATTCGCTTCCAATATTCCGGAGTTGGTTCCCTATATCGGTTATATACTTTTCGGTATCCCGCTGCCGCTCACCATCATGCAGATTCTTGCCGTGGATCTTGGCACCGACATGTTTCCGGCACTGGCACTCGGGGCGGAAAAACCGGCGCCAGACATCATGCAGCGTCCACCCCGACCTCAGGGTGAACATCTGCTTACCCGGGCTGTGCTCATACGAGCCTATCTGTATCTGGGGATGTGGGAGGCGGTCGCCGGGATGACGGCATACTTCTACATCTTGCATCAGGGGGGCTGGAGCTGGTCTCAACCGCTGGCTCATTACTCAGAACTGTACCTGCAGGCCACTACGGCCTGTCTTGCCGGTATTATTGCGACTCAGGTTGCCAACGTCTTTGCCTGCCGGTCTCACAATGTCTCCATTATCAAACTCGGCGTCTTCTCCAATCGTCTGGTGCTGGTCGGGATAGCCACCGAAGTGCTTCTGGCTGCCTTCATCATCTACACACCTCTCGGTAATTCCCTTTTCGCCTGTGCGCCTGTCGGCATAAACGTATGGCTGCTGCTGATACCGTTTGCCCTGCTGCTTATGGTAAGCGATGAAACAAGAAAATATTTTGTCAGACGCATGGTTTGAAACCCTGAGATCTATTAACCTGCCGGAATAATCGTGATGTGGAACATGACGATATGACCACTTTCACCATCAATAATTCTCAGACTGAGTAACAGAAAAGGACGCTTAGTGGACGACGGCATTTTAATCGGATATTTCGCACAACATGCTGAAGCCAGAAAAGCACTCAGGGAACTGAGACGCCATGGCTTCAGCCGCACCGCTCTGGTGCATAAGGGGCTGGACGAAGATGTCAGCAGCACCGAGCCTTTTGTGCGTCGCAGACTCTTGATTTATATATTTGTTGCCATTATGTCCGGAGCGTTTGGCAGGATGGCTTTCATGCTTCTGCAACTGTCTGAGCTTCTTCCGGTCCGTTTTAATTCCATGTCTCTGGCGATAACCCTCTCATGTGCCGTGATCGGCACCCTTATCGCTTTCCTGTGTCTGAGACGATCCAGGCATGCAGTCGATCCGGCCTGCATACGTGATTATGCCCGCTGGCTGGTATCCGGGGAATCGGTTCTGATAGTACAGGCTCCGGTTGAATCTCTTCTGCAACCGATGTCTCTGCTGCGTGAAAGCAGCGATCCCCCCCCGGCGCTTTTTGTCATGCATCCCAAACGAGAGCGGCGGACAGAGTCTCGGGGGCCCGCAACTAAACTCTCTCCGTCACAGATTCAGGAACATGCCCAGCGCCATGCCAAAGAACAGCATGTTGATCCAAAACAGAAGAGCAGCGACGAACTGCTCAAACGCCTCAAACTGTCCCGCCACTGGGTACGCGTGGTCTGCGCGGATCTCAACGCAGCCAGTCAGCTGGAGCAGAAGGCCACGCCGGCTGCTGATTGGATCCTGGATAACGAATACATACTGGAAGGTAACGCCCGTGATGTTCTGCTGAACCTTCCCCGGCAGTTTTACCGGCAACTGCCGACTCTTGGTTCTGCTCCCCATCGTGGGCTGCCCTGCATTTATGCGCTTTCCAAGGATCTGGTCTCTCACACGGAGTTGCTGCTTAACCGGGAGAATATCCTGGCGTTTATCGAAGCCCATCAGTCAGTCCGTATTCTTACAATCGGTGAGTTGTGGGCGATTCCGCAGATGCTGCGCATCGCGCTGATTGAAAGTATACAGAGCCTGGCGGTCACGGCTCTGGCAGATCTTCGTGAACGACAGCTATCCGATTTCTGGGCTAACCGGCTGATAGCGGCAAATCGACGCGATTCCAATCAGCTCTTCGCAATACTTGCTGAGCTTGCCAAATCAGAACCATGCCCAAGTCCGTATTTCGGTTCGCAGCTGATCGGCCTGCTCTACGATGAAGCTGCTGCTTTGGCTCCGGTCAAGAGCTGGCTTGAACGCTCACTCAAAAAATCGCTGCATGACATGATTCTGCTTGAGCAGAACCGGCAGACCAGAGAACAGCTTTCCTGCGGAAATGCCTTTACCAGTCTGCGCCAACTCGCCCAGATGGACTGGCGGGAGATTTTCGAGAAGCTCAGTCGGGTGGAGCAGATCTTGCGCCGTGACCCGTCCGGTCTCTACTCAGGGATGGATTTCGCTACCCGTGACCGCTGTCGCCGGTCAATTGAAGAGATTTCTTCAGCCTCCGCACAGAGCGAGGAACAGGTCGCACAGCGGGTATTCCTGCTGGCGACACAGGCAGGGCGAGGCACAACAGGTGATCAGCTGCGTAACCATGTAGGCAGTTGGCTTGTCGGAGAGGGGAGGGCTGATTTGACGCGGCAACTGAACTGCCGTGAAACACTTCGCTACCGCTCCCTGGAATGGGTGTATCGCCATCACACGGCTTTCTACGGTTGCAGCATTGCCGGTGTCTCCGCTCTCATATTATGCATGACAGTAACCTCCCGTTCGTTTTGGCAGATCAGTACAGCAGGACTAATCGGATTGACCTTGCTCCTGCTGATTCCGGTCAGTCAGCTGGCTATCGAAGTGGTCAATTATCTGGTTACCCGAATGTTGCCGCCTCGTCCTTTGCCGAAGATGGATTTCGAAGAATCGGGGATTCCCGATGCTTTCCGCACTCTGGTGGTTGTTCCGATGATGCTGGTTGACGCGGAGACGATTCACTGCGAGGTCGAAAAACTGGAGATCCGCTATCTGGCCAACAAGGAAGCTAATCTGCTCTTCAGTCTGTTCACCGACTATACTGATGCGACCACGCTTTCCCTTGAAGATGACAGCGAACTGCTCCAGACCGCCAGCAAATGCCTTGAAGAGCTGAATAAACGCCATGGAGGTGCACGCTTTTTCCTGTTTCATCGCGAGCGCCGCTGGAGTGAATCCGAGCAGAAATTCATCGGCTGGGAGCGAAAGCGGGGAAAACTGGAGGAACTGAATTGTCTGATTGAAGGTACGCGACCCCTGAATGCTGAACGTCTGGTATATGTGGGTGACACTGATGCG
The DNA here is from genome assembly GCA_903868145.1 of uncultured Desulfuromonadales bacterium. Lineage (GTDB taxonomy): Bacteria > Desulfobacterota > Desulfuromonadia > Geobacterales > Pseudopelobacteraceae > CAIPTY01. The sequence goes on along the minus strand of CAIPTY010000097.1, from coordinate 10,371 downwards.
CTCACTGAGATCCGCTTCATAATCACTCTGGACAGTGATACACAATTGCCGCATGCAACAGCACGCCGAATGATTGAGACCCTGGCGCACCCCCTTAATCAGCCGCGGTTTGACGCGGCAGGCGCTGTCATGCCCGGTTCCTATACGATCATCCAACCGCGGGTGAGTCCGACCCTGCCGAGCACAAGCGCTTCGATCTTCAGCCGTCTCTTCGCCGATTCTGTCGGTATAGACCCTTACACGCAGGCCGTTTCGGATGTGTACCAGGATCTGAGCGGAGAAGGATCATACCATGGCAAGGGGATTTACGATGTACGTGCTTTCAGTCGTGTGATGTCCGGCAGATTCCCTGAAGCGTGGGTGCTGAGCCACGACCTGATCGAAGGTGCCCATGTCAGGGTGGGATTGGCCAGCGATATTGAACTCTACGATGAATTCCCCCAGGGATATCAGAGTTACAGCAGCCGCACGCATCGGTGGATTCGTGGTGACTGGCAGATCGCCGGATGGATATTCCCACGTGTACCTCAGTCTGACGGTAGTTGCGGAGCCAACCCGATATCTCTGCTCAGCCGCTGGAAGATCCTGGATAATTTGCGTCGCAGCCTGCTGCCATCCACGAGCCTGCTCCTGCTGATTGCAACCTGGTTCACATCGCCGAATGCCGGCGGTATTGCTACGATGGTTGTGGGAATGCAATTGCTCTTTCATCCTCTGGCGCAGCCCTTCACGATGGCTACCACCCGAAAGGGATTAAAATTTTTCTCCCCGTCAAAACTGTTTCACGATCTGCTGCGGGCAACTGCCGACGCAGCTCTGTTGCCGCACCAGGCAGCGGTGGCTCTGAATGCAATCGCTCTGGTCTGGTACCGACGCATGATCTCTCATCGCAACCTGCTGGAGTGGACGGCCCAGGCAAACCACTGGCGCGCTTCGCGTCGTCAGCCGGTCTTCGTCGCAACACTGGCGCTGGGGAGCGTATTCAGCGGTATTCTGGCCTGTGCGCTCTGGTGCGTTATTCCGGCCAGCCTGCTGCCGGCAGCCCCGTGGATTGGGCTCTGGTTTTTCTCGCCCCTGCTCGGCTGGGTCCTGAATCTGCGACCGTCAGAAAAGCAGCAGACACAGCCGCTGACGGAATCAGACCAACGCTTCCTCAGGCAGATTGCGCGTCGGACCTGGCACTATTTCTCAGCATTTGTCAATGACGGCACCTCATGGCTTCCGCCAGACAACTTTCAGGTTGCCCATCAGAAACGCCTGGCTATGCGTACCAGTCCGACCAACATCGGCCTCTGGCTGACGTGTGTCCTGGGAGCACACGATTCCGGTTACCTGACGGTGAATCAGGTTGTCGAAAAACTGACGGCAAGCATGGCGAGCATCGACCGCCTGGAACGCTACGAAGGACATCTGCTGAACTGGTACGATATCCAGACTCTGGCTTCGCTTGAACCTCGCTATGTCTCCACCGTTGACAGCGGCAATCTTCTGGGGGCTCTGTGGGCGCTGGAACAGGGGCTTGATGAACTGCGCAACGCGCCGCTTCTGTCGGTCACTGTCTGTACCGGTTTGGCGGACACCGCTAAAATACTTAAACAGGCAGCCCTGTTGGAAGGAATCAGCTGCCTGTATCGCCAGCCGCTTGAATTACTGCTGGCTCAATGGAATGCCGCTCCAACCGGCATCGTTGATCTTCTGCGCATGCAGCGACGGATTGCAGATAACGTCAGATCAGTTGTGGCAGCCGCTAAAAGCACGCCATGGGCTCTGGAACTTGAACAGCAGGTATCCGCCTGGCTTGGAAACAGTGACAGCTATCTTGCCTGGATCGAAATCCTTGCCGAAAAGACCGAACCTGAGCTTACCGATCTGGGACAGCCGGCTCTGCTGGCCATCCGGCAGGATCTGTCCCGTGCACCGTCTCTTGTTGATCTTGCATCTGACCGTATTGAATCGATTCTGGTTCTACGACTGCTTCGTGAAAAATCCTCTCCTGAGATTGCGGAACTCATCCCCTGGCTTGACAGGGTTATTGAAGCTTTTGCCACAGCACAATGGCTTGCCGGAGAAACCCTGTCGAAGCTTGAACATTTGGCAATCCGCGTCCGCGACCTGTCGGCTGGCATGAATATGCGCTTTCTGTATGATTCAAAGCGCAAACTTTTCAGTATTGGCTTTAATGTCTCCACCGACCGTCTGGATGTTTCCAGTTACGATCTTCTGGCAAGTGAGGCTCGTCTCGGCAGTTTTGTCAGCATTGCACGGGGAGATGTCCCCCTGGAACACTGGTTCTCGCTGGGGAGGCCTTATGGCGCCATCGGCCGGCAACGTGTGCTGCTCAGCTGGACCGGGACAATGTTTGAATACCTGATGCCGCTGTTGTTTCAACGCTCCTACGGCAACTCGCTGCTCGACAAGGCAGCCCGTGAATCGGTGGCTGTACAGATCGCTTACGGCCGTACCTGCTCTGTGCCCTGGGGTGTTTCAGAGTCTGCCTTTGCCGATCTCGATCTGACCAAGACCTACCAGTACAAGGCCTTCGGTGTACCGTCTCTTGGTCTGAAGCGTGGCCTGGAAGAACAGCTGGTCATCGCACCATATGCTGCATTGCTGGCTCTAAACGTGGCGCCAGGCGATACCGTTCAGAATCTGAAACGACTGGCCGGTCTGGGGATGCTCTCTGAATACGGCTATTATGAGGCAATGGATTTCAGCAGGCAGCCGCAGCGGGAGGGAAAGCGCGGGGTAATAATTGAGGCGTATATGGCTCATCATCAGGGAATGGCATTTATAGCCCTGACTAACTTTCTCCATGGCAATCCCTTTCCACGGCGCTTTCACAGCGATCCCCGGGTGCGTGCTTTCGAGGCGCTGCTTCAGGAGCGCATCCCGACCCTGCCGCCGCTGCAGCTTATATCACTGCGGCAGAGCGAACCGACACTCGTTGAAGGAGATCATGCCGCGCCGGCAGGGATAACCTTCAGTACGCCCCATACGGCAACACCCAGGAGCCTTTTGCTCAGCAACGGCAGCTACGGATTGATGATTACCAACAGTGGCGGCGGCTACAGTCAGTGGGGTGGCCAGGAACTTACACGCTGGCGTTCCGATCAAACCTGCGATAGTCAGGGCACTTTCTGCTACATCCATGAGGCGGAACCTGACCGTCTCTGGTCTACTACCTATCATCCTGTCGGAGGTAAACATACAGGGTATTCAGTTGAATTTACCCTCGACCGGGCTGTATTTCGCCGGGTCGATTCAGGCCTCCACACCCAGACAGAGGTCATCGTATCGCCTGAAGACGATGTAGAGGTGCGCCGCATTACGATCGTCAACCGTTCCTCCCGTGTTCGTCGGCTTAACGTCACCAGTTATATCGAACTCTCCATGGCGCCACATAATGCCGACCGCCAGCACCCGGCTTTCAATAAGCTGTTCATTCAGACCGAGGCACTTTCAGAAGAGCAGACGCTGCTTGCCTGCCGGCGAGCGCGCAGCGAGAACGAAATACCGCTGTATGTGGCGCATTGCCTGACAGTTGAGCAGACCGCTGAGGACCGGTCAGATGATACAGCGTGGCAGTTTGAAACTGACCGGGGGCGCTTCATCGGGCGTGGCCGAACCCTGGCGAACCCCATGGGAGCCACACAGGATCTTGACAATAATCAGGGTTTCGTCCTGGATCCGATGCTCGGTATACGGCGAAGCCTGACTCTGGGACAGGGGCAGCACGTCCAGCTTTCGTTTGTGCTGGCCGCAGGATCAAGCCGTGAACAGGTACTGCTGCTGATGGATAAGTACAGCGACTCGTATGCCACTGACCGGGCCATGGACTTTGCCTGGGGTGCGGCTCAGCAGCAGTTGCAGGTGCTGCGGGTTCAGCCTGACGAGGCGCGCCGTTTTCAGCAACTGGCCAGCAATCTGCTGTTTCCAAACCAGTTGCTGCGCGCACCTGCCGAGCGCCTGGGAGACAACCGCAAGGGACAGGCAGGCTTGTGGCCGTATGCGATTTCCGGAGATCTACCACTGGTGCTGATTACTATTGGCGAGACCAGAGAGATCAGCCTGGTGCGCCAGATGCTCCAGGCCCATACCTATTGGCGGATGCACGGATTGTCGACCGACCTGGTGATTCTCAACGAGGAGGCCGGAAGCTACCAGCGGCCGCTCCAGGAAAGGCTTGAACAGCTAATCCAGGCCCACACGGTCTCTGCTGCAACTGATCGTGCAGGGGAGATCTTTTTGAAGAACGCTGCGCAGATTCCCGAGGAGGACCTGAATCTATTCAAGGCCGTAGCCAGTGTTGTACTGGTGGCTGCCCGTGGTACGCTGGCTCAGCAGATGGGGGTTTCGGCGGAAGCTTCCGAATCGCCGGAATGGATGGTCCGCAAGCATGCAGCCAGAGAACCCTCAGCTCCGCTCCCCTTCATGGAGTTGAACTACTTCAACAGTCTGGGCGGCTTTACACTGGACGGGCGTGAATATGCAATCTATCTGGGGCCAGGCACCAACACCCCGGCTCCATGGGTAAATGTCATAGCCAACCCGACTTTTGGCACCCTTGTCAGCGAAGCCGGGTCCGGCTTCACCTGGTTTGGCAACAGCCAGCGCAACCGTCTGACCGGATGGTCAAATGACCCGGTACTTGATCCGGCCTCGGAAGTGCTCTACATCCGCGACGAAGAGAGCGGTCTCTTCTGGACGCCAACCGCTTCACCAATCCGCGAGGATACTGCGTATCGTGCCCGACACGGTGCCGGTTATACAGTATTCGAACACAACAGCTGCGGCATTGAGCAGGAACTAACCGTCTTTGTGCCTGTGGATGAGAGTGGCGGTAAGCCGGTCAAGCTGCAGCGCCTGCGGCTGACCAATGCCTCAGCACGGCGGCGCAGGCTCTCGGTGACTTTTTATGTTGAACTGACTCTCGGCGAGAACCGCGAAACATCCCAGATGCATCTCATTACAAACTGGGACGAAGAGGCACAAGCCATGCTGGTTCATAATCGCTACCATCCCGAGTACGGAGAGCGGGTCACTTTTGTAGCAATGACTCCCCCGGCAGAGTCTTATGGTGGCGACCGCTGTGCATTCATCGGGCGTAACCGCTCGCTGACCAACCCGGCTGGGATGGAGCTGACCCGCCTTTCCAAAAAAGTTGGAGCCGGATTGGATCCGTGCGTGGCACTCCGTACTGTCATAGAAATGAACCCCGGGGAGGTTCGTGACATTACGTGCATGTTGGGCCAGGGAGGTTCCGTGGCGGAGGCCAGAGGGCTGGCGCTCTGCTATCAGGAAGATCAGGCTTTGGAAGAGGCTCTTCATCAGACCCGTATCTGGTGGGATGCCTTGCTCGGTACGATTGAAGTTCAGACCCCGGAGCTGGCCGCTAACCTGCTGATTAACCGCTGGCTTCAGTACCAGTCTCTGAGCTGCCGCATCTGGGGCCGTTCCGGTTTCTACCAGTCAGGTGGTGCATTCGGTTTTCGCGATCAGTTGCAGGATGTCATGGCGTTCCTGTATGCAAAGCCCGAGCTGGCTCGCGCCCAGATCCTGCTTGCTGCCAGCCGTCAGTTTAAAGAAGGGGATGTGCAGCATTGGTGGCACCCGCCGAGCGGGGCGGGCATTCGCTCGCGTATTACCGACGATCTGCTCTGGCTGCCTCATGTAGTTTTTCAGTATGTCAGGGTTACCGGCGATATTGAAATTCTTCACGTGGATATTCCATTCCTCAACGCACCCTTGCTGGCAGATAATCAGCACGAGCTGTTTTTGACTCCGGAAGTTACCTTTGAGCGGGCTTCACTCTTTGAACACTGCCGGCGTGCTGTCAGTCGCGGCCTGACAATTGGACCACATGGTCTGCCTTTGATCGGAACAGGGGACTGGAACGACGGGATGAACCTGGTGGGTTCCGGTGGCAAGGGCGAGAGCGTGTGGCTGGGCTGGTTCCTGTGCGATCTGTTACAGGGAATGGCTGAACTTTCAAGCCTGCTGATGCAGCCAGATCTGGAACAGGCCTACCAGCAGGACAGGATTGCCCTGATCCGGCGCATCGAACTGGCCGGATGGGACGGTGAGTGGTATCTGCGGGGAACCTTCGATGATGGCAGCCCGCTTGGATCAGCAGCAAACAGTGAGGCCCGGATAGACTCACTGCCGCAGTCCTGGGCCTGGCTCTCAGGTGCAGCCGACCCGGCACGAGCTGATCAGGCCCTGGAATCGGCATGGCATCATCTCGTCCTGCAGGATGAGGGTCTGGCGCTGCTCTTCGAGCCGCCTTTCAATACATCTGAACCATCACCCGGTTATATCAAGGGTTACCCCCCCGGTGTGCGTGAAAACGGTGGGCAATATACCCATGCAGCACTCTGGATGGCCATGGCCATGGCCCGCAAAGGTGACGGTGAGCGGGCGGTCCAGCTGTTGCGCATGCTCAACCCGATTGAACACGCCCGGGATGCGGAAACGGTCTGGCAATACGGGATAGAGCCGTACGTGGTTGCGGCTGACGTCTATCGCTTGCCTGGGCGCATGGGGCAGGGCGGCTGGTCATGGTATACCGGTTCGGCGGCCTGGATGTACCGGGCCTGGATTGAAGAGGTTCTCGGCCTGCAGGTGCGAAGCGGGCAGATGCTGATACAGCCGGTGATCCCGTCAACATGGCCAGGCTTCGCAATGACGTATCGTCATGGCGAAACGGTGTACTCAATTCAAGTTGAAAATCCGAGCGGCTGCCAGCGCGGCGTGGCCTGGATGGAGATGGACGGCCAACGAGTTGCCGGTGCTGTGATCACGCTTGAACGTGGTCTGGTGAAGCATCGGATTGTCGTGATGATGGGTGCTCAAGGGTAATCAAGCCGATCAAGGTCGATGAGTTTATGGAAGCTGAAGGTGTGGCGCTTTATTTTGAAGTAAGTCATTTTGATTCAAACAAATCATAGGAGGATTATCCCGTGTCACTTGCTACCAATAAAACGAAGATAGTCTGTACGATCGGACCGGCTTCCGAGTCTGTTGAGATTATGCGGCAGATGCTGGATGCAGGAATGAACATAGCCAGGCTCAATTTTTCTCATGGGGATTTTACCGGGCATAGGAACGCAATTATAAATCTCCGCCTGGCCGCCCGTGAAGCCGGTAGAACTCTGACCATCATGGCAGATCTGCCGGGTCCCAAAATGCGGATCGGACAATTGACTGAAGAACCTATTGAATTGATGAAGGGTGATGGGTTCACGCTGACTACGGATCAGATCATTGGAGACCGGCGGCATGCCTCCGTCAACTTTCAGCGTTTACCTGCTGTCGTCAGGGCTGGAGATTTTCTATTCCTGAACGACGGAATTATACATCTTGAGGTGGTAAAAGCCGAAGGCACCGATGTCCAGTGCCGTGTGCTTGACGGTGGTGAGCTGCGATCACGCAAAGGGCTTAATCTGCCCGGAATCGAACTTGGTATCAGCGCTTTTACAGAACATGACTATGACTGCCTTAAATGTGCACTGGAGAGCGGTGCGGATGCGGTCAGCCAGTCCTTTGTTGAGACTGCAGCCGATATCGACGCAGTCCGTCAGGCGGCAGCAGATCTTGGATTTCGGCCATTCATTATTGCCAAGATCGAGAGGGCGGGGGCACTGACCCATATTGATGAGATTCTGAAAGTGGCTGACGGAATCATGATTGCTCGCGGCGACCTTGGAGTTGAAACCCCCATAGAGAGAATTGCTGTGCTTCAGAAACAGCTTATCAGCAGGGCAAATCTATTGGGTAAGCCGGTTATAACTGCCACGCAGATGCTTGAATCAATGGTCGACCATTACCACCCGACCAGGGCAGAGGCCACAGATGTTGCAAATGCCATCATTGACGGCACAGATTGTGTGATGCTTTCCGAAGAGTCGGCCATGGGTAGATTTCCGGTTGAATCAGTGAAGATGCTTTCCAGAATAGCATCGGCAACGGAGCCGTATCGTAGTGAAATATGTTTTTCTGATGCTTTCTCTGAATATAGCGGTGACTGCGACCCTAATCTCGTAGGTCTCATCTCGCGTAACGTCAAACAAACGGTTGCTCATCTTGCAGCAACGGCGGTCATAGTCCCAACTTTTTCTGGATACACGGCAAGGATGATCTCTCGCTTTAAGCTGCCGGTCTGGATTGCAGCAGTCAGTTCAGAAGAGGCGACCTGCCGTGGCCTGCAATTCTGTTATGGTGTCAAAGCCGTTCATGTGCCTGAGCCTATCGATGACTGGAACGGATTTGCCAGAGACTGGGTCGGATCTGAAGGATTGCAGCAAGGGCTTGTGGTTTTGACGGCCGGCTCTTCCCGATGCACACCACGAACAAACCCACGACTTGAAATAATTGATTTGCGTGCTGACAGCAGCTGCGAATGCTTATCATCTCAAACTGAATGCAAACTTCATACAGTATCAAGATCATGAATCATACTACATCAGAACAGAAAAGGCCTAAGGTGTCTGGTGCAGTGCAAATGCCTGGAGAAGCAGGCGATTATGTTATGCACTCTAGCGTAGATGCAGCCGTATCCACAGCGTCTCAGGCGCAGATTGTTTTTCATGAGCAGAGTTTTGAGGTGCGTGGTTTTGTCATTAAGGCCATGCGGGCGGCTGCCGTTGCCAACTCGGAGCGCTGGGGGCGTATGGCGGTAGACGAGACAAAGATTGGCCGGGTCGCCGACAAGACACAGAAGAACCTGCTCTGCGCCAACCGTACTCCTGGGGTAGAGGATTTGCAGTCGCATGTCTATACCGGTGATAGCGGATTGACTCTTGTTGAGTACGCCCCCTTTGGTGTAGTGGCTGCCATAACTCCATCTAACAATCCGGTAGCAACCATTATATCCAACGCCATAGCCATACTCGCTGCGGGCAATTCTGTGGTCTTTGCCCCGCATCCGGCGGCTGCCAGAGTCTGTCAGGAGGCGATGCGTGTCTTGGCGTCTGCTGCGGTTTCAGCGGGTGCCCCCGCAGGCCTGATCACAACGGTATCCCCTGCAACCCATGAGACCGCCCGTTCGCTCCTGGCCCATCGAGGGGTCAGTCTCAACCTGGTAACCGGAGGGCCGGCGATAGTGAATATTGCCATGTCAATCGGCAAAGTATGCAAGACCATTGCAGCCGGGCCGGGAAACCCGCCGGTAGTCGTGGATGAGAGTGCTGTTTTTCCCAATTGCGTCGAGGAAATCATATCCGGTGCCAGTTTCGACAATAACGTCCTCTGTATCGCCGAAAAAGAAGTAATAGTGGTCGAAGCTGTCAGATCAGTATTTTTGGAAAGTATGCGTAATGACCTCCGGGCATTTGAACTGACATCATCTCAGATGGATGCCGTTTCGAACCTCGTCATCCTGGACAGTGGCCAAGGTTGCAGGGGATCAATCATCAATCGGGACTATGTCGGTCGCGATGCATCGGTCATAGGAAGTGGCATCGGTCTGGTTGTGCCTGCATGTGTCCGTCTGCTCTGGGGGGTAGTGCCCAACAATCATCCGCTTGTCTGGACTGAACAACTCATGCCGGTTCTTCCCGTCAGTTTTGTCAAGGATTTGGATGCCGCTATAGAACTGGCGTATAAGGTCGAGGCAAATAACCATCACTCCGCTGCCATGTATTCTGCCAATCTGGGGAACGTGACCCGTATGGAGCGGCGAATGAAATGCTCCATTTTCGTCAATAATGCTTCGACTCTTTACGGTCTGGGCATGGGAGAGGGGTACGCTTCCATGTCAATCGGTACCCCAACGGGAGACGGTATTACTAAACCCTTGAATTTTGTCAGACCGCTGCATTGCTGTCTCGTAGGCAAATTAAGAATGGCATGAGGTACTCACTATCAATGAACAAAACTGCTGACAATTCTAAAGTGCTGACCACTATGAAGGTACCTGTATGTCAGATCACAGCGCGCTCCACTCCACGGTGTTCCAGCGAGTTCATCAAATCGCCCCGCTGCACGTGCAACGGGGCGACACATTACCCTTACGGTGCCATTACCACATTTACGGTTGTCGGCGAACCTGTTAAAGCTGGTTTGACAGGATTGTTGCTATAGTTTTGTGTCGTGAATCTGACCGGAGAAGCTACGTCTGTGAATACAAAAAAGTAGTCTGAGCCAACCGTCTCCTGGAATGTATGGATGCCTGTTGCATCCGTTGTCCAGGTGTCAACAATTCTTCCTCCAAGAGTATCAACTCGTACATCAATTTTTATGTTCGACCAGTAGTGTCCCAACGTTTAGTTGAATAAAAACAGTTGGTTATTATTTTCGTCTGTTTCGCTTCTGTAATCGGAATCTGTAAGTGCTTGCAATAAGGGCATTCGCTCGAAGATGGTGACGCTCAGT
>CAIPTY010000096.1 GCA_903868145.1 uncultured Desulfuromonadales bacterium | reverse complement strand
GCGTGCCGATTGACATGAGCCGCCTCCACATAACACCGGCACCGCAGCTAGACCGTTCCTGATAATATCCGGGGGCGGTCTTTCTGTTGGTGGCTACAGCATGGCGGGTTTTAGGGGTAGGGCATAGTATGCCCTGCTTGCCGTTCCGCCCTCTACGGGCTTGCTGTAGAGGTCACAACACCGCCGATGGTGGAATACGGGGAGGTTCCCTGCATATCGGGGAGCCTTTTGTATTGAAGTACGCCATTGGCTGACTTCACAATCTTACCCGCCACTCAACCCAGACTGTGAACGAGCCGGATAAATATGTACGTTTGCCGACCGGCGCAATTTTGCGCTCAATAGTACCTGCTGGATAATTTTCTGCTGATCGACCAGAATATTTTTTACAGGATAATATTTCAGGACATGAACTTTTATTACACCACCTACTACACCACGAACAAAAAGGGCCCACAGACAATCTCTGTAAGCACTTGTTATTATTGGCGCGCCCTACAGGATTCGAACCTGTGGCCTACGGCTTAGAAGGCCGTTGCTCTATCCGGCTGAGCTAAGAGCGCGTGGAATCCTCATGCTACAAAGGAATGGAGAATAGCATAAACTGAAAAAAGCGGCAACCTTCAATCAGATCTGACGAAAAGGAGTACTCGGAAACACCGGTCAAGTTCCCGGCATCCGGGTCATTATTCCTTTCTTTCTGCGAGAATGATTTCGCGGATTTTTTTATAGAGCTGATCCCCCTCTTTTGCAGTGATCTTCTCTTTGTTCACGGTTGCCATGGGATTGTCGCGGCAGGCGCTGCATTGCTTGATACAATTCTTGACTTTGATATTCAGTTCAGTGAACTCCTCCGTCAATTGACGGATAACCTTGCCTTTGCCCTTGTTATGCTCACAGAAGCGGATCTTCATTTTAAACCGCCAACGGTGAGCCGGGAGGCACTATAAAGACACGCTGTGCCATTTCAGCATCAATCATCAGGATACCGTGACCGTTGTCTCCCACCAGTTTGAGCTTTGCCAGCAGGTCACGGTCGTTATTTTCCTCTTCAATCTGTTCGGTGACGAACCACTGCAGGAAGATCTGTGTGGCATGATCCTTTTCCTTAACCGCCTGCTCGCTTAATTCATTAATGCAGGATGTTATCACCTGTTCATGCGCCAATGTTTTCTGCATCAACTCCAGCAGCGATTTGTAATTGTTGGGCACCGCCTTGCTTGCCAGAAGTGTGATGTTTGTTCCCTGATCGACCAGGTAGGTGTAAAACTTCATGAAGTGAATCATCTCTTCACGGTACTGAACCATGAACCAGTTGGCTGCACCCTTAAGGCCCATTTCATTGGCGCTTGAGGACATGGAGAGATACAGATGAGCCGACTGGAGCTCGAAATTCATATGCTTGTTAAGAGATTCCGACATTTTTCCGCTGATCATGGTCTGTCTCCTCCGGTGAATTTATTAGACTGTTGTGGTTGATTATCAGGCAACAACTCGATGGTGTCAAGTGTCGCTGTTATGGGGCGTCTTCATGCTGCGCAGCCATTCCATCCTATCATTGATGCTCTTTTCGTAGCCATGCCCTTTCGGTGCATAGAATCTCCGACCTGCCAGGTTGTCCGGCAGGCACTGCTGGCCTGCATAGCCCTCTTCATGGTCGTGGGCATACTGGTAGCCCTTGCCGTAACCGCACTCCTTCATCAGTCTGGTAGGGGCATTTCGGATATGCAGGGGAACGGGAAGCGCACCGCTTTTTCGTACCTCGGCCAAAGCTTCATCGATGCCGATGTACGAGGCGTTTGATTTTGGCGCGGTGGCGAGATACGTCACCAACTGGCCAAGCGTTATGCGACCTTCGGGCATGCCGATCATCTGGAATGCGTGCAGGGCCGAGACGGCCATTTGCAGTGCACGCGGATCAGCGTTGCCGATATCCTCCGATGCCACTATGATCATGCGCCGCAGGATGAAGAGCGGATCTTCGCCCGCCTCCAGCATCCGTGCCAGCCAGTACAGCGCTGCATCGGGATCGCTGCCGCGCAGCGATTTTATGAAGGCGGATATGATGTTGTAATGTTCCTCGCCACCCTTGTCATAGAGCAGCGCCTTTTTCTGCAACGCCTCCTGAATATCTTCAAGCGTTATCGACTGATCCTGTCCAGCCTTGTGCCGTTTGTTGCGTGCTGCTTGAAGTAAAGATGCGGCCACTTCCAGAGTGTTCAGTGCGATGCGGGCGTCTCCATCGGCCTGCCCGGCCAGAAAATCCAGTGCCGGGACCTGCGCTGTCAACTTCAGCGTCCCAAGACCTCGCTCCTCATCGGTCAGGGCATGTTCCAGGATTAAGCGGATACTCTCCGGCTCGAGTCGCTGCAGGGTCAGCACCCGGCAGCGGGAGAGCAGGGGGGCAATTACTTCAAACGACGGATTCTCGGTGGTTGCGCCGATGATGGTAACCAAGCCCTTTTCAACCGATGGCAGGAAGGCGTCCTGCTGGGATTTGCTGAAACGGTGAATTTCATCGACGAAAAGAACGGTTCGCACGCCTCTGGCTGAGTACCCTTCTGCTTCCCGAAATATCTCGCGAATTTCCTTTACTCCTGAGAGAATTGCGGAGAAGAAAACGAATCGGGATCTGCTTACAGCGGCAATCAGATGGGCCAGGGTTGTCTTGCCGCAGCCGGGAGGACCCCAGAGTATAAGGGAGGAAAGGGTGTCCGTTTCGATCATCAGGCGCAGGATACGTCCTTCGCCCAGCAGATGCCCCTGACCGGAAAATTCTTCCAGAGAACGGGGGCGCATACGCTCTGCCAGGGGTGTATATGAGGGCGTTGCCGATGGTGGCGCAGGTGTGGCGGAGTGATCCCAGAGGCCCGGAATGTGCTGGTCAGTTGGCGGGATCAATTCAAGTCTCGCCTGCTGTGCCGCGAAATTTTCTCCGGGGTGATGCCCCAGATCTCCCGGGCGTACTCTCCGATGGTGCGGTCGCTGGAAAACTTGCCCATCCCGGCTGTGTTGAGGATCGAGGTGCGCGCCCATTCGGAAGGTTGTTGGTAGAGTTTATCCACATCATCCTGACAGTCGATGTAGGAGGCGAAATCGGCCAGGAGGAGGTAGGTGTCCGATCCCAGGAGAGTATCGACGATGGGTTTGAAAAGGTGGGGATCACCGGGTGAAAAACTGCCGTTACCAATCATGTCAATCGCCTGTTTAAGTTCCTGATTGCGGTAATAATAATCCTGAGGACGGTAGCCGGCTCCCTTGAGGCTGTTGACCTGTTCAGTGGTCATGCCGAAGATGAAGATGTTGTCTCGCCCGACCTCTTCCATGATCTCGATATTGGCGCCATCAAGGGTGCCGATGGTCAGCGCGCCGTTCAGGGCGTATTTCATGTTTCCCGTTCCGGAAGCCTCAGTGCCTGCGGTGGAGATCTGTTCCGACAGGTTTGATGCCGGGAAGATCATCTCGGCCAGAGACACGTTGTAATTTGGCAGAAAGACGACCTTGAGGCGATTGCTGACGGCCGGATCGTTATTGACCACGTTGCCTATCATATTGATCAGCCTGATGATAAGCTTGGCCATCTGGTAGGACGGCGCAGCCTTGCCGCTGAAAATGACGGTCCGCGGTGCCGTGTTCAGACCCGGGTTTGCCTTGATGCGGTTGTAGCGGGTTATGACGTGCAGGACGTTCAGCAGTTGGCGCTTATACTCATGAATGCGTTTGGTCTGGCAATCAAAGAGGGTGTCAGGAGAAACCACAACACCGGTCAGGGCACAAATGCGTTCTGCCAGCCGCTTTTTGTTTGCCCGCTTGATCTCCATCCACTGCTGCTGAAAATCGTGATCATCGGCATACTCCCGGAGTTTTGCGAGTTCATCCAGATTGGAAATCCATCCTTCGCCGATTTTTGACGATATAAGATCCGACAGCCAGCGGTTGCAATGTTTCAGCCAGCGGCGCTGGGTGATACCGTTGGTTTTGTTATTGAAACGTTCGGGCCACATCTGGAAGAAGTCATGAAACAGGTCATCCTTGAGAATCTGGCTGTGAAGAGCCGAGACGCCATTGACGGAGTGGCTGCCGACGATGGCAAGATGAGCCATCCGGATATGCTTTTCCCCATCCTCACCCACAATCGACATGCGCCGCATTTTGGCCTCGTCTCCCGGGAAGCGCACCGCCACCTCCTTGAGGAAGTTGTCGTTAATCCGGTAGATGATCAGCAGGTGACGCGGCAGGATATATTCCATCATCGCCACCGGCCATTTTTCCAGAGCTTCGGGCAGAATAGTGTGGTTGGTGTAGGCAAAGGTATGCGTGGCGATATTCCAGGCGGTATCCCAGGGGAGTTTTTTCTCGTCGATCAGGATGCGCATCAGCTCAGGTATCGCCAGGGTCGGATGGGTGTCATTAAGCTGGATGGCGACCTTATCCGGCAGTTGCGTGAGGTCGTCATGCTTTTTGGCGAAGCGGTAGAAGATGTCCTGAACCGTGGCTGCTGACAGGAAGTATTCCTGACGCAGCCGCAGCTCCTTGCCTTCCAGCATATGGTCGGCCGGATAGAGCACTTTGGAGATGTTCTCGGTCTTCATCTTGGATTCGACGGCGCCGATGTAATTGCCGCGGTTAAAGGATTCCAGTTCAAAATCACGGGTTGATTTGGCACTCCAGAGGCGCAAGGTGTTGACGGTATCGTTTTCAAAGCCGGGAATCGGCACATCGTACGCCAGAGCCATGACATCATGGGTATCAACCCACGAATGACACTTCTCGCCATTTTCGCCGTTGTACTCAACAACGTTTCCCTGGTACTGAATCTTGTGCAGGTGTTCCTGGCGGTCAAACTCCCACGGATTGCCGTAGCGCAGCCAGTTGTCCGGCATTTCAAACTGTCCGCAATCCACGATGCGCTGGTAGAACATGCCGTACTCGTAGCGAATGCCATAGCCGTAGGCCGGCAGGGACATGGATGCCATGGAGTCCAGGAAACAGGCCGCCAGACGACCCAGACCACCGTTCCCGAGACCTGCGTCCCATTCCACATCCGCCAGATCAGCAACATCGATACCCATCTCTTTGAGCGCTGTTTCCCACTCATCCATGATCCCCAGATTGATCAGGCTGTTGCCGAGGGTGCGACCCATCAGAAATTCCATTGAGATGTAGTAGACCCGTTTCGCATCATTGATGTAGTAGGACTGCTGGGTATCCAGCCAGCGCTCCACCAGCATGTCCCGAACGGCGTAGGCCAGTGCCAGATAGAGATCGGTTTTGGTGGCGGAGTACTTGTCCTTGACAATAGTGTACTGGAGGTGGCGCAGAAATGAGCGCTGAAGGCTTGTGGGGTCGGATATTATTTCGGCGGCGGGAACGGCATCGGCAGCTTTCATGGAGGTATCCTCGCGAATGAATGGTTTGTGTAAGGTGCGAAGTATATAGACTCCTGTTTTGTATTGCAAGAAAAGGAGCTTTGTTCGTGTTCAGGGAGTCTTTCACGGTTGACAGGATTGGGCATATATAGTATTTCTGCAACCTCCTTGCGGCCTTAATCCGCTGTTTGACGCAAACAAAGTTTCAAAACAAAAGGATAACAACCGAACATGCGAAGCGATATGATAAAAAAAGGTCTGGAGCGCACTCCGCACCGCGCTCTTCTCAAAGGGACCGGCGTGCCCCAGAGCCAGATGGACAAGCCGTTCATCGGCGTGGCGACCAGTTTTACCGACCTGATCCCCGGTCATGTCGGGATGCGCGACCTGGAGCGCTTCATTGAGAAGGGCGTCCACTCCGGCGGCGGTTATGCCTTCTTCTTCGGTATCCCCGGTGTCTGCGACGGTATGGCCATGGGACATAAAGGGATGCACTACTCTCTTCCAACCCGCGAGCTGATTGCCGATATGGTCGAATCCGTGGCCGAGGCCCATCGCCTGGATGGTCTGGTGCTCCTGACCAACTGCGACAAGATTACCCCCGGCATGCTGATGGCGGCGGCGCGTCTGAACATCCCCTGCATCGTAGTCACAGCCGGGCCCATGATGAGCGGTCGAGGTCAGTCTGACCGAAAGTACTCTTTTGTCTCCGACACCTTCGAGGCCATGGCACGCTACAAGGCCGGGGTCATCAGCGACAAGGAGCTGCAGGTCTGCGAGGACAACGCCTGTCCCGGAATGGGTTCCTGCCAGGGGCTCTTCACAGCCAATACCATGGCGATTCTGACCGAGACGATGGGGATGAGCCTGCCGCGCTGCGGTACCGCGCTGGCAGTATCCGCCCTCAAGCGCCGCATCGCCTTTGCCTCAGGGGAGAAGATTGTCGAACTGGTTCATAACGACATAAAGCCCCGCGACATCATGACCCGGGCGGCCTTCGAGAACGCCATCCGCGTTGATCTGGCGCTGGGGGGCTCGTCCAACACCGTGCTGCATCTTCTGGCTATTGCCCGTGAGGCCGGTGTGGAACTGCCGCTGGAGATCTTTGACGCACTGGGCAAGGATACTCCGCAACTGGCCTCAATGAATCCGGCCGGTGAGCATTTCATGGAAGACCTGGATATTGCCGGCGGTGTCAGCGGAGTATTCAGGCAGTTGGGGAGCAAGATACTGGACGCACCGACACTCTTCGGTCTGACGACCCATCAGCTGGCTGAAAGCGTCCAGAATGTGGATGACGGCGTCATTCACTCACTGGACAACCCGATCAAGAAAGAGGGGGGTATCGCCATCCTCACCGGAAACATCGCCCCGTTGGGTGCAGTGGTGAAACAGTCGGGCGTATCGGCCGCCATGATGCAGTTTGAAGGGACGGCTCGCTGCTTCGATGCCGAGGAACTGGCCATGGCTGCTATCATGGAAGGGAAGATCCTCTCCGGTGATGTGGTTGTCATCCGCTACGAAGGACCGAAGGGTGGCCCCGGCATGCGCGAAATGCTGGCTCCGACCGCAGCGATCATGGGCATGGGGCTGGGTGATTCGGTCGCCCTGATCACCGATGGCCGTTTTTCCGGCGGCACGCGCGGTCCCTGCATCGGTCACATTTCACCCGAAGCCGCCGAAGGCGGCCCGATTGCCCTGGTGGAAGACGGCGACCGGATTCTGCTTGATATACCGGCTCGCAGGCTGGAGCTGCTGGTGGATGAAACCACTCTGGCGACCCGTCGTGCCCAATGGAAGGCGCCACAACCCAAGATCAAGACCGGCTGGCTGGCTCGCTATGCCAAGGTAGTTACGTCGGCTCACACCGGAGCCGTGACAACCGCTGACTAACCTGCTTTTAATTTATGATTTTATCTACTTAACGAGGTATCAGATGAAAATGAACGGCGCACGAATCATGCTGGAATGCCTGAAGAAGGAGGGTGTTGATACGGTTTTCGGCTATCCCGGCGGCACGGTTATCAACATCTATGACGAACTGTTCAGTTTCAAGGAGATCCGTCACATCCTGCCGCGTCATGAACAGGCGGGCACCCATGCCGCAGACGGCTATGCCCGGGCAACCGGCAGGGTAGGGGTCGCCATCGCCACCTCCGGTCCCGGCGCCACCAATACGGTGACCGGCATCGCAACGGCTTACATGGACTCCATCCCGATGGTGATCATTACCGGTCAGGTGCCGACTCCCCTCATTGGCAACGATGCCTTTCAGGAGGTCGATATCATCGGTATCACCCGCCCCTGCACCAAGCACAGCTTTCTGGTCAAGGATGTCAAGGAACTGGCGCTGATCATGAAAAAAGCCTTTTATATCGCCCGTACCGGTAGACCCGGCCCCGTGCTGGTAGATCTTCCCAAGGATGTGCAGATTGCGCAGACCGAGTTTGTCTATCCCGAAACCGTGGAAATTCGCAGCTACAAACCGACCACCACCGGCCACCCGCGCCAGGTTGAAAAGGCCATGGCCATGATGCTGGAGTCCCGCCGACCGGTCGTGTACGTGGGAGGAGGGGCGGTTTTGAGCAACGCCTCTGATGAGCTCACCGAACTCTGCCGCAAACTTGCGATGCCGGTTACCACGACCCTGATGGGACTGGGCTCCTTCCCCGAAAATGATCCGAATTCGCTGGGCATGCTGGGGATGCACGGAGCCTACTGCGCCAACATGGCCATGACCCACGCGGATCTGATCATCGCCATCGGCGCCCGTTTCGACGACCGTGTCACCGGCAAGCTGGCAACCTTTGCCCCGCATGCCAGGATCATCCATGTGGACGTTGATCCCACATCGATCAAGAAAAATGTGCGGGTTGACCTGCCGATCGTTGGCGATGTCAGGGATGTTCTGGCCAAAATGATAAAGCAGGCGGACAAACTCACCGATAAAGTCGCCGAGTTCAAAGCGGCGCTTGCGCCGTGGCACGAAGATATCGTCGGCTGGAAGGCCAAGCATCCGATCGGATATAAAAACAGCACGACGGTTATCAAGCCGCAGTTCGTCATCCAGAAGCTGCGGGAGCTGTCCGATGAGGATGCAATTATCTCTACCGATGTGGGTCAGCACCAGATGTGGACCGCACAGTTCTTTCAGTTCAACAAGCCCCGAACCCTTCTGTCATCCGGCGGACTCGGCACCATGGGATACGGCCTCCCCGCTGCCATGGGGGCTCAGGCTGCATTTCCCGAGCGCCAGGTCATCACAATCTGCGGTGACGGCGGTGTACAGATGAACATCCAGGAGATGGCTACCCTGGTACAGAACAGGCTGCCGGTCAAGATCGTGATCCTCAACAACAACTTCCTCGGCATGGTGCGCCAGTGGCAGGAACTGTTCTTCGACAAGCGCTACTCCAGCACCTGCATGGAACTGCCGATCGACTATGTCAAGCTGGCTGACGCCTACGGCGCCAAGGGTTTCAGCACCTCGAAACCGGGCGAAGTGGAAAAGGTCATCAAGGCGGCGTTCAAGCACACGGGGCCGGTTATCATGGAATTCATGATCGCCCGTGAGGAAAAGGTTCTGCCGATGGTTCCGGCCGGGGCATCACTCAATGAAATGGTATTAAACGCCTAAGGAGAAGAAAGCCATGCAACATACAATATCAGTTCTGGTTGAAAACGAATTCGGCGTGCTGTCGCGGATTGCATCGCTCTTTTCCGGGCGCGGTTTCAATATCGACTCCCTTTCGGTGGCTCCCACCAACGAGGATGGCATGTCGCGCATGACCATTGTCACCCGTGGTGACGACCAGATTCTGGAGCAGATCACCAAGCAGCTCAACAAGCTGATCGACGTGATCAAGGTGATCGACTTCACCGATGGCAGTGGCATCGAGCGGGAACTGGCGCTGATCAAGGTCACGGCCGAGGATGAGAGCCGCGCCGAGGTACTGAGAATTGTCGATATTTTTCGTGCCAAGATCATTGATGTCACCCCCAAGTCCTACACCATCGAGGCCACCGGTAACCCATTGAAGATCGATGCCATTCTTGACCTGCTCCGTCCGCTGGGATTGAAGGAGCTCGTCCGTACCGGCGCTGTTTCCATCGGTCGGGGCGCCAAGGGGTGGAAGGGATAAGGCGTATCTGCCACTTCAGGCTGTACCGTTACCGTCTGGGCGACATGTCCAGACGGTATTTTTTTGTTTAATGCCTTGAACAATCCGGTTTCGGTGTTATAAAATAACATCGGTGCCGGGTTCCAAAATGCACACTTTTCACAACGATCTGACTTCAGTAATACACTCCGGAACAGAATCTATCACACCGATAACATCCAGGTATGCCCTCTGAAAAACATGTCTTGATCCGCTATCGAACTGTTGCTTTTGAATAACGTGAGGCGGAATTTTGAGTCAAATGTCAACTGATACGAACGAAATTTTTACGGATCCCGCCCGCATGCGCATGGCCATGGCGGTGAGTTCCATGGCCATGTTCATGGCTAATCTGGATGTCAGCATAGTTAATATAGCACTGCCTTCACTTGCAAAAATGTACGGCACCGATTCTACGGGCATCTCGGCCATTGTGCTGGGATACATGCTGACCCTGACGGGCCTGCTCTTGGTGGGGGGCAAACTTTCAGACGCCAAAAGCCCGGAACGGGTGCTCTGCTGGGGATTCTGGGTCTTTATCGCAAC
The DNA here is from genome assembly GCA_903868145.1 of uncultured Desulfuromonadales bacterium. Taxonomy (GTDB): domain Bacteria; phylum Desulfobacterota; class Desulfuromonadia; order Geobacterales; family Pseudopelobacteraceae; genus CAIPTY01. The sequence continues at coordinate 59,762 of CAIPTY010000096.1, read as the reverse complement.
CTCAATCCTGTGCGCTTTCGCACCCACCCTGAACTGGCTGACCCTTTTTCGGATCATGCAGGGTGTGGGAGGGGCATTCCTGTTCGCCACATCATCGGTTATTGTGGTTCACTATGTGCCGCCAGACCGCAGGGGACGGGCGTACAGCCTGAACGGGCTTCTGGCGGGCGTGGCTGTGGCCTTTGGTGCACCGGTAGGAGGCTTTCTTCTTCAGCACTGGGGATGGCGCTGGATTTTTCTCATCAATATCCCTGTCGGTCTGACTGCCCTGGCATTGGCGCGGGCTGCCTTCATACGTCGCAGACCGGAACCTCTCACGTCCCTTGACTGGCCGGGGGCGATCTACAGCTTCACATTCCTGACGGCGCTGTTGTATGCCCTGCACCGGGGAGAGGATGTCGGATGGGGAGCGCCACAGGTACTTGCTGCGTTTGTGCTGGCAGTTATCTTCATGCTGTTGTTTCTCAGGCAGGAACGACGATTCCCCTCACCTCTGCTGGATTTGACCCTCTTTCGTAATCGCCACCTTTCGGCCGCAATGGCCGGTAACTTTTTCTATCTGATGCTGGTTGGAGGACTTACCTTTGTCCTGCCATTCTATCTGATTCTCGCCAGGCATCTCTCTCCTCAGAATGCGGGGCTTGTGATGATGATCTCTCCCGGAATTTCGATTATCGTCAGCCGCTTATCCGGCCATCTTTCCGACCGCATCGGCCCGAAAATGGTATGCAGTGCCGCTGCCGTTTGTATGGCGTGCGCCTCTTTCGGAATTACCGGTTTTGACAGTGCTTCCCCGTTTCCCTGGATGTTCGGAATCCTTGTCCTGCTCGGAATTGGACGAGCGCTCTACGTTACTGCCGTATTGACCATGATCATGAGTTTTTCCGAAAAGGGAAAAGAGGGCATGTTGTCGGCAGCAAAGGCTCTGATTCCCAACGTGGGTTCAGCTCTGGGAGTCAGCATCTTTGCCGTCTTATACAACGGGCCTTTTAATAACAGACCTGTGGGCTTACCTGAAACGGTTGTGACAAATGTTGTCGCCGGTTTTAAAACGGCGGCAATTTTCGGAGCTTTGATAGCCGTGCTGGCGGTGGTCGCCAGCCTGCTCTCGGATGCCAGAAAAAATCCTGATAAACCGGCATAAAGGAGACTTATGATATGACAACCTTCCCGCTTACCCATCCTCAACAGCGAATCTACCTGGTGCAGGCCATGAATCCGGGTACTCCGGTATGGAACGTGCCGTATGGTGTCCGTGTTAATGGTTCCCTTGATATCGATGTTCTACGGCGAGCGATCTCACTTGTCGTGAGCGAGTTCGACGGGCTCAGACTTCAATTTACCGAGATGGATGGAGAGATCCGGCAGTATGTCGCCGGTCTGTCGGAGGTTCCATTGGAAACGGTCAAGCCTGACGGCGGCGACACCGGATATGAGGCCTGGGCCCGGCGCTGGGTGACGGAACCGCTCTGGGCGCTGGATGCGCCATTGTTCCGGTTTGTCTGCTGCCGCATCTCCGGCAGTCGCTGGGGAATTATCCTCAAAGGGCACCACATCATCATGGATGGCAGTGGTATTTTGAACGCCATAAAACGCCTGATGGAGCGCTACGAGGAACTTCGGGGGGGCGCTGACGCGTCTGCGGTGGTCACACGGTCGTCATACCTTGACTATCTGAAATATGAAGATGATTACCTCTCGTCGGATCAGGCTGCAAAAGACCGGAGCTTCTGGCTGAAGCAGTTTGAAATCATCCCTGAAAAGGTAGAGCTCTATCCGCATGAGGCGGACGATTCGGTGGCCTCCAGTCGCAGGTCGTTCCTGGCACCGCCTGAACTCTCCGCCCGTATATACGAGTTCTGCGAAGAGCGCAAGACCAGTCCCTACCGCCTGGTGCTGGCTGCCCTCTATGTCTGGCTGGCCCGTACCACCCGCAATCCGGACGCGGTTATCGGCACCGCGTTTCTCAATCGCGACTGTCCCGGCATGGCCGATATTGTCGGGATGTTCGTCAGCACCATCCCGATCCGCCTGAAAACACCGATGGAAGAGAGTTTCTCCGCATTGCTCGATGGTATCAAAAGCCTGATGACCGAGATACGGGGGCACGAACGCTATCCCTTCGACATGCTGGCCAACAATATCCGCGAACGTGACGGCCAGGCGGCGGAACTGATTCAGGTGACGATCGCCCAGGTCATGCGGAGTGAGCTGGCGGGGGGCGCACAGCTTGAATATCTGTGTCGTCGCTCCCATATGGATCCGCTGACCATGTATGTCACCCATGCCCGTCAGGGTAAAAACGACGTGCCGGTGGAACTGTTTCTGGATTACCAGACGAGCGTATTTACGGAGGAGCGTATCGATGCCCTGGCCGGCAATCTTTTCAGCATCCTTGACGACGCCCTGAGACACCCGGAAAAGCCGCTGTCTCACCTGAACATGCTGTCCGGAGCCGAAAAACGCAAGCTTCTTGTGGAGTTCAATGCCACCGAGCATGTCTTCCCGCCGGGGAAAACCCTGCACGGCCTGTTCGAGGAGCAGGTGGGGCGGACACCGGACAAGCCGGCGCTGGTGTTTCGCGACAGGATACTGACCTATGCCGAACTGAACGAGCGCGCCAACCGCCTGGCGCGGCTCCTGCGCGAGAGTGGCGCGCAGCCGGACACCATTGTGGGACTGCTGGTTGACCGTTCACCGGCTATGATCATTGGCGCCCTGGGCGTCCTGAAGTCCGGAGCAGGCTATGCGCCCATCGATCCTCAATACCCGGATGACCGCATCTCCTATATGCTGGAAAACAGCCGGGCCAGCCTGCTGGTGACTCAGGGGCTTTACGCCGGCAAGATGAACTATACCCAGCAGGTTGTGAATCTGGATGACCTGGATCAGTCCACAACGGACGGAACAAACCTTCCATCTTCAAGCGGTCCGGAACACATCGCATGCCTGATCTACACCTCCGGTTCCACAGGAAATCCAAAAGGTGTCATGCTGGAGCATCGGGCTCTGGTTAACTTCACTCACGGCATGATTCGCGATCGTCGTCTTACGTCAGACGACCGGGTCTCCAAATTCTGCAGTTTCAGTTTTGATGTTTCAATCTATGAGATCTATCCTACGCTTTCGGTCGGGGCGGCCTTGTACATTATACCCGACGAGATCAGGCTTAATCTGGTTCCCCTCAACGATTACTACGAGCAGAACGGAATCACCCGTGCATTTTTTACCACTCAGTTGGGGGAACAGTTCATGGAACTGTTCGATAACCGCTCACTTGTAACCCTCGATGTGGCTGGCGAGAAGCTGCGTTTTTTCAAGAAACGAAATTATCGTCTATTTAATGCCTACGGTCCAACCGAGACATCAGTCTACTGCACCCAATTCATTGTGGAACGCGAGTACACTAATATCCCCATCGGCAAACCGCTTGCCAACTACCGTATCTACATCGTGGACCAGTACGATAATCCCCAGCCTGTGGGGGCTCCGGGTGAGCTTTGCATCGCCGGTGTGGATCTGGCCCGTGGCTACTGGAACCTGCCGGACAAGACCGCTGCGGCATTTGTCGAAAACCCCTTTGAACCGGGCGAGCGCATGTATCGTTCAGGAGATCTGGCGCGCTGGCTTCCGGACGGCAATCTTGAACATCTCGGTCGAATCGACCGCCAGTTGAAGATACGCGGCTTCCGCATCGAACCGGGTGAGATCGAGACTGCCATTCTCAAAATTCCGGATGTCAGCCAGTGTGCCGTGGTGGATATACGCGAGGTGAACGGTCGTGTTTCATTATGCGCATATCTTGTTTCCGGACGTGAAATGAACAGCACTGTATTACGTAAAGAGCTGGGAACCTCATTGCCGGAGTACATGCTGCCGCAATATGTGATCAGGCTGGACTCTTTTCCTCTGACCGGTTCCGGAAAGATCGATCGCCGCGCACTGCCCCGCCCGGAAGCAGAAGCAATGGAGGAAACAATTTACGTTGCGCCGAGAAACGACATTGAACAGCAATTGTCAGAGCTGTGGTCAGATATTCTCAAACTGCCACGAGTCGGAATTGACGATAATTTCTTCAGTATCGGAGGCCATTCACTGAAAGCCTCGTTCCTGATCGCCCGCATGGAACGACAGTTGGGTGTGCGGGTCTCCATGCGTGATTTTTTCGGTATTCCGACTATCCGGCAAATGGCCGAGCGTGCAGGACAACCGGCAGAAGAACAGCTGCGCATCGAACCATCACCAGCAGCGGAATATTATCCTTTGACACCTCCCCAGGCACAATTGTTCGTGCTTTCCCGTATGGGAGGCATCGACGTAACCTACAACATTCCTCAGCGCCTTACCTTCAGGGAAGCACCCGATACTGCGCGTCTCGCCAAGGCACTGCAGATGTTGCTGGAACGGCATGGAGCATTGCGAAGCTCCTTTGGCATCAAGGATGGTGTGCCCGTACAGTCGCCCCAGGAAGGGATTCGACTGGAACGGCGCTTCCAGCTTGTTGATGATTGTGAAGTCGGGCAGATCTCGCAAGAGTTTGTCCGTTCGTTTGACCTGTCGCGCCCGCCGCTGATGCGAGCACTGCTGATTGAAACCACCGCCGGCATTACTCATCTGCTCCTGGATTTCCACCATATTGTCTGCGACGGTGTATCGGTAGGGATCCTTCTGAAGGAACTTGATGCGCTCTATTGCGGAGCGAATCTTCCTGCCCCGCGCCTTCATTTTAGCGACTACGCCGCCTGGTACGCCCGCATGCAGCAGGAAGGGAAGCTGGCTCCACTGGCTCTTTTCTGGGAAGAAATGCTGCAGGATCCGCAACCGGCAGAGCTGCCTCTGGATCACCCCCGCAGCACGGCGACGGCTTTCCTGGGAGCAACCAGCACCTTTGTCATGGAACGTGAGAATGCACTGGCCATCACAAGTCTGGCATCCCGCTGCGGGGCGACCCTGCATATCGTGCTGCTTTCCGTTCTGCATCTGCTGGTGTCGCGCTACACCCGACAGGCCGATGTCATTACCGGCACATCTCTGGCCGGGCGAACCATGGATGAAATCAACGATATGGTCGGCATGTTTGTCGTGACGCTGCCGGTGCGCAGTTGTCCGCACCCCGCTTTGACCGTCAGGGAATATGTCTCCCGCGTGAAAGAAACCATGATGGGCGTCCACCAGAACCAGATTTACCCGATGGAGCGTGTTTACGAAAAACTGGGGCTGCGACGCGGAGCAGGACGTCATCCGCTCTTTGATGTCAACTTTGTGCTGCGCAACATGGAGCTGGTCCGTGAAGGCGGAACGCTCTCCTACGATCGTTATCCGATCCAGACCGGCACAAGCAAGTTTGACATAACCCTTGCCGCCGATGAGGCAGATGAAACGTTGCGCTTCAAACTGGACTACCGCGCCGATCTCTTCGACGAGAGTACCATCAAACGTCTGGCCGGTCATTTCCTCCGGCTGGCAGGGGAGATGGCGGCTGATCCCCAGCGCTGTCTGGGTGACATCACCATGACAACACCGGATGAACTGAGTCGGCTTCTGGCTTTCAATCCTCGCCCGACGCCGCTTCCCGAGTGGCCGACCATAGTGGATGCTTTCCTTCATCATGCGGCGCGACAGCCCGACCGGACAGCGTTGGTGGCCGAGGATGGGTGTCTGACATATAAAGAACTGGAGCAGCAGGCTGAACGCTTGGCGCGGCTTCTACGCGAAAAAGGCGTTGGGGCGGACCGGATAGTGGCCATCATGGCCGACCGCAGCAAAAATGTTGTTCTTGGCATGCTGGCTACGGTCATGGCGGGAGGCGCGTATACCGCCGTCGATCCGGCCTATCCTGCGGAACGGATCACCCATATTCTTGAAAATGCCGATCCGGCGGTTATTCTTGGCAACCGTGCAGTACTCGACAGTCTGAATATCGAGGGTGAAAAAATCGCGCTGGACCAGAACTGCGCGGTTTCGGAAACCTCGAACGAACCAATAAAAAACCCGTCTCAATCCAGCCTGGCCTACATCATCTACACTTCCGGCTCCACCGGCAAACCTAAAGGGGTCATGGTGGAGCATCGCGCCCTGACCAATTTTCTGGGGTGGTATACCTCCATGCACGGCTTCACAGCGGAAGACAATTCCGCAGCATTCGCCTCGTTCAGTTTTGACGCCTGCGTGGCACAGGTATGGGCGCCCCTCGTCTCCGGCGCGTCTCTGCATATCATCCCGGAGGAGCTGCGTCTTTCACCGCCAGAACTTTCGGCTTATTTTGAGGCCAACGCGATTACCCACGCCCATTTCCCGACACAGTTTGCCGAGCAGTTCATGGCCATGACGGACAATCGTTCCCTGAAACGTCTGGTTGTCGGGGGGGATGCCCTGCGCTCCTATCGTCCAACACGTTACCGCCTGGTCAACGAGTACGGCCCCAGCGAGGCAACGGTTGCCTGCAGTGCCATCACCGTTGACCGGCAATTTGACAAGGTTCCCATCGGCTCGCCGGCCGATAATACCCGTATTTACATCCTGGATTCCAATCTGAAGCCCCAACCGCTGGGGATTCCGGGAGAAATCTGCATCGCAGGTGCCGGGCTGGCTCGCGGTTATCGAAATAATCAGCGTCAGACCGCAGAGCGTTTCGTGACGGATCCGTTCGTGCCGGGAGAGCGCCTGTACCGCACCGGTGATCTGGGACGATGGCTGGCGGACGGCAATCTGGATTTTCTGGGAAGGGTGGATTTTCAGGTCAAGATTCGCGGTTTCCGCATTGAATTGTCCGAAATCGAACATGCGCTCACCGCAGTTGCGGACGTCGGACGCTGTGTCGTTCTGGCTCGCGACGACGGCCAGGAGGGCAAATGTCTGTGCGCTTACTATGAAGCTGTAACTGAAATCGCCGCACATGAACTTAAATCAATGCTCTCCAAAACCCTGCCGGAATACATGATTCCGGCTGCCTTTGTTCATCTTCCGGCGCTTCCGGTAACCCGTAACGGCAAGGTTGATCGACATGCCCTGCCTGATCCGGTCTTTTCAGCGCCATCGGGCGAAATTGTCCTGCCCCGCACACGGGCGGAGGAACTTGTGGCGAACGCCTGGCACATGGTGCTAAAAGGGTGGGGAGGTAGCATTTTCGATAACTTCTTTGAGGCCGGGGGAGATTCGTTGCGAGCCATCGCCCTGGTAGCACAACTTCAGAAACATTTTGCAGTCAGGATCAGCGACATCTTTGCCTGGCCGACCCCGGCCGAACAGGCGATGCGGCTTGTTCCAGCGATTGACAGCCACAAGCTCCGTATCAGCCGACTGAAGGATTCCCTCCCTGCCACGCTGGCGGCTCGGGCTCGTCTGGCGGACAACGCGGAATTTCAGGACAGACTGACTGCATACCGAAAAAGATGCACAGAGATCATCAGGCGGGATTTCCGCAACCGCCGATCCGCGTCTACCATTCTCTTGACCGGCTCCACCGGCTATCTGGGAGCCTATCTGCTGCGGGAACTGCTTCGGAAGCGTGACTGCAACCTTGTGTTGCCGGTGCGGGGGATGAATCAACAGGATGCCGAGTCCCGCCTGTACGCCAAGCTGGAATTTTACTTTGGCCCCCATTACGTTCCCCAGAATGGTAAGCGATTCCAGGTGGTCTGCGCCGACCTCACCAAAGAATTGCTTGGAGTGCCGGACGAGCAGTATGCGGAACTGGCAGAATCTGTGGACTGCATTGTCCACAGCGCTGCCAATGTCCGCCACTACGGAGTATATGAGGATTTTCACCTCAGCAATGTCACCGCTACCGAGTACCTGCTGAAACTGGCAAAGGAGGGCGGTCGGTCGCCATCTTTCCACTACATATCCACCACATCTACCGGCATGGGTATTACGGAAGGTGAATTTGCACTTTTCTCTGACGATGCCATTGATATTGGACAGAAACCCGGCAACGTCTATGTACGCACCAAGCTGGAAGCGGAGCTTGCAGTTGCGGCACAACGCGCCGAAGGAATTGATGCCAGAATCTACCGGGTGGGGAATGTTTCCTTTGATTCCGAGACCGGCGCATTCCAGGAAAACATGGAGGAGAATGGATTTTTCCAGCAGATCAAGGCATATGCCGTACTGGGTTATGCGCCGACCGAGGGCGACGAACGCAACATCACCTTCGTAGATCAATGTGCACGCGCATTTGTAACGCTCTTTGATATTGCTTCACTCGCCAGCGAGACATTTCACCTGGCCAATCCGCACTCAGTGAAACTGTCTTCATTCCTTTGCAGGCGGGGCCTTGACCTCAGAATCACAACGCTTCCACTGCCGGATTTCCTGGATCGGCTGCTGGAACTTATGGATCTTGAGCCTTTCAAGGAATCAGCTGAAAAACTGATGCTGCACCAGGGGTGGCTGGACAGGGATCCGGACACGATCACGCCGCCGCTGGTAACCCTGAGTGAAAAGAGCGATCGCTGCCTGGAGGAGGCCGGTTTCGTGTGGCCGGTTCCAGATCCCGGCACCATGCGGCATCTTATGTTGTCCACGCTTTCCGTGCGACGGGAACAGTTGTTCGGCATGGCGATTTTCTCACTGTTGCAGCGGGATGAACTTGAAATGCTGACCCTTGCGGCGCGTCCGGTCTGGATGGTGGATGAAGAGGCAATCGTTCATGAGGGAGAAGAACCCCGCTTTATTTATCTGCTTGCAGACGGACACCTGGAGGTCAGCCGCACCGCAACCAACGGCTGGACCGGCACAGTGAGGGTCATGTCGCCCGGCGAACTGGTCGGCAAGGATCTGCTGCTGCATCAGCTGCCTTCTCCGGCTAACGTGGAACCGGTACTGGGTGGAGCCTATCTGCTGGCTTTCGATCCCGAAACCTTGCGAAGGCTGATGGATACATCCCCGCGCTTTGCCCTCGGACTTACCAAACAATTGAGTCATGCGTTGAATCGCCTTGAATCGCTGTTCGTAAATCTGGAATAGTGGCAGTTTTCCAATTCCAGATCAACGAAGTGAGCGCAGGAGAATGACGTGAGCGAGATGAAAGAGAAAGATGTATCAGGTTTAAAGGCCGAAATCGGCCTGATCGGCGCACTGTCCATCGTCGTCGGCATGGTTCTGGGCGCCGGGGCCTTTATGAAACCGGCCGCTGTCATGGCGGCCGCCGGAAATTCCAGCACGGCACTCTTCGCATGGCTGCTCGGCGCCGTGTTGAGCATGGCCGGAGGTCTCACCCTCTGCGAGCTGGGGGTAATGTTTCCCCGCACCGGCGGCATCTACGTCTATCTTGAGGAGATCTACGGCGGGAAGACCGCCTACCTGTATGGCTGGATGATTTCGGTCATCTTCGGCCCGGCGACGATCGGAGCCCTTGCCGGGTACTTCAGCTCGGTTTTCTGCCTGCTGTTTAACCTTCCCGGACATTATACGCCTGCAGTCGGGTTTTCAGTTATGGCATTCGTCCTCTTTGTAAACAGTATAGGTGTCAAAGAGGCCGGTTATCTGCAGATTGCCGCCACCTTCTGCAAGCTGGTGCCGATTGTCCTGCTCTCGGTATTCGGACTCTGGAAAGGGACGGGAAACATCCTGGATATGACGACTGGCACGGTGGCGGCGCCGTTCTCGGTGGCGGTAATTGCGACTCTTTTTGCATATGACGGCTGGGCGCAGGTCGCCTCGGTGGCAGGTGAAATCAGGAACCCGGGCACGATACTTCCAAAGGCCATCATAGGCGGAATAGCCCTGCTGTCGATACTCTATCTGCTGATTAACTTCGCCATGATCATGGTACTGTCACCGGCGCAGATGGTGTCGCTCGGCCATGATGCTTCATCCATTGCAGCGCAACGCCTTTTTGGTTTGTACGGCGGCAATATCATCGCGGTCGGCATCATGATCTCCATCCTCGGCGGGCTTAACGGCTATGTAATGGCGATATCACGGGTGGTACTGACAATGAGTGAGCGGGGGCAACTGCCTGGATCCGGGGCACTCGGCAGGATAGAGGACGACAGCAAAACACCGGTTAATGCCTCAATCATGCTTGTCACTCTGTCATTCATCTACCTTCAGTTGTTTAATTCCGACCGACTGACCGATCTGGCCATGCTGTCGGTCTGGGTTTTCTACCTGCTCAGCTTCTTAGCGGTTATTATCGCACGAAGGAGGATGCCCGGTGCGGAGCGGAGTTACCGGGTTCCGCTCTATCCGTTGACGCCAATCATAGCCATTGGAGGTGCAATCTACATCGTTGTCGGTATGGCTGCCAGCAAACCTCTGGATGCTTGTTTTTCGGTGGGACTGACACTGCTGGGGCTGCCGGTGCTGGCCATGACAGGCTCAGGCACCGGATTCTCAAGCGGACTGCGCGTCAGTAAGAAATATCTTGTGCTGATCGGAGCCGTTGTGATGACACTGCTGCTCATCATAGCAACCAGGGTAATCGATACCCGGCCGATGCTCCGGGTCGCCATTGAATCATCAACTCCTCCCATCGCCTTTGAAGATCGGGGAGGTAAGCTGGCTGGAATGGATGTAGATATCATGAATGCGCTGGGCCGCGAGATGGACCGGCAGGTGTCCTTCAGACCCACATCCTTCGCTAACCTGTTCCTCTCCCTTGAAAAGAATTTGGCTGATGTTGCAATAAGCGGAATCAGTGTAACCGATGAGCGGAGGCAGAAAGTCGGTTTTTCCCACAACTATCACGAATGCAGGCTTGCGTTACTGATGCATGGTAACAGCACCGCACGCACTCTTGCCGACGTGCACGGGCGCATCGGCGTCAAGTCGGGTTCCACAGGGGAGTACTACCTGAAGCGCCTGCCGGAGCATACCGTCATGTCTCTTGATGTACCATCGGATCTTGTCAGCATGTTTACAGCCGGTCAGCTCGAAGCGGTGATCCTCGACCGGCCGATGATCGATCTGTGGCTTGACCGTGGAATGGTGAGCGGCAGGGTCATGGATCTGGACGAACAGGAAAAATATGCAGTGGCACTTCGCAAAGATGATGCGGAAACATTCGGATTGATCAACAAGGCCCTGGAGAAAATCCGCAAAAGCGGAGAACTCGATCAGATCAAACAGAAATGGCTGACACCTGCAAAATCGGTACGATGAACATGATTGCCACACCGGTCAGATTTTTTCTCGGGAACGGCGCACCGGATCTCTTCACGCTGCGCCTGCCGTCACTCAATGATGATGCTTTGTGTGACTGCTTTGCGGCTGATTGCTCACCACACCGCTCCCGCCAGGCTGAACGGTACCGGCGGCAGGAAGACCGTCTCCGCTGTCTGGCGGCGGGATGGCTCCTCGACCATGCGGTCAGGCTCGTAACCGGCACCGGCGCCGTTGAAGAAAAGGATGCGCAGGGCAAATCTGTGCTGAGCAATCTGCCGCACCTGGGTGTTTCGCTCTCCCATGCGGGTGCGTGGGTTGTCTGTGCACTCCATGGTGCGGCTGTCGGCATCGATGTTGAAATTGAAGCTCCCCCGGAGGAAGGTATGGCGAAGCTCTTCATGTCGAAGCGAGAACTGAGTCATTACCTGGAACTGCCGGATATTGAAGAACAGATAAGATTTTTTTTCGCCGTCTGGACTATGAAAGAAGCATACCTGAAGGCTCTGGGAACCGGTTTTTCACGTTCGCCGCGCCAGGTTTCCCTTGACATCGGCGAAGATACCGTGGTGGTTGAAGATGCCCCGGAGAGAGGTTGCGCCAGCACCCGGCTATGGCGCTGCCACACGGCCAGACTACCCGGAGAAGCCGCCAGACTTTCACTGTGCTGGCTTCACCGAATTGAAACATCTTAATGATGATGACGTTGAACAGATTTTACCGGAGTTTTTTTGGCTAGAACAACAGCGGGAATATGTTTATCAATCGCAAAGGATCGCCGATGTATTTTTTATCTCACGACGGAATTCAACTCTATTATGAACTGAAGGGCAGTGGTCCGCCTCTATTGTTGATTGCCGGACTGGCATCCGACTCCCGGAGCTGGCTGCCGGTTGCCGATGGATTGGCCGAGCGTTTTACGCTGATCATGCCCGATAATCGCGGGGCAGGGCGCTCATCTCAGGAATGTCCGATCAGTATTGATCTTCTTGCCGATGACTGCCTGGCGCTTGTCCGACATCTCGGGCTGGAAAAGGTCAATATGTTGGGGCACTCCATGGGGGGTATGGCTGCCATCTCGTTTGCTGTCCGCAATCCGCGTATGCTGGAAAAGCTGCTCCTTGCCGCCACTTCCCCCCGAAATCCGGCCCGGAACAATCTGCTGTTCAGCGATTGGGCAGATGCCTGTGCGTCAGGATCAGACCGTGCCGCCTGGTTTCGGAGCATTTTCACCTGGATATTCACTGAACGCTTTTTTGATGACCATGAGGTGGTGGAGGGTGCGGTAAGGTATCTGCTTGATGATCCCTGGCCTCAGTCGCCTCAGGCATTCCGATGCCAGGTTGATGCCATAGCGGCCTGCAACGTTACGGCCGGACTGGACCGGATCACGGCGCCCACCTGTGTCATTGCCGGAGATCGGGACGCCTTCTTTTCCCTGGACTCTTCCACCGAGCTGGCCCGGCAAATCCCGGGCGCCCGGCTGACGGTGATCGGAGAGGCGGCGCACTCGATCCATTCAGAGCAGCCGGATCAGTTCGTCCGGGCAGTCAGCGGTTTCCTGCTCCCCGAGTAGACCGCCTGCGCGGTCAATAGATGAATGTTCGAGGCCGGGTGTTCCACGGAGCTGAAAACTGCCTGTTTGTGTACTATCCCAGAAAAGCTATTTGATTGACAGTCACACGCGGATATAGTATGTGTTGCTTCCATTTATTCAGGGAGTTTGACCGGTTTGCCGGATATTTTGCACGGAGGTTGTACCCGAATGAACGTTTATTACGATAAGGATTGTGATCTCAAGTTAATCAAGAAGAAGAAAGTTACCATTGTCGGCTACGGTTCACAGGGCCATGCCCATGCCTGTAACCTCAAGGATTCCGGCGTTGATGTAACGGTTGCGCTGCGCAAAGGATCTACCTCCGCTGTCAAGGCCAAGAATGCCGGCCTCAAGGTGGCCACCGTTGCCGAAGCTGTTGCCTCGGCTGATCTGGTGATGATTCTGACCCCCGATGAGTTTCAGTCGATTCTCTACCGCGACGAGATTGAGCCGAAGCTCAAAAAAGGTGCCGCGCTTGCCTTTGCCCATGGTTTTGCCATTCATTACAATCAGGTCGTACCGCGTGCCGATCTCGATGTAATCATGATCGCCCCCAAGGCCCCCGGCCACACGGTTCGCTCCGAATTTGTGAAAGGTGGCGGGATTCCGGACCTGATCGCAGTGTATCAGGATGCATCCGGTAAAGCCCGTAATCTGGCTCTTTCCTACGCCAGCGCCATCGGCGGCGGCCGTACCGGAATTATCGAGACAACCTTCAAAGATGAGACCGAAACAGACCTGTTCGGCGAGCAGGCTGTGCTCTGCGGCGGAGCGGTGGAACTGGTGAAAGCCGGTTTTGAAACACTGGTGGAAGCTGGCTATGCCCCCGAAATGGCTTATTTCGAGTGTCTGCATGAGCTCAAACTGATTGTCGACCTGATGTACGAGGGCGGCATCGCCAATATGAATTACTCCATCTCCAACAATGCAGAGTATGGTGAATACGTTACCGGACCAAAGGTTATCAATGACCAGAGCCGGGCTGCCATGAAGGAGTGCCTGGCAAACATCCAGAATGGCCAGTATGCCAAGCGCTTCATTCTTGAAGGGATGTCAAACTACCCCGAGATGACGGCATATCGTCGTCTTAATGCCGCCCACCCGATTGAGCAGACCGGCGAGCGGCTGCGGAGTATGATGCCCTGGATTAAGAAGATTGTCGACAAGACCAAAAACTGATTGATATCCCATGCGATCCCTGACACCCCTTTGCCCCTGTGGAAGAGGGGTGTCTCTGCATTAACAGGCGAACATGATGAATAACAACGGAATCATAGCCGTAGAGGGGTATCCCTTCATTGCGGGTTCGGCCGTCCTGACTATCGTTCTGGCCGTTTCGGCCGTCAGGTTCAGTTCCCCGTCGCTGGCGGTTCTTGCCGCCGTTTTACTCCTGCTGACCCTTTTTGTCCTGTCCTTTTTCCGAAATCCCGAACGTACCCCTCCCGGCGCCGGGAATTCAGTCGTAGCGCCGGCAGACGGCAGGGTGATTGTGGCAGAACGTGTCGCTGACACTCCCCTGGGATGCGAGGCGCTCAAGATCAGTATTTTCATGTCCGTCTTCAACGTGCATGTCAATCGTGCCCCGCTGGATGGCACCGTTATTGACATTTCATATCACAGCGGCAGTTTCTTCGATGCCCGGGACAGACGCGCTTCCTGTGAAAATGAACGCAACGCGGTTGTGCTGGAAACAGCATCAGGTGTGCGGATTGCGTTTGTTCAGATTGCCGGCCTGATTGCCCGAAGGATCATCTGCTATCCAAAGGCGGGGGATGTTCTGCAGCGTGGTGCCCGGTATGGCCTGATACGATTCGGATCACGGGTGGATGTCTATCTGCCGGTGGATGTGGAACCCCTCGTTAAACCCGGTGATACGACTATTGCCGGCGAGACTGTGCTGGGGCGGATAGGGTGAGCGGAGATACCCATGAACCTTGACGTGCAGGAAGAGACGACCGAAAAAATTGAAAACATCAAACGCGGGATCTACATCCTTCCCAATCTGGTGACGACCGGGAGCCTCTTTGCTGGTTTCTACAGCATGGTTGCGACGCTCAACGGCAATTTCAGCAGCGCCGCCATCTGGATCTTCATAGCCGCCATCTGCGACGGGCTTGACGGCAAGGTGGCGCGTATGACCGGCACCACCAGCAAATTCGGGGTCGAATATGATTCTCTCGCGGATCTGGTGGCCTTTGGCGTGACACCGGGGTTGATGATGTACGCCTGGGCGCTCAAGCCGTTTGGTCGTCTGGGCTGGCTGGCGGCCTTTCTTTTTGTTGTCTGCGGCGCTCTGCGTCTGGCGCGTTTCAACGTCCAGGTCAACACGGTCGAGAGCAAGCGATTCGTCGGCTTGCCGATACCGGCTGCGGCCAGCATGGTCGCCTCAACCGTGCTGCTGTTCCACCATTTCGGCTGGCCCAGTTCCTTCAAGCGTCTCGCCATTATCGCCCTGATTTACCTGCTTGCCTTCCTGATGGTCTCAAACTTCCGCTATTATTCGTTCAAGGACCCGGCGCTGATCAAAAGGCAGCCATTCGGTTTCCTCCTGCTGGCGGTGGTGATACTGATTGTCGTTGCGGCCGAGCCGGTGATGATGATTTTCGGTATCATGCTGACCTACGTCCTGTCAGGCCCGGTTGCCTTCGTCCTGACCTGGCCCCGTCGTCGAAGGCTTGAAAAGGCGGTTCACAAGGGGCATGAAGCGGTTCTTCGGGAAGAATAGCAAAGGCTGGTTGCCGCGCTACCAAACATCAGACAATTCCGCTGATATCGATGTCCGGGTGATCTCCAGTATCGCGCAGGAAGTGTGTGGGCAGAACTGAGCCAGGGTGCCGGGATTGATGAAGAGTATATCAGCCCTGGTGGTGACCGTTGCGCAGTGGGTATGACCGAATAAAACTGCATCTGCCCCGGTCTCGATGGCCCGCGCTTCAAGCCTCTCCAGGCCGCTTTTGACCCGATAGGCGTCTCCGTGCACCAGAAGCAGCCGCTTCCCTTCGCATTCCCATACCAGTTCACGTGGCGCATCCGAGTCTATATCACAGTTCCCGGCGACATGAATCACAGCTGCATCCAAAGCATGAACGAGCGACTTCACATCTTCGCTGCCATCGCCAAGGTGGATGACGGCATCAAACGGGCGGGACATCTCGCACGCCGCCAGAGCGAGCGGAACGTTGCCGTGGGTGTCTGACATAACCAGAATTTTCATGGACGCACCTTACCAAAGTCGGGTAGTAATTGAAAATAAAAATGAAACAGGGGCTGGTGGTTCTTCATGACAAAAAAAATAATGATAATCGGTGCAGTAATCATGGCATTTATCGGGCTGCTTTTCATTGGGTGCGTCTTTATCGCACAGGCCTTGATGGGGAAGGGCGATGCCGCTTTCACCGAAAAACCGGGAGTCGGTCTGGTGGAGGTAAAGGGGATGATACTTGATTCCCGCGAGACGGTGCGGCAGTTGCGTCATTTTCTGAAAAAGGATGACATCAAGGCTGTTGTGCTGCGCGTTGATTCTCCGGGCGGTGTGGTGGCTCCTTCACAGGAGATATACGAGGAGGTCAGGAAGTTTGCCGCCAAAAAGAAGATCATCGTCTCCATGGGAAGTCTGGCCGCTTCTGGCGGATACTACATTTCCGCTCCGGCCACGCTGATTTATGCCAACCCCGGCACGATCACCGCCAGCATCGGCGTAATCATCAAGTTGTCCAACATTGAGGCACTGATGGACAAGATCGGCATCAAGGCAACTGTGATAAAAACCGGAAAATTCAAGGACTCTGGCTCACCTGCCCGCGCGCTGACCGAGGAGGATCGGGCCATGTTCCAGGCGGTTATTGACAGCACCCATACCCAGTTTATCAGAGCGGTTGCCGCCGGCAGGAAACTGCCCGAATCCGAGGTGAGAAAAATTGCCGATGGCCGTGTGCTGTCGGGTGAACAGGCGCTGGCCTGCAAGCTGGTGGATCGGCTGGGCACATTTCAGGATGCCATCGAAGAGGCGGGAAGACAGGCCGGAATCAAGGGCGAGCCTGCGGTGATCCTGCCGCCGAAGAAGAAGGTCAATTATCTCGATCTACTTACCGAGGGGGTTGAGGAAAAGTTTGACGGAGCGCTGAACAGAATTGGCGGCCGCGGGATCAATCTGGTGTATGAGTAATTTTTTCACTATCCACCCGGGAGTGGTTGTATGAAACTGTCAGCAGCAGGCAGATTGGTTGTATGTATTCTCTGTGCGGGTTTCTGTATGCAGCAGCAGGCGCATGCCGAATCGTGCGAGAAGGTAGTCCACGAATTCAATTCCCGTATCTCACCCAGAATCGACGAACAGGAGTTGGTCGAGATCATCCGAAGCCTGAACAGTACGGGCAACAGGAAGCTTCCGTACAGGTTCGTGACCAAGCAGCAGGCCAGGTCCCAGGGATGGAAACCGGGACAGGATCTCTGGTCGGTCCGCGCTCTCAAGGGATCAAGCATGGGGGGCGACCGATTCAATAACCGTGAGGGACGTTTGCCTGACAAGAAATGGCGGGAAGCGGATCTGGACTACAAAGGTGGTCATCGTGGGGGCAAGCGCCTGGTTTTTTCCACCGACGGGACGCGTTCGGTGACGGTAAACCACTATAAAAGTTTTAACGAGGTGCCGTCATGCCAGTGAGGAGATGCGTATTGGACGGTGCCTCGCTGCACTCTCTCAATGACCTGTATGATCAGCTTTCTCAGCAGCTCGCACTGCCTGCACACTTTGGCGGCAACCTTGACGCACTGTGGGATTGTCTCTCAACTGACGTTGAGGGATGGTTCGAGATCATCTGGAAAAACGCTGATGACTCCAGAAGGACGATGGCTCAGGATTACGAGCGGGTACTGAAGGTGTTTCAGGAACTGGAAAAAGAGCGTCGTGATTTCAGGTTGAAAATCGAACCTTGATTCCTGGCCGAAGGTGGAGATGAACTGAACCTGGGTGGATACACACAAGATGCTTGAGGAGATCAGATGCTACCGCCGGGATGCGGGTTCATGGTGCACTTGCATTACGTTTGTTTCTCCAGAAATTTTTTATCATCGAAACATCCACTGCTGTTTAACCCCCGGATGCGGTAGTACTTGTCCAACTCCTCCTCGAAGCGTTCCCTGCTGATCGGATGGATATCGATGCCGTCGCCACTGCTGCCCGGCTCGCTGTAAAAGCGCTCCGGCAGCATGTCGTCCTTACGGGAAAAGCCGTTGGCACAGTTGTAGAAGCGCTCGGTCAATACGATCCGGCGGCCTATCTCTTTCAATCGCTGCGGGGAATACGCAACACCGGTGGCTGCCGTCAAAAGCTCCGCGTACTCCTCCAGACTGGCGCCGAAAAAGGAGAACTTGCAGGCCACCAGCGAGTCGATGGCGGCGTTGGTGTCTTCGGCGATGGAGATGATGCGGGCCTTGCCCGAGAAGGAAAAACGGTCGGTGGGAACCGGTTTGCGGAGGATCTCGTGGGAGATGGGGTAGGCCCGCAGGTGGCAGCCGCCACGGGAACTGGTGCAATAGGCCAGAGCCATGCCGTAGGCTCCGCGTGGATCGTAGGCCGGCAGTTCCAGAGACTTGACGCTCATGGACAGCTCCGGCCTACCCAGTTTTTCCGCCAGACGGCGCGAGCCGAGCGCCAGCAGTTCTCCATCTCCCCTGCGCAGTGCCATGTCCTCCAGCAGGATCGGGATCTCTTCGGCAGCCGGGAATCTGCCTCTGATCTCCCCCCAGGCCGAGAGGGTGGCGGCGGCCGTGATCGTGTCCAATCCCAGCTCGTTGCACAGATGGTTCGCCTTGACGATGGCATGCAGGTTATGGACATTGTTGAGCGCGCCGAAGTGGGAGACCGTCTCGTATTCCGGCAGATGTCCGCTGCCGTCGCCGGCAGACTTTTTGCACTGGATCGGGCAGCCGTAGCAGCCGTCTTTCCGTGCCCCGCAGGTTTGCTTGATGGCAGGTCCTGAATAGTTGGCGGATTGCGCGAAGAAGGTGCTGCTGAAGTTGCCGGTAGGAGCCATGCGTCGCTGGGCCATGAGATCCACCAGCACCGGGGTTCCGAATTCTGCGATACCCAGGGGACCGAAGATGACCGGAGATGCCTTGAACAGGCGCATGACATCCTGTCGGGCTCTGTCAAACTTTTCATGATCGGCGACCGAAGGTCTGCGGTCACCATTCACAGCGATTGCCTTGAGGTTTTTGGCGCCCATGACGGCACCCAGACCGCCACGACCGACCGAGTTGCCCTCACCGGTCATGATGTTGGCAAACAGCACGCCGTTCTCACCCGCCGGACCGATGGCGGCAACGCTCCCGAGGCTCTTGAGCCCTGCCACCGTGGCTGGTATGTCGCAGCCCCACAGGTGATCCGCCGGGATGATGTCAATTTTTTCGGGCGTAAGGGAAAGCGCAACCGGCTGCACGCTCCTGCCGGTTATGAAGAGGGCATCGATACCGGCTGACTTGAGACGGGCGGCAAAACGGCCACCGGCCGAGCAGTCGCAGATGGTGCCGGTCAGGGGAGATCGGGAAACCACCGACAGCCTGGCCGCCGTTGGCGCAGACGTGCCGCAGAGCGGGCCAACGGACCAGATCAGCGGCATGGCCGGATCAAACGGATCGAGCCTGAAGTAGTCACGCATCAGGCGGACACCAAGCCCGCGCCCCCCCAGGTATTCTTCCAGCAGGTGACGGGGAATCTCTTCGTACTCCGCATTCCCGCTTGTCAGATCCACCCGGAGTATTCTTCCGGTCCATCCGTGCATCTCACGCCACCTCGTTTAAGGTCAGAAGGGATGCCAGTTCGTGGCACGATGATACCCGCATTGTTGCCCCCTCCAATTCTCCGCTATCGCCAAAACCCCAGCTACAGCCGATGGTCTGGACACCGGCCCGGATTCCGGCCTGGATATCGTTGATGCTGTCGCCGATCATAACCGTTTCGGCGGCTGAGACACCCAAGGCATCCATGACGCGAATCAAGGGCAGCGGCGATGGTTTCATCTCCTCAAATGTATCTCCCCCGGCTATCAGCTCGAAGAGTCCTTCAATATCGAGCGCTTCCAGAATGCGTCTGCTCAGGGCTTCATTCTTGTTTGAAATGACTGCCATCCTGACTCCCTTGGCGGCGAGCCCTTCCAGCAGTTCGCGAACACCGGGATAGAGCCTGCTTGCGTCGGCAATATGCGCGGAGTTGTAGCCGATAAACAGACCGAGACCCTGCTCGATCACATCGGCCGATTGCGTGTCCAGCGCCTGCTGAACCAGATTGCGAGCGCCTTTGCCGACCAGCTTGCGCACCCCTTCAGCGGAGAGCTGCGGCCTGTCGAAGCGTGACAGCATATCGTTAACAGCGGCGGTCAGATCTACAAGCGAGTCAACCAGGGTGCCATCCAGGTCGAAGAAAACGGCCCGGAACTTCATGGCAGGAGTGCGACGGTGGTCTTGTCCTGTTTTGGAAGGACAATCACGGGAGGATCGGCCGGACGATACAGCAGAAACGTCCTCCCGAGCACCTGGGCGATCTCGGCTTTACAGGCTTCTGCCAACGTTCCGGACGCCTCGGTTCTGTCAAGCAGGCAGCTCTCCAGGAGCTTGACCTTGATCAGTTCGTGGTGATCGAGCGCCGTATGTGCCTCACAGATCAGCGCTTCCTCGATCTCTTTTTTGCCGATCTGGATGACAGCTTTCAGTTTGTGTCCAAGCGCCCGCAGGTGCCGCTTCTGTTTTCCGGTCAGCATGTAATCGGTGTCTCCTTGTATTCATACGTTGTGCCAGAATAATTCCGGTTTTTATAACACGGCGGCGCCTGTCTGGCAAACTATCTGATGGAAAGCTCCATGGCCTGCAGATGCGCCCATACCCTCATTTTAAGTAACCATGATATGAAAAAGAATATACTTTTGCGGATTTACATGGTAAGAAATCCCAGTTGTAGGCTAGCACATTCCAAAAGTACTGCGCACCAGCGGCCATCAGGAGCTTTGTGAATGAATCCGATTAAATACCCGATTTCCACCGCTCTGACGTCATTCAATACGGAAACAGCAGAGCCGGTCATAGATGCACCCAGAAAGACCGGTGCCAAGGTACACCACCTGCCCCCCTCCATCTGGAAAAAAATGGATGGTGAGGCAAAAAGTCCCCTCGACAAGGCCATAGAGCGCACCCGGGATTTCTTTTTCAGAGAGCAGCTTCCCGATGGTTACTGGTGGGCCGAGCTTGAGTCGAATGTCACCATCACCTCCGAATACATCATGCTGTTTCATTTTCTGGGAATGGTGGACAAGGTGCGTGAACGCAAAATGGCGCGCTACATCCTTGGAAAGCAGACGGAAGAGGGTTCATGGGCTATCTGGCAGGGTGGCCCCGGCGACCTTTCCGCTACGATAGAAGCGTATTTTGCTCTCAAGCTGGCCGGATACCCTGCCGACCATATTGCCATGCGCACTGCACGGGATTTCATCCTTGCCAATGGCGGCATTCTCAAGAGTCGCGTCTTTACCAAGGTATTTCTGGCCCTGTTCGGCGAGTTCTCATGGCTGGGCGTTCCGTCCATGCCGATCGAGCTGATGAAATTGCCTACCTGGGCCTACTTCAACATGTATGAATTTTCCAGTTGGTCCCGGGCAACGATCATACCGCTGTCGGTCGTCATGTCAGAACGGCCGGTTCGCAAACTCCCCCCCTGGGCCAGGGTTCAGGAGCTCTACGTCCGCCCGCCACGTCCAACCGACTATACCTTTACCAAGGAGGACGGCATCCTTACCGGGAAGAATTTCTTCATCGGTGTGGATCACCTGCTCAAGGTCTACGAATCCTCTCCAATCCGCCCTTTCAAGAAGAAGGCTACCGCCATAGCTGAACAGTGGATTCTGGAACATCAGGAGCCCACCGGTGATTGGGGCGGCATTCAGCCTGCCATGCTCAACTCCATTCTGGCGCTGCACTGCCTCGGGTATGCAAATGATCATCCCGCCGTATCCAAGGGGCTTGAGGCGCTTGCCAACTTCTGTATCGAGGACGAAGAGGGGCTGGTGCTGCAGGCATGTGTTTCGCCGGTCTGGGATACTGCCTTGGTGCTGGTTGCCATGCAGGAGGCTGGAGTGCCGACAGATCATCCGGCGCTGATTAAATCCGCCCAGTGGCTGCTCGACCTGGAAGTCCGCCGCAAGGGTGACTGGCAGATCAAATCCCCTGAACTGGAACCGGGCGGGTGGGCTTTTGAGTTTCTCAACGACTGGTACCCGGATGTGGATGATTCCGGTTTTGTCATGCTTGCCATCAAGGATGTCAAGGTTCGTGACAAGAAGCACAAGGAGCAGGCTATCAAGCGCGGCATCTCATGGTGCCTGGGGATGCAGAGCGAAAACGGGGGCTGGGGAGCTTTCGACAAAGACAATACCAAACATCTGCTGAACAAGATCCCCTTCGCCGATCTGGAAGCGCTGATAGATCCGCCAACGGCCGATTTGACGGGGCGCATGCTGGAGTTGATGGGGAATTTTAACTATCCCGCTACCCATCCGGCAGCAGTTCACGCGCTTGAGTTTCTGAAGAGCGAGCAGGAACCCGAAGGCCCCTGGTGGGGACGCTGGGGGGTCAATTACATCTATGGCACCTGGTCGGTTCTGTGCGGTCTGGAAGCCATCGGAGAGGATATGGGACAGCCATACGTCAAGAAGGCTGTCAATTGGCTTAAAGCCAAGCAGAATATGGATGGCGGCTGGGGTGAGGTCTGCGATTCATACTGCGACCGTTCCCTGATGGGCAGCGGCCCGAGTACCGCATCCCAGACCGGCTGGGCGCTTCTTTCGCTCTTTGCAGCCGGCGAGGTGCTTTCAAAGCCGGCTGTTCGAGGTGTCGAATATCTGCTGGCAACCCAGAAGCAGGATGGCACCTGGGATGAAGATGCCTTTACCGGGACCGGATTCCCCAAGTTCTTCATGATAAAATATCACATTTATCGCAACTGCTTTCCGCTTACGGCTCTGGGTAAATATCGCCGTCTTACTGCGGAAGCCGGAGAAAGATGATCATTCACGCTCAGTCGCCATCGCCCCATGATCCACTGGGAAGCCCCGCGTTTACCGTAATCCGGGGCTTTCACCTTTTCTGATATGAAGACATTTGTTACCGGAGCAACCGGTTTTATAGGTGCCAGTATCGTCAGGGAGTTGTTGAAGGATGGGCGCGAGGTGCGGGCGCTGGTGCGGAAAGGCTCGGACAGATCGAATCTGACCGGACTGGATGTGGAGTTCTGGCAGGGCGATCTGTGTGATCCTGCATCTCTGAAACAGGGGCTGGACGGGTGCGACGTGCTCTATCATGCCGCGGCGGATTACCGGCTCTGGACGCGTGAGCCTGCCGACATGTATCGAGTTAATGTGGCGGGCACCGCCGCCATCCTGGAAGCCGCTCTGGAAGCGGGACTTTCACGGGTTGTCTATACCAGCAGCGTTGGAACCCTGGGCAACGCCGGCGATGGCACTCCTGGCTCCGAAACGATTCCGGTCAGTCTGTCCGACATGGTGGGTCACTATAAGAAGAGCAAATTTCTCGCCGAACGTGAGGCTGAGAAACTTGCGGCGCGCGGTCTGCCGCTGGTGATTGTCAACCCGTCCACGCCGGTTGGCCCGCTTGACATCAAACCGACGCCTACCGGCAAGATCATAGTGGACTTTCTCAACCGAAAGATGCCGGCGTATCTGGATACCGGCCTCAATATGATTGCTGTCGAGGATTGCGCCCGAGGGCATGTACTGGCAGAAAAGAAGGGTCGGATCGGCGAAAAATACATCCTTGGCGGTGATAACCTGACCATGCGGGAAATTTTTACCCTTCTGGCAGATATCACTGGCCTGAAAGCGCCCGCAGTCAGGCTGCCCTACGTGCCGGTGCTCCTGGCGGCATATATCAATGATGGGCTGTCACGGATTACCGGTAAAGAACCGCTGATTCCGCTGGCGGGTGTACAGATGGCGGCCAAGTTCATGTTTTTTGACTCATCCCGCGCAGTCAGAGAGTTGGGTTTGCCGCGAACACCGGTAAAAGAAGCCTTGCAGCGTGCTGTTGACTGGTTTCGTCTGAACGGATACGCCAGGCAATGAACCGAGGTATATATGTTACTTGAAAAGATCAATAGTCCTGCGGACCTGAAAAAACTGGCACCGGAACAGCTGCCGGAACTTGCTGAAGAGGTTCGTCGTTTCCTGCTGGAGACGGTCTCAAATACCGGAGGGCACCTTGGTTCGAACCTGGGTACGGTCGAGTTGACGATCGCGCTGCACTACTGTTTTGACTCGCCCACGGATAAAATTGTCTGGGATGTGGGGCATCAGGCCTACACCCACAAGATCCTGACCGGTCGCCGTGATCGATTCCACACCCAGCGTCAGTATAAGGGGCTCTCCGGGTTTCCCAAACGCTCCGAATCTGAGCACGACGCTTTTGGTGTCGGTCATGCCTCTACCTCCATCTCGGCCGGACTTGGCATGGCCGCCGCCGCCGATCTGGCCGGCTCCAAAAGCCATGCAATTGCTGTTATCGGCGATGGTTCCCTGACCGGCGGTATGGCCTTTGAAGCCCTCAATCAGGCCGGCCATCTCAAAAAAAATCTGATTGTCATTCTCAATGATAACGAGATGTCCATCTCAAAAAATGTGGGAGCCTTTTCGGCCTTCATTTCACGCAAGATGACGGGACGCTATTTCCGTGATCTGAAAAAGGAGATGCAGGGGCTTCTCAGTCATATTCCGGCAATCGGCAGCGATATCCTGCAATTTGCCCGGCGGGCTGAAAACTCCTTGAAGGGTTTTCTGACCCCCGGCTCACTGTTTGAAGCATTAGGGTTCGATTACCTGGGGCCGCTTGACGGGCACAATCTGACGGAGTTGATTGAGGTCTTCAATAATATCAATCAACTGGATGGCCCGATGTTGGTTCATGTGATGACGACCAAGGGTAAGGGTTACAAACCCGCCGAAGATACCCCGCACAAATATCACGGGGTCGGCACCTTTGACATTGCTACCGGCAAAGGTCCTGCAAAGCCTGTAGTTCGCTCGTTTACCGAGGTTTTCGCCGAAACCGTTGTCCAGCTGGCTGAACAGGATCCCAAGATTGTCGGCATTACGGCCGCCATGCCTGATGGAACCGGTCTTAACCTGTTTGCCGAACGCTTTCCGGAACGGTTTTTTGATGTGGGGATTGCCGAGCAGCATGCCATGACCTTTGCCGCCGGACTTGCCTCCGATGGTTTTCGCCCGGTGACGGCCATCTATTCATCATTTGTCCAGCGAGCCTACGATCAGGTGTTTCACGACATCTGTCTCCAGAAGCTGCCGGTAACGATCGTCATGGATAGGGCTGGACTGGTGGGCGATGACGGCCCGACGCACCACGGCGTGTTCGATCTCTCATATCTGCGCCATCTGCCGGGCATTACGTTGATGGCTCCCAAGGATGAGAATGAACTGCGCCACATGCTCAAGACGGCTATCTATTCAGACGTTCCCATGGCTCTTCGCTATCCGCGCGGTTCAGGGTACGGCATTGACCTCGATTCGGAGCTGAAAACTCTGGAAACTGGGCAGGGGGAAGTGCTGCTGGAAGGCAGTGACCTGTGCATTATCGCCATTGGTTCTACGGTGTATCCGGCTCTTGAGGCCGCCGAAGTGCTCAAGCAGAAGGGGATCAGTGCGGGTGTTATCAACGCCCGTTTTGTGAAGCCGCTTGACGCAGCGCTGATCGGGGATGCGGCCCGAAACACAGGTCGGATCATCACGGTTGAAGAGAATGCCCTGCAGGGTGGATTTGGTAGCGCCGTCCTGGAGATGCTCTACGATAGTGGGTTACAGGACATAAGGGTAAGGCGGCTAGGGATCCCGGACAGATATATCGAACATGGCAGTCAGGCGCAACTCAGAAAAGCCCTGGGGATAGATGCCGAAGGAATAGCTGCCGCGGCAGAACTGTTTTTGCGTGACAAATAATGTTTCTGCACCGTATTGAAAGGATGTATTGAATGCGTTTCCCGTTTCGTCTCAACTATGATCTGACAAGGTATATCATCAGCAACAAGCTTGACAAGATTGAAAAATTTCCGCTGGTGCTGATGCTGGAACCCACCCATCTCTGCAATCTGGCCTGTTCCGGGTGTGGTCGCATCCGCGAGTATGCCGACACCATTCAGGAAATGATGACTCTTGAGGAATGCCTGAAGTCGGTGGATGAATGCCCGGCGCCGGTGGTGACGATTACCGGTGGTGAACCGTTTCTGTATCCGCACATTTATGAACTGATCAGCGCAGTCCTTGACCGGGGCAAGCACATCATTCTTTGCACGAACGGCATCCTGCTGGAAAAAGCGTTGGACAGCATGAAGCCCCATCCCAATTTCATGCTCAATGTCCACATGGATGGCCTAGAGGAGACGCACGACAGGATTCTTGAACGCAAGGGCGCTTTCAGGATCGCAATGGAGGGGATCAAAAAGGCCAAGCAGCTTGGCTTCCGGGTCTGCACCAATACGACCATCTTCAAGGAGACCGACCTGGTGGAGATCGAGATGCTCTTCACTCATCTGGAGGAAATCGGAGTGGATGGATTGCTGGTCGCTCCCGGTTTCGGCTACGAGGCGGTCGGAGAAAAACTCTTCCTGGAGCGGCGTGATATTGAGAGGAAGTTTGCCGATGTATATGAGATGAGCAAGAAGCACCACTTCTTCTCAACGCCCATGTACCTGCGTTTTTTGAAGGGTGAAAAAAAGCTGGAGTGCACCCCCTGGGGCAACCCGACCCGCAACCCGCAGGGATGGAAGGCCCCCTGCTATCTGATTACGGATGCTCACTATCCGTCTTTCAAAGAGATGATGGAGAATACCGAGTGGGACAAATACGGTGTGGGGAGGGACTCGCGCTGTGCCCAGTGCATGATGCACTGCGGTTTTGAACCGACAGTGGTCAGGGAGATAGGGAAAAACTGGAAAGATGTCTGGGAAATGTTTATCTGGAACCTTACGTGATGATTTTGAGGGGTTTTGAAGGCTTTTGAGAACATAAGAAATAATGATATAAAACAGTAAAATAGAGCTTGACACCGTACCTTTTACCCGCTAATCTTTAAGACAGATTTAGCGGGTTTTTTAATTCTACCCGTACCTATACCGTCCCTTTCCGTACCTACAGAATAAAAAGGTACGGTGAAAAGGTACGCCAGACAGAAGGAGGGGTGCCACGATGCCGGTTATGCAATTGACAAAACGGAATATCGACAAGCTGGGTTTGACTGACAGTGGACAGGTTGATTATTTTGACACAGAGTTGAAGGGGCTGTTTCTGCGTGTAGGCCAAACCTCCAAGACCTTCTACGTGAAAACCGAGGTGCGTGATCCCGTGACAGGTCGGCCAAAAACCGTAAAAGCAAAGTTGCAACGATATGGCGAAATCACCGCTGAACAGGCGCGGCAGCAAGCACCTGACGTAATGCAACGGCTCAGAGACAACAAACCTGCTGACGAGGTTTTACCCCCTACCTTACGCCAGATGTATAACCAGTATGTCAATGACAAGAAGTTGAAGCACACAACCGCACAGGCATACAAGGTGTACTTTGAGAATGAGAACGGTATCAAGTTCCCTACATGGATGGACTTACCGCTGAATGAACTGGCGCGACTGTTGACCCCTGAGATCGTTATCAGGCGTTATCAGGAAGTATTGTCCATGTCCGGCAAAGGGGCTGCATCCAATTCGTTCAAGATGCTACAGGCAATTATGGGTTACGCAATGATCCTGTACCCGCAGCATATCAGCCGGAATCCCGTCAAGGTCATCACCGATGCCGAATTATGGCCGGAGATCAAGGCGCGCACTACCTGCATCGAACCCGACCAGCTAAAACAATTCCATGATGCCCTGCTGACGTTCCCTGCCATACACCGGGATTGTTATCTCTTTACCCTGTATCAAGGCCTGCGCCCTGACGAAGCACACAGCCTGCAATGGGCGGACGTGAACCTTGAAAAGAAGTTGTTTGACCTGACATGGATGGACTCTGAAACCAAGCATCGGGGGATTTTGCCGCTATCCCGTCAGTCGATGGAAATACTGAACAAACGGAAAGCGGCCATGCAGGAGGGCGACAAATACGTTTTCCCCTCTATCGTCAAGAAAAGCAAAAACGGACATATCATACTGCGCGCCGATAAGTTGCGCCCAAAGACCGGGCTCGAAGTAACACCTCATTCCCTGAGACGTACCTTTACCACCATAGGCGAACGGTTGCGGCTCCGGCGTGAAGATGTAAACCTGTTGACGAACCACATTGACCAGACTGTTACCGGGAAGCATTACAGCCGGATAGGTGTTGAAGATTTACGGGCACCTCTACAGGCAATATGCAACGAGATTGAAAGACTGATGGTAGTCGGCTCCGGCGCAAAGGTGATACCGATTAACCGTCAGGCGGCATAATTAAAGGTATCAGGCTATTAACAGCACCGCTTGAACGCCGTACACGGCATATTTGGGCGGTACACTTTCCGGGAATAGCGCGACGGCGCGACAAGTTGGTAGCTCCACCAATTTTCCCGGTTACTCCCTGGAGATCGTAAGGAGCACCGACAATGACAAAATTTCAGTTACCTTGGGAGCATTGTGATTTTTATGATTTTCTGGAATTCCTTGGACTTGAAAATGATTCTGCACAATTTGTATGGGGTTGCGCCTTGACGGACAAGCTTGAAATACATGGCAGGAAACTTCTCGAAAACGGTTGGTCAAACTGGCATGTCGTAAAGCCCGGAATGATGCCAGAAAGATTTGACCCGTATCCGGATTTTAACCGTGGCGAGTGTACCGTGTCTGACTTCATCGGTAACGGGGAACTTGAGATCAGGATCATGCGTGATGAAGCTGAACGATTTAAGGAAAACTATTTCGGTTGTGTTACCTCCGACACTGAAACTGCAAAACCTGTATCAGCACCACTGACAACAGGCGGGGCGATAAAAAAGGGAAAATCGTACACTCCGCAAGGCCGGTTCATGGATCATCTTTTAGAGGATTACCGCGCAAAGTACAAAAAGGAATCCGACGATTTTAATTTGTTGCTGACCTTTGTCGTGAAAGGCATGAAATCAGTAGGCTGTAAGTATGGGTATGAGGTTTTAGCGGTCGATAGAGACAAGGTAACGCTCAAAATCAAGCGCAAACAGAAAGAAATCCGTATGGGTGATTTAGAAAAACTGTGGAACGAGCGAAAAATAAAGAACCCATACACTCAAGCATAAATGCAGCATTCAAAAATCACTGATTTTCACTACTGATTTTTAACATAATAAACACTCTTCAAACCCTGTAAATATGGTGCTTTACGGGGTTTTTTGTTTTTTTTCCGTGAGCCTTTCAAAAATCACTGATTTTATCACTGATTTTGAGTATAACTTACTGATATTTATACGAAATATATTTATTTTGCATTGCGTTTGTGTCTTAATCCTTGTCAACGAGTCGCGACCGTTAATCTCGTTATGAAAGGAAATCGAAAATGGGAAACACAATTCAGGAGATCGTCAAAAAGAATCTCAACGAAAAAGAAGCATCAGCGGAGTATGGCGGTTCCGTTCACTGGTATCGCAGAGCAAGGACTTATGGTGGTGGGCCGAAATTTATCAAGTTGGCCGGTATGGTTCTTTATCCGAGAACCGAGTTGGATGCGTTTTTTGACAGCCGGATCGTGAAGAGCACTTCCGAAGCATCGGTGCGGAGGGCGGCATGAGAAACGAAGTAAGCCCCACCGGGGGGAAACCGGAAGGGCTTGGAGGTACGGCTGAACGTATCCTCAACCTACCACAACCACCCTGCAAGCGCAACCGGATACACCTGCACAGTTTTATCAAGTTGCTTGTGATTTGCCGTCATTCGATTTTGACGGGGAGGAATTACCGATATGAGAGCATACCAGATCAAAAAGAAATCCCGGCCTCTGTCACTTGCCGAACAGTCAGGAATGCTGAACCTGCTTTCCGGCTTGAAGGAGATCAGAGAGAAGGCAACAAGAAAACCGGCTGTCAGTTCGGTAGAGCCTGGCAGAGACACTTTAACCATTTACCCCATACCATGACAAGGAGCTACACCATGAATATCATCTTCACGCTGAAAAATAATGAGCAGATTCTTTTGAGATCGGATTCAATGAGTTATGAGTTGTGCAAGATTCGTAGAGAAAAGGACAAAGACAGCGGCGTAATTGTCGAGTCCTGGGAACCATTCAAATACTTCGCATCACTACCGCAAGCATTGAATCGGATCGTTGACATGAAAGTACGTTCTTCCGATGCCAGCGACCTTAAACAGCTTGCTTGTGATCTTGAAGCGGCAAGGGCTGAAATCATGGCGGCATGGAGTACGGAAATCAAGGGGGTGAAGAAATGAATCCTGAAAATGGAATCATTACCGGCTATCTCGAAAAGAGTGTGGTTGAAACCGTCAGAGTATCCAGAAAGCAGCTCTCCGGCCTTGACATGATTGTGCTGCAAGAGTATTCGCAGACCGGCAGGGGCTTTGCAATTCCTCTTGATATGGCAGATGATTTTATATCCATGTTCCAGGCTGCGAAGAATATTGAATTACCAATGCCCGTCAAGGCGAATCCGCCGAGTAGGACACCGATGAGGAAGCCAAAAATGAAACCGGCAAAGACATAGTAGCGTTGAACAAAATCGGGGGGCTGTAATGGCTCCCCTTTCTTTTACGCGCATCACCTGAAGCCAGAACGGTCGATTGAATCCCCTTTTTCCCCGTTTCTAAATTCCTTCCACCATGCTTTTCCTGGTTGAATTATCATTTATCCATTCCCTGCAATCCCGCACATATTCAGCTTTTGCAATATACAAACCGTCAAATATATGACGATCTGCATGTATCCTTTGATGTACCCTGAATGGGGTGAACAAGCATCCTTTTCTAGTGCTTATTTCCGTACTTCAATAGGCTTTTGAGGCCGTTTAAGAGGTTATTCTATTGTGACCCTGCCCATGGTATTCACTCGACAGGATAACGGCTCATACTGTGTTCTGCGGGAGGGGTTACGCTGTTTCTTGCAGGGCTTCCTTCATTACTTCCTGTACTGCCGGTGACATTTTCGCCACCAGATCAGGACGCTGCCGGGCGTTGTCCAAGGCTTGCGGATTCCTCAAGAGCATTGCTTTCAGCGATGATGGCCTGAATTTCATTGTAGGGGCTTCCGGTTGATTCATCCCGGCCTGTTGACGATACAGAGCTAGTTTCTCCTGTGGGAGTTGACTCACTAGATGGGCGTTGTTCGGATTCTCCAAGGCTTCGCGGATAGCCGTTTTCTGAGAATGACTTATTGATTTCAAACCAGAAAGAGACAAGGAGCGCATCTGTGTTGTCGTAAGTTTTGACTTCATGTATTGTCCCCTCCTAAGTTCTCTGAGAGTTGCCGGTTCTTGGCTGCTCTCGCTTCCTCTTCCTTGCGGCGTATCTCCGCGCATTCCCTGTCCAGGTAATCCTTCTGTTCCTGAAACGTAAGATGATCTATTCCCAGTCTCTTCATTCTGGCTGCGTCCGACATAATCAATTCCTTTCTGCCTCTTCATCCGATTTCTGAGATCATCTTATACGATGATTATATCATAAACCGATGGCGTGGAAAAAATAGTAGGAATTTTTTGGGAAATTTTTTCGCCGAAGAGATCGTTCTTGTGTCCGCGACAGGGAACTTTCAAGGGTGGGGGACTCCTATGGCTTGGACGGGGGCGGGGGTGGGGGGGGTATCACGGGAGGGGGTCTGCTCCGGCATAGGTGGAGGACTTGTCCAGGGCAAGGTTCCGGCAGCAGCCAGACAGAACAGGGCAGAGAACAGCAACAGTGTAGTGTATCCCTGCTGTGCCTGGGGGATCGGGAGAGTCAACCTGTGATGCGTGTCTTATCGCCATACGCTATGCCTCGAATATTGGCGGCGGCTGTATGATGTAATACGGCGAACGCAAAGAAGGCCGGGACATTGCGCCACCGGCCTTCAATCGTTATGATCCTGGTAGTGTGTCAATAGGCTCCGATATGAAGATACTTCTGGCCGTACTTCT
This sequence comes from uncultured Desulfuromonadales bacterium, assembly GCA_903868145.1. GTDB lineage: Bacteria > Desulfobacterota > Desulfuromonadia > Geobacterales > Pseudopelobacteraceae > CAIPTY01. The sequence goes on along the minus strand of CAIPTY010000096.1, from coordinate 27,930 downwards.
CAGAGCCGGGTTCGGGTACGGTGTCCACAAGAAGAAGATCGCCCTTCGTGAGTTTCTGCATATCACCCTGGTACACGTTTACATCGCCCTGCCCTGCAATCAATTCCTGAATCCTTGCAATTAATTCGCTTGCTTTCATGTCCGTTCCCTCCTGGTTGATTGTTTGAATCTGACAGGAAGGGTAACAGAATTAAAAACACGTTGTCAATATATAAGTTATTGATTTTACTCTGATTATTTATTCAGCCCGACTGATTTAGAACCGCTGAACCGATTATATAAATAGGTATTCTGGAAATGCGGTTGCCGGTGATGTGATTCGATGGTATAAACGGAGTTTCGGAAACGAGGTAATATTTTCCTGACCGTACCTATACCGTCCCTTTTTAAAACAGCTACATCATAAATAACTGAAATGTATAATTTTTATTGAGCTATGGAATGTTTATCTGGAACCTTACGTGATGATTTTGAGTAAGGTACGCTGCGGGATTTTATCTATTTTCAACTCTACAACGAATAACTTTTACAGGAAGTCACTTTATGAAAACAGGCTGGCTCAAACCCGTATACCTCTTTCTGCTTGTAGCTTTCTTAACTGAAACCCCTGCCAGCGCCAAGAATCCACTTGATGAAAAACAGGCGTTAGATCTTCTGATAGTTCAAATAAAAAAGGACAAGCTCTATGATAGCTGGACCAGCTTGGCCTGCCTCTCGTTTGTCACAGAAAAAAATACAAAGAACCATGTCGATATTGCGATTCATGAAAAACATGGTGGTAACTGTCCGGGCGATCCAGACACCACCCCTATAGTCGATCGATTCAGGCTTCACCGGCTGAACCAGAAAATTCAATGGTATGATCAGTCAACTGGCAGCTATCAGCCATACCGTGGCGTAGTGAAGTACCGATTGGAAAAGTAGCTTAACCTGCTGAAAAACGGTGTAGTTCCTTGCCCCTCTTCGGCTCAGGCAGACCATCAATCCGCACAGAAAAGAGATTTACTCCCCCTGGGATGGATGAGCCCTCCGGTACCACTTCCTACTGCCAGTCCGGAATGCCCGCCTAAGCCCAGTATGACTGATTTAGTACCCGATTCCCGACGGGTCTACGTGATAGTATCATGTGAAGTGATTATCAAACCGTTCGTCCCGCCTGCTATGAATAATCCTTTGCCATCGCCAAGTGTTACATATTTTACGATCCAGAGCGAGCTGGAACTGAAGGCTGAATCTATGAGAAGGTAAAGAACATTTCTTGACCATAAAACGGAACCTGTGACAGAGTAGCGAAACACACCTTGCGACCTCACAACAAACCGGTCGACATCGGCGGAACGGCGGTCGGCGTCACATCAGTTCAATCGGTCGGATTCATCGGGATAGCCATCAGACTACAGTTCCTGCGGATTTTCTGGTGCTATTGCAAAGCCTTACCGGGTCAGTGAGCTTGAGCAGTTACTCTCGTGCCCAAGCAAACTTTTTTCTCAGGAATCAGTGGCTTTCGAATAAAGTTATTCGCTCGCTGAATTTACGATAAATGTGTAGGCGGGCTTACAATGTTGACCCCGATGGGCTCGTGAATTTGGCCAGTCCATGCTGTGACGGGTACATTAATTTGGGTCGGATCAGTCTGAAACCATTGAATTTTATTCAGGAGACTTGACTATGATAGTTACCATTCTTGGTGCAGGTCATGGCGGAATAGCCATGACAGGAGATCTTACCCTTGCAGGTCATGAGGTGCGGCTGGCGGCAACGCAGGGACATTCATCAAACCTGCAGCTTCTCCAGGCCTTTGGGGGCATTGTGGTTGAAGGGGTGACTTCCACCGGTGCTCCGCCAGGCTTTGCCAAGCCGGCTATGATGACCACCGATGTTGCAGCTGGCCTTAAGGGGGCAGAGGTGGTGATGGTGATTGTGCCGGCCTTTGCTCAGGAACCGTACATGCAGGCCCTGATTGAACATGGCGAAAAAGGGCAGATTGTTGTCTTTAATCCCGGCAAGTTTGGCAGTCTTGTGTTTGCGCAGCGTCTGCGTGAGGCCGGACGTCTGAACGACTTTTTAATCGGTGAGACCTCCTGTTTTCTATTTGCAGCAAAAACCAGGGGAATGGGACATGTAAACATCAAGGCGATCAAGAGCGAACTGCCTTATGCTTCGCTGCCTGCAGAACGGACCGCCGAGGCCCTATGGGTGCTGACAGATCTGTATCCCCAGCTTTCACCCGCCATGGGCGTGTTTCAGACCAGCATTGACGACCCGGGTATGATCGCCCATCCCATCTCTACACTAATGAACATGAGCAGGATTGAGCAGATCGGCCCGTACCGTAACTCCCACTATGATATCACACCGTCGGTCGGTCGGATCATGGAGGCCGTAGATTTTCAGCGGGTGGAGGTCGCGCGTCAGCTTTGTCGCGAAACCTATTCATTCATGGAGTACATGGAAGTAATGTACAAAGTGAAGGGAGAAACCGCCTACGACGCCATGTATCAGATATCTGCCCACAACGTGCAGATGGCGCCTGATTCCCTGAATCATCGCTATGTGACCGAAGATGTGCCATACGGTCTGGTGACTGTAGCAACCATTGGCCGGCAGATCGGTATGCCGGTGGACAGGATCGAGGCCATTGTCAATATTGCCTGCATGGCCAATAACGAGGATTACTGGTCCATAGGCAGAACTGCAGAAAGTCTTGGGCTTGGCGGTATGACAGCCCAGCAGATGGCGCGTTATGTGTTAAAGGGGCAGGTTTGATGACTGCTGTCACCACCGGATCAGGCCGGATGGCCATCTGGTGCGCTGCATCGGCCGCGTTTTTAACCGGGCTTGATGGTTCAGTAGTCGCTGTGTCGTTGCCTACAATTTCGCAGGGCTTTGGTTCAACGATAGGTACAGCAACCTGGGTAACCGCCGGCTATATGGTGGCCTTGAGCTGTGCCTTGCTTCCATCGGGACGTTTGCTTGACCGATGTGGTCCCTGGCGGTTTTTTGCATGGGGTTTCATTGGATTTGTGTTGGCTTCTGCAGGGTGTGGCTTCAGCAGCTCTGTGGTTATGCTCATCGTAATGCGATGCCTGCAGGGACTTACAGCGGGGATGCTTATTGTATCGGCTTTTGCGGTAATTCCCCGTAGTGTTCCCGAAGCAGAAAGAGCAGGTGCTTTTGCTACGCTGACGGTGCTTGCTTCATTGGGTGTTTCCTTAGGTGGTCCAGTTGGCGGAATCTTAAGTCAATATGCATCTTGGCGCTGGATTTTTCTTATTAACCTTCCGGTCGGATTGATAGCAGCCCGGCAGGCGAAGTGTTTCTCAATTTCATTGCAGGAACATATTCAAGCTGCTGATCGGCCAATAGACTTGATATCAATCATGTCCAGCGTGGCAGCACTCGGGTCCGCTATGATCGGCTTGAACCGGGGCGATACGTGGGGGTGGACAAGCCCGTATGCATTAGGCTTTGGCATCTTCTCACTCTTGGCGGCGTTGCTATTTCTGCATAGGGAGCGTTTGTCTGCAGACCCGCTTCTGGCATGGGACGCGATGTCTGCACCGGTTATTCGGCGCGGGTTCATAGTGGCTGCCGTTGCATATCTTTATTTTGCTGGTCTGCAATTTCTGTTTCCATTTGATCTGGTTGATCACAGGCATTTTTCCTCATCTCAGGTTGGCGGAGCAATGCTGGCTTATTCTCTGCCTTTGATGGGCGCCGGTGCCGTCTCCGGTAGAATGAGTCGCACATTGGGGCTGCCGTGGAGTCAGGCATTAGCCATGTTGTTTGTGCTGGCAGGCTCTTTAGTCCTGGCCTTTGCATCGGAACAGTTAGCGCTTCTGGGAGGTATGGCAGGCTGTGGCATCGGTTTCGGCCTGTTTACCTCTCCCAACAATGCTGCCGTAATGAGTGCTGCGGCCCCTGGTGATCAAGGTCGGGTGGCAGGAAGTTTTCAGGCTGTTGTCAGGGTTTCAATCGCCTGTGGAGTGGTTCTGTTTGAGGCCTTGCACCGCCAGTTGAGCCTTATGCTGCAGAATCGCTATAATGCCGTTGCAGCTGATGCGCTTGCGTTTCGGTCATCCTATCTGACGGGTGCCGTCCTCTGTCTGCTGGTGGCCGTATTTGCACTGTATTTTAAGCCAACAGAGATATCATCAGTTCAGCGTGGAGCATAAACTATGGATTTATGGGTGACCAACTGCATACTGATTTCAGGTGATGGCAGTTCTGTTTTTAAAAATGGTCTGTTGGGTGTACAAGACGGCGTGATTCAGGTGGTAGCTGATCAGCAGCCTGATCAGTTGCCGGACGGGCCTCTGCTGGACGCTGGCGGAGGTTATCTGTTGCCCGGTATTGTCAATACACATACCCACGGCTGCTGTACAGGGCCGCTGTTCTCCAGCGGAGCTCCGGGTGTGTCGCTGGATGATGCGGTAGCCCATGTCCTTAGACATATGGCCCAGGGCGAAACAACGTTGTGTGACCTGTCCGGTCTAGGCACCGTTGCAGATGTGGAACAGGTGCGTGCTGCCGTGCCGGTCGGCATTGGGCTGGGAAGTTGTCATTTCAATGAGACCTTTGTCGCAGCCAGACTTGTTGATGGCACCGGTATAGAGCCAAGGCATGAACAGGTGACTGCCAGACAGATGATTGAACAGGGTGATGTTGTTGCTATTGGAGAGATCGGCAGTGGCGCTACGCTGGGAGGTGGAGTTGCCAGTTATCGGTATATCCCTGAGGCAGTTCGGCAGATCTCCGGCGTGACCATTGGCTGGGCTGAGGCGGATCGGATCAAGGCGGCCGTGCTTTTAGAAAGCCCGACTCAGATCGACGAGCTTTCAAAGCTTCTGGAGGAGTTTGATTTGGCAGGGCGCATAAGCCATGAGCAGATTAGTGAACTGGTAATTAAATATGTGCGTAAGCCGCTTGGTGCGGCCCTTTCCGGTTTTCAACCGGCGGCAGAGTTGAGTGCCGCAACAGGAGTGCCAGCTGTATTTCATACCTGCAAGGAGTCAGTTGAAAAAATTTTACAGGTTGCAGAGCGATATTCTTCCGGCCAGGTTCGCATGATAGCCGGACATGCCAATCATAACAGTATGTCTGCGGAAGACTGCGTGAGCTGGGCGAGAAAACTCCGTAACCGTGGAGTGGCAATTGACGTTGCCACAGTGCAGTGTTTTTCAGGTATGCCTGATATTCTTGTAAATGCTCGCGCCTTATGTGCCGCAGGTCTGGTGGATGTCATCAGCACTGATTATGGCGGTGGTCGATGGGACTCTATTCTGTCCATGGTCGAGTATCTGGTAGAAGACTGCCTGTTATCAATGCCTAAGGCGGTTGCTCTTGCAACCTCTGCCCCGGCAGCACTGTTCCCAAGTATTGGTAAATATCGAGGCCTGCTCGCTCCGGGTAGACATGCTGATTTTGTCATCACTGCACCGGGAAAGCTGTCTGAGGTTCATAAAGTGTTTATTGCCGGTAAAAAAGCATGGTCAAATTCGTAGTACGGTACTTGAACTGTACCAGAATAATTCCGACGAGATCACTCTGGTGGTGTGGTGGAAATCCTGATAAAGTGGGCTAAGAAGATCGGGGTTTTTCTGCAGGTATTGTGCCTGATGCCGATAGCCTATTATCTCCGTGATGGCGGGGCTATCGGGCTCATTATAGTCGTTCTGGCTTTCTGCGCGGAGGCATTCGTGGGGAACGGCAAGAAACAAGGGGATAGCAACACATAGGCGGCACCAAGTTTCCTGCGATTATTTTTGAGGCAGTTCTCCTCTTCTGGAATTTTTTCTCAAATCAGAAGGCTGTATTACAGAACTGAAGTGATAATAAACGAACGGAGCGTCTGGATGATCGACCCGTTTCTTCACTTCCTCTTTTGAAGTTGCTTGTGGGCATCCAGAAGTATTCGTTCGGTGGTAGCCCAGTCGATGCAGGCGTCTGTGATTGAAACGCCGTATTTCAACTGGCCCGGTTCTGCCGACACCTTCTGGTTTCCGGCTTCAAGGTTACTCTCAATCATAATGCCCGACAGGGAGCTGTTGCCTGCCACCACCTGCTGAACGACGCTCTCCAGAACTTCAGGTTGTTTCTGAAAGTCCTTGTTGGAATTGCCATGACTACAGTCAACCATGATGGTGGGAAACAACCCGTTCTTTTTTAAAACCTCTTCGGTATGAGTGATGTCCTCGGGGTGATAGTTGACTTTCCGGGAACCTCCCCGCAGCACGATATGCACATCCGGATTGCCGATTGTCTGTATGATGGACGTGCGCCCTTCCCGGTTGATGCCGAGGAAACTGTGGGGGTGCATGGCCGCCTTCATCGCGTCCATGGCGATCTGCAGGTTGCCGTCGGTTCCGTTCTTGAAACCGATGGGAAAAGAGAGGCCGCTGGCCAGTTCCCGGTGGGTCTGTGACTCGGTGGTACGGGCGCCGATGGCTCCCCAACTGATCATGTCCGCCACATATTCGGGAGTGATCGGGTCAAGCATCTCGTTTGCAACCGGCACTTCAAGGGCTGTTATCTTGGAAAGCAGGCAGCGGGCGATTCCCAATCCTTTTGATATCAGATGAGTTCCATTCATGTCCGGGTCATTGATCAGCCCTTTCCAACCCACAGTGGTGCGTGGCTTTTCAAAGTAGACCCGCATCACCAGCATCACCTGATCGTTCACCTGCCGCGCAAGCGCAGAGAGTCGTCCGGCGTACTCAACCGCCGCTTCGGTATCGTGGATCGAACAGGGGCCGACTACAACCATCAGCCGCTTGTCGCGCCGCTGCAGAATCTCTGTGAGCCGCTCGCGGCTCTTTTTGACGAACTCGGCGTTGGCGCTGGAAAGCGGAAACACCTGTCTCAGGTCGGCCGGTGCTATGATAGGTGTGATGCCGGTTATTTTCAGGTTGTTGGTTTTGATCATAAGGGGTCTCTCCCGATGTAAGTGGATGCCTGTTATAGAGCTATTATCCGGGTCTTGTCAATGAATCTCTGCTTTTTTTATAACCAAATCAATGCCTTGAATATCGTCAATCGGATTAAGGCTGGAGTTGAGATATGAAGCGCGCTGTTTTTATCGATCGTGACGGCACGATCAACAGAGAGAAGAAGTATCTCTACCTGGTCGATGAGTTCGAGTTTATCCCCGGCGCGCCCGAGGCGATCCGCCTGCTGAATGAAGCCGGCTTTCTGGTCGTGGTCGTCACCAATCAGTCGGGTGTGGCGCGAGGCTACTATACCGAAGAGGATGTACATCTCCTGCACCGCCATATTGCAAGCCAGCTGGAGATGAGCGGAGCCCGGGTGGACTGTTGGCAGATCTGCCCGCACCATCCGTCCGGTAGGGGAAGTTATGCGCTGCCCTGCCGCTGCCGCAAACCGCTTCCGGGCATGCTACTGGAGGCGGCCCGACGGTTTGATGTCGATCTGGCGTCGTCGATCATGATCGGTGATAAGCTGGTGGACATGGAAGCGGGGAGGTTGGCCGGTTGCAGAACGATCCTGGTGAGAACCGGTTATGGTGCCGACGAGGAAGCTGACCTTACGGCCGGTTCCGAGGTGTGCGATGATCTTCTGGAAGCGGTGCGGCTGCTGCTTTCACAGCACTCTGTTTGACAGCCGGGAAGACGATGTGTACAATGGCTCTCTTTTATTCTTTCACAAGGGATCTGATATGACTACAGGAATTGGCAAAGGCATCATCCTGGCCGGTGGGGCAGGCAGCAGGCTCTATCCACTGACGCTGGTTGCCAGCAAACAGTTGCAGCCGGTCTATGACAAGCCGATGATCTACTACCCGCTGGCAACACTCATGGCCGCAGGTATCAGTGATATTTTACTGATTTCCACCCCCCACGATACTCCTCGTTTTCAGACCCTGCTGGGAGATGGTTCCCGTTGGGGGATACGACTGAGCTATAAGGTGCAGCCTGAGCCGAAGGGGATTGCACAGGCTTTTCTGGTGGGCGAGGAGTTTATCGATAACAAGCCGGTCTGCCTGATCCTTGGTGACAATATCTTCTACGGCAAGATGAATCTGGATCAAATCGTTGCCGGGTTCCAGAGCGGAGCCAGAATTTTCGGCTATCCGGTGAATGATCCCGAACGTTATGGTGTCGTTGAATTTGACAGAGCGGCCAAGGTTCTCAGTATCGAAGAAAAACCGAAAAACCCCAAATCACACTATGCTGTTCCCGGCCTCTATCTCTATGATCGGCATGTGGTGGAAACTGCCAGATCGATTGCGCCGTCGCCGAGGGGAGAGCTGGAAATCACCGATGTAAATCTGGCATATCTCCGGCGGGGTGAGCTTATGGTTGAACGCCTGGGCAGAGGAATTGCCTGGCTGGACACCGGGACCCATAAAAGCCTGCTTGAAGCCAGCAATTTTATAGAAACACTGGAAGCCCGCCAGGGGCTGAAGATTGCCTGTCTGGAAGAAATTGCGCTGCGTCGCGGCTACATCGACAGCGCTCAAATGCGGGAAGTTATCAGTGAAACCCCTCCTTCATCCTACCGCGACTACCTGCAGCGTGTGTATGACGAAACCGAGTTCGCGGGATAATCCCCGATGTGTCTGGATCGTCTGCTAAGTGCAGGTTGCGGGTCTGCTCCGGGATAGAATCGTACTATGGAATTATTTAAAAAATATGGACTTATCCTTTTAACCGGCTGCGGTATTCTTGCGGCCCTGATTTTCTATTCGTTGAATATTCCCCATAAACGGGAAGCCAATTTTATCGAGCGCGGCCTGCTCACGGTTTTTGCTCCTGTCATGAAACCGGCGGCGCGACTGAGCGGCTTTTTTGAGGATGGCTGGGATAATTATCTCGACCTTATTCATGTGCGGCGTGAAAATCTGGAACTGCGCGAAGAGATCAAGGCTCTCAATGCGCGAATCGTTTCGGCGGAAGAGGCGCAGCAGGCCAATAATCGGCTTGAAAAACTGCTCGAGATGAAAAAATCGGTCAAGGCTCCCATACTAGCGGCTTCTGTTATTGGTGAGGATGTCAGTTCGTGGTTTAGAACGCTGGTGATCGATCGGGGCAGTTCAAGTGGAATAGCCGAAGGGATGGCCGTTGTTGCAGCAAATGGTGTAATCGGTCAGGTCATCAAGGTTGCTCCCGCATCGTGCCGTGTGCTGTTGCTGACCGACCATGCCAGCGGCATCGCCGCAACCATCCAGCGCTCCCGGGCTCGCGGAGTGGTAAAAGGCAGGGGCGAGGGGCTCTGTTCGCTCGAATTCACCACGCGTGAAGAGGATGTAAAGGTTGGCGACATGGTCGTGACGTCCGGTGTTGGCGGTGTTTTTCTCAAAGGTTTGCCGATCGGCGAGGTGACCATGGTAAAACGTGGTGAGTACGGAATCTTCCAGACAGTCACAATTCGCCCGTCAGTGAATATTACCCACCTTGAAGAAGTGCTGATTGTCATGAGAAAAATTGATGACTAGTCAGATAGTAAAAATCCTGATCATAGTGGGTGCGGTTGTCCTGCAGGTTTCTGTGCTTCCGGTTCATCTCGCCTCACCTTTCAAACCGGACCTGCTCCTTATTGCAATGGTATACCTGGCACTGCGAGGTTCTTTTGAAACCGGGGCACCCCTGGCATGGTTTCTGGGGCTGCTGAAAGACGTCTTCAGTGGCCTGTATCTGGGGCTGAATGCCTTTACCTTCCTGGTTATCTTTGTTGTTATCAAGAGCATATCCGATCGTCTCTATGCGGAAAGCAGCGAACTTTTTGTCGTCACCGTCAGTGTTGCCAGCCTGACCTGTGTGGTCGCAGACCTGCTGCTTCTGGTCATGTTCACCTCGACCCCCGCGATTTCCTACTCCATAACATCCGGGCTGATTCCGCATATCTTGATCAATGCATTTGCCGCATCTCTGGTTACACTCTTCCCGATTTTCTCATCGCCACAGGAAACTGCATGAAAGGGCAGCGTTTTGTCCGTGAGGTGCTTGAATCAAAACAGCGGATTCTGGCCATCTCTTTTGTCGTAGGCGCGATTTTTCTCCTGCTGATGCTGCGCCTGTGGCATCTCCAGATACTTAATGCCGAAGACTACCGCAGCATGTCGGAGAACAACCGGCTCCGGTTCGTGCCGGTGGCCGCATCGCGCGGAGCCATCATGGACCGGAGCGGCAAGGTTCTGGTCAGCAACCGGCCATCCTTCAGCCTGGCCGTTATCCCCCAGGAGGTAAAGGACAAGGATGCCCTGATTGCCCGGTTGTCGAAACTGCTTGGTCTTGATGAGTCTGATCTGGTGGATCGGTGGGAAAAATCGAAGGGAAGAGCCAAGTATTATCCAATTGTGCTGGCTTCCAACATCAGCAGGGATCAGGTCGAGATTATTGAGGGAAACCGTCTGCGTCTGCCGGGTGTTGAAATTGAGATGAAACCGGTCAGGGAGTATTCCAGCAAGAATCTTGCCGCGCATCTGCTTGGCTATATCGGTGAAGTTTCAGAAGATGAACTGACCAGAAAAGGTTTTGAGGATTATAACCCCGGCGACTACATCGGCAAAAACGGTGTCGAACGAAGCCATGAGACAGATCTTCACGGAAATGACGGCGGCCGTCAGCTGGAGGTTGACGCACGGGGGAGAGTTCTGCGCACCTTGTCCGAAACCTATCCGACTGTCGGCAACAGCCTGGTGCTGACCATTGATTCCGCAGTGCAGAAAAAGGCTGAGCAGGCTTTTGGGGATCAGGCCGGCGCTGCGGTCGCTCTGGATGTCAACAGTGGCGAGGTGCTGGCTTTCGTCAGCAACCCGGCATTTGATCCGGCGCTTTTCAGTGGCAAGCTTCCGGCCGACACATGGAAAGCATACCTGGGGGACAAGCGGCATCCCCTTGAGAACAAGGCCTTGACAGGTCAGTATCCTCCCGGGTCCACCTACAAGATTATCACGGCTTTGGCCGGCCTTGAAGAGGGTGTGGTGAACGATCATTCGTCGGTTGTATGCACCGGATCATATGAAATGGGAAACAGCACATTCCGCTGTTGGAACAAACATGGTCACGGAACCGTATCCCTGCGGCGTTCTCTGAAAGATTCATGTGATGTTTACTATTATCAGCTCGGAGAAAAGCTGGGAGTTGACCGCATCGCTAAAATGGCGGATCGTTTTCGGCTTGGGTCAGCATTGGGAATAGGGCTTTTGAACGAGAAGAACGGTTTGATTCCCACATCGGAATGGAAAAAGAAACGTTTCGGAAAGCGCTGGTTTGCCGGTGAAACGCTCCCGGTTGCCATCGGACAGGGCTATGTTCTGATGACGCCTATCCAGATGGCGTCAATGATTGCAACGGTTGCAAATGAAGGAACCGTCTATCGTCCCCATCTGGTAAAACGTATAGTCGATACTGACGGGAAGTCGCTCAAGGAGTTTGGCCCCGAAATAATTGCGAAAACGAATGTCTCGTCAGCAAATTTCCGTAAAGTCAAACAGGGGCTTTTTGACGTGGTTAACGCTGCCGGAGGCACTGGGGCCAATGCGCGGCTCGGAGATGTGAAAGTTGCCGGTAAGACCGGCACATCCCAGGTTGTCAAATTAAGCGAGGACCGCAAAAAATCTCTTCCGTACCAATATAAAGACCACGCGCTTTTCGTCGCTTTTGCTCCTTACGACAAACCGGAGATTGCCGTTGCTGTAGTTGTTGAGCATGGTGGCGGAGGTGGTGCAGCGGCAGCTCCGATTGCCGCACGAATTCTCCGTGCCTATTTTGACGGAAAAAAACCGGTGTCCAAGGCTTCCGGGCGAAACAAGGCCGAGACCGATGATGAGGAAGTTGATGATCCCGCGAAGCCGAACATCCCTCCGGCGAATGTGAAGGCAACCAATGATTGATCGCCGACTATTGACTAACATTGACTGGATTCTCGCGGGGCTTGTGGTGACGATATGCCTGCTGGGCATTCTGAATATCTACAGTGCGACCACCCCCTACAAGATTGTCGGATCACCGTATTACATCAAGCAGCTCTACTGGATGCTCGTCGGCATGTTCGTCGCTCTGGTCGCCTGCACGATTGACTACCACCTGCTTGAGGACTTTTCATACTGGCTCTACGGATTTCTTGTGCTGCTTCTGCTGGCTGTCCTGGTGGTCGGCAGGCGCTCGATGGGTGCCACCCGATGGCTGCATCTGGGTTTTTTCAATGTCCAGCCATCGGAATTGATGAAGATTGTCATTATTGTTACCTTCGCACGCTTCTTCAGTAATTACCAGTCGGTCGGCGGTTTGAGCATCAAGGATATGTTTTTCCCCTTGGGCATACTTATCGTTCCGGCAGTATTGATCATGAAGCAGCCAGATCTGGGAACGGCCGTACTGGTCATAATGATAGCCGTTTCCATGATGGTCTATCGTGGCATGCGCTGGACGACAATCGTCAGTTTTACGCTCGTGACCATCCCGATGGCCTGGCTGGGTTGGAGTTATTTCCTGAGGCCGTACCAGAAAAATCGTATTCTCGACTTTATCGATCCGGAACGTTCACGTCTGGGGAGCGGCTATCATATTATACAGAGCAAGATTGCGGTCGGATCCGGAGGGTTGATCGGCAAGGGTTTTGTCAAGGGGACACAGTCGCAGCTCCGTTTTCTGCCGGAACAGCACACCGATTTCGCCTTTTCCGTCTTTGCCGAGGAGTGGGGATTTATCGGTTGCCTCATATTGATACTGCTGTATCTCTCCCTGGTACTGTGGGGACTCAATATTGCCAGGCGCTGCAACGATCTCTTTGGCAGCCTGCTCGCCTTGGGGATTACAGCCATGCTTTTCTGGCATATCGTCATCAACATGGGGATGGTGATCGGCCTGTTCCCCGTGGTCGGTGTCCCGTTGCCGTTTTTCTCCTACGGCGGAACCTCAATGATTACCTCAATGGTAGGGATCGGTCTGCTCCAGAATATAAGTATGCGGCGGTTCATGTTCTAGCAGGGGTGTGGGAGAGCAGCGCCATTTGACCTTTACATTGCCGCCTGTTTTATCTATTGTACACAATTCGATTTTTACCTGCAGACCCAAAGGATTTCATGTCAATCAGCACGATACGCAATTTTTCCATCATAGCCCACATCGACCACGGCAAGTCCACGCTGGCTGACCGTCTGCTGGAGTACACCGGTGCGCTCTCCGACCGGGAAAAACAGGATCAGTTTCTGGACAAGATGGATCTGGAGCGTGAACGCGGCATCACCATCAAGGCCCAGACGGTGCGCTTGAATTATCACTCCGATGACGGAAGCGACTATATCCTTAACCTGATTGACACACCCGGTCATGTGGACTTTACCTACGAAGTTTCCCGCTCGCTGGCCGCCTGCGAGGGTGGTCTGCTCGTGGTGGACGCTTCCCAGGGGGTTGAGGCGCAGACCCTGGCCAATGTGTATCTGGCTCTGGATAATAATCTTGAGGTCTTTCCGGTGCTCAACAAGATTGACCTGCCCGCTGCTGATCCGCAGCGGGTCATTCATGAGATTGAAGAGATCATCGGCATAGATGCCCATGATGCCGTTCTGGCCAGCGCCAAGGAGGGGATCGGCACCCATGAGATACTTGAGCAGATCATCAGGAAAATTCCTGCTCCCACAGGAGATGAGGCCGCACCGCTGAAGGCATTGCTGTTTGACTCATGGTACGACCAGTATCAGGGTGTCATCATCCTGGTGCGCCTGTTCGACGGCACCCTTAAAAAGGGCGACAAGATCCAGTTGATGTCCACCAATAAGGCGTACGAAGCGCTCAAGGTAGGCATTTTCTCCCCGGTAATGGTCGAGGTGCCGCAGTTGGCCGCCGGTGAGGTCGGTTTTGTGATTGCCGGTATCAAGGACGTTGCAGATGCCAAGGTGGGGGACACGGTCACCCTGTTGAACCGTCAGTGTGTGGTGCCGCTGGATGGTTTTAAAGAGGTCAAGCCGATGGTTTTTTCGGGCCTGTATCCGATCGATACCGTCCAGTATGAACAGTTGCGCGATGCATTGGCGAAGCTCAAACTGAATGATTCTTCGTTTTCCTTTGAGCCGGAAACATCCGTGGCGCTGGGCTTCGGATTCCGGTGCGGATTTCTGGGGCTGCTGCATATGGAGATCATCCAGGAACGGCTGGAGCGCGAGTTCGGCCTTGATCTGATCACCACCGCTCCGACAGTTGTCTACAGGGTGAATAAAATGAATGGTGAAGTGTTCTCCATTCAGAGCGCCAACCAGATGCCCGAACTGCAGAGTACGGAGTATCTGGAGGAGCCGTTTATTCTTGCTCACATCCACGTACCAAATGAATTCGTTGGCGGGGTGCTGGCACTGTGTGAGGACAAGCGTGGCGTGCAGCGGGAGATAAAGTATCTGACGCCGACGCGCGTCATGATAATCTATGAATTGCCGCTGAACGAGATCGTACTTGATTTCTATGACCGTCTTAAATCGATCACCAGGGGGTATGCCTCGCTGGATTACGAGCACCTTGAGTACCGGCGTAGCGACCTGGTTCGCATGAATGTCATGATCAATGGCGAAGTCATCGATGCACTGTCACTGATCCTGCATCGTGAAAAGGCATATTTCCGTGGCCGTGATCTGGTTGCAAAAATGAAGGAACTGATCTCCCGTCAGATGTTCGAGGTTGCCATTCAGGCGGCAATCGGCAACAAGATCATCGCCCGCGAAACGGTCAAGGCCATGCGGAAGGACGTTCTGGCCAAATGCTACGGGGGTGATATCACCCGCAAGCGGAAGCTGCTGGAAAAACAGAAGGAAGGCAAGAAGCGCATGAAGAACGTGGGGAACGTTGAACTGCCCCAGGAAGCGTTTCTGGCAATTCTCAAGGTTGATTGATACTTCAATTCGCAAAGGAATAATGAATGGACGAAATCAGGGAAACATCGCAGAAGGTTTCCGCTCCTGAACAGACAGAACCTGCAGCCTACAAGAAAAGCATCATACGCGAGTACGCCGAATCCATCATCATTGCCGTACTGTTGGCGATGGTGATTCGCACCTATCTGGTGCAGGCCTTCAAAATCCCCTCCGGATCCATGGAGGACACCCTGGCAATCGGCGACCATCTGCTGGTGAACAAGTTTATTTATGGAACGAAGATCCCCTTCACCGCATCATCGGTCTTAAAGTTTCGCGACCCCCGACAGGGGGACGTGATAGTTTTTGAATACCCTGAAGACCACAGCAAGGATTTTATCAAACGGATTGTCGGAGCTCCCGGTGATGTGGTCGAAGGGAAGGACAAGAAGGTTTTTGTCAATGGCAAACCCTATGAAAACCCACATGAGGTGCACAAGGAGAGGGAGATCATCCCGAAGGAGATGAATCCACGCGACAGCTTCGGACCGATAACCGTCCCCCCCGGCTCCTATTTTGTCATGGGTGACAATCGCGACCGCTCATATGACAGCCGCTTCTGGAAGTTTGTCAGACGGGATCAGATAAAGGGTCTGGCATTTATCAAGTACTGGTCGTGGGATCGGGATACATTCCGGCCACGCTTCGGCAGTATTGGAAATCTGATAAAATAATTCTTTTATTTCGGGAGGTTTTATATGGACACGCTTGGAAGTTGGAAACGTACTCATTATTGCGGAGATCTGACGGCGAAGGATATCGGCCGTGATGTGATATTGATGGGTTGGGCGCTGCGCCGCCGGGATCACGGCGGTCTGATCTTCATCGATCTGCGTGATCGTGAGGGGATTGCCCAGATCGTATTCGATCCGGAGGTCAATGCTTCCGCTCATGCCGTCGCCGAGACCGTACGCAGCGAATTCGTACTGGCAGTCACCGGCAGGGTCATTCCGCGCCCCGATGGCACGGTCAACCCGGGCATGAAGACCGGCGAGGTCGAGATACAGGTGCAGGAGTGCAAGCTGCTCAACCGTTCCAAGCCTCTCCCGTTCATGCTGGATGAACACAGCGATATCAATGAGAATATCCGCCTCAAGTATCGATACCTCGACCTGCGCCGCCCCCAACTCCAGTATAACCTGATTCTGCGCTCCAAGGTAGCCCAGGTCACCCGCAACTACCTGACCGATAACGGCTTCATAGAGCTGGAAACCCCCTTTCTGACCAAGTCTACTCCTGAGGGCGCCCGCGATTTTCTGGTGCCGTCGCGCATCAATCAGGGCAGCTTCTATGCACTGCCACAGTCGCCGCAGATCTTCAAGCAGATACTGATGATCTCCGGCTTTGACCGCTATTTCCAGGTGGTGCGCTGTTTTCGGGATGAGGATCTGAGGGCTGATCGCCAGCCTGAGTTCACCCAGATCGACTGTGAAATGTCGTTTATCGATCGCGAGGATATCATCACGGTCATGGAAGGGCTGATCGCCCGCATCTTCAACGAGGCAAAAGGAGTAGAGGTTCAGTTGCCGGTCGAGCGCCTTACATACGCCGATGCCATCTGCCGTTTCGGTGTGGACAACCCCGACCTGCGTTTTGGAATGGAGTTGTGTGACCTGACCGATCTGGTCAAGGACTCCGGTTTCAAGGTCTTTGCCGATGTTGCATCAAAAGGTGGCATCATCAAGGGTCTCAACGCCAGAAAATGTGCGGGTTTCTCCCGCAAGGAGATCGACGATCTGACGGAGTTTGTCAAAATCTATGGCGCCAAGGGATTGGCCTACGTAAAGATCGAGAATGGCGAGTGGCATTCTCCCATTGCCAAGTTTTTCACGCCGCAGGAAATCGCCGCCATGGATCAGGCCTTTGACGCGCAGGAAGGTGACCTTTTGTTCTTCGTTGCTGACAAGCCCAAGGTGGTCAACGATTCCCTGGGTAAATTGCGTAACCATCTGGCAAACATACTCAAATTGACCAGCAAGGACGACTACCGGTTTGTCTGGATCACCGACTTTCCCCTGCTTGAATGGGACGAGGAAGAAAAGCGCTGGGCAGCCGTGCATCACCCCTTCACCGCACCTATGGATGAAGATGTTGATTTTGTTGAGTCAGATCCGGGGCGCTGCCGTGCAAAGGCATATGACCTGGTGCTGAACGGCAGCGAGATTGGCGGCGGCTCAATCAGGATTCATCAGGAGCAGGTACAGTCACTGATGTTCAAGATGCTTGGCATGTCCGTTGAAGATGCCCGCAGCAAATTCGGATTTCTGCTGGATGCCCTCGAATTCGGCACGCCTCCACACGGCGGCATTGCCTTCGGCATGGATCGGCTGATTATGCTCCTGACCGGCAGCGATTCTATCCGTGATGTCATCGCCTTCCCCAAAACCCAGAGAGGAACCTGTCTGATGTCGGAGGCACCTTCGCTGGTGGATACCAGGCAACTGCGCGAGTTGGGGATCCGACTGGTGGAAAAGCAGACTTAAGTGCCGATCTCTCTCCGCGCTCGAGCCATAGCCATAGTGTGTATCTGTTGCGGGCTTCTCTCGGCATGCTCCGCATCCGGTCCTGCCTGGCGTTTCAGAGCGGCGGCAATTGTTGACGAGACGGCCCGTCAACAGGCTTCTGTGCTGTTTCCACAGGAGTATCAGAGCCTTATGGAATCGTTCGAACATGGCGAAGCGGTTCTGCATGTGCAGAAGGATGGCCTGGAGGCGGACGCATTCTATCTGCTTGCCATCCAGAAGGGGACCCTGCTCAAGAGTCGGCTGCTCGAATACCGCCAGCGCAAGGCGGAGGAAGAGCGTCTGAGAATTGCCACTGAGGCAGCCAGGCTCGAAGAAGAGCGACTGATGCACCAGGCGGTTGAAGCCGAAGAACGGTTCCACGAACAGGAACGTGTCAGGGCTCTGCACGATGCTCAGACCGCTGCCTCCAAAAATGGCGCTCAGGCACGGGAACTACAGTCCACTGCCCACACGGTTCGCCGCGGAGAGACTCTGCCCCAGATTGCGGCCCGTTTTGAAATCTACAACGATGCCTCGCTCTGGCCGATTATTTATCGTGCCAATCGGGATCAGATACGCGATCCCAAACAACTCTGGCCCGGGCAGGTTTTGAATATACCCCGTCACTTTTCCCGTGATGAGGCCAAAGATGCCAAGCGATTTTCAGGCAAGAAATAGTTTTGTTTCTCGACGGGAAAACAGCCCGGCAGCGGGGCGGTTGAGAAGTTTTTTGCTTGACAGTCCATGACGTTTTGTATACTGTATACAAAATTATATCTTCACTAAATTATCTTGAAATAACATATAGTTATACTGAAAATCCCCGCATGTTTACAAGGGTGTTTCCGGTTTTACCCGCTTGCATCTAATTCCGAGACTGATCAATGTTTTATATGAAATCAAGGAGACAACATGACAACACAGACATCAAAGATCATCTGGTCAAAAATTGACGAAGCGCCTGCACTGGCAACGTACTCTCTACTTCCCATCGTCAACGCATTCACCAAGGCGGCCGGCGTCGTCGTTGAAACGAGGGATATCTCCGTTGCGGGCAGAATCATCGCGAACTTTCCCGACTATCTGACAGAGAGCCAGAGGATGCCGGATTATCTGGCCGAACTGGGTGACCTTACCCAGAAGCCTGAGGCCAATATCATCAAGCTGCCCAATGTCAGCGCATCCATACCCCAGCTTAAGGCTGCCATCAAGGAATTGCAGGACCAGGGGTACAAGCTTCCCGACTACCCGGAAGATCCGCAGACTGATGCCGAGAAAGTACTTAACGCACGCTATGCCAAGTGTCTGGGCAGTGCCGTCAATCCGGTATTACGTGAAGGAAACTCTGACAGAAGGTCGGCGCGTGCGGTCAAGGAATATGCAAAAAAGTATCCGCATAAAATGGGCGCGTGGAGCCCCGACTCCAAGACACATGTATCACATATGAATGCCGGCGACTTCTACCACAGTGAAAAGTCGGTCACCATTAAAAAGGCCGGAAATGTCCGGATCGAGTTTGTGGATCAGTCCGGAAATGTCACGACTCTGAAAGACAAACTGGCTCTTCAGGCGGGCGAGGTGTTTGACGGTTCGTTCATGAGCGCCAGGGCCTTGCGGAAATTTATTGCTGAGCAGATCGAAGATGCCAAGGCGAAGGGCGTGCTGTTCTCCGTTCACCTTAAGGCTACGATGATGAAGATCTCCGATCCGATCATGTTCGGTCATTTTGTCTCCGTATTTTATAAGGATGTGTTCGAAAAACATGCTGCGACCTTTAACGAACTGGGAGTCAATCCGGATCTCGGCCTGGGCGACCTGTATCTGAAGATTCAGAAATTGCCGGAGTCCAAGCGTGCTGAGATTGAGGCGGACATCCAGGACGTTTATACAAAAAGACCGGCACTGGCCATGGTTGATTCTGACAAAGGCATCACCAACCTCCATGCCAGCAACGACATCATCATCGACGCCTCCATGCCGGTGGTTGTCCGCGATTCCGGCGGTATGTGGGGGGCGGACGGCAAACTGCATGACGTCAAGTGCGTGATCCCTGACACCAGCTATTCGGAGTGGTATCAGGAGTGCATTGATTTCTGCAAGAAAAACGGTCAGTTTGACCCGACCACCATGGGGAGCGTTTCCAACGTAGGGCTCATGGCCCAGAAGGCGGAAGAGTACGGTTCACACGACAAGACCTTCAAAATTCCAGCAAACGGCACGGTGCGCGTAGTGGACGAATCAGGCGATGTTCTGATTTCGCACGCCGTTGAAGAGGGCGATATCTGGCGCGGTTGCCAGGCAAAAGACCTGCCGATCCAGGATTGGGTCAAGTTGGCAGTTCGCAGAGCACGCGCCACCGGTGCACCGGCTGTCTTCTGGCTGGACAAGAACCGTGGACACGATGCCCAGATGATCGAAAAAGTGAATACATACCTGAAGGATCACGACACCACCGGTCTTGAGATTCACATCATGTCTCCGGTGGAGGCTATGCGCTTTACTCTGCCGCGTGCGAAAGCCGGCCAGGATACAATTACCGTAACCGGCAATGCCTTGAGGGATTATTTGACCGATCTGTTCCCGATTCTGGAGCTTGGTACAAGCGCCAAAATGCTGTCGATCGTGCCCCTTTTGGCCGGCGGCGGACTGTTCGAGACCGGCGCCGGCGGATCGGCACCGAAACATGTTCAGCAGTTTGTGCAGGAGGGGTATCTTCGCTGGGATTCACTCGGCGAGTTTCTGGCGCTTGCGGTATCGCTCGAGCACCTTGCCGCCACCTTTAAAAATGAAAAAGCCCAGCTCCTGGCGGATACACTTGATCAGGCCAACACCAAGTTCCTCGATAACAACAAGAACCCGGCCCGCAAGGTTGGCCAGATTGACAACAGAGGCAGCCACTTCTACCTGGCAATGTACTGGGCGGAAGCCTTGGCGGCACAGACCGTGGACAAGGACCTCGCGATACGTTTTGCCGCAGTGGCCCGGCAGCTTCAGGAAAATGAGGCCAGGATCAATGAAGAATTGATCGGAGCCCAGGGGAAACCACAGGATATCGGCGGTTATTACAATCCAAACCCCGCAATGACGGAAAAAGCGATGCGTCCCAGCGCCACACTTAATGCAATTATCGATGCAATTGCATAAAAGGCTGGAGAAGGCTGTTCTTTTAAAATCAGTATCTTACCCACGAAAGTGAGTATGGATTGCCGTATACCTACGTAACAGTCCCTCACGGGGAAAAGATCAGCATGGGGAGCGACGGTAAGCTGGTTGTGCCGGACAACCCGATCATTCCCTTCATCGAAGGCGACGGCACCGGGAGCGATATCTGGAAAGCCTCGGTACGTGTTTTTGATGCGGCAGTTGAGAAGGTTTACAAGGGTAAAAAGAAGATAAGCTGGATGGAGGTCTACGCCGGTGAAAAGCCCTTCAACCTGTTTCGCGAGCAGATGGGAGAAAAGGCATGGCTACCGGATGAAACCGTAGCGGCTTTCAGGGAGTTTCTCGTCGGCATCAAAGGCCCCCTGTCAACACCTGTCAACTGCGGGATCCGCTCTTTGAACGTTGCTCTAAGGCAGTCGCTTGATCTCTATACCTGTCTCCGCCCGGTGCGTTACTTTCAGGGAGTGCCGTCCCCGGTCAAAAAACCTCAGGATGTCGACGTAGTGATTTTTCGTGAGAATTGCGAGGATATCTACGCCGGCATCGAGTGGATGACCGGAACGGATGAATGCAGCAAGGTTCTTGATTTTCTGCAAAACGAGATGGGGGTGGACAGGATCCGCTTTCCCGGAACCTCTTCAATCTGTGTCAAACCGATCTCCCGGGACGGTTCCGAGCGGTTGATCCGTGCAGCCATTGAATATGCACTGACCCATAAACGCAGGTCTGTGACCATTGTTCACAAGGGCAACATCATGAAGTTTACCGAAGGCGCATTCAGGGACTGGGGCTACGGGCTTGCCATATCCGAGTTTCGTACCAGGATTGTAACCGAGCGTGAGAGCTGGATCATTGACAACCAGGATCAGAACCCCGGGCTGTCGCATGAAGACAACGCCAGAATGATCGATACCGGTTTCGACATGATGTCATCCAGCCAGCGGGAGAGCGCCTGCACCGAGGTTGGGGCCGCGCTTGAACTGATGCCGACCCATGGCAAGGGGCGCTGGAAGAAGCTCCTGATGGTCAAGGATGCTATTTTTGATATCATGCTGCAACAGCTTCTGAGCCGTGCCAAGGAGTTTGATGTGGTTGCGGCCATGAATCTTGAGGGGGACTTCCTGTCGGATGTTCTGGCGGCTCAGGTTGGCGGTGTCGGTATTGCGCCGGGGGCAAATATCAATTTTGTGACCGGACATGCCATCTTTGAGGCAACCCATGGAACCGCCCCTAAATATGCCAATCAGGATAAGGTCAATCCCGGCTCCGTTATCCTCTCAGGTGTCATGATGTTTGAGCATCTGGGCTGGCAGGAAGCGGCTGACGTTGTTGTCGCGGCTCTTGACAGAACCATCGGCCAGAAGCGCGTCACCTACGATTTCGAACGCATGATGCAGGGTGCAACCCTGCTGACCTGCTCCGGTTTTGCCGATGCCCTGATAGACAATATGTAGCTTTGGAACCATTGCAGGGTGGATTTCATGCGCCCTTCAATCAATTCAGCAACACATAAAACAAGGAGGAAACACAATGGCTCGTAAAAAGATTTCACTCATCGGTGGTGGACAGATTGGTGGTGTTCTTGCCCAGCTTGCAGCATTGCGTGAGCTTGGAGATGTTGTTCTGTTTGATATCGTTGAAGGTCTGCCCCAGGGTAAAACTCTCGACATCGCCGAAGCGGCGCCGGTTGACGGTTTCGACGTTAGCCTCAAGGGCACCAACAACTACGCTGACATTGCCGGTTCTGATGTCGTCATTGTCACCGCTGGTCTGCCCCGTAAGCCGGGCATGAGCCGTGATGACCTGATCGAAGTCAACTCCAAGATCATTTCCAGTGTTGCTGAAGGAATCAAGCAGCATGCGCCCGACTCCTTCGTCATCGTCATCTCCAACCCGCTTGACGCAATGGTCACCTTGCTGCAGCGCATCACCGGCTTCCCCTACAATCGCGTTATCGGTCAGGCCGGCGTGCTCGACTCTGCCCGTTTTGCTGCTTTCATCGCCTGGGAACTGGGAGTGTCCGTGAAGGATGTCACAGCCCTGACTCTTGGCGGACATGGCGACGACATGGTACCTCTTGTTCGTTACGCCAGTGTTGCCGGTATCCCCGCAGTGGAACTCCTTGAGCGTAAATACAACGATAAAGCCAAGGCCAAGGAAGTAATGGATGCCATCGTGAAGCGCACCCGTGGTGCAGGCGGCGAGGTTGTTGCTCTGCTGAAGACCGGTTCTGCCTTCTACTCCCCAGCTTCATCCGCCATAGCCATGGCCGAGTCGATCCTCAGGGATCAAAAGCGCGTGCTGCCGACCTGCGTCTATCTGCAGGGTGAATATGGCGTTAATGGCTACTACGTTGGCGTTCCTGCGGTGCTTGGTGAGAACGGTGTCGAAAAAATTCTTGAGTTCGCACTTAACGACGAAGAGCAGGCGATGCTCGACAAGTCTGTTGCCGCAGTAAAAGAACTGGTCAGCACGCTTAAATAAACAGTACTTTTCTGAAGACGTACCGGAGAAAGAAGGGTTGTGTCATTCGCCCTTCTTTTGCCACGTTATGCGCCAATATTTTGCACTTTTTATTTCGGAATAAAGGAGTATTTCCAGATGGAGAAAAAACTGCCAAAGATTGAAATTATTGAGAAGTACTGCAAGGGGTGCCATATCTGTGTGGAATTCTGCCCTACCAAGGTTTTGGAAATGCAGGGCTTTGTCGCAGGCGTCAAGAATCTTGAAGCCTGTATTAAATGTATGCAGTGTGAACTGCGCTGCCCCGACTTCGCAATAAAAGTCATTACCGACTAATTTTACGGGAGGAAAGAACTGTGTCCAAAAAAGTAGCGTTTCTTCAGGGTAACGAAGCGGCAGCTCAAGGCGCGCTTTATGCCGGCTGCAATTTCTTCGGCGGCTACCCTATCACACCCTCGACCGAAGTTGCCGAGGTCATGTCGATCGAGCTTCCCAAGGTCGGCGGAAAATTCATCCAGATGGAAGACGAGATCGGTGCCATGGCAGCTATTCTCGGAGCGGCTCTGGCCGGCTCCAAGGTAATGACTTCCACCTCCGGCCCCGGCCTTTCACTGAAGCAGGAACTGATCGGCTACGGCTGTATCGCCGAAATTCCCTGTGTTATCTACAACGTCATGCGTGGCGGCCCGTCAACCGGCATGCCTACGGGCCCCAGCCAGTCCGACGTGATGTGCGCCAAGTGGGGCACCCACGGCGATCATCCCGCTATCTGCCTGACCCCGGCCTCCGTGCAGGAGACATACGAAGAGGTCATCCGTGCCTTCAACCTCTCCGAGAAATACCGCACACCGGTCATGGTCATGCCGGATGAGATCGTCGCCCACATGCGTGAACGCATTGTTTTCCCCGAGCCTGGCGAGATTGAAGTAACTCCGCGCAAGGCTCCGACAGTACCGCCTGAACAGTACAAGCCGTACGACACCAGCTTTGGCGACGTTCCTCCCCTTGCTGCATTCGGTTCCGGCGGTTACAAGTTTCATGTGACCGGCCTCAACAAGATGCAGGATGGTTTTCCGACTACCAAAGCTGAAATCGTTCAGGCCGAGGAAGAGCGTCAGGTCCGCAAGGTCGATGCCAACGTGGATGACATCGTCCAGTTTGAGGAGTACCTGCTGGCTGATGCCGAGGTGGCTGTTGTAGCCTACGGATCAACGTCACGCTCCGCTCGATATGCCGTTAATGCCGCTCGCGAACAGGGCATTAAGGCGGGCATGTTCCGCATCAAAACCTTCTGGCCGTTCCCCGACAAACAGATCAAGGCTCTGGCTGCCAGGGTCAAGGGTTTTGTTGTACCCGAGATGAATCTGGGCATGTGCGCCCTTGAAATCGAGCGTAACGCTCAAGGTAAAGCCCCGATCCTCGGTATCTTCCGTGTTGACGGTGAGCCGATCAATCCTGACCAGATTCTCGAGAAGATCAAGGAGGTTAAGTAACATGGCATTCGACTACGATAAATGGATACGTCCCGGTAAGCTGCCCCACATCTGGTGTCCCGGCTGCGGCCACGGCATCGTCATGAAAGGGCTTATCCGGGCGATTGACACGCTAAAACTCGAGAAGGAAAACACCGCCATCGTATCAGGCATCGGCTGTGCATCACGCCTTCCCGGCTACATGGACTGCTGTACGCTGCACACCGCCCACGGTCGTGCCGCTGCCTTTGCAACCGGCGTCAAAATGGCCAAACCTGAGATGAACGTTATCCTGGTCGGCGGAGACGGCGACGGAACCGCCATCGGTGGCAATCATTTCATCCACGCCTGCCGCCGCAACATCGACATGACCTACATCATCATGAACAATTACATCTACGGCATGACCGGCGGCCAGTTCTCACCTGCCACACCGACCGGCCATAAGGCATCAACCACCCCTTACGGCAACCCTGACCCCAACTTCGATATTGCCAAGCTGGCAATCGGGGCAGGAGCAACCTTCGTTGCCCGCGGTACCGCCTTCCACGCTAACCAGATCGACAAATTGATCGCCGAAGCCATTCAGCATAAGGGTTTCTCGGTTGTCGAGATCCTTGACGATTGCCCGACCACTTACGGTCGCCGCAACAAGTACAAGTCGGTCATTGAAATGATGAACCGTCTGAAAGAAGTTGCCGTGCCGGTCAAGGCAGCCGAAAAAATGACCGCCGAGCAGTTGCAGGGCAAGGTTCTCACCGGCGTTCTCTACAAGGAAGAGAAACCGCATTATACCGAGGAGTACGCCAAGGTCATCGAGCGTGCCCAGGCCGCCAAGTAATAATTACAGGAAAAGGAGCGATAAAGATGTCACGTTATGAACTCAGGTTTTCCGGTGCGGGCGGGCAGGGTTTGATCACCGCCGGTATCATCATGGCCAAGGCCGCTTCGATCTACGAAGGGAAACAGGCCGTTCAGTCCCAGAGCTACGGACCAGAGGCCCGTGGCGGAGCCTCCAAGTCAGAGGTCATCATCTCCGATGGCCCGATCGACTACCCGAAGGTCACCCAGTGCGATGCGCTGCTGGCCATGACACAGGAAGCTGCAAACAAGTACTCTCATGACCTTAAAGAAGGCGGTGTCCTGCTGATTGATTCCGACCTGGTCAAGAATGTCCCTCCGGGGAACTTCAAGACGGTGGCCTTCCCGATCATCAACACTGCCAAGAACGATGTCGGCCGCGAGATTGTTGCCAATATCGTCGCCTTGGGTGCAATGGTTGCGCTGACCGGGCAGGTTTCCCGAGAGAATGCCGAGAAGGCCGTGCTTTCAAGTGTTCCCGAGGCTTTCCTGGAGTTGAACAAAAAGGCCTTCAGCATGGGATATGAAAGAGCCGAGGCTGCTGCCAAGGCTTGAATGGTATACTTCAAACAGGACAGTGAATAAAAAAAACGGCCCGGTGCGACATGTTCCGGGTCGTTTTTATGAAATCTGCAGTGGCAACAGTGTATTACAGTGAACCCTTAAACTCCCTCAACTCATCCTTCAGTTGGTTGAGGAGTTCTGCCTCCCTGTCCCTTCTTCCGGCCCGTGCGTCCGCTTCCATCGCAGCAGCCGTCTCACGCATCCTGCGGGCTGAAATATTGGCCGCCGCACCCTTTATTGTGTGGGACTGGATCCGTACCTGCTCCAGGTCGCCGTCCGCAAGGGCGGATTCAAGCAATCCCATGTAGTCGCCCGCATTCCTGATGAACATTTCCGTGAAACGCCCCAGCATGTCCTCACGCCCCCCCAGACGCTCCAAGAGCTCAATCCGGTCGAACACGGGGAGGAATTCCCCGGAAGGGGCGGCGGGGACGGCCGGGGGAACCTGATCAGCAGGGCTGAGTTCATCGATGCCCGGTACCATTTTGGCGATCGTACCAAGGATTTCAGCCGAACGGGCCGGTTTGGAGAGATAGGCGTCCATGTCTGCCGCCAGACATTTCTCACGGTCTCCCTGCATGGCGTAGGCGGTCATGGCTACTATGGGGGTGCGAGGCGTGTTCCGGGATTGCTCCAGGGCGCGGATTTCACGTACGGCGCCGTAGCCGTCCATGACCGGCATCTGCATGTCCATGAAGACGATGTCGAAGGTGCCCTGGGAGAAACGGTCTACCGCCTCCCGTCCATTTTCGGCCATGGTGATCCGGTGCCCATGCTTCTCCAGCGTGGCGCGCAGCAGTTCCCGGTTGATCTCTACGTCGTCTACCACGAGGATGGAACAGCGTGTCTGGTTCTCGCGGATGCTGTGGCGGGTTATGGGATCGGTGCGCTGCTGCCGGCCGCTGATGATGGCTGCCAGGGTATCGTGCAGTTCTTCCATGACGATCGGTTTGGTGAGGTAGCCGTCAATGCGGAGTTCGCGACATCTGCCGGCGTCACCGCGCTTCCCGGCGCTGGGCATGATGAGGATTTTTATGGCGTCATATTCCCGGTTCTGGCGCAACCTGGCGGAGAGTTCCCAGCCGTCTATGCCCGGCATATGGACGTCGCTGAGTATGACGCGGGGGAGGGCGCCTTGAAGCCGCATGCGGTCCAGTAACTCCATGGCTTCTGTCGCGTCAGATGCCATCTGTACGGTTATGTGCCAGCGGGAAAGAAATCCGCTCAGCATCTGGCGATTGATGGAGTTGTCGTCTACTACCAGGGCACAGATGCCTTTCAGGTTTTCAACGGGACTGCTTTCGCCGGCGGTGTCGGGCTGCAGGGCGAAACGGGCGGTGAAGCTGAAGCAGCTCCCCTGTCCCGGTGTGCTGCTGACGGAGATGTCGCCCCCCATGAGGGTGACGAGGCGCTTGGAGATGGAAAGCCCGAGTCCGGTGCCGCCGAACTGCTTGGTGGTGGAGGCGTCTCCCTGTTCAAAGGCTTCAAAGATACGCTCCTGCTGTTCGGGTGTGATGCCGATGCCGTCGTCGAGTACGTCGAATTTGAGCAGGACGCCGTCCGGTGATTCTTCGGCCAGGCTGATGATGATGCTGATGGCACCCCTGTCGGTGAACTTTACGGCGTTGCCCGCCAGGTTGATCAATACCTGACGCAGGCGTCCGGGGTCGCCTGTGAGGGCGTCCGGTACGTTGCTTTCGACGTTGAAGACGATTTCAAGACCCTTTTCCACGGCTCGCGTGGATAGGGAGCGCAGGGTCTGACCGATCATGCTGCGCAGCAGAAATGAGGAACTGTCCAGTTCGATGCGGCCCTCTTCTATCTTGGAGAAGTCCAGGACGTCGTTGATGATCAGGAGCAGGTTGTCGGCGGATGTTTTGATGGAACGCATGTAGTCGAGCTGCTCCCGGTTCAGATCGGTGTCCAGTACCAGATCGGTCATGCCGATGATGCCGTTCATGGGGGTGCGGATCTCATGGCTCATGTTGGCAAGAAATTCACTCTTGGAACGATTCGCTGACTCGGCTGAGTCTTTGGCGGC
>CAIPTY010000095.1 GCA_903868145.1 uncultured Desulfuromonadales bacterium | reverse complement strand
TTCATTCCCAAGGCTAAAGCCGGTATGCGTGAACAACCGATCACAAAGCACCTTGCCAAATTCCTTGAAGGTTATCTTGCCGCTCTGTCCAAAGGCACACCCTGGCTGTTCCCATCTATTGGAGCCAAGGCAGGGCACACAGTAGATGTACGCAAGGCATACCGCCGCACCGTGGAAGCTGCCGGACTCAACCCCGATGAGGTTGTCAGGCATACCCTGCGGCATACAGCAATAACCCATCTTGTGCAGTCAGGCGTTGACCTGCCCACCGTCAAACGGATTTCAGGGCACAAGACACTTATAATGGTAGAGCGCTACGCTCACCAGAACGGCGCACATATTCAGACGGCAATGGATAAACTGGAAAACAGGATGAAGATTGCATGACGTGAGGCGGGAATTTTGGACACGATTACACAGGAATTACACAATGAAAAAACAGAAGGCCCCCGGTCGGTATCGGGAGCCTCCAATTATGCTTGTGTTACTAGGTAGTTAAGTGGTGCCCAGGGACGGAATCGAACCGCCGACACGAGGATTTTCAATCCTCTGCTCTACCGACTGAGCTACCTGGGCAAAAAAGGATTTTCCTTATAGCGTGTCTTGGCGCAAAGTGTCAACAGGAAAGTTCCGTGACTGCTGTTTTGCTTGTTCTTGCTGCAATCTTATCGGCACGTAATTGCAGAATGGCTCCTCTTCCATATAATCCCCATATACAGCATCAGCACGGGCACGACAACCTCCGCAGACATTGATATATTCGCACTGCCCGCATTTTCCCTTGTAGGACTTGAAATTTCTGAGATCATTGAATATCTCCGAATTTTCCCAGATTTCTTTGAATGGCACCTGCTTTACATTGCCGGCCGTGCGATGAAAGTACGAGCAAGGTTTTACATTGCCGAAACAGTCAATCAGGCAGATAGTCTGGGCTGCGATGCACCCTTTGCCGCCACCGGTTGAAAACGTCAGTGACCGACGCTGAAACGTTGTCCCCTCAGCCTTGGCCTTCTGCGGGACAATGCGGTAGTAATGGGGGGCGCAGGTTGGACGCATCAGGATGTCGTCTTCCACTTTCTCCTGCTGATAGTGCCAGTCCAGAATCTCTTCGTAATCCTCTTTGGAAATCAGCTCGTTCATGATTTCCTCGCCACGGCCTGTCGGAACGATCATGAACATGTACCAAGCCGTCGCCCCCAGGCCTTTGGCCACCTTGAAGGTATTGGCGATGTCAGACTGGTTGCGTTTAGTAAAGGACGAGTTGATAAGAAACTTTTGTCCGTTTCTGCGGAAAATCTCTGCTGCCCGGACGACGCCGTCGAATGAGCCGGGACATTGGCGGAAATTGTCATGGATCTCGGCACAGGATCCATCCAGTGACAGCGAGACCATTTTGATGTCGGCTAATTTCATCTGAGCGCAGATTTCATCTGTCACCAGAGCACCATTAGTCGCCATACAGATGCGCAGGCCGAGTGAGGTGCCGTATCCAGCCAGTTCAAAAATATCGGGACGCATCAGCGGTTCACCACCGGAAAGTACCACAACGGGGGTGGAAAAATCAGCGATCTCCCGCAACAGCTTTTTTCCCTCTTCAGTAGTAAAGTCACCTTCTGAGGATGCCATGTCGGATGAACAGCGACAATGGACACATTTAAGGTTACATTTCTGTGTGGTTTCCCAGGCGATCCATTTGGGGATAAATTCTGATTGCATGTTTCTCCATATAAAACGGGTAGTTTAGTAATATTAATTTGCGCAGGCGAATGCTACCTGAAAGGGTGGAGAAACTCAAGAATATTCAGGCTAGATTCCATTTGCCTGTTCCTAAACCGATTTTGAACTGCAAACTAAATTTATCCGGCGTGTAATAAGCTTGAAACATGCATATATTTCTGATATATAGACCCCCGATGTAGAGGTTCCCCGTAATTTCTTGGCGAGTCAGCCAGGCAAGGAGAATGGCATGTCCAATCCGCAGATGGTCATGTACGACGAGGAGTTTCAGGAAATTAACGAGGTGATTGGCCGTCTGCTCAATGACGCCAACGCCAAGGTTATTTTTCTGGTCGACAAGAACGGACAACTTATATCCGGAGTTGGTGATACCGAGCGTTTCGACACAACGTCACTTGCGTCGCTGACTGCCGGCAATATTGCCGCCACCGGTGGACTGGCCAAGCTGATTGGCGAGAAGGAGTTCTCCATCCTCTTTCACGAGGGCGAGAAGGATAACCTCCATATTTCCATTGTTGGCGGAAGGGTGATCCTGGTTGTTCTGTTTGACAATCGTTCGTCCCTCGGACTGGTCCGATTGAGGGTCAAAAAGTCATCTGACGAACTCTCAGCAATTTTTGACTCACTGCTGAAAAAAGCTGAGGACAGAGAGCGAAAAGGCGTATCCGACTTCCCATTCGCCGAGATCACCGACGACGATATTGATAATTTATTCAATTAGTGAACACGGGGTAAGCAAACGATGTCATTCATCAATTACGCCTCTCGCGAAATAAACTGCAAGATTGTTTACTACGGTCCCGGCCTGTGCGGCAAGACGACCAATCTCCAGCATGTCTATCAAAAGACGGCACCGGATGCCAAGGGCAAGATGATCAGTCTTGCAACTGAAACGGAACGGACACTTTTTTTTGATTTTCTGCCGCTTGCTCTGGGCGAGATTCGTGGATTCAAGACACGCTTCCATCTCTACACCGTTCCTGGCCAGGTTTTTTATGACGCTTCCCGGAAACTGATTCTGAAAGGGGTTGACGGCGTAGTATTTGTGGCCGACTCTCAGGAAGAGCGTATAGACGCTAACATCGAATCCCTCGACAATCTGAGGTATAACCTCAAGGAACAGGGATATGATCTTGACAAGCTCCCCTACGTGATCCAGTACAACAAACGCGATCTGCCTGGTGCCATGACGGTTGAAGAGCTGCGTCGCGATCTGAATCCGACAAGTGTTCTTGAATTTGAAGCATGCGCCACAACCGGGGAGGGGGTTTTTGAGACCCTCAAGGCGATAGCTAAACTGATTCTCGTTGATCTGAAAAAAGGGAAGTAGCCACGCAATGCGGATGCGGTTGTCCGAACCGGAAAGGATGTAGTAATGGCCAATCTCATTGATGTTCCGCGCGGAATGAAGGTTATAAAGTCAGTCGTTATAAAAAGATTGCAGAGTGGTTTTTTTGCCGAGGTTTTTCTGGTGCTGCATAATGGTCAGTATGAAGCAGCGATGTTTCTGAATGATAAGTACAAGCCCGGCCCTCCGGTGCCTCATCCTCTTGAAACCCCTACTGAGCAGCATTCACACTGGATGGGCGTTCGGCCGAGCGTCGGTCTGACAACCGAAGAGGCCGAACGGATAATCAATGAGGTTGAATGCGAAAACTCGCTTCATCGTCAGAAGCTTAAAGATCGTTGGGGCAAGGTCGAAGGGGATTAACCGCTTGACTGTGGCTCTTTTGGCTTGATTTCTGACGCCCTGCATGTTACGAGGAGTACCCTGTGTTGGAAGGGTATTAATATCCGGAGAGATGGCCGAGTAGGTCGAAGGCGCTCGCCTGCTAAGCGAGTATACTGGGAAACCGGTATCGAGGGTTCGAATCCCTCTCTCTCCGCCATTTAACAATCCAGAGTGGTACGAAGAAGTATATTAAGCCTTGAGAAATCAAGGCTTTTCCTTTATCTAGCGTCCAAGCACATCCGATAGAATGCATTGACATCCGAGATAGCTGGGGGTAATGTTTAAATATAATTACCCCCAGGCGAGAATTACTACCCCCGGCCTGAGGCATTAAGCTGAGTGGATGGGAGGCCGGTATGGCACTGACTGACGTGAAAGCCCGAAATGCAAAGCCAAGCGACAAACAAGTTAAACTATACGACAGCGATGGATTATTCCTGCTTGTTACACCTGCTGGGGGTAAATGGTGGCGTTTCAAGTATCGCTTTGGTGGTAAGGAAAAGTTACTTGCACTTGGCACATACCCAGAGATAACGCTTTTAGAAGCGCGTCATCGCCGTGATGAAGCCAGAAAACTTGTTGCCAACGGTGTTGACCCCAGCGCAGTCAAAAAGGCTGTTAAGGCAGCAAAGAGCGAAGGGGGCGCTAATAGTTTTGAAGTTGTCGCACGAGAATGGCATACCAAGTTTACTCCAACCTGGTCGGATTCTTATACCAACTGGGTGCTACGGCGACTGGAACAATATGTATTCCCTGGCATAGGTTCAAGGCCAATAGCAGAACTTAAGGGTACTGATATTCTGAAGGTGTTACGTCGGATTGAAGAGGTTACGCTAGAAACAGCTCACAGAGTAAAGTTTGTTATTGGCCAGATATTCCGGTATGCAGTTGGGTCAGGCAGGGCAGAACGTGACTGGACTGCTGATCTCAAAGGGCAACTACCAGTACGTAGCCAGAAGCACCATTCAGCTATTACTGATCCAAAAGAAGTTGCAGGTTTATTGAGGGCGATTGATGTTTACACTGGCACCTACACGGTCAAATGTGCACTCCGGCTTTCCCCCCTCGTGTTTTTAAGACCTGGAGAGCTACGGCAAGCGGAGTGGTCTGAATTTAACCTTGAGGCGGCAGAGTGGAACATTCCCATTGAGCGATTGAAGCTGAAAAAGAGAGTCAAAGAAACCCGTAAAGGTGAAAAACACCTTGTACCGTTAGCAACGCAAGCGGTAACACTACTTAAAGAGCTGCAAGCCCTCACAGGAGAGAGTCAGTATGTTTTCCCCTGTGTCCGTTCATTTGCCCGACCAATGAGCAACATGGCCATAAATGGTGCGCTTGCACGTATGGGCTACAAAGGAGAAATGACAGCACATGGATTTAGGGCTATGGCGAGAACCATTCTTGATGAAGAGTTACAAGCTCGGGTTGACTTCATCGAACACCAGCTTGCACACGCAGTCAAAGACCCGAACGGCAGAGCTTACAACCGGACAGCGCACCTTGCAGAACGCAAGAAGATGATGCAACAGTGGGCGGATTATTTGGATGGCCTGAAGCATGGGACAAAGGTCATTCCGTTAGATGCAACACCTTAACATAGTTACTCTAAACTAATGCATATGCCCAGTCTCCTCAAAACAGCGTTAATACGTCAGCAGATGTTTTATCTTCGCGGAGTGTGATTTTATCTAGGTCGTGCGTGAACGTAGCGTTGATAAAGTCGGGGTACTTCGCCGTGAGGCCGTTCAGAAACCGCTCCATATCGTCTCGGTCGAAGCCAAAAATTTGTGTTGGGCTAATGCCGACGGATTCAACCGTGTGGTCGAGCAGACGCGTGAGCGTAAACTGGTAATACCCCTCGCAGGCTTCCGCAAACTTGTACAACGCATATCCCATTCCACGATTCTGCAGGTACAACTCCCACTCGTCGCAAAAAAGCCGCTCAAGCTCATGAACAGACCTGCCCTTGACCAAGCCCGCATGCACCCCGGCATGAGTACACAGCCAGCCATCCGCGACATAAGCGGCCCTGAAGCGGTCAAGGTTTTCCTCTAGCAATGTTTGTAGGGTTTCAGAGTGTTTCTCCTGGTATCCTGGATACCGGAACAATGGATCTCGTAAATAATGCAGATCGTGGTTGCCCCACAGCAAAATCGAATTACTTTGCATGAGTGTTTGCAGTGACAGCAATTGCAGTTCAATAGGCTCTTTAAACGAGTCCAGGTAGTCGCCTACAGCTACATGTTCCTGATCTGGACGATAGGCCAGAAAAGTTGTTACTTTTTCAAGCCTGCCGTGTATGTCGCCTACAATGATTGCCATACATATTCCGATGTTGGTATTTTTCCCCGTCCCGGCATAGGCAATGTAACCAGTTTTCCGGTTTCGGTGTCGAACAAAAAAATGGATATCTTGTTGTTGGTTGTATCCAGAGCAACATAATTATCCGTCACCACCGGTTCCGATATTTCCGTATGCCCAAAAATCTGTCGGATATCCGTAGCAAGGCCATTTTCCCGCTTGAAATCATGCCAGAAAATCCCGCCACAAGGGGCA
>CAIPTY010000094.1 GCA_903868145.1 uncultured Desulfuromonadales bacterium | reverse complement strand
TGCCCCTTGTGGCGGGATTTTCTGGCATGATTTCAAGCGGGAAAATGGCCTTGCTACGGATATCCGACAGATTTTTGGGCATACGGAAATATCGGAACCGGTGGTGACGGATAATTATGTTGCTCTGGATACAACCAACAATAAGAAAACCGTTTTTTTGTTCGATACCGAAACCGGAAAGATGGTTTGGTTACATTGCCGTTGCCATACCGGTTTTAAGAATCAGGGTGTCGCATAATCACAAATTATGACCTGCACCCCATAAAATATAACCTATCCGAATGAAGTAACTCTATTTTTTAAACGTCATATCCTGTCGCCTATCCATGCCATACTGACCTCACTACAATGTTCAAGGAGGCAGATCATGGCACGCAGAAGACTCTTCCGTCACAATCCCCTACAGCGAAACAACTCCACCAGGCTCGATAGCGAAACCCGAAAGTACATCCCCCTTTTCGGCGTCTGGCTGCTGGATATGGCGTTGCTGTTTGACTGGCACAAGCCGCCATCTTCCCGTCATTGGCCAGGAATTTTTAACGACGAAGATTTCTGTGCCATGACCGGCATGAAACCGATTGATGACAGTGATGAAGACGAGGATGGGGACGCTGAACCGAAGCGGATCACCGCATTTCTCTGTCGCAAAATTATTCAGAAACAACGCGATACCTTGCAGAAGTTAAAGCTACCCCCCAACCTGCCGCTCTTCCAAAATATCGACATGCTGGCGGATTTACTGGATCTGAGCGAAGCCGATCAGGCTGTGCTGACCTTTGCGACAGGAATGAGCGTCTTCCCGGAACTTGGAAAAGCCATCAGCCCCCTGTCAGTTAAAACCTCCACCTCTTCATTTTGCCGACTGATGGCAAACCTGACCGGCATCAAGGAACAGGAACTGCTTAAATCCTTCGCTCCGGAAAGCCCCCTGATCACCAGCGGTCTGGTCAGTGTCAGGAAGCGGAGCTGCGACCTTGAAGAGAAGGTTCATCTCATGGAAGGGTTGGAAGACGCCATGCTGGCCACTCATAGAAACGTCGATGAGCTGGTTGATCGTTTTATGCGGCGTGCAGCTCAACCCAGTCTGAAGCTCGACAATTTTCCCCACCTGCAGAAAGACCGTGACGTCCTGTCGAGTTACCTGGGCAATGCGGTAAAAGATAGTTCTGTCGGGGTAAACGTCCTTTTGCATGGTAAGCCAGGGGTGGGAAAGAACGAATTCGTCATGGCGCTGGCAAAAGAGCTGAAGGTTGACTTGTATGAAGTATCTTTTGCCGATGAAGATGGCGACCCGATCAAGGGAGTTGCGCGTCTGCAGGCATATGCGCTCTGCCAGCGCCTGTTGGCCCGAAACCGGAATGCCATGCTGCTGTTCGATGAGGTTGAGGATGTGTTTGGCAGTGGTGGTAATTTCTTCAGATTACTGTTTGGTGGTGGCGATGATGACGGAAGCGGTAGTAATCGCATCGGCAAGGCCTGGATCAACCGTACGCTTGAGAACAATCCGGTCCCTGCCCTCTGGATCAGCAATAGTATCGATCAGATTGACGATGCCTATCTGCGCCGCTTCGATTATTCCGTCAGCTTTCCCACGCCTCCGCAGAGCGTGCGGGTCTCCATAGCCCGCCACCACCTGGACTGTTTTGATCCACCGCAGGTACTGATAGAACGCCTGGCCTCCAATGAATCAATTGTACCGGCACAGTTTGAACGGGCGGCCAAGGTGGCCCGAATCGGCGCTGGAGAGAAACTTCAGGCGCTGGACCTGGTGGAGCAGTCACTCGACCGTAGCATCACGCTGCTCGGACAGCGTCGCACACCAGGCCGGAATATTGTCCGCACCGGGTACAGCCTCGAATGGCTGAATACCGATCTTCCGATACCGTCGCTGGTTGAAGGGCTCAAACGCAGACCGCGCGGTACGTTCTGCTTCTACGGTGCTGCCGGTACCGGCAAGAGCGAGCTGGCACGACACATGGCTGATCAGATCGGCAAACCGCTGATTCTCAAACGGGCATCGGACATTCTGAGTAAGTGGGTTGGTGAGTCAGAGCAGAACATAGCTGCCATGTTTAACGAGGCACGCCAGCAGGATGCGGTCCTGATCCTGGACGAAGCTGACAGTTTTCTCGCCGATCGCCGTGATGCCCAGAGAAGCTGGGAAGTAACGCAAGTGAATGAACTACTGACCCAGATGGAAGCCTTTGAGGGGATCTTTATCTGTACCACCAATCTGATGAGCAAACTCGATCAGGCATCATTGCGACGCTTTGCCTTCAAAGTACGCTTCGATCCGCTCAAACCGGAGCAGAGGATTGCCCTGTTCCGGCAGGAGTTGGTCAGGCTGGGTGGTGACGATACTGCCAGTATCGATTGGGAACCGCAGGTCATTAGGTTGGAACAGCTCACTCCCGGTGATTTTGCCGTAGCTGCCCGACAGTTTGAACTGTGGGATGAAGCGGCCACACCGGGCAAACTCTACGAGATACTGAAGAAGGAGTGCGAGGCCAAGGGGGCCGGTCTCAGGAAGATTGGTTACGGGGCGTAGATTGTTTCGGATGACGAGTTGAACTTCAATACCTGAGACACAATAGGGGAGATTGGTATGTGCGGATATTGTATGGAGCGAATAGCACTCGACATTTTGAAGAGAGATGTGCAGGGAAGCCTGCAGATGAAGGATCTCGGTAGTGATATGAATTGCTATTTTTATCTGCGTGAAACGTCTGACTTCCTCTCCGCCGCAGACAGAGTGAGGCGATCACGGCAGCATCGGACGTTTTTTTCGGATCCTCCCGGAGTGGCTTTCGACAGAGGACTGGAAATCCTGTTCGAACATGGTTTCGATTCTTCGGCATATCAAAGGCTGCTCAAAAAACCCTTTTACCGGGAAGAGATCATTGCAACATGTACCGATAGTCGTCGCAGAGATTTTGAAACACTCTCAGAAGGGCTTCAGGTCGATAACCTGGGATTGCTCTATCAGGCTGAAACATTCTTCTGGGGAAATAATAGCAAAGTGCTCCGGAATCTCGACCATATACTACCCGCCTGCCGCAACATCCTCAAACACTACATATCCTGGTGGCTTGACGGGAAGGCATTGGACAGTGGTGATCTGTTGGCAAAGCTGGATAATCTTGGGCATCTGGAGCGGATCAACGCCGGATACGCGGAACAAACATCCGAGGCGTCACTCTCACGGGCACAGGATTTTCGTTTTGGGGTGCTCTTTACGGCGGTGTACTTCAGCATCCTGATGGTTGGCAGCTGCTCTGCCGGCAAGAAAATGCTGCTGGCTATCGCCCAGAGAAATCCGGCAGAAACCCCTGGCCCGTGTGCCGATGACCTTTGGCTGCAGCGGGTAGCAGCGCTGAGACTCTATGATCTCGAAGGCTTTGAGGCATTCAGCAGGCGGGTAACGACCCTGCACGCCACCAGTCTGATCTACATTGATCTCATGCGTGGTTTTACCAAGGAACAGCGGGAACTACTGCTTGATATCGTGACCATACAGCCTGATGCTACGCAGGAAGATTTATGTGATAAAGCCAGGTGGCTGCGTGAGAGAGAGCTGTTATGAAATCTATGCCCCGGAAGATTCAAAAACGATTCCTGTACGCTGCTGAGAACGGAAGCTTTCGGCTCTTTAGAAAAATGCTCGATCTCTATGGTGAAACGGAGGTCAGGGATTTTTATGGCAATACGCCACTCATACTGGCTGTCCGTAACGGAAAGATCAGGACTGTAAAGGCACTGCTTGATGCCGGTGCAGATATACGTGCCCATAACTGTACATTTGAAAACGCCCTGATAATGGCAGCCCGAACGGCGCGTGCGAGCATGGTGCGTATTCTGCTGGAACGTGGTGCATTGTGTGAACACCGACCAGTCGGGAACAGACGTGCACTTGCCATGATGAAAATCGATGAAAATCCGGTTCATATAGCACGCCTCCTGCAATCAACCAGTGACCCCCACTGGGAGGCTCTGGATTCAATAGATAAACCTTCAGAACTTCGAGTCCGGAGATTCGGCAGGTTGGTCTACACAGTAGTTGAGCTGTTGATTTTACACGGAGCTGATGTCAATACCCGAGATGATGAGGGTGAGACACCGCTCCATAATTACATCTGGTTTGATCAGGACGATTGTGTACGGCTACTCCTGGAACACAATCCAGACCTGAATGTTATTGGCGGATGTGGTGATACGCCTCTTGCAAAGGCGATCATGTGGTCGAAAGAAGATATTGCCTTACTGCTTCTGCAAGCAGGGGCTGATCCCAACGCCGGCTCAAAGGATCTGAAGCCTATTCTGAAAGCTGCTGGCGGTGATGTGTCAGTTGAATTTGTAATGAAACTGCTTGATGCCGGAGCTGACATAAGCGTTCAGGATGAAGACGGCGAAACAGCTTTGCACAAGGCTGTTGCTCGATCCACACACAGCCGGGAGATAACTCAGCTTCTGCTTGACGCTGGTGCTGATCCAAATGTGGTGGATGAGCTCGGTTTTTCAGTGTCCGACCACGCCCTGATGGCTGCAATCAACTGGCATGCGATTACTGCACCGGCGCGTTGGAAAGATCATGTCACGCCCCTGGAATATCCGGTTGTGCCATTTGATATTCGACATGCCAGCTTTGTATGTGCTGCCAGAGATGGTGACACTTATGCGTTGAAACAGCTTTTATCTGAAGAGGTGCCTGCCAGGATCAAAACCCTGGCGCTGCTTGCTGCGGTATATTCCAGGCATTCTGACTGTTGCAGGCTGCTGCTTGATTGCGGTGCTGGTCCTGATGCGCAAGGTTTGTATAACACAACACCGCTGACAGCCGCCGCACAAAGACTTGATACCGAGATTGCGGCTCTGTTGCTTTCCTACGGAGCCAGTCCTGATGATCCACACGGCAAGAACAGCACTGGGCCGCTCTGTATAGCCTGCCAGAGCTGGACAGGTGAGCATCCGGCAGATTCATCAGAGCAGCGGATAAAAATGGTAAAACTGCTTCTGGAGAATGGTGCCGACGTCAACAGGCGCGACTGTGGAGGTCAGACCCCGTTGCGTCAGGCAATACTGGCTGTGAATGACATCAATCTTGTCCGCATGCTGCTGGAGTCTGGCGCACGGTCTGACATACAGGATGATTACGGCAGTACAGCGTTGCAGTTGGCAGAAGAGCACTGTTCCAATGATATGGTGAGGCTGATCAGGGAATATAACAGGCCTTGAATCAACATTCCACCTAGCTTTAGCCGTTTGAAACATCGCCATAAAACTTTACAGAACCCACCTCTAAACGTCACATTATGTCGCTTGTTCATGCGATACTCATCTCAACACTAACTCAAGGAGGCCAACCATGGCACGCACAGCAAGGCAGACAGCAAACATTCTTACCGAGTTGTATGATGAAAGTTTCGGGAGCGATTTCATTGAACAATACCGCATTACGTGGGCTGATCTGCGCGGTATTGCCGGGGTCGACAAACTTCACCGCGGTTACTTGCGTATGGTCAATCGTTCACTGATAAAATCAGGCTACCTCATGATACAACTGGACAATTATCTGGTAGTAACCCAGGAGAGCGATCTTGATCAAATTCGAATGGTCCCGCCTCGCATCGTTGAAGAGTACCGGTACGAAGAAGAGGATGATGATCCGGAGTTGGACGATGAAGATGAAAATCCGGAAAATTGCGAGATTGCTGACGAAGATGTGGAGTCTGCGTAACAATGTCACTCTATGGTGCTTTGTTAAAAGGAAAATACTCAAAGGCGCGTCGGCTGATTCACCGGCGCGCCGGTATCAACATGCCTGGCGATGACGGCAAAACCCCCTTGATGCTCTCGGCACAGCATTTCAATATGGTAGATGTGACAAGACTTCTGTTATTGGCTGGTGCGGATGTCAATGCTCGCAATATTTATGGCGAAACGGCATTGATGATGTCTTTGAGCAGGCCTGACAATTTTGAGAATGTTTCCATTTTGATCGATCACGGAGCTGATACCAGTTTGGTTACGGTTTATGGGCACATGCCCCGTGATTTCGCCATCTACGATGCAGCTGCTGTATTTGACTGCTTCTTTCCAGAAAATACTGAGCGGCGAGCAATCAGACAAAAGGCAAAAACTGCTGACGCTGCCGCTCTTGAAAAGATTTGTCGGGAACAGCAGGTTGACGATGTTTTGCTCCGAGTATTGCTGAGTGAAGCCGTATACTCAGAAGATGCCGGTAAAGTCGAGGCGCTACTGAAATTCGGTGTACCCGTAGACAGTCTGACATATGATGGCGCGACGGCACTTTTTTATGCGGCCTGTCGCACTCGTGTAGATCTGGTTAAACTTCTACTTAGATACGGTGCCAATCCTGCTCATCAGAATTACCAGGGGGAGACGGCCATTATGAAGATGAAAACCTGTTTTCCAGGCATGAGAGTGGCGGAACTGCTCTATTGCGAAAATTATGCGCTAGAAGTGCTTGGCAAGGAAAGGATGGAGGAGATTATAACCGCTCAGAGTGAAATCGAGCGAATGCTTACTGAAGATATTAAGACTGCTCGTGCTTGATATCCACACTTTAAGAGGAAATTCTATGAAATGGAATATGCAGGAGATACAACAACGCTTCCACAAGAAACAGGAAATCATTGAAGATGACTTACGCTCAATGCGCCAATACAAAATCCCCAACGATCCGAGATATAAAAAGTTTTATGACCTCGGATTAGGCGCTCTACTACTATACATCGCTCTGGAAACAACATCAGAGCTTGCGAGTCGTCAGCGACTACTGGAACGGCTAAAAGAAATGCTCGGGGAAGATCTGCCAGATTCAAGTGACGCTTTTTCTATTGAGGATGTACACAAAGGATGGACTTCGGAAATTGAACGGCTAATTCGCGAGTTTTCGGAGTGGTAAGGAGCGCTGTTGTAAAAGTTGTCGGAATTGCTGGTGCCGGTATTATTGTCATGGAGAACATGATCAATCACTCGATCTTTGCGGCTAATTGTATAGCTGTGGATTCTGACGATATTTCCCTGCACAACTCTTCTGCATCTGTCAAAATCAAGCTTGATTTGAGTAAGATAAAAAATTGCGCCGCAAATGCCGAAGAAACCTGCAATGAGATTCGGGATGCTTTGCAAGGTTCAGACATGATTATCCTTGTCGCTGGAATGGGCGGTGAGACCGGTACGCGTGCAATTCAGATGGTTGCGTCATCTGCCAGGAAACTTGGTATTGATCTCATAATTGGCATAGTTACGCTGCCATCGTCTCTTGAAGACGAGAAGCTTCATAAATTTGCAGAGGCAGGGATCAGCGCACTAGGCAAACTGGCTACCTCGCTTATTGTCATTCCAAATGATGACCGGGCTGGATTTAATGATCTTACACATATCTTTAAGTCCACCGACGCAATTCTCGTTGAAGCGGCAGTAGGGCTGTCGGGGCTCGTACTTCCAACAGGATTGATGGCGGTTGATATTGAAGATGTGAAACGTGTGCTGCCAAGCGAATGTGCGGTTACTTTTGGATTCGGTGAAGCTGCCGGAGCTGAGCGAGCCCTTGATGCGTTTAATAAAGCTTTGCTGTCTCTTTCATGCGGAGGAGCTGATATAGCAGATGCAAGTGGCGTGCTGATAAACATCACAGGATCTGCTGACATGACAATGTATGATTACAATTCTGTTAACCGTATTTTGCACGAGAAAGTTCACGCAGATGCCAATATTAAGATCGGAGTTGACCGGGACGATGCTCTTGGAGAGAAGGTCAAGGTACTTGTATATTTAGTAAAATAGAGGATAGTTCTGCTGTGGTATTGATATAAATAAAATTCCCGGCAAAGTGTTCTGGGGGCAACAACTAATTCATTGAGTCCCCGGCTTCAGATATTCATGTTTAAGAGTGGTGATAGAGGCGATCATTTCGTAGTGCCGGTCATTGTGCAAAAGAAGTGCGTTATTTTCCAGGGCAACAGAGGCGATAAGAGTGTCTGTCAACGGAACACTTATTCCTTTGTGCCGCAGAGTATAGCCGAGTTTGCAGGCACGCTGCCAGAGCTTTGCCGAAACATCAAAACAGCGGAGAGCCGCCAGATCCTTGTTCAGCTTGTCGTACTCTTTTTCCGATTTTGCGCCAATCAGTATCTCCATGATGATAACCGGAGTTGTTGCCAGCCTATCGGCCATAATGAGAGGTACAAGCCGCTCCTGAAACTGCACGCCTGAACCGCGCAGGAACGGTATCCAGACGGATGTATCGGCAAGGATTATCTCATTTGTCATCGGCGCGGTACTCATCCAGCTCTTCACAGGTCATGGTAACCGCGCCGGATGAATACATACCGGCAAGATGTTCAAGACGTTTTTTTCTGATGTATTCCTGGAGTGACAGGCTGATAAGTTCTTTTTTGGTTTTCACATTTGAAAGAGAAAATGCCTCCTCAAAAAGTGCATCATCTATGGCAATAGTAGCTCTCATTTATGTGTCTCCTTTACGCACATAATAATGTAAATAAATGTGCCTGTCAAATTTAACCTTGTTCCCCAGAGCCATCAGGGAACTTGATTTGTGTGGCAAAAGTTTATGTTGTTCCAAAATAATGTGGGAAGTGTCCCGGATTATCCCATAGAGGAAACTTCATTGAGTCTCCGGTTTCAGATATTCATGCTTGAGAGCGGTTATCGAGGCGATCATTTCGTAGTGCCGGTCAAATATAAACCTGTTACCCAGAGCCATCAGGGGACATTCCCGGTATCTCTTGAGTTAAAGGACTATGAGCAATATGAAAGCCAATATTGACAAAAACATCGCAGCCACAGTCGAGGAATTCAACAAAAGTAAGCATATAAGGACCGTGTATAGTTGCGCCGGGCACAAAAGAAATAAAGATCAGGGGATGCAGGTATATATACAATTTGAAATGAAGAAAAAGTATCTGCCAATATTTCTGGCTCTTGCAGTTGATAAGATGAATAACAGTATGGCTACCTGTGGACTGAGTTTGAAACTGTGCAGAGTGTGCATTGACGGGTGGCCTAAGCCCAAAAAAGAGCGGATCAGCATATCATTTGATGACCTGACGCTTGATATACAGGTTTTGGAAGCACGAGGTTATTTCAAAAGGCTGTCTGATGAAGTTATGAAACTACTTTGAGGTTTTTGCGTGCCCCCCGCCTGACGCGGACCAAGCACGCGGTAACAGGAAATACTTACAGGGATTGTTGCAGCTTTGGAGAATCGCCCTCGAGCATTTTGTCGCTATTTTAACTGTTATAGTTAATATGCAGTGTTTGTCATTTGTGGAGTGCGGGGATCCCAGCTAGACGTTAACTTGTTACTTTTTTTTCAGGGGTATTGGTTTCAATAAATCGTTTGCAATTACAAAGTTTATTAGCTTCTTACACTCTATCGCCGTGTTTAAAATAGCACCTTCATAATCGTCTATAATTTCAGTATGATTCATAAACTGTTTAATATTGTATGACATTAGATAGTTGATGTCTTTACTATTAGGGTATGAATTTAAGTATTTGTTCTCACGCAACTCATTAGTTTTTTGAGATATTCTATTTTTTATGGAACCTCTAAATTCGTTCCAATCTTTTAAAATCTTTCCTTCAAGCTTTTTCGGCATATCGATATACAAGAAAATATGAGGATAATCGCCATCATCGTCTTCATCAGTTTGCACGATTGATTCAATTGAATTAATCCCAAAATACAACCCAACTTCTTCAGCTTCAGCGTAATATGGCATACTGGGTATAATACTAACACCGTCATCTTCGTTATAAATTTCAGTAATATCTATTTCAATATCGGATAATGATTCGACTACTGCATCCTTCAACTGTTTATAAATCCATTTAGGGACTTTTTCAATTGCCTGTTCATAACAATCAATTAAAGCCACACATGACTCTAGATTTCTAATAATAAAATCACATTGTTCATTGTAGATTATTTTGGAATTTGACATTCTAGCCTCCTAAAAGAGCCATTTTGAATTAAAAAAAGCTTTAATTACAGACATACTCCATAAGGTATCTGGATTCTTTACTACATTATTTGCTACCAAATTAGTTACAATGAATCTAATATCATCATATGACACTTCGATAAAAGATTTACATTCAGGCTTTTTTCCACTCGGAGTAATATAAAAAGCAACAACTTCGCATTTATTCTTATTATAATAACCGGAATTAACATCACATTGTTTTAGTAATTCATCATACTCACGTACGGTCTGTGGTTTGCCGTTGATATAAGTTTCACATGCATAAGGGTTTTTGCCTTTTAGTTCAAAATCGATAATTGCATTCGGATAATCTTCGTTATGCGTAGTCATTCTTATGTCAATACGAGAGCCGTCACCAGAGACTTCTCTGCGACATGATATCTTGTCCGGCTCAGTGTTTTCAATTATTTTTGCAACATCAGTTTTATTGAAGTGTTTCAGTATGTTGATAACAATTCCTTTTCCCATAGGTGATTTTTTGGGGTTCAGAAGCGAAGCCATGACATCACTAATCAGATTTTCATCAAAATCAACCTTTAATTCTCTAAAAATATCATATCGAGTTACTTGCTCATATAAATTTTCATTAAATAGATTTACTACACTCTGAGCCATCTTGAATTGGTTAGTGCGTTTGTTATTGTATTTTTCTAGGTAGTACAACTCGAATTTATTTACGATATCACGTACAGCAGCAATTTCATCCGGTTCTAGAAATTTAAAATCATCGCCATCAACTCCCATGATGATCACCTCGGTACCATTTCTTTGGCAGCATATCAATTAACATTAATCCTTCTTCAAGCTACATACTCATATCATAATCCTGCCATCGGGTATATGGGTATTTACGGTCGCTAACGGTTGTTTCTGAGACGCTATTTCTGGTCTAACTTTTGATTATGGCAAGTGCCCAGAATGTCTTTACAAGTAGTACCTGCAAATATCAGCTTCACACCAGATCCGTATTA
Source organism: uncultured Desulfuromonadales bacterium (assembly GCA_903868145.1). Taxonomy (GTDB): domain Bacteria; phylum Desulfobacterota; class Desulfuromonadia; order Geobacterales; family Pseudopelobacteraceae; genus CAIPTY01. The sequence goes on along the minus strand of CAIPTY010000094.1, from coordinate 2,238 downwards.
ACCATCCCAACCGCTGTCGTACATATCAGATTATCCACCGGCAGATAGCGACCACTTTCATTTTCCTCATCTTCCGACGCAACACAGCACGCCAGGGTATATTTGTAATTGCCGCAACAGGCATGAATCATATTCGGTTTTGGAGATTCTGGTCTAATTGACGAGCGGCGTTCCAGGCGGGTAATCCCGATGATCAAATCAAGCATGGTATCGCCTTCAGCCTCCGCCATACTGACGGCATTCTCAATGTCCGTATCAGAAGGTTCAGCACATCCGGACTTGTGAAAATCTGCTTTCGGATACGGATGACTGTGAAAGAAACCCAGCAGACTGTAGGATGGAAAAAGTTCTGTCACCTCTCTGATCCGCTCAATATGAACGTTAGAAACGCTGACGCCATCGCCGCTGCGCTCCAGAACGATCTGGTTTGTAACCGCCAGAGTCACGTTATAAACGGTTGTCTCACCATCCTTCATCATACGCTGACCAAACAGAAGGCCATGAACCTCCCCTTCGGGAGATGCGCCATTCGGTTTTCTCCCACCACAATATTTGCTTGGATACGCTTCCACCGCTGCCAGCAAAATCCCCATGAATGCCTTGTCTTCGATGTTCACTATTTCCATTATCAGCTCCTTGTCTCTGGTTATAATGCCATCACCGGATGTAGCATCAACTCGCCAAACTCCAGAAAATATCATTTGCCGAATATCGCATCTTGCTATATCATATACGATATGATGAACATGGTTATTGATACGAACGTTTTGTGCAGCGGGCTCATAAGCCGCCGTGGCGCTTCCAACCGGCTGCTCCAAATGATCGGCACTAAAGATTGCTTGATGCTGGTATCAGTGCCGCTTTTTCTTGAGTACGAAAGCGTACTCAAACGGCCTGAAATGATACTGCGGCATGGTTTTTCGTCTGAAAAACTTGATCTGCTTCTTGCCTTCTGGGCGAGCAACTCCCGCTCCGTGACTCTTCATGTCCTCTGGAGGCCACAGTTAAGCGATCCGAATGACGAAATGGTTTTGGAAACGGCGGTAAACGGTGGCGCAGATTGTATCGTTACCTTTAATACCAAAGACTTTGAGCCTGCCGCAGCCAGGTTCGGCATCAAACTTTTTACTCCCTCGGAAATATTTCAAATTATGGAGGTATCGGTATGAGCCAGTACGCATTGAGAATTCCGGATTCGCTTTTTAAATCGGCCAAGGGGTGCGCCGAATCTGATCATGTATCTATGAACCAGTTCTTTGTCACCGCAATTGCCGAAAAAGTTTCAGCACTTACCACGGAACAATATTTCAAGGATCGTGGTGCATTCTCGCCTGATCGCGATACTTACCTGAAGATGCTTGCCAATGCACCGGATGTTGCGCCCTTGCAGGGTGATGAGCTGAAATGACACTAACGTAATGCGGGCGATCGTGAGTGACCGCCCCTTTACTTTCCTGCCTTCTCCACAATTACCTCCAACAACTTCACCATCGCCAGAGTATCCTGCTTGCAATACTCCAACAGATCCTTGCGTATTTTTGCCAGTTCCTTCGGGTCATCGGCACACTCACACATCCGCTGGTAGGCCTCCATTGCCGCACCGCCGTCACCTATCTCCATACCCTCGTAGGACATCCCCTTAGCAGCCAGTGAGCAGCATGGCATCGCTGGACGTCGGCACTTTTCCGGCACCGGCAAGCTCGGCAAGGGAAAAAGGCAACAGTTCGACAAAGGCTGTTCGTCCTGCCAGAGATTGGGTGATGCCCGACATCAACCCAAACTGCTGCGAGCCGGTCAGGATGAAAAGCCCCATACGGCCATCATTATCAACAATCGACTGCAGGTAGGAGAGCAGTTCAGGGCATCGTTGCACTTCATCCAGTACAGCGCCATCAGGGAAGCGCTCCAGAAATGAGCGCGGGTCATCCTGCGCCGCCTGCCGGGTGTCGGGGTCTTCCAGGGTTGTATAGGGGCGATCTGAAAAAATGGATTTGGCAAGGGTTGTCTTGCCCGATTGGCGCGGCCCGGTCAGGGTTATGACCGGGAAACCTTTCAATAGGGTGCGGATTGTTTGTTCGGCGTCGCGTGGGATCATGGTTGGGATAATACTATTGATTTATGTGTAGTGTGACGGTATTCACCTGACAGTTGGTCATTTTCTAGGGGTGGCCATACTGCCCTTGAATGGTAAAAGATGAAGTTGCTCAGACTAAATCTTTCCATCAAGGAGGCAAGTAT
>CAIPTY010000093.1 GCA_903868145.1 uncultured Desulfuromonadales bacterium | reverse complement strand
TCCCTAGGGGCACGGTGGGATCAAGATGAGCGCCACCGGCGTAAAATCTTCAGGGATATGGAGACACATCACTCTCACGGATCATATCCGCGTGTGGACGAACTCCGCTTCTATCTTTCTTACCATGCGATGATGGTCGTAGCCGGCAAGCTATTGGCTACAACACCTGTACATCATGACCCCGACGATTCCGAGGATGAATTTCTTAGTTGGTTAAATCGGCATGATATTTCTCGCCGGGACGGTGGTTGGCTAGCGGACCGTCGAGATCCGATTCCGCTTGAAAGGCCGGAGTGGAAGGATGAAAAGGAAACGGACCATTGGCGTTGGTCACTCGCGAAAAGTGATTTTGATCGGATACTCATATCTCCTGATGGTAAAATGAATCTTTGGGGCCAATGGACATGGATTTCGGGACATCGAGAGGAGTCTATCCATATTGGGAGCGCGCTGGTTTCACCCGACCGCTCACTAGCACTGTTGAGGGCCTTGCAATGTGCTGATAATCCGCACGATTATCGAATACCTGATGCCGATGACGATTTACAAATCGATTTTGAAGATTTTCAACTCAAGGGTTGGATTGTTGATCGATCCCGCGACAGCGGGCTTGATGAACAAGACCCGTGGGCCGGAGCTATCACGTACCCGCCACCAGTACCTGCCGCTTATGTCACCGAACTTATGAACCTTGACTCTGACGTCGAGCATAGGCAATGGTTTGTTAAGGGCGATCGCATTGCAGTTGCTTGCTCCCATGTATGGGGACACTTTAACGAGAAAGACGATGACGATACGAATCGTGAAAGAGGGGTTCGTTTTCAAGCATCATTCGCATTCATTGTATCTCTCTTGAGTGAGCTACAAATGGATTTAATCATCGAAGTAGAAATTGAACGGCGCCGTCGCTACTCTCGATGGGAAAGGGGTAATGAACATGACATTGGATTCATACCGCCAAGTGCACGACTATTCCTCCTCAGGTCCGATGGCAGTGTCAACACACTGTGAAGCAACGCTTGAGCTAGGCAGGAAACTGACGAAAGAGCTTGGCCTCGATCAGTCTGTGGATACTCTCGGACGCTGGATGGCTCATTACATTGCTGAACTGATACAGAATGTTGAAAACGCCAGCAGCGAAGAACGCCCTGCGAATATGCAAGCTTGTTGTGACGCAATTATAAATCTTTGGAAGCATCAGCACACGTTGTCAAACGGGAAGCGTCCCTTTGAAGAAATTGAACCGCTCCTTCGTACCCTCAAAAGTCTTGATCCCGAAGATGATACACCGAGATATTTTCGATCCGTAAGAGCGGTTATTGAAGATGCGGATGAAAACGAAGAGACGAAATCGTGGCTAAAGCTGGCGGATGAAGTAGACTATACAGCAAAAATCCTGATTCGTTACTGCCTATGCCAGGCCGCGCAATCTTCGCTCAATAAGTCCTTGGAGTGGGTTGCCCTAGCCCAGGCGGCTGGTGTTGACAAGAGCGTCGAATTCCCCATAATTCGGGTGATTTTTGAAGAAAATGCAGTATTGAATGCATCTGACCCAGGGGAAATAGAAAAGGAGCGCATCATGGATCGTATAGAGCGACTCGAAAAGTTTATGGAAATGGCGAAGGTAGTGGTCTCCGAATTAAGCAGAGAAGTCCAACAAACTCAAGGGTGTGAAGATGACGAGACTCTCTCTTAACATCCCTTCGATCAGTCGTTGTACTCATCCTACATCATCTTTATATGCTCGTCCCATTGCCCGACTTCTTCCGTTTTGGGGAGCCAACAAAAACAAGGGCTTACAGAGATTGTCTGTAGGCCCTTTTTCTTTATGGTGTAGTAAATGGTGTAATAAAATTTTAAATGACCTTCTCTTGATGCAATAATTCCTTCAACCCCATTTCCCCTCCGGCGAACATATCTCCATCGACAAATGAACCATCAAGAGTATTATCGCACGTATGACCCGCTACGCAATCGGAGACATACACGGTGGTGCCATAACCTTCAAGGCATTGCTGGACAAAATCAACCTACACCATGCGGATCGTGTGTACCTGCTTGGCGATTACGTTGATCGTGGAGCTGACAGTAAGGGTGTGCTTGATATTATCCTTGAACTAATGGCGGGCGGCTATGACGTGCGGCCTGTGCGGGGCAACCATGACGATATGTTTTTAAAAGCGGTCAAGGGTGACAATCTGAAAACGTCACTGGATTACTTGGAGTGCTGGGGATTCCATACACTGGAGAGTTTTGATGTGAGTTTCGCGTGTGATGTTCCTGAGCAATACTCTAATCTGATTGAGTCCATGCCTCTAATCCGTGTTGAAGATGATTATGTGCTTGTCCATGCCGGCCTAGACATGTCGGAGGTTGATCCGGTCAGCCAGTCAAGTCGATACAAGATGATGTGGGTGGAAACGGAAATAGTTGATATTGATAAACTTGGTGGCAGGGTTCTTGTGGTAGGTCACAGAATAAAGAGTCTCGATGTAATTCATGCGTCATTGAATACAAATTATATCCACCTCGATAATGGTGCATTCAGTAATGTGCAACCGGACTACGGCAATCTGCTGGCGCTCAATCTGGATACGAAAGAGCTGACGCTGCAACCGTGGCTTGATGGAGATTCGGAGGAATGAAGTGTAGTATTATAGACCATGGAGCCATCAATGAGCGAACCGGTATTCAGCATCAACAAAGCCCTAGCGGAAGCGGAGATCTCGCAAAGAGAGCATCCGGAAATATTGCAGGAGGCCATAGCGCAGTTTCGGGAATTAAGGGCAACCCCGGAAGTACCCGGAAGAGTCGAGGCAGGCCTACGAGCAATATCTCGCATTACAGGAGCCCCCAACAGCGACCAAGCCGACAATCAGAAGAGAGGTAGGTAGAGACAGGGAGGAACCACAAATGGAAGGCTATAATACTTAGGGTTTTTCGGACAGGTAGTTAAGTTTGTTGCCCATGATTACGGAGGTAATCTATGATGGCAAGCATGAGAACGAAACGCACATCCGAATTCAAAGCAAAGGTTGCTTTGGCTGCAATCCGGGGAGACCAGACCGTTTGACCTTTCGACACCCCCGGCCAGTGGTGGTAAGTTATTGGGGAACTTTATTGGGTGCACCTTTTTCGAGAGATACTGCACATGATGATGATTGCTGGAGTTGTAAAGATGTTGAAGAAAGTCATATTAGGTGGGCAAACTGATGTTGATATTCTTGGAATTCAACCATCAAAAATAAAAGATGCCTATTTTAAAGATATTTATAAAATAGTTGTGGACAATTAAGCTGGAATTTGCATAAATATAACATTGTTATTTATGTTCAGATTTTCTACCCAACATCCTCGCACTTTTTCTGTTTGTCATTCAGTAAGTTTGTCGTAACTTTTTTTATAAATGTAAAAAATACACGTCTGCATCGGATTACGAAATGAAACTCCTAAAGCGTAACGATACCATTCTAGTAGTTGATGATGATGATAGTGTGCGGGATTACTTATCATTTTTTCTTACAAGACACGGTTACAACGTAATAGAAGCTGAAAACGGTCAAGTAGCAGTTGATAAATACAAGCAACATAATGATATTATTAGTGTCGTTTTAATGGATTTAGATATGCCTATTAAAAACGGAATTGATGCGTCCTATGAAATTATGGAATATCGTCCTGACGCAAAAATAATTTTGGTGAGTGGTTATCTACAGAACTATATGACTAAAATTATTGTATTTGATTTTATTCAGAAACCATATTCACCTCTTGAACTTCTAAAGAGAATCAGGCAAAGAATAGACGCTTAAATCGTTTATGTTATCAAGTTTCGCTACAGAAAAAGCGGCGACAAATATCGGGTCTATCTTCGTAAATACTACATTTCCCATCCAGAAGAAATTCACATCCATAGTCAATAACTAGCTTATGAGAGCCAAAAAGCGATACTTGTAATTGTTTGGCTCCAAGTTCTTCAAGCCGTTCGTACTCTTTCCAGCTAATATCTATAGCTGGAAATGATTTGCAACAAAGCCCACCGCACTCATAACATCTGTCATCAGAATCTTTAGGTGAGTCAAGAAGTTCACCGTGATATTTCTTAATCTGAAATGAAGGGATGAGCATTGGTTTCTCACCTTCCAGCCGCAGATTGAACTATATCTAAAAGTTATTACATTGCAATCGGTTAAAGTAGGTTTTCATTCATCTTCTAATAGTTTGAGACTTCAATCAAATTCAAGTTAGGGTCTCTAAAATAGAATGAATTGATTTGACCTGTAGCACCTGTTCGTTTGACGGGACCTTCAATTATCTCTACGCCTTGACTACGAACGTGATTCATTGCATCATCTAGTGGCACATCGGTAATGAAACATAAATCAGCAGAACCAGATGTAGGTTTATCTGCTTTTGGCTCAAATTCTTTTCCGACTTGATGTAGATTTATTTTCTGATTTCCATATTTAAGAGCAACTCTACCAGCACCAAAGACTTCTTGCTCCATTCCAAGTACAGAAATATAGAATTGCACGGTTATATCTATGTTTTTTACTGTGAGTACCAAGTGGTCAAGTCTATTGATGTTCATAATCATTTTACCTCTGTGAAAATATATATGCTAACATCGCTACATCAACTCAATTCTTCACTGCGATATATCTGATACTCAAATTCTCCACAGTAATAATCGGTTCTTCATTTATCTTTTCATCTCGCTTAAGTCTTTTTTCATAATGGAAAAACGTAATTTGCTTCAAAAATCTTTCATCTCGGAGTTTTCAAACCACGCTTGTTTAACCGTTCAGCAATCTGGTTAAAAGTCAAATTTATATGATGTGATTTTAATATTAAATCGGAAAGTTCGGTTTGAAAATTGGAGTAAAAACTGGGTGTTAGCGTCGTTGTAAAAATTCTAATTTCGTAACAAAAATATTGGATTAGATAGTCTTCACTACCCACTAGCAAAACTACTCCACTGTAACGCTTTTTGCCAGGTTTCTCGGCTGATCCACATCGGTACCCTTGAGTACGGCAATATGGTAGGCCAGTAGTTGCAGGGGGACCGACAACAGCAACGGATCAAGATCCTCGTCAAGACTTGGGACGGGGATGATGTCCTCGGCCTTATTAGCTATCTTGTCGTCATTGCTGCACAAAGCTATTACCCGTCCGCCACGCGCGATAACCTCTTCCATGTTGGAAAGTGTTTTCTCGTAGGCGCTGTTTTTGGGTACCAGCATGACAACCGGAACGTCTTCGTCAATCAGGGCAATCGGTCCGTGCTTCATTTCCCCTGCCGGATAGCCTTCGGCATGAATATAGGATATTTCCTTGAGTTTCAAGGCCCCTTCCAAGGCAATCGGGAAGTTCTTGCCACGTCCGAGGTACAGAAAATCACGGGCGTTCATGTATTTCTTTGCTATTTTTTCTGTAACGTCATTCAATTTAAGGACTTCCTCCAGTAGCGTTGGAATTTTTTTAAGAGCACTGATCATGCGCTTGCCGGTAGCGGCATCGATGGTGCAGTTGGCATGTCCAAGGCGGATGGTAAACAGGTACAGTGCTGTCAATTGAGTAACAAAGGCCTTGGTGGAGGCTACCCCGATCTCGGGTCCGGCGTGAGTGTATACTACGTTACCGGCTTCACGTGCAATCGAGGAATCAAGCACGTTGCAGATTGCCATGACCATTGCACCGCGTGATTTTGCCTCGCGTAGAGCCGCCAGGGTATCGGCGGTTTCACCTGACTGGGAAATCACCATTACTAGAGTCTTATCGCTGATAACCGGGTTGCGGTAGCGAAATTCAGAGGCGATATCTACCTCCACCGGAATGCGGCAGTGCCCTTCGATGTAGAATTTTCCCACCAGTGCGGCATGCCAGGAGGTACCGCAGGCAACAATGATCATGCGTTTGACGGATGCCAGTTTGCGATCGCTGAAAGCCATATCCTCAAGATACACGTCGCCATCGCTCTCCATAAGTCTGCCGGCGATGGTATCTCTCACGGCACGCGGCTGTTCATAAATCTCCTTGATCATGAAATGCTTATAACCGCCTTTTTCGGCCATCAGTGGTGACCAGTCGATGTGCCGGGCTTTCTTCTCGAGCGGCGTTCCGAGGATCGTGGAAAAACCCGCCTCGCCATTTCTGAAGACAACCATTTCACCATCATCCATAAAGACCATTTCACGGGTATGAGCCAGAATGGCGGGGATGTCCGAAGCAACTAAAAACTCCTCCTTCCCAAGACCGACTACCATCGGAGAGCCGAGTTTTGCAGCAATTAAGGTGTCCGGTTCACGTTCGTTTAGGATACAAACCGCAAATGCGCCATGCAACTCTACCAGTGCCTGCCGAACGGCTTTTTCAAAGTTCGGCTCGGTCTTGAGCTTCTCCTCAGCCAGATGAGCGATGACTTCCGTATCGGTTTCACTTTTGAAGGTATGTCCGGCCTGTTTAAGCTGTTCCTTCAACTGCAGATAATTTTCGATGATGCCGTTATGAACCACGATAACAGGTCCGGCCTTGTGAGGGTGGGCATTGATCTCGGATGGTTTCCCATGGGTTGCCCAGCGGGTATGACCGATGCCGATGCTGCCGCAGAGTGGCTGCTCGCGCAGAATGTTCTCCAGATTGACCAGTTTGCCTTCACTCCGGCGTATAGCCGATTCGCCTTGCGAAAGGGTCGCGATTCCCGCAGAGTCATAGCCGCGGTACTCCAGTTTTTTTAGTCCGTCAAGGATGATGGGAGTGGCCTGATGAGAACCGATGTATCCAACAATGCCGCACATTTAAAATTCCTCCTGATTGTCTGTAGTGAACCATTTCACAGAATTCATTTAGGGATATACCATACAAGGGCGCATGGGTTGAAGCAATTTATAAGACGCAAAATAAAAAACTGCTCAAATATTGAATTGTCCTCTATTTGTCGCTATGATCGCTCAACTATTCTGGAGGCGTATCCCGTGAATGTAATACAGATGAAACTGGTAGTGCGAGAGATGTTGGCCAATACCGAACTGACTCCCTGCGTAGTTGGCCACCGGGGGGGTGGTAAGACGGCCGGTATCATTCAGGTTTGCCGTGAGGCCGGATGGCGCTATGTCTCCCTGCGCCTTGGGCAGATGGAAGTTGGAGATCTGGTAGGCATACCGTTCCGAGAGGGTGGGGTGATGCACTGGTCACGACCGTCCTGGTGGCCGGGCGACAACGACCCGCCGACCGTTGTACATTGTGATGAACTTAACCGTGCCCAGCAGGAGGATACCCTTCAGGCCATCTTCCAGTTTGTTGAACCACCTGTAGAAGGGGAGCCGCGTGCCTTGCACACCCATCGGCTTGCACGGCATCACAAGGTGGTGGTTACCATCAACCCGCCCGATGGAACCTATCAGGTGGCGAGCCTGGATCGTGCCCTGATTGACCGCATGGTGATGCTCACCGTGGAGAGTGACCACGCATGCTGGTCAGGTTACGCCGCCGAACGTGCCCTTGACGATAGTGTACGGCAGTTCCTGGCAGGCAATACAGCCCTGCTGGCACGGCAGAATACTCCCATGGATTTGTCAGTGGAACCGAGCGAGCGCGCTTGGGAAATGGTCAGCACACTCAGAAAAAACTGCCGTTTTCCCGGTGAACTGGAGATGGAGGTTATCTCCGGCATTGTGGGACGCGAGGCAGCCATCATGTTTATGCGCTGGATTGCCGACCGCCGGCATCGTCCACTGATGGCCGGGGATGTCCTGGATTCATGGGCTGATGTTGCGGAGCGTGCCGCCTCTCAACGCGACGATTTACAGGCCGCGACGATCAACGATCTCGTGGCATTCCTGCGATCCGCAACTGAACTGGCAGAGCATCAGGAGGATAATCTGGTCAGATACATTTCGGTTCTTCCGCGCGACCTGTGCTTCGGTTTCGTCAAGTCACTGCTCAAGATCCCGTCAGTGGCCATGGTTGTCAGTCAGGACAAATATGATGCCGTCGTTTTTGACGCCATACGTGCTATCAGCACTGAAGTGGTTGGAACTCACGGCTCGGATTGTCTGTGAAGCAGATGTGAGCACATTATCGTAGACAGTTATTCGGGGCTCCTGCCCAACCACGTTTCATGGTAAACGATCTCTTCAAGTGGTTTTCTTGAAGAGTCGCCGTGATCTTCCATAAGCGGGTAGCCGAGTGGAAACAGCCCGACTATGCTGATAAATGCGGGGATAGCCAGTAATTTTGACAGTGCCGCCTCGTCGAATATGCTGACGAATACGCTTCCCAATCCCAGATCATGGGCTGCAAGCAGGAGGTTCCCCGCTGCAAGTCCTACATCGGTCATGTAATATTGCTGGCCACGCTCGTCGCCGGACTGGTTCGGCAGACCACAGGCGACGATGACCAGTGGCGCCTCTGCCAGCGCCCGTTGGGAAGGGTTGGTCTTGTAGCCTTTGGCAGCAAAAAACGTATCCACATAGGACAGTTCGCTGATCCTGCGTTTAGAGGCGGAATCTTTAACCACTACAAACCGCCAGCATTGGAGGTTTGCCCAGGAAGGAGCCATGCGGGCGGCATTCAGAACGGCTTCCAGTTTTTCCGGCTCCACCGGGCGATCAGAGAATCTTCGTATGCTGGTTCTCGTCCCGATTGCTTTGAGAGTCTCCATTGAGTCGATTCCTTTTGATACGGGTGCTGGAACACAAACCGTCCCGTAACGGTTTTTTCATGCGTAGGCTTCACAAAAGACAGAATGCACCTATCTTCTGGTTGTCATCCGTCGCTGCATGCGCCCGCCCATGGAGGCCATCTGGTGTTTCTGGATTGCTGCCATGCTTTCCAGATGGAACTGAAACCACATGTCGCCATAGTGACGCATTTTCATCTTGCGCCCCTGCTGCAGATTCTCCAGATTTTCCTTGATATGGACATCTCCCGGCATTTTTTTGAGCCCTTTTTCCAGAGCCTCCTTCGCCTTTCCGGTCTCGCCGCATTCAACCAGGCAGTAGGCAAAAAGATTCCAGAACAGGGACTCTTTAGAACTCCATTGCAGAGCCTTTTCGAAGGTACTGATCATCTTGTCCTTCTTCTGGCGTTTCATGTAGCAGATGCCCAGCATTCCCATAGCCACCCAGTTTTTGAAGAACGCTTTTTCCAGATAGGGGAACGCATTTGAAAAATCACGTTTCATGTAGTAGATCATGCCGATCTGGGCATTGAGCTGCCCTTCCACGTAAATCTGCCATTTGCCGTATTTCAGAGCGTCTTTCAGTTCGCGAACGGCTTTTTCAAAACGCTGACCCTGTAGATCCTTGCCGGCTGTCTCAATGGCAATAGAGACTTTTTTCATGGTGATGCGAGAAAACAGGAGAAAAACTCCGAGAAAAATTACCAGGCCAATCATCAGCGAGCCCCACCAGACAAGAGCAAAACCAAACTGCAGGATCAGCAGCACCGCCAATGCGGCTCCTGCGGCGATAAAAAGATTATACATCAGTGACTTCCTTTCATTGATTGTATGTCAGACAGGGGGATGTTTCAGCTCTTATGCCCGGAGGGAGTTTTTTCCCCCGTTTTCTCAATGAATTTTGCAATAATAATCCGGCGTCCCGGTTTCAGGGCAACAGAGCTTTTTAGGTTGTTCCAGGTGGCGAGCAGCTTGGTGGAAACATTGAAACGCCGGGAAAGGGCATCCAGCGTGTCACCCTTTCGTACGGTATAGTATTTCGCGTAGTTCCCCTTTTTGGGAGAGGCATCGACAGATGGGCCCTTATGGCTGGAGTCTACAATCTGTTTGGCAGGTACAATCAGGGTTTTACCTGCAATTCGTGATTTTTTGGATAGTCCGTTCAGTTCCAGTAAGGTCTCAGACGATGTGCCGAACTTGCGGGCAATGCCCTTGAGAGAATCCTTTTTACCTGCATGGTACCGGGTGTAGAGAGTCTTTTCAGTAAAGCGTTTGTCATCAGGTACCTTGGCATATTCGAGCTCGAAGAGCTGTTTTGTGCCTTTGGGAAGTTTGAGCTCGTAATCGGGATAATTGGGGGGAGTTGACCAGTGACGCAGATCCGGATTCAGCTCCCGGATGGTATCGTAGGTTGTGCCTGCAAGCTTCGCGACCAGTTCAAGATCAGTTCGTGAAGGAATCTTCACGGTCTCAAACTCTATTGCCGGCAGATATGCGATATCTGAAAATCCGTAGCGTGCGGGGTTTTTGGCTATGATGGCAGCGGCCAGCAGTTTGGGAACATATTCCTTGGTCTCGCGTTTGAGGTAGGAACCACGGGATATCTCCCAGAAGTCGCTGGTGTTGTACATGTTGATGGCTCGAAGGATCTTGTTTTCTCCGGCGTTGTAGCCGGCAGCCGCCAGGTACCAGTCACCGTTAAACAGCCCGTAGAGTTCCTTCAGGTAGAGAGCCGCTGCGGTAGTAGCTTTCACCGGATCCTTGCGTTCGTCGATCCACTGATCAATGCGCAGGGAGTAACGGCGTCCGGTATCGGAAACAAACTGCCAGGGGCCCACTGCGTTAGCCCACGAGCGGGCCTGCATTTGGAAACCGCTCTCGATCATGGCTACGTAGACCAGATCCTCTGGCATTCCCTCGCGCTTGAGGATTTCTTTCATCATAGGGACGTAGCGGGACGAACGTGAGAGCCAGCGGGAGAATGATTGTTTACCGGTTGTCTGGAAGTAGTACAGGAAATATTCAACCTTGCTGTTGAGCTCCAGTGGGATATCCGATAAAGGGAGATCGACTTCCGGCAGATCCAGCTCGGCTAGATCACCGGCCTTGCCCCTGAGTTCTTCCAGAGTAAATAATTCGGTCGCCTGTCCGCCGAGCCGTTCGGCAGTATCCGGCAGAAGGGATGTTGTGCCGCGAGGGCCGGACTCGGATACCCCAACAGGCGGAGAATCAGGGCGTGTAAGTTCGTTCAGGAGAGAGTGAACAGACTCCTCGGCAGATGCCGGCATGGTAAATATCAACAGCGCAATGATGATAATCCAGCATTTCATAACGTATCCAGTCCCCCGACTCTCGGAAGTGTATAGCAGTTCAGGGGGAAAGTCAATCATGGGAGACCACCTGTTTTTGCTGGTATTTAAAGGAGGTTAGGTGTGTCAGTGAGGCTCTTGTTACCATGCCGGATCAGTTAGTGGCGTGTGTCAGACAACATAAAAAAAGCCCACCATGGGTGGGCTTTTTAACAGAATCGAACTGGTGCTTACAGAGACAAACGCTCCTTTTCCCTGATAATGGCGTCCCTACCGGCTTCAATGGCCGAAGCGAGGACGGATTTCTTTTCACTGATGGTTTCCTTACCATCTTCGATAGCGGTCTTGATCTTCTCCTGTGCATCTTTGGTGTATTCCTTGATCTTGTCCACCGCGTCATCGGCGAAGTCGGCAATCGATTCACGCAGTTCCGTCCCGCTCTTGGGAGCGTACAAAAGGGCCAGCCCCGCACCGATAGCTGCACCAGCCACAAACGACACCAACACGGTTCCTGCACAGATTCCTTTTTCTTCTGACATGATTACTTTCCTCCTTTTTTGTTGAGATAGTGATCGAGCATATACATGCCTGCCACTTTTGCGCCGGTCACCCAGATTGAAGTGACGTTGAGCGCATTAGTGACAGCGCTTACCGATCGATTGATGGTTTTCAGGTTTGCGCCGGTCTCGCCCATGGCCGACATGAGGAGTTTAACGTCGTCAGTGTGTTCGGCAATCCCCCCGCCGACTGTTTTCAGTTCCGTCAACACGACGGTCAGTTCCTGAATTGTCGGTTTCAGTTCCTTTTGAATCATCTCAGAGAGTGAACCGATCGAGGCGGCGGTTCGCCGTATCGTCGCAACAGCCGGTAACAGGGTCAGTATCAGGATGAGAAGTGACAGTGCAATAATTATTAGCGCAATTCCCGTAAGGCTCATGAAAAATCTCCAGAGTATTTTTCAACATCTGACTCAATCAGTTATTAACAGTATAGAGCAAAAAGGGAAAAATTCAATCGAATAAAAAGCTGATGAGCCTTTAAATTACGGATTTGGCTCAACAGATCCAAACGCCTCCAGAATATCTCTCCGTGCCTCTCCTATTGTCAACGGTATCCGTCTGAACGGCAGTTTATCGCTGCTCTTGAGTTGATGAATCAGCTCTGCAATATAGGGCAGACGCAGTTTTACCCCGGCCAGATCATCCCGAGCGTTGAAAACCTCTTCAGGGGTACCGCTGCGGACAAGTCTTCCCCGGCTGAGAATATGCAGGCGGCTCAGGAAAACCGGCACCAGATCGACACTATGGGTTGCCATGACGATGGTCACGCCCGACTCGAGGTTGAGGCGTGTCAGAAGCTCCATCATATGATATTCCCCCATGGGATCAAGGCCGGCGGTTGGTTCGTCCAGGAGCAGTATCTCATGCCCCATGGCCAGCAGCCCGGCTATGCAGACCCGTTTCTTCTGGCCGTAACTCAGGTTATGGATATCCTTGTGCGCCAGATCTCGCATTTCAACGGACTCCAGAGCCTCTGTGACCCTGCGTGAGACCTCGGTCTCGACAAAACCCATGTTTCGCGGGCCAAAAGCCACATCTTCATAGACCGAATGGGCGAAGAGCTGGTCATCGGGATTCTGGAACACCAGGCCGACTTTGCCGTATATCTGGCGGGGAGAAAGTCGTCGAATATCGTCACCGTCAAGCAGCATTTCACCGTTGAAGTCCTTGACCATACCGTCCAGCAGTTTCAACAGGGTGGTCTTGCCCGAACCGTTTGAGCCGAGAATACCGCAGAACTCTCCCCGTATGACATCCAGAGTTATGCCGGACAGGGCAACGGTACCATCGGCATAGCGGAAGGATTCGATCCGTGCGGAGAGGCGGGGAACGGTCATGGTCAGTTTTGCAGTTTCCAGGCGGTGGTGGCGAGAGCGGCGAAGGCAAACAGTCCGGCGAGCTGGATGCCACCCAGTCGTGTGCCGCCCACCTGTGGCAGAGTGCCGTCATAGCCTCGCTGGCTCATGGCGGTGGTGACGGCCTGGCTGTTGTCAAAGGCGCGAATTATAAGCATTCCTGCCATTGCACCGAAAGACCTGAGGCCGCGCCGCATGCCGCAGTAACCGAGGCGGTTTTTCTGAGCCGTAAAGACAATCCCGGCGTCGTCGTACAGCATGAACAGGGAACGCCAGGCAAACAGCGACACATCGACCAGCCCGCGCGGGACCCGCAGCCAGGAGAGGGCGGCCATTGTTTCGGTAAAGGTCATGACCTGGCTGAGCAGCACCGCCACCGAAACAGCACCCATGATGCGGGAGGCAATCAGGGTTCCTTCTTGAAGTCCGTTCAGATGCCCCGAAACCGTGAATGTCCCGGCCGAAAAGAGATCAGCTGATTGCCCCGGCCCCATGAATGTTTTGAGCACCAGGATTACGGTGGCGATGAAAAGCGGGTGCAGCAGTCGTAGCATAAGAACCTTTGGCGGCATACCGGCAATAAGCGCAACCGGCAGGCATATTCCAGCTACCTGCAGAGGAAAGGCACTGCCGGATGATCCCACCACCAGCCCCAGCAGGAGGGCCGCAGCCAGCAGACGGGAGCGCGGATCAACGGATGCTGCAACGGTTTGATCCGTCCGATGCTGGCGAAGCTGTCTCACCGCTCCCCCGTCAGCGCCGACAACACCTTTTCAGCGGCTGAATAGGGATCAACGCTATGGTTTGCCATGCCATCAAGAAGCCGCTCCAGCGTGCCGTCTGTCTCCATGAACGCGAGCGCCTTTTTAAAGAGGCTGTCCCGCAGGATGTCCATAAAGTGCCGCAGATTGCGTTCCCGCAGGAAATCGTTGATGCTTTCGCTGGAGAAAAGATACTCACGGTGCTGAAGTATTTCGCCCACCAGTTCCTCGATTCCTGTGCCTCGCTGGGCCTCGGTTTTCAAGACATGAGGGTTCCATAAACCTTCGGGCGCCATGCGGAATTCCAGCATGGTGGCAAGTTCGCGGGCAGTGCGATCGGCGCCCTCCCGGTCGGCCTTGTTTACCACGAAGATGTCGCCGATCTCCAGAATACCTGCCTTGATGGCCTGGATGTCGTCTCCCAGACCCGGCACCATAACCACACAGGTAGTGTGGGCGGCCTTGACGATATCCACCTCGTCCTGCCCCACACCAACGGTCTCGATAATGACAATATCCATGCCCAGGGCATCCATCACCAGCGCAACGTCGGATGTTGAACGTGACAATCCGCCCAGAGCGCCACGGGTTGCCAGGCTTCGGATGAAGACCCCCTCATCGGTCGCATGGCGGTTCATGCGGATGCGGTCACCCAGAATGGCGCCGCCGGTAAAAGGGCTGGTCGGGTCAATTGCCACGACGCCGACCCTGTTACCCTTTTTACGGAACGATGCGGTCAACTGATCCACAAGGGTTGACTTTCCTGCTCCGGGAGGCCCGGTGATGCCTAGGATATAGGCATTGCCGGTGCGGGGATAGAGCAGTTTAAGATCTGCAACCGCCTGGGGGCGGTTGTCATCGATGTCACGCATCAGACGTGCTGCAGCGCGGATATTGCCGTTGAGTACCTGTTCTGCGAGGGACATGGTGTATGCTCGTTGTCGGGGAAGTTGTATGGAACGCGGACTTGTATAACATGATCGCAACAGAAATACAATCCGGCGGCAGCCTGCATTTCCAAAACATCGCCGGAAAAGTCATTAAAGTCTCTACTCAAAGCACGCCCCTTCAGGGTGTATTTTTGAGAGCCTTACCGGCCAATATCTGCTTCGGAATTTAACACTTCATGTGGCCGTGCCGCATCACTTTTCTTCAGCGAATCGATATGAAAAAGGTTCGGAAATAACCTGATCCAGAGCAAGACCACGACCAACGTTCCGATACCACCGAACATTACTGCAGGCACGGTCCCAATCAGTGCAGCGGTGGCACCTGACTCGAACTCGCCAAGTTGATTTGAAGTCCCGATAAACATGGAGTTCACTGCACTCACCCGCCCGCGCATCTCGTCAGGAGTCTCAATCTGCACCAGAGATGATCTGATAACTACGCTGATCACATCAGCGGCACCCAGTATAATCAGTGCGCCCAGCGACAACATAAATGACCTTGATACGGCAAATACAATTGTGGCGACACCGAAAACCGCCACGGAAGCGAACATTATATGTCCCACTCTATGCCGGAGCGGGTTGCGGGCTAAATATAGCGACATGACCAACGCCCCGGCTGCGGGAGCCGAACGCAGCAGACCAAGACCCCAAGGCCCGGTCACAAGGATGTCGCGGGCGTACACCGGCAGCAGCGCTGTTGCACCGCCGAGCAGCACGGCAAAAAGGTCAAGGGAGATCGCCCCGAGGATCACCGGGTTGTTATTGATGTATGTTATTCCAGCAAACAAAGACTTAATGGAGATTGGTTCGCGCTTGGGAGGGGTACGCTCTATGCGAATCAGATAAATAAATATGCTCGACCCCAAAAACAGGGCAGCGACAGTGCTATAAACCGTGGTCACGCTCACGGCGTACAATAATCCTCCTATTGCCGGGCCGATAATGGTGGCGGTCTGGTTGGCTGATGCAGACCAAGCAACAGCGCGTGACAAAAAGTCTGCCGGGACGACATTCGGCACCAGAGCATGCATGGTTGGATACTCGAAGGCGCGAGCCGCACCCACCACACACATGATAGCGAGCATGCTTTCCCTGTTCAACCAGCCACTGTAGCTACCGAAGGCCAGCAAAACAGCAGCCGCTCCTTCAATGGTCTGGCAGGTACGGGCAACAGCACGTCGGTCATAGCGGTCCGCAACATGACCAACTGCCAGCGTCAGAAGAAACATCGGCAGAAACTGGGCCAGTCCGACCAAACCAAGGTACCAGGCGCTTCCGGTGATTGCATACATCTGCCAACCTACTGCCACCCCTAGCATTTGGAAGGCCACGGAGGAGGAGACACGCGCAAGCAGAAAGAGTACAAGCGGTTTGTTATTCAACGGGAGTTTTTGGTGTGATGTGGGTGGAACTGTTGGAGTCATTTGTAAGTTGGTTCGTCACATACAGTCAATTTGGTTATTCATTTTTCGCACCAAGCCATTTTAGAAGAAATTCGACACAGCCCCGCACCTATGCAGACGAAGTCAACCGCAAGGATATACAGCACATGATATTTGCATCCTGTTTAAATAAAACGTTTGTCGCCTCCCCCGTCAAGAAATTATTGAGCAGAGTACAGTATACGTGGATTGGCGGCAATAGGTTTGATCTACTGGCACGAGTTTCTATACCATGTGTGACTCTTACGTGACCGGGTGAAATTTCTTCCTCCAGGCCTATTATATTGACAGGTATTGTTTTTGAATTTACATGATACAATCTCAGTTGTCGGGTGTTGCTCGTCTGAAGTCTTATCGGGATTATATAAGGACTGGCCATGTTTTCTCGTTTGAGTGTCACTACCAAGTTCAACCTTATTTCCTCGCTGTTGCTGATGGCGCTCTTTGTCGCAATGGCCTACGGCAGTTATCGCCGTGAGCAGACGCTGATCCTCAAGAGTGCGATAGATCACGCCCGCTCCATCGCACACCAGATCATTGAAACGCGCGACTACCTCTCCCGAAGTGTTACTCGTGAGCCGGAACAGAATGAAAACCTGATACCCCAAGTGGCCGCCAGTCGTATAGCGCAGCAACTTACCCGTGGTTCCGGCTACTATGTTCGCCAGATCTCCCTGCGTTACCGCAACCCTGACAACCGCCCGGACAGTTTTGAGGCGGCCCAGCTCACACATTTCCGCGATGCCACGGCAGTCGAGACCTGGCAGGTCACGCAGGAAAAAGGCAGGAAATCCTTGCGTTACCTGTTGCCGATGATGGCGGACACGTCCTGCCTGACCTGTCACGGCAGTTTTGAGACCGCCCCCCGCTTCGTTCAGGAGCGCTTTCCGGTCGGCCACTTTTCGTATGGCTACAAGCTGGGCGAGGTCATTGGCGCCATATCGGTTTCGGTGCCGATGGAGAACCTTTACAGACAGATCGGTGCCAACCTGAAAGGGGATATTCTCTCGGGCGGTTTTGTGCTGCTTGTTTTTATTGCCGTCAGCGGGTGGCTTATTCGTCGATCAATCCTCATTCCTGTCAAGACCGTGGCCGCGAGCATTGCCGAAGTCAGCCGCTCCGGAAATTTTTCTGAGCGGTTGGAAAAGAAGGGGCAGGATGAGATTGGAGAACTGATCGGCTCGTTCAACGAATTGATGGCGGAGCTCGATCGCAGGACGGTTCAGCGGGTTGAGTCGGAGGATCGCTATCGCAACTTCATCGAAATTGCCCAGTCTCCAATAGTTACGTTCATGGCTGACGGCAAGATCGTCATCTCCAACAAAAAAGCCGAGAATCTGTTCGGATTGACCAAACAGGAACTGCTGGGGCAGAGTATTTTTGAATTCATGGAGAAGGGTGATGAGCTGCAAAGTGCGGTAACGGCGTATTTTTCGGCGGGCAGCAGTGAACTGATCGGCACCACGACCCGTCAGAAGGTGCGTGACGTGTGCGGCAGGCTCTTCAACGTGGAGATGGTGATTTCCGTATCCCAGTCAGATCAGAATCCAATGTTCAGTGCCATCCTTCGGGCAGTGGAGAAGTAGGACCGATTCAAATCTCGTAATAAACTACTCACAGATCGCCCACGAAATATTCGTGCGCACGATTGGGTATGGCAGAAGGGCTCTTCTCACGACACTGAACCTCTTCGGGAACGCCTCATTCCATCAGGAATGTCTGCTTTATCGGCTACTTCCGCTTTCTTGAGAAGGTCAGCTGACACTAGCCATAGATTCGGCGTCATTTAAGCACCAGCTAATGCCCGGTGATGAATATCTATTCGGCGTCAATGACCTTTCCATCCATAAGCACTACCTTCAGATCACTGTAGACCAATATCCTCTTTACCCCCAACAGTACCTGTTTTTCCGGAGGGCCCAGGATATTGATCACTTCATCCAGGGTCTGGCCAAGCTGGATTGTGCGGGTAGCCTTGGCAGTCCCGCGCGGTTTTGCGCTGGGACGAGGCTCTTCTTCATTGTCCAGCCACTCGCTTATGTCGTCAAGCATTTGTCGGGTGGTTACACCTGCCAGACCGTCGTCATACTGAAAACGAAGGGAGGCCTGCAGTGATGTTGGTCCCCTCATGCCACGCACAACATAGTTGGCGACGGTATAAAGATCAAGCTGCAGGAAATTGTCGCCAGTGCTGATGCCGTATAGATAGAGCCGTTCGCCTGGCTTCAGGACTCCGCTATGGGCATTGCCAAGTGACAGATTCCCTCCTCCGGCTATTACAAGTTGGTGGTTCTTCACTACATTAGGTTTAAACACATTGCTGGGCCGGCTTGCTCGTAGCCCCTCCCTGCGTGGCGTCAGCACGTTACCGATAGCCTTGAAATTACCTAAAAATCCGGGAATGGTGATCCGGTAGTTACTGGACACCGCCGAGGACAACTCTTCATGAGTGGCAGCTGGTGATATGGAGGCCACAAACAGCAGCAACAGGATTGCTGTAAAACAGATTTGCTTTTTCATCGTAATTACCTTTCAGCGGGTATCGAGGTCGATAATCTACATATCGACATCAGATAAAACCAGACCTGGCATGAAAAAGTGGCAAGCATCCTGACCTGCCACTTTTCCACACTATTTCATTTTTTCTGCTTTCTTTATCTTCTTATCGGACTATTTTTATTCAGAGTTTTAGCCGGCACCTTCTTTCTTTCCTCACCCTTACTTATGATTTCTCTTAGCCATATTTGACATGTTACCCAACGGAAACATCAATACTCGACTCCCAATAACCGTGCAGATTGCAGCGCTGTGATGCTATCAAGGTAACTTTTCCGGAAGGAGCCGTCTCTTTGGGAAGTACCACGGTGAACGTTGCTTTAGGCTGTAGATACCCCTTAGGCTGCATTTCGATTTTGCCAGCTGGCTCGTTGCCTACTGCAAGCTCGATATTCTCGATCCAATGGCTGGGGCTCATGCCGTGGAGCTTTTCCCCAATTGAAACCTCAACCGTAAAGGGCTCTCCGGCTTTTACCGACGCAGGTGCTGATATCATGGGGGCGTGCGACTTTTCGAGCGGTGTTTTTTTTGCCTGGTCTTTTACTCTGTTGATAGTGGCAAACAAAGACTGATCAACCTTGACCGGGAAATACTGTTCGGCAGAGGCGAGCGATGCACCAAATCCGGTGGCGATAGAACCAATAGCAGCTGTTTTCAGAAAAGTCCGTCTATCCATGGTGTGTACTCCTTTCAAATGGTTTGGCGTGATTGTTGAGGATTAATTGATAGTAGGTGAATGCTGTGTTCTGTCAATGTATTACTTGAACGTAGCGATTATGTAGTCTGCGATCTTTCTGGCTTCCTCTTCTGGAACGGTCTTCTCGTCAAATCTGGTCATCCCCTCTCCAGGAGCCCTCATGATTTTCAGTATGTCATTTGCACTCACCACTCCGTTTCTGACTCGATCTCTTTCTGATAGAGTTTTCGTCGCTTTGACAATGTTTCCACCAGCAAAATGACACTCAGAGCAGTGCTCCTTGAATTCTGCCTCTCCCCTGACCTGGCCGGCGTACAAGCCTGTTGCTCCGGCAGTAAAGAGAGCCAGCAAACAGAATACTACTTCCTTCCACCGTGCAGTAAACTTTCTCGGAATATTCATTTTTCGCTCAGGAGTGATTCTGCTTTTAGAAATGCGGCTTCCAGGTCGGGAAGGTGTGACAGTTCCGGAACAACCTGGATATATCGAACGATCCCTTTTTTATCTACGACGAGCACCGACCGAGCGAGCAGCATGCTGTCAGCAATCAAGAGCCCGGTTGCTTTGCCGAAGGAAGCGTCTCGATAGTCGGATAAAAAAGTTATATTGTGTAATTTGGCCTCTTCCGAAAACCGCTTCTGGGCAAAAGGAGTATCGCGACTGATTGTTATGCGTTCAACTTCGGTAGAAAGCTTTGTTCCCTGTTCTCCGAGATAATGAGTCTGTTCTTCACATACCTTGGTGTCTATTGATGGAACCAGACTTATGAGCAGCACCTTACCTTTGAACTGTGAGATATCCACCTTTTTCATGGTCTGGGCATCTGTCAAAGATATTGCTGGCAGGTGGTTTCCAACTTCCAGAGCCGTCCCAGTCAGTTTATGTGATTGTCCTCTTAGCGTTACGGATGTCCCTGGTACTGATGACGCTGAATCGACGGGAACCTTTAAGACACCTGAGGAAGCGCATCCACATAAAAGAGATAACAAACATCCCGTGAGTAATGTGACAATTGCTGATCTTCGCATAGAAAACCACCCTCATTTCTTCAAATGTAAATGAGTCATCTTCGGTATCTCATTCTACTCTCTTTTGAGCAGTAGTTGCCAGACTTTTCGCTCACTGAATCTGTGGGGCATGCCGCAACTGTTCTCCTAGCTCAGCAGTCTATTCTCCTCCGCACATGTCCTGATTAGGACAAACTGTCCTGTTCCGGACAACATGCTTTTTCATTATTAACGCAACCTGCTGATATTAGGTAATACACTCATGTGGCACTGATTTCGCATTATATACCCCTATACCAACATGCAACATGCCAAAACTGTCCTGTATTGGACAATCAGAAGGTTGCCGGGAGAGGTTATGTTGCAAGACGCAGTTGAGAGGGTACTGGGACGACTGATCACCGATGAGCGGTTTTGGCATGTGACAGGATTCAGTTTCCGAATATCGCCGTCGATTCAAACTGGTTTGATTTCAATTACATGAAATTCTCACCCCGCAACCTTATCGAAGCTCTTATCGTGGTTAACCCCACGAATCTATGATTACCAAAGGAGAAATATCGTGAAACTGTTCTGGATTCTTAAAAGATGCTTCTGCATTCTGTTGCTTGGAGTTTTATTTCTTTCTGCCGGATGCAGTGATGGTGACAACTCGGTACCAGTCTCTTATGAAGTAGGGATACTGCACGGCCCCTGGGGTGGGGTTCATTCCGAAGCGGTCTCATCTGGAAATCCCAATATCAAGGTAGACATTGTTCATGCTAAAGATTCAAAGGATTTCAGCGGTTCCATATCAATTGACGAAGAACTTTTTCATGCGGTCGGCTCACTAGAGAACAACATCATACAGATGACTCTCACCAGCCCAACATCGACCATCAAGTATAATGGAACATATAGTGCCGGAAGAATGAACGGCACGTTTACCCGTTCAAACGCGGGTCCATCAACAGTTCGGGCTAGAGCTATGGCACCAAATGGCTCTTTTGGACTTATAAAGTTCCTCACAGTTCCGTCAACTATCAGCATGGGGCCATGGCTTCTCTATACTCAGGACAACGCTACCAATACGAGCAATATGACGGTACGAATCGGTTTATCACCGAAAGCTACCGCTACGGTTAAAGTAACCGACACAACAAATAATACGCCATATGGCCCTTTTGCCATGGTTAAAACAACCACCTTAGGCTCCTCACAGATAGGGGATCAGGATATACGCCAGTATACTTTCAGTGGACTTCCCTCAAACAGATTATTCAGCTACACAGTAACTGTAACAAATAGCGGTGGTGTCTCTGCCGTCGATGCCTCCTTCCGCACGGCTCCCAGTTGGGCAGACATTCAAAGCGGAGTGGTTTCCAATCAGGTCTTTTTCAGTTTTGGTGATAACCGGAGACTGTATGACAGTGACACTGACAACCTTCCACAAGTCGAAGAGAGTCTAATTAAATCCAGTGGGTTGGCAACTGATCCCAACGTTCAGACTTTCTTGGCTCACAACGGTGATGCCACGGAAATGGGACAGCATATCGATGTAATGAACCTCATTACTGGCTACCGCCATTATGGCTGGGCGCACGAATGGCTCAGATCAGCCAACGGCTTTGATTCTAAATTTACAACAAATGACTTGAGATACCATACATGGATGAGAGCATCAGTTCCTACCTATATGAGCGCTGGAAATCATGAGGGAAAGGACAGTTTTGGGCAGACAAGTTACAAACGTGGAAGTTTTGAGGAGTATGGTTCCTTAATGGCGGGGATCTACAGGAGCTCCGATGATAATGTTACGCTGAAAGATGGCACAACTTCTTATGACTCGTACACCTATATGGCTGACTATGGTGGGATCAGGGTTATCGTGCTGAATACCTACAACTGTTATTCGGTTACTGATGCTGCAACTATCAAGGCAAAAATTCAAACCTGGATTGCTGGCGCCTACTCAGGCGGTCCCATTATCCTGCTATTGCATCCGGCACCGTACGGCAGCGACAGTTCGGAAATAGGTGACTACTGGGATAATATGACGAAGCTCAATGCAGATATTCAGCCGCTGATAAACGGCAGAAAGAATGTGATCGTCATTTCAGGTCACACACACAGAACCGCACGCACCCTGCAAAATAATGTTAACTATTACGTCCTTGGAACAGGGGGAGCCAAAGATATGGAAAATACGTTTGCAAGCTGGATGCTGCCATTTTCATCGGGTCTTCCGACACCACTTGCGGATTTTGCCTACGGGAAGTTCAGTGTTGACTACAAAGCCAGGACAATAACGGCTGAAATCATAGGTGCACACACCGGCACGGGAGGGGCTATAGCTGATGGAGGGATCGTGGATACCCAGACATGGTCGTATTAAGACTATCGTTTCTCACGTGCGTTAATAACAAGATCATCGAGATTATTCCGAACGGGAACCTGTGATTCACATAAGAAGGCTCCCCGATGCATGAGGAGCCTTCTGTTGATCTTGGCCGTGGAATACTGGAAAGCACTTCAACGTATTTGGCTATTTTTCTACAGTACAATCGAGTTGTCTGACATACCTTATTGAAATTTTCTGACAGGTCAGATCAAAATCAGGAGGTTCACTATGAAAAACGCAACAGATGAAGCGGTTTTTAGTAAAACCGTCGAGATGGGAGAGAGTTCTCATGGGCGTACCTGCAACCGCAGGACATTTCTTAAAGAAACCGCAATTGGCCTGACTCTGTTGGCTTGTCCTGCAGTTTCTCTCTGTTCAACTGCACCGCTCAACCGTTCGGCGCGGGAGACATCACGAATCGTGACGGATCCTGCCTGGAGCAGGGATGCCATCAAGTTGATGTGGTCAGAGCGAAAACGTTCCGGGATAACACCGCTCCTGCATCTGAAGGCGCCTTTCAGGAAGGATCTGCACATCTATCTGAAAAACGAGGCAAAATCTCCCACCGGCAGCCTCAAGCACCGGGTTGCGTGGGGGCTTATCATGGCGGCTCTGGTCAATGGCACCATTGGCCCGAAGTCGAATCTGTATGAGACTACGAGCGGAAACACAGCCATCGGGGAGGCATATTTTGCCGGATTGCTCGGTCTGTCGTTTACGGCGGTCATGCGCCCCGGCATCAGTGAACTTAAAATCAGCGCTATCAAGCAGTATGGGGGCAAGGTTGCCATTGCACCCCCCGGTCAGAGCCCTGGCGCGTATCTGGTAGAAATCCTTAAAAGCGACCCGCAGGGCTACAATTTAAACCAGTTTGCCAATACAGAAAAAGTGCTTGACTACTTTGACGCCGACGCAGACCGGAGCATGAATATTGCGGCTGAGGTCTATCGTCAGATGGAGATGGAATCATTCCACTGTCCAGACTGGTTCGTCGCCGGGGCCGGTTCCGGGGGCACTGCAACCAGCATCGCCAGATACCTGCGCAAATGGGCTGACTTCAACGGCCGTAACTGTCCCTCCCGGCTGGCGGTGGTAGATCCTGAGGATTCCGTTCTCTATGACTGGTATCAGAGTGGAGATGAGAAATTAAGTATTACCACCAGCTCAAGAATTGAAGGGATCGGATCCGGAGGGCCGGTTGTGTTCGGGCAAACCTTCAGCCTTCTGCGGGAAGGAGTCTCACAGATGATCAAAGTACCTGACAGCGCCTCCGTAGCCGCAATGCAGTTTGTTTCAGATCTGGTCGGATTTGAGGTTGGCCCTTCAACCGGGACAAACTTCTACGGCGTTCTGCGTCAAATGGACAAGATGAACAGTGAAGGGCGTGGTGGTTCTGTTGTCAGCATCATCTGTGACGAGGGTGCCCGTTACCGGGACAAATACTACCGGCCGGCATGGCTTGCAGAAGCGGGGCTGAATCCTGAACCGTGGCGGGCTGCCCTGAAGCGTTTCTGGGAGACGGGGCAATGGCGGGAGCCGTCTGTGACTTAGAAGCAGGCTTGTTATAAATCCTGTTACCTGGAGCCTGGATGAAAACAACGCTCCGCCCACCAATCCGCCCAACCTGGGAGTAAAGGGCAAGCTGAGGCTGGCATCTCCCTGGGATTTACCAGGGTCACCACATTCCTCAACATCGTTCTGCCGCAGACAGTGCGCCGCATACCTAAAGAAGAACAACAGGGAGATCAAAATCGGGAAAGAAGCAATCCGCACCTACAACAAGAATAAGTATGACAAAGAAAAAGAGCATGTGACCTTGTCTTTTGTTAGCTGATCTTGTCAGCCATTTGCCCTCCATAGGTTGCACCTGATCAGATAAATATTTACAACATGCTATAAAATGGCTATTTTTAGCACGGTTGTAGGTTGCATAGATGGTTGATTTTTCTCTTCAGCATAATTGTCGCAACGAGTGTAAAGGCCTTCATATATGAGATTGCAGGAGTGTTAAAACATCACGCACATAACAGTTTTGGCCCATCTCCACAGCGGCTGGCTGGACCATTTGCAAGCATGCAGCAGCAGGGTTTGGAGTTTTCAAAAGATTGCAACCGAACGTCATTGAGGCCCATCTTTGTCGTCATGAAGCGCTGAAAAAGATCAGCAGCAGG
This sequence comes from uncultured Desulfuromonadales bacterium, assembly GCA_903868145.1. GTDB lineage: Bacteria > Desulfobacterota > Desulfuromonadia > Geobacterales > Pseudopelobacteraceae > CAIPTY01. The sequence goes on along the minus strand of CAIPTY010000093.1, from coordinate 58,399 downwards.
CAATGGCCTAGCGTAAAAATACCCCTGAGCTTCATGACAGCTATATTTTTTTAGTATCTGTTCATGTTCTATGTTCTCGACGCCTTCGGTAACCACTTCAAGGCCAAGGCTTAATGAAATGGCTACGATTGCGGCAAAGATCTGCTCATCTTCTTTGGATTCGTGTACTTGCCACAGAAATGACCGGTCAATTTTCAAAATATCGATCGGCAGAGCATGCAGATAACTAAGCGATGAATATCCGGTTCCAAAATCGTCGATACTGATTTTCACGCCAATGTTCCGCAATTCCTTCAGAACCGTTATGGAACGCCCCATATCTTCCATCAGGGCACTTTCCACGATTTCCAGTTCCAGAGACTGAGTGCAGAGGCTGTTTGCTGTAAGTACATCCTTTACAATACCAAGCAGGTCCTGTCGCTGCAACTGAAGTGGCGATACGTTTACGGATATTCTCGGGAGTTGGAAACCCTGGCAATGCCATTCATGAAGTTGGCGACACGCTTCACGGAGCACCCATTCACCAATCGGAAGAATCAGGCCGGTTTGTACGGCCAGGGGTATGAATTTATCTGGGGAAACTATTCCCAGATCCGGGTGGTTCCAGCGAATCAAAGCCTCGGCGCTGGCCCAGGTATTTTTCTCCAGGTTTATTCTGGGCTGGTAATACAACTCAAATTCGTCCAGTTCCAGCGCCTTGCGCAGATCGGTGCTGAGGGTTAATTTTTCCGAAAGCTTTATGTCCAGTGAGTCTGTGAAGAGATCGACGTTATTTTTTCCTTTTTCTTTTGCCAGGTACATAGCGGAATCGGCATTTTTGACTAAAACTTCCGCTGTGATACCATGTTTGGGGAAAATCGCTACTCCAATGCTGGCGGACGCGAACAGACTTTTATCGTCAACCTGAAAGTGAGGAAACAGGTTTTCAACATGTTTGCGGGCTATCATCATGGCATTTTCCGTTGTCTTGACATCCTGTAGAAAAACTGAGAACTCATCCCCCCCCAGGCGTGCCAGAGTGTCTTCTGCACGGGTACCGGCCGCAAGCCTGGCGGCTGTTTCCTGTAGAAACTTGTCACCGATCAGGTGCCCATGGGTATCGTTAATCATCTTGAAATTATCCAGATCGATGAAAAGCACAGCCAGGCATTCTCCGGTTCTGCTAGCCCGACGCAGAGCCTGCTCCAGTCGGTCGCTGAAAAGGGCGCGATTCGGCAGACCGGTCAATGTGTCAAAATTTGCAAGCTTGTAAAGTTCTTCATGACGCTCAATAAGAGAAATGTCCCGCCGTTCTATTTCTGCCAGCATCTCATTGAAGTGCTTCGCTAAATGCCCAATCTCGTCAAGGTCACCGGTTACCACTCGCTTTGAATAATCCTTGGTGTAACTAACCTCTTGCATGGTGGTAGCCATAGCGGTCACCGGTTCGGTGATTAGCCGCTGGAAACGCTCGGCCAGCAGATAGCTGAACAGGAGAGAAAACAACAGAATCAGGGCGCTGATACCGGTGGTGGCGGCCAGTTTTCTGGAAATGACGTGTTCGCCCTGCTCGATGATAACGCTTCCAAGATGGATGCCGTCTCTGCTGACAGGGCTTTCCAGTACGGGGTTCAGTACAAAAAGATATTTTCCGGCCTTGGAACGCAGTTCCCTCAGGTATTGCTGAAGGTTTCCCGGCATTTTATCCATTTTCTGATGATAAAAGGCGCTGACCTGATTTTGTTCATTCAGTACGATGATTTGATTGATTGATTCGTCAGCCTTGAAAGCAGCGAGTGATTTGCTTACAGCCTGATCATCGGCAAATGCCAGAGCGGCTCCAACATCTGCGGCAATGATGTCGCTCAGCATGCCCAGTCGCTCACGACTGTCCTGATTGAAAGCGAAAAAACTATAGACCAGAAAGCTGATCATGGTGGTCAACAGCACGATGGAACAGGAGAGCATGATAATCAGTCTCTGCTTGCTGCGAAAACTTGAAAGTGACCTGAATCTGCGTTCGATTAAGTTCATGGTCTCACTTAATTATATCGTGGGCTAATTTCAGTAGATGCGAACTGAAAGAGATGGAGGCCTTGCCGGCGGCGGACAGGTTAAGGTCGAAGGCGATCCGGTTGTCTATAGTCAACAGCCCTATCATGCCACCCAGACGGGCGAAGTCGCGCATGTCACTGATGGTCATAATCCCGTGTCGATGGGCCTCCGACAGCAGTATTTGCAAACGGTAACGTTCTGATGAGGCAACAAACAGCATCTGGCAACTGTCTATCTGACGGAGCTCCTCCACTTTGTAGACAGCCAGAGGAAGCTTCTTGATAACTATTCCCTTCGATGACGCAAGGATGCTCTCCAGAGGAGTGTCGCCGACCAGGCAGATGGCGTAAGATGTAGTGCTGCTTATCTTTGAATTTGCCTCGGAAAAAAGCGGTATATTGAGCAGATACTTGACCTTGATCAGATATTCATTAGGAATATCCTGGTCTTGCCCATATGAAAGTGCTGTAGGGAGCATAACCATCATCAGTATGACAAACCATTTCATAACCACGGTCAGAACCGGTATGTGGCTTTTATACGGAAGGTGATACCGTCCTGCTGGATGCTCCGGAGGGTTTCCGAAAGACTGTTGGTCTGTTCGGGCCCGACTGGCATTGCATACCGGGTATCAAATAGGTTATAGATCGAAGCAGAGAGATCCAGCCCCTTCACCAGATCACGGCTCAGCAACGTCAGGTTAACGATGGCGGCACCGGCAATCTTGTCGCCTGCCGCATTAAGACGAGAACTGCTGTAGAGCGTTTCAATGGTGGCGAAGCTTTTTTTAAGAGGGAGGGGAGCGGTCAGGGATGCCTTTGCCAAGCTGCCAGGGGAATTGGCGGGGGCTTGAGCGCTTCCCTGTTTTTTACTCTCCTGATAACCGTAGCTCACACGTCCGCTGAAACCGCTTTCCCATTTCCCTTCCGCTTGCAGCTCAATCCCTTTTAACTCAATTTGACTCTGATTCTTGAAGACCGCCAGACCGTCAGAACCATCAATTGTCTGATCCAGCATATCCTCGATGCGTGAATAGTAAGCGGTAACGGTAGTTTTGAAATTGTTACCTATGAACTGATCCCAGCCAAGCTCCATGGTGCGAATCTTTTCCGGTTTCAGGCCCGAGTTTCCTTTAATGCCGACCTGGTCAGAATAGTACCGTTCATAGGCATTGGGTGCCCGAAAGGCTTCGCCGTAGGAAAGACGCAGCACGCTACTCTTCTGAGGCTTCCAGATCAGGGCTGCCCGTGGGTTGATCGTGCCGCCGAAATTGTCATAGTAGTCGTAGCGCAGACCGGCGTTCAGAATCAAGTTATTCAGAATATGGTATTCGTCCTGAAGATAGTAACCCTGGATTATGTTCTGGTGGTTGTCGTTAAGCACCGTGTTGGAGGTTGGCATAACGTTGAAGTTCCTCTGCTGCTCGCTGAACTGCCAACGGTGTTCCATCCCGATCGTCAGCAGGTGCTTGCCGAACGTTTTGGATGCATACAGATCGCTACCGATCCATTCGGCTACAGTGATATCCCGGTTCAGAGTTCGCACGCCTGAGTTATCCAATGGATAGTCGCCTCTATACTCGTAACGATTGTAGGTCAGGCGGGCGTTCAGAGTGGCCCAGTCTCCATTCCGGCTGAAGTTGAGACCGGCCAGAGTGTGACGGTCACTGGTTTTTTCTCCAGGATCGTTAAAGATGGAGTAGAAGGAGGCTGTGGGGAGGGTTTTGTCTCTGTTCTGGTGCAACAGCAACAGTGAGAAGTCCTTCCAGGCGATCTTGGTTAAGATATCCCATGAGTTTTCACCATCCAGGCCTTGAGCGACTCCGTTGTTGGTAGCAGCGTATTCCGGGAACGACAGACGTTGCCGTCCGGCGCTGTCCCGGTAGCTGCCCGAGAACAAAAAGTCAGCGCCGTTCGACAATTTGCCGCCACCGGTGGCGCGACCGGTCCATGTATTGAAGCTGCCACCGGATGAAGAGAGTTCGCCGCCTTTGAGATCCTTGCCACTGATGGTAATAACGTTAATGACTGCCAGAAAGGCGTTGGTGCCGTAGAGAGACGATCCCGGCCCGCGGATGACTTCAATACGGTCGATGAGATCGATGTCAACCGGAAAGTCGCTGCCGATGGGGGCTTGTTCATAAACAGCGTCGTTCAATCGGTGACCATCAATCAGCACCAACAGGCGTGTACCATAGTCCCCCAATGGGCTGAAGCCCCTCAATCCGACAAAGCTGTATCCGCGATTGTAGGTAGTATAAAAACCGCGCACCGAGTTCAGAATTTCAGATAGGGTACGGTACCCACCCTTACGAATATCATCAGAGGTGATAATGGAAACGGAAGCAGGAGCGTCGGTCACGTCCTGCTGGTACTTGCTGGCTCCGATCACAGTGGTGATTTCGGTGTTTATGAGTTGTTTAAATGAATCAAGAGAGCCTTTTTCATCCTGGGCCGTTGCCGACACGGCGAACATACTTAGGAAAAGTAAAGACATAGCAACGCTCATACGAATTAAGTTTGGCATGTGATCCTCTTTATTACTCCAGCGATCTGGACTCCTCCTGCCCCATACCCTGGAAGTAGCGACTACAGTGTGGCAAAATGGATGCGGCTTTACAGGTGCTCCGGATTTTCAATAAATCACCTGAAAACCGTGCCAATAAACTTTTTCAAAGAGCGTAAAATAAAATTATACCGAATAGGTATGTCTACTGCAGCTTATTGGTTTGGTTATAGCGGCCCCGGTTTTCTTGGACAGTCAATTCGTGTTTATGGTCAGTAGTCTGAGTTATCACGAAGGGTTCCTGTCATGTATTGAGATCATATCTTTCGGGGATGAAGCATAGGTGAGCAACCAATGTGCCAAATAATACTGATAAATACTTTATTGTAATTGCCTGATGTGATTGATGTTAAATGGAATATATAGGCAGAGGCACATAATTCCGTACACAAGATCTGTTGTATTTAGCATTTTTGCCATATATGACGAGTGGAATTGCTAAAATATTAATATAAACAAATTTTACTTGGTTGTAAGGTTGTAAAAACAGTAAATCAATTCCCTCCGTATTTTGAGGTTCCACCAAATATTGAGGTCATACATACCCTTTCACCACACCTTGATTGCTCCCATCAGACAACCCAACATCCTGTATTAAAAAGCAAGTCTAACAAACAGTGCAGGCATCTGATCTTGGCCGGCTTATTGCGATATCAGGATTCATCTGATGACTATCGCGATTAGTCGTTCTTGAAGGTTCTGACTAGAGGGATGCAATGACTGTTTATTAACCACTCACGAATAACAAAGGAGAACATCATGAAATTTGAAAAACATTCACTGGCTTTACTCAGCTTACTTCTGTTCAGTGCTTTAACGTTTCTGGGCGGTTGTGCTACTACCGGTATGGACCGGTCCGTAAATACATCCAACTCAATCAAAGACGTAGACAGCGAGATCAGGAAAATGATTATTCAAATTGATGCAACTTCTGCATCACTTGATGCACTTGTTGTTGCAGGAAATCCTGATCTGAAAAATTCATTCGACAGTTACACAGATAATGTCACCAGGCTTGATAGCGAAGGTAAACGTGTGATTAAGCGGACAGATGAAATGAAGGCGCAAAGTAAGGAGTATTTTTCGGAATGGGAAAAACAGGGCGATGCCTTTAGTAATGAAGAAATTCGAGAACTCAGCTCAGAACGCCGCAACAAACTGGCTGATATCTATGCTCGCGTACCTGCTGCATCGGCTGGAATCAAAGCAACTTACCATGATTATCTGACGGACCTTAAGGAAATTCAGAAGTATCTCTCTACCGACTTGACACCTAAAGGTGTTGAAGCAATTGTTCCCGTTGCGAAGAAATCAGTCAAAAATCTGGTTGCTCTCAAAGCGTCTCTTAGGCCGGTAATCGAAGCACTTGATGATATCAAGGCCGAATTATACAAAGGGAAAAAATAGAATATAAAAGGAGAAGAACTAATGTCTAAACTTCATCGTATCAAACAGTTAATGCTCTGCATCGGATTGATTACGCTACTGTCGGCATGTGCTGCAACCCCAAAGCATGAAAGTACTGGTGAGTATGTAGATGACTCCGTTATCACAACAAAAGTAAAAGCTGCCATCTTCAAAGAAACAACACTTAAAATGCTTCAGATCAGTGTTAAAACCTACCAGCAGGTTGTTCAATTAAGTGGTTTTGTCGATTCAGCCCAGAGTGTTTCAATGGCTGGTGAAGTTGCCAGAGGTGTCGTCGGTGTTATCAGGGTTGAAAACGATCTGGTCATAAAATAGCGGTAAACCCCACGCTAAATTAAAACCCGTTCCGGCGGGTTTTAATTTTTTGATGACGGTTTATTACGATGCTGATTAGGCAGAGGTTTACCCCTGCCAAAACGATAGATGTGGAGGGAAGTTATGCTGTGGACAATCTGTATAGTCCTGATAATACTCTGGCTTTTGGGAATGGTAACTGCCTATACGATGGGAGGGCTGATCCATGTCCTGCTCGTAATTGCAATTATCGTAGTGCTGCTACGAGTTATTCAGGGACGCAAAGTTCTGTAAAGTTCAAAGAACATGACTCAATATCCTGTACAGAAAGGGCGCACTGCAATGCGCCCTTTTTTCCCTAATTTATATGATACTGCATTTCCTGAATGCTGCAAAGGATAGTCGATTGTCAGTCTTGTATGATGCATAATTCTGCGGATAATTTGAACTCATACGGTTCCATTCCCAGGTTTTCATCAAGTCAAGAATTCTCATGTATCCCTGTTTCAATTGCTGATTATGGGGCAATGCTAAACTGGATCTGTATCAAGGAGTGTCTCAAGCATGTTTCACTGGCTACGTGACTATCGTCGGGCAGAAGTGCGCAAGCGACGATTCCCACCAGAGTGGGATGCCTTCCTGTACGCTAATGTGGTCCACTTCAGGGTACTGGATGAGGGCGAACGTGAAGAGTTGCGTGCTATGGTGCAGGTGTTTTTGGATGAGAAATTGTGGGAGGGGTGCGGCGGTCTTGAACTTACTGACGAAATCCGTGTAACCATAGCGGCCCAGGCCTGTCTGCTACAATTGGGTCTCCCGCACGATTACTATCGCAACGTGGAGTCAATCCTTGTCTACCCAACCACCATAATGATCCCCGAGCGTCAGACAGGTGTCTTTGAACATGTGGTCGCCCCGGTAGAGCCTAGCCGGCCAATTGTCGGCCAGGCCTTCACGCACGGCTCGGTAATACTGGTGTGGGATGCTGTCCTCCGAGGTGCGCGACACCCCGAACAGGGACACAACGTTGTCTACCACGAATTTGCGCACAAACTTGACATGCTCGACGGAGCTGCCGACGGTACGCCGCCGCTTGCTGATCGTGAGCAGTTAGCCGACTGGATATCTGTATGCACCCATGAATTCGTGCATTTACAACGGACAGCTTCACAAGGGCACAAAAGTTTTGTGGATGCTTATGGTGCTCGAAACGCGGCCGAGTTTTTTGCAGTTGCCACCGAGGAATTCTTTGACAGACCAGTAACTCTACATGAAAACGCCCATGAGCTTTACCACATTCTTAGCAACTACTACCGCCAGGACCCGGCAGAGCGTGTAAAGCGCTCACTACACTCTAAAAAGAGTGTTAAATGCCTAAATTAAATTATTAAAACGAGGCATGGCACTGTCCGTTGATTGATCTGGGAGCATGCATGAAAAGAAAGAGATGAAGGCAGGCCACCAATGAGTAATGGAATCTGTCGTATTTGGTGCTTCTGTTAGACTTTGCAGGATTTATTGAAATATTGTTTTAAATACCACCAAAAAATTATTTATATTTGCCTTTATAAATAGCAAGTTACACTTATATTGCCGGTGGTCCTTTTCTGGCTCGATAGATGCTTTTCAAACAACCAGATAGAAAGAGGGGATGCCAAAAAAGGAGAATAAATTATGAGCCACGACAAAGACGAGCACAAACCGAAAGCGCCTGTTACAGGAGCAGAGAAAGATAAATCTCTGTGTGCTTGCAAAGACAAGGCACCATGTTCAGACAAACCGAAAGTCAGTGCTTCCGGTGCTGACCGGCGTAAATAAGAATATCCCCGAAATTGGATCACAATTTAGCCTCTGAACCCATTTCAGAGGCTAAATTTATAATAGTCATCACACTGCAATTAGAATCAATCTTTCAATCTTTCCGGAGGCAAGCATGTCTGCACTTTACAACACAATATTCAGCATCGCACCATTCATTCTTATCCCATTCGCCTGGCTTGCGAGCTGCCTCAAGGTGGTGAATGAGTATGAACGCTTGGTGGTGTTCACACTCGGCAAGGTGAACAAGGAACCCAAGGGCCCTGGTCTCGTCTTCGTCTTCCGCCCATTTCAGACAGCCGTGTGTATCAGCCTTCGTACCGTAGTTCTGGATGTGCCGAGCCAGGATATCATCACTCGCGATAATGTGAGTCTGAAGGTTAGCGCTGTTGTTTACTTCAAGGTAATGGACGCCAAACAGGCTATCCTCGGCGTGGAGGACTACAACTATGCAACCAGCCAGATTGCGCAAACCACTCTGAGATCCATTCTCGGTGAGGTAACACTGGACGAACTGCTGGCGGATCGTGAAAAACTCAGCCTGAGACTCCGAGAGATTATTGATTCCTCTACCGAACCATGGGGCATCCAGGTCTCTGCAGTTGAACTTAAGAGTGTTGACCTTCCTGAACAGATTCAGCGCGCCATGGGAAAGCAGGCCGAGGCCGAACGGGAAAAACGTGCCAAGGTTATTGCCGCCGAAGGCGAACTCCTTGCCAGTCAACAGCTACTGGAAGCCGCCAACACCCTAAGCCAGAACCCTGCTGCTATGCAAATGCGCTACCTGCAAACGCTTACTGAGATTGCTGTGGAAAAGAACAGCACTATTCTTTTCCCGCTTCCCATTGAACTGATGAAGGTCTTTGAAAGACTCGGGGAAAAACCGAAAACCTGAGATATGAATTTCTGAAAAGACCCTGTGCACTCGGTAATTTTAATTTATTCAACCTGATAGAAGAAGTAGATCATCTCCGCACCGAGTTATGCTTCCTGCGTCAGCATTGAAAAGGTCAGCATAAAGGAGATTTTGTCGATGGTACACATACAGAGGGAGTTCCACAATACAAGCCGAATCAACTGGCTTCGTGCTGCCGTGCTCGGTGCGAATGATGGAACCATATCGGTAGCAAGTCTCGTCGTTGGCGTAGCAGCTTCCGGAGCCGCTCACCACAATATTCTGTTGACAGGTGTGGCCGGTCTGGTTGCCGGAGCCATGTCAATGGCGGCCGGAGAGTATGTATCGGTTCAGTCGCAAGCCGACACTGAAGCGGCAGATCTCGAAAGGGAAAAACGCGAGTTGGAAATTGAACCGGAAAGCGAACTTACCGAGCTGACCGCAATTTATGTTAACCGTGGGCTTGATCAAGCGCTGGCACGGCTTGTAGCAGAAAAGTTGATGTCCAGTGACGCCCTTGGAGCACATGCCCGCGATGAACTTGGCATTACGGAAACTCTGCGGGCACGGCCGATCCAGGCTGCATTGTCTTCCGCGAGTTCCTTTGTTGCAGGGGCGATTATACCGCTTGCAACTGCGTGGCTGGCGCCCAAGACCCTGATTGTTCAAGTCTCGTACGCAACAACTCTTGTAGCTTTAGTCATACTTGGTGGAACCGCCGCATACGCTGGCGGTGCCTCTATTATCAAGGGCGCCGTGCGTGTCGTCTTCTGGGGAGCGCTGGCAATGGGGATCACGGCTGGCGTCGGCAAACTCTTCGGTGCCGCAGTTTTGTAGCCGTAGGACCTACGTCCGCTGGAGTAGGTGCGATTATTGGCATTTTTGAGCTAACCAAAGATGGTTTGCCTGCATCCGAAGGAACATCCATGAGCGAACAAAACCTACTCAGCCACCCCATTTGCAGCCTCTTCCCAGAGGATGTCGAGGGATTCAATTCCCTGGTCGAGCTGGCACTGGATATGCGCTGGTCGTGGAACCACGGCGCCGACGAGCTTTGGCGGCATCTGGACCCGGTACTGTGGGACCTGACGCATCATCCATGCGATGTCCTGCAGACGGTCTCCCGGGAGAAAATCAGGAGCGCGCTCGCCGATCCAGTCTTCCGCAGGAAAATAGATGCCATTATACAATCAAAGGCCCAGGCGGATGAGGCTCCCGCGTGGTTCCAGCTTAATTATCCTCTGGCTCCCCTGACCTGTGTTGCGTATTTCAGCATGGAATTCATGTTGAGCGAGGCATTGCCCATTTACTCGGGTGGGCTCGGCAATGTGGCCGGTGATCAGCTTAAAGCCGCCAGCGACCTGGGCCTGCCGGTCATAGGTGTCGGTCTGCTCTACCAGCAAGGCTATTTTCGTCAGGTGATTGACAAGGATGGCCAACAACAGGCCCTCTTTCCCTATAATGACCCCGGACAGTTGCCGATCACGCCGCTACGCCACCCGAACGGCGAGTGGTTGCGTCTGGAGATAGCTCTGCCCGGTTACTCGGTCTGGCTGCGCACCTGGCAGGTTCAGGTTGGTCGAGTAAAGCTGTATTTGCTTGACACCAACGACGCAGCTAACTTTCCAGCCCATCGGGGGATCACCAGCGAGTTGTATGGGGGTGGGCCCGAATTGCGGCTGAAACAGGAGCTGGTGCTCGGGATGGGGGGGTGGAGGCTGCTCCGGGCACTCGGCCTCCAGCCGGAAATCTGTCACCTGAATGAAGGACATGCGGCCTTTGCCGTGTTGGAACGAGCCTGTTGTTATATGGAAGAAACCGGGCAGCCCTTCGCAGTTGCCCTGTCTGTCACGCGGGCAGGAAACCTCTTTACCACTCATACGGCGGTGGCCGCCGGTTTTGATCATTTCCAGCCAGCCCTCATGGAGCAATATTTGGGGCGGTATGCGGAAAAGCGTCTTGGCCTGACACTTCACGAGTTGCTGGCCCTGGGGCGCCAAAATCCGAACGACGAGTCGGAGTGTTTCAACATGGCGTATCTGGCAATTCGTGGTAGCGGGGCGGTGAATGGGGTTAGCCGCTTGCATGGGAAGGTCAGTCGGCACCTGTTTGAGCCGCTCTTCCCAGGCTGGCCCCATGATGAAATTCCGGTTGGACATGTGACAAATGGTGTCCACATGCCGACCTGGGATTCGGCAGCAGCCGACGAACTATGGACAAGGGCCTGTGGCAAAGAGCGCTGGCTGGGGACAACGGAATGCCTGGAGCAGGACATTCGCAGTGTACCTGACAGCACCCTCTGGCAATTTCGAATCGCCGCCAGCAAGTCTTTTGTGGAATACGCCCGCGAGCGCTTACCCGAACAACTGGCCGCCTCCGGCGCATCGCCCGGCACCGTTGAAGGGGCACGCCATATCTTAGATCCCAACGCATTGACACTGGGCTTTGCGCGGCGTTTTGCCGCCTACAAGCGGCCCAACATGCTGCTGCATGATCCTGAGCGACTGCTGCGCCTGTTGACTGATCCCCAGCGCCCGGTACAACTTGTGCTCGCCGGCAAGGCCCATCCGGCGGACCGTGCCGGGCAGGCCATGATTCAGCAGTGGATGCGCTTCATCCAACGTCCCGAGGTCCGTCGCCATGTGATCTTCCTCAGTGATTACAACATGCACTTGAGCGAGCATCTGGTGCAGGGGGTAGATGTGTGGATCAACACTCCCCGACGGCCCTGGGAAGCATGTGGCACGAGCGGTATGAAAGTGCTTGTCAATGGAGGTATTAATCTTTCTGAACTGGATGGCTGGTGGGCCGAGGCCTATACCCCGGAGGTGGGATGGGCGTTGGGGGATGGTGCGGAACACGGCGATGATCCGGCCTGGGATGCAGCCGAGGCTGAGACGCTGTACGAGCGACTCGAACAAGAGGTTATCCCCGAATTTTACAACCGGAACCCGGATGGCGTTCCGACAGCCTGGGTGGCCCGCATGCGGGAAAGCATGGCGCGGCTGACCCCGATCTACTCCGCCAGCCGCACGGTGCGTGAGTATGCCGAACGCTATTATATCCCGGCTGCCACGGCATATGGCGAGCGTGCCGCCCTGCATGGGGAGGCGGGTGTGCGGATGGTTCGGTGGCACCACATGGTACGTGACAATTGGGTGCATGTGCGTTTTGGCGACATGGCAGTGGAAACTCCCAATCAGTGGCACCTGTTTGAAGCTCAGGTATATCTCAATGGGATTGACCCTGATGCGGTGCGTGTCGAGTTGTATGCCGAGGAGACTGACGGCGGAAATCCAGTCCGGCTGGAGATGGTCCTCGACCGTCAGTTGGTAGGTGCAGAGCATGGATATGTGTATAACGTTCAGGCACCGGCGACTCGTCCTGCCGGGGATTTCACTGCGCGCGTCATTCCATATTGTCTGGGAGTGGCCATTCCTCTTGAAGAGAGACATATTCTTTGGCAGCGTTAGTTCTATTTTGAGGCTTCGGAAATTACATTTATAGCGTTTTAGCGTAACGGCGTATGGCATTCACCCTCAGTGCAATCGCTTTTAATTGTTCAGAAAGACACCGGAAGGTTGAATATAATGACATCAAAACATATCGTCCTGTTTGCTCTGATACTCTTGCTATTCAATGCCTGTGGCGAGCAGGCAGCAACGGTAACCCCGACGGTTACGCCGACTGAGCAACCTGCTGTCATCAATTTCCAGAAGACCGGCCAGACCCTCTGTTATGACGCCGCAGGGGCGATCATCTCCTGTGCCGGTACCGGCCAGGATGGTGAACTGCACAAAGGCGGAGCATGGGCAACCCCAAGATTTACCGGCCAGAGCAACGGCACCCTGCTCGACAATAATACCGGCCTCATCTGGACCTGGGACGCCAATGCCCCCGGACCCGCAGCCTGTACCCCCGCAACGATAAAAAACTGGCAGGCGGCTCTTGACTACGTAACGTGTCTCAACACCTCCGGCTTCCTTGGCTTCACTGACTGGCGTCTCCCGAATGTGCTGGAACTCCGGAGCCTTGTCAATACGTCACAATCGGATACCAGCCTGTGGCTCATCGGGCAGGGGTTCAGCGGCGTTCAGGCCGAAGCCTGGTATTGGTCCTCGTCGTCCGCTGCCGACGGACCTTCGAGTGCGTGGGGGGTCGGCATGGTCGTGGGAGATGTCGATGGCAATGATAAGTCCGACTACGGCTATGCCTGGGCGGTTCGCTCCGCACAGTCAGGAACATTTGCTTATCTATTGCCACGTACCGGCCAAACACACTGTTACGACTCAACTGGTGCGATACTAGCTTGTACCGGCACCGGTCAGGACGGCGACACGCTCAAGGGAGCAATTTGGCCGAAACTCCGCTTCACCGACGTGACAAATGGAAGCATTCGGGACAATCTCACCGGCCTTATCTGGTCGAAAGACGCCAATGCTCCCGGTCCCACAGCCTGTACTCCGGCGACTACGAAGAATTGGCAGGCATCACTCGACTATGTTAAGTGCCTGAATACAAACATCTATCTTGGTTTTGCCGACTGGCGCCTCCCAAATAGGATCGAGCTGAGTTCGCTCGTCGATCATGCGCAGTTGAATCAGGCCACATGGCTCGCCGGTCTTGGTTTTACCAATGTTCAGGCTGTCTATTATTGGTCCGCATCCACCAGTGCAGACAGTCCGTCGGATGCATGGGGAGTCGATATGGGCGACGGCGACATTGATGGCGACAATAAGACCTATAGCCAATTTGTCTGGCCGGTCCGCTCCAGTCGGTAGGGCATTCGGTCTTTGTTCTTCAGATGTTCGTAAGGCCGGCGGGGAAGGCTGCGAGGTTTGTGAAAAATATATCTGAAACGGAGTGATTGAAATGAATACCATAAATACCGCAAAAGATTTCCCCGTTGTTTGTGTGGGCGGTTCGGCCGGTGGTCTCGACGCCTACATCCGGTTGTTGCGACATCTGCCGTCGGATATGGGTGTCGCCATTGTCATTGTGAATCACCTGAGAACCGTAGCTACCATGCTGCACCAGATTCTCCCGAACTACACAAAAATGCCGGTTGAACTGATCACGGAACGATTACTTATACAACCCAACCATGTGTTCATCATCCCTGAAAAGCGGGATTTGCACGTTCTTGATGGGGAGTTCCGGCTCAAGCCGATATCAAAACCAAGGGGATGGCCTGATGTGATTACGGTGTTTATGCGTTCCCTTACAGAAAACTGGGACGGTAAGCTTGTCGCTGTGATTGTCTCCGGTTATGACGGTGACGGGGCGGATGCACTGTGCGGAATTAAAGAAGTTGGCGGCATTACCATTGCTCAGAAGCCTGAGACTGCTGCGCAACCCGATATGCCAGAGAGTGCAATTGCGAGCGGGTGTATAGACTATATTCTTTCACCTGAGGAGATTGCGAAAGAGATTGTACGAATTGTACACGGTAAGCCAGAGGCAAATCGGGAGAGCTGAACAGATAAAGACATGCTTCCCAGTAATGTCGGTTCAGATGTGAGTCCACAGGAGAGACATGATGAATAATGTAATTTCAGCACAATTATCAGAGGATGCGCAGGAAGCACTGGCATTTCTTCAGAAAAAGAATATTGATGTCAACCGGATGATTAACAGGGTTGTTATGCGCGCGGCACAAGAAGAAGGCTGGCGCATATCCTTTATGCCGGCTGCATCCGTTCAGGGAAAGACGTCTGTTGAGCACAACCACTCTGGTGCTGAACCTGTAATGGTGGAGCCTGAACCGGGAGATGAAAATACTCACCTGATTGCCGCTGCACTTGTTGCCCAGGCACAGCCAGAGGTTTCAGGCGGGCCAGCGAATCCGACTCCGCTACCTGTTGAAAAACCGTTTGTACCGGGAGTTGTCATGTCCGATACGATGGAGGATCAGGAGGAAATACCGCAGATCTCATCTGTCGTTAAAAATACGGCTATTTAGCAGCCGCAGAAGTATCCTGGGTTATTGATTGAAGTGGAACGATCAGGTGAGTATTCTCATCACCGGGTTGTGGTTGAATTGTTTCAAAATTTTGCAGTTGTAACGCACTGACCAGTTGCTCTCTGCTCTGAGTTGTTGCCCTGGGTTCTTTGTATGCTTCCTTTGGTGCAGTGTATGTGGCTTTTTGGGCGATGTACGCTGCTTTAGGTGCGACAGAAAATGCCATAGACTTTGGTGCAGTGTATGTTGATTTAGCCGGGATGGAAAATGTGACAGTTTTTGGTGCGTTTGATGTAGTTTTATATGCCGTAGTAGTTGCTGATATATCCAGAAACTGTGAAACTGTTTTTATATCCAGCCCCAGCTTCAATGAAATGCTGTAGAGAGAATAACCCTCCAGTTTCATTGACTTGGCCCGTGCCGAAGCTGAAAGAATGACATGGTATGGCTGCCTCGTCGGAATAGCTGCCGTTTTATCAGAAAAAGCCGCTTTTCTTACGGCTGGCTGATACTTTGCATTGACAGCAGAGGTAGCTGGTATGGTTAGCATGGAATATTCCCCTTGTGCGTGTGGGTATGTTCAGGAATAGTCTTCATTAAACTCCTTGGCTGCCTGTTATATGCACTGATCATTGCGAATAAATCAGCACGCTGTAGGCACCGATAGAAAGTACTGCATGGAAGGGTAAGGCGTCGTTTTCAGGCGCTTCGGCGACAACATCACCGCTTGGATGGTTTTGAAAATCGTCGCTGTAGCCGTGCCAGTCGCTGTTGAAGCGCAGTTTCCAGGAACCTGCTGCGGGGAAGCCGATGCGGTAGGTGTCATGAGGTTCGTGATGAAAGTTGGCAACGACCACAACGTCGTCCGCCGGGCCTCCTTTATCCCATCGGTGGAAGGCGATGACCTTGCTCTGTTCGTTCTCGTGGTAGACCTGGGTGAATTGTCCGCAGAGGCCGCGCGTAAAGGCGCCCTGGTTGAGTCGCAGTCGAATGAGGTCGCGGTACAAACGGACAATGCCGTGGAATTCGTCTTTGAGATCCCAGTCTACGGGGACTGTATCGCGGAACCACCCACCTTCGAGGAATTCCTGACCCTGGAAGAGCAGGGGGATGCCGGGTGCTGTAAAGACCATCGCTGCAGCCAGAGTGGACCGTTTTCGTGCGTACCACCCCTTGGGGTCGCTCGGGCTGATCTCTTGCGGTACCCGCTTCTTCCCGTTAGCCACTTCGTCGTGTGATTCGCTGTAGATAACCCGGTCGAAGGCGTCATCGTTGTAGCGATAGCAGATGGCATCGCGAATGGCAGCGAGAGATCGACTCTCATCCATCGGCGTGATCACCGCCTGACGGATGGGATGGACGAACATGGCGTCCCATTGTGAGCTGAATCCGGCTCCACCGGCACCAACATCCTTTGTGATCCACTTGTTGTGTTGAAGATCCTCGGCAATGGTGATTCGGCCTGGGTATTTCAGCGCGACCTGACTGTTGATCCATTGGAGAAGGCTCCACCCGTCAGGCAGGTCCTGTGTGCCGGCGCCATTGATGGTACGAATGAATTGGGTGCAGTCAAAACGGATGCCGTCAACGCGGTATTCTTCCAGCCACATCATAACGTTATCAAGCAGAAACTGACGTACTTCGCCGCGTCCGTAATCGGGCCGGGTTTCACCCCACGGTGTGCTGCCACGATCATCATTGTAGAAGTAAATACCGCCTCGATTGTTCTCGCTCCAGCCATCGAACTGCCACAGGTCGAGGTCGCCGGGTCCAAGGTGGTTGTAGACAACATCAAGGATCACAGCGATTCCCTCCTGGTGAGCGCGCTTGACGAACTTTTTGAACGCCACAGGACCGCCATAGTCGATCTCAACCGAGAAAATATGGGCTGGGTTGTAACCCCACGACCGCTCCCCCGCAAACTCACTCACCGGCATGATCTGGATCGCATTGACGCCCAGTTTTTTCAAATGTCCCAAGCGCGCAGATACCGAGGCGAATTTGCCCGGATGGTTGAGGTCGTCCTGGTCATTGAACGTGCCGACATGAAGTTCGTAGATGACGAGTTCGTTCCAGGGTTCGATAGCGAAGTCGTCCCCGCCCCAGTCGAAGTCCGGGTCATGGACGACTGCGTTGCCGGTTGAATTGGTTACCTCTCGAGCATAAGGGTCGATCCGTTTGAGCTCACCCTTCTCTGTGTTCAGCAGAAACTTGTACTGGTCTCCGACAGCAGCCTCTGTCACATCCGCGTACCAGCAACCGTTCTCCTCGGCCTGCAGGGGATGCGTAGCGCCATCCCATCCGTTGAATGTTCCGATAACTGAAACACGTTCTGCATGGGGTGCCCAGACACGGAAAGTAACACCACCAGCGTGAGGACTTGCTCCCATGACCTTGACTTTTGATTCAGCGTTCATTGCGATAGCCTCCCATTTGGATTATAGAAGTCACAAACCTGTAAAATAATCATTGCCGGGTTAGCTGGTTATCTCGTTGCCGGTCCGAAATATTTTTCTTCTTTGGAGGATTTCTTTTCAATGAAATTTATCAATTCTCCATTAAATTTCTCACGTTCCTCATAAAACAGTGCATGCCCACTGTTCTCAAAACGAACTAACGTTGCGCCTTGTATTCCGCCGGCAGTGGGCTCATCACCTGCAGACACAGCATCGTCTCCGACCGACATTGCTTCTCCACCAGCCGGCATTGCTTCAGCCGGTGCTGTCATGGTCTCTGCCAGTTCAAACGGGCAGATCCGGTCATGCACACCATGAAAAAGTATGGTAGGGATTTTTACTGATTGCATGTCTGCCCGCAGGTCTGAATCCCGGAGGCGTTCAAGGCAGGCAACCGTGGCGTGCGGAGATGCTTCCATTCCGAGATGCTGGAACCAGTCCAACAGCTGAGGTGTTACAGCACTGCTGTCTTTGAAGAATAATGTTCCCAATTCGGCATTAAGGGCGGCCCTGTCTGAATAGGACAGCTTGATAAGTCTATCCACGGCGCCTGGTTCGAGTCCGAATGGGAAATCGGATTGTGCGGTGAAACGTGGTGCAGCTGCAGCACAGAGGACAAGGTTGGCTATTCTGTCTCCCTGATAACGAGCTATATAGCGAAGTGCTATGGCACCGCCCATGGAAAAACCGACAAGCGTGACGTTGTGCAGATCAAGTGCCAGCAAAACAGTGTGAAGATCATCAGCAAAGACATCATAGGAGTACTCTCCCCAGGGTTTTGAGGATTTTCCGAACCCGCGCATGCTGATTCCTATACAGCGGTAACCCTGCTGAGGTAACTGGTTAAATTGATACTCAAACATTTCATGACCTAATAGCAGACCAGGGATAAACACGATAGCGTTGCCCACCCCCCAATCACGAATGTGAAGTAACACATTGTCCTCTGTTTCTATGTATTCGATGTTGTTGCTGTAAATGCTCATAGACTTTCCTTCCCGGTATTTAGAGATGTCTCCCGTTGCGTAATCCGAATATACGACCTCAGAGGGAGCTGGAGAGAAGTAAATCGCAACTAACGTGCCACGTAAATTTTGGCGATCCTTAAAAGGTAATTAACTTGTTTTACAAGGCAAAAAATATGTTGTCTGCGGGGAGGGGGCTGCGACTTCTGTCATATCTAACAAAGCTGTCATATCTTGTGGCGGCATTGCCGACAGATGTACAGTTTTCACTGGAATAGCAATCAGCTGTTTGGATCAGCCGGATGACGTTGTGGCAGCACCATTGGAGGGCAGGCGGTGGTATCGGCAGGAAAGAGAAAAAATAAAAGGAGCGGCTCCATCTGCTGGCAGAGGTTTCTGACAATTACTGTCTCAGGGCTGTATCCATCAGCAGAGACCCGGATGGAGTATTCTTCATTGCCGGACAATACGATTCTCCGGCTTCCCTGAATATTCGTCACATCAGTGAATACCTGCTTTTTCTGCCGGTCTGAAGCTGATATGGTAGCGCCTGGCAGGCACAAACCCGGAAAACAGCGCTGCTGAACGGTAATATACAGCTCGCATTCTTGAATCAGGACAGGGAGCGCCAGAGAAGCAAGAGTTAGAGCTGCTGCCAATAGGTTAGTCATTTTACACCTGTGCATTCTCAATATGTGATGGTAACAACCAGTTGATCACTGTAAACACCGGTCGATATATTCTGCAACGCGGGAATCAATCCATATATAATTATGGGTGTATTGTTATTGTTTCTTACATTTAAAAAGTGGGTATCTGAGGTGCCATGATTACCGTCACCCCAAACCTGAGTCCTGTTTGCGCTGGTATAGAGATTGTACTCCAGAGTGTCAGAAAGGCTGTTGTGTTGCATTCTGCGTGGGAAATATGTACCTGAGTCTGAACTGTTGCTGATGCCAATGGTAACGTCAGCTTGTGGGCTGCATGAGAGAGTTATAGTGCCTGTACTGGTACTGGCAATCGATGAAAATACATCATAACTGCCAAAATTTATCGACGTGGTGCTTACTCTGCATACGGCATGTACCTCCGAACTCCAGAGAAAGCACATGATTACACCTGCAGTCAATTGGTACAGTACATTTTTATTGGGTCTCATTGCTAAATTCCTCGAATGGTTTTATTTTAAAGCAATTGCATCTGGTAGCCTGAACTCGCCTAATGGCAAATACATGGCATCAGAATCCGGTATAAGCATATTGAAATGGCGCTCTGAACCGTCAATTATAACAGTTGCTGCATACATCCCGGGCACCACTGCCAGTCTATATGGTGATAGATCACCGCAGACAGCCGGCCCAATGCCCGTATCATGTGGGTCTTCAGTCAGATTTTCAAAATAGAACACTCCGTCACTGAGTGTCGTGAAAGATAACTCATGGCCTGAGCCACGCAGCGTAACCTTTAAAAATTCCAGCGGAGTTCCATCCTTAGCCAGCAGGCGTCCACCATAAGCCTGAATTTTGGCAACCGGAAAATAGATGCACTCCCCTCCGAATAATCCCGGGGTTGTGTTGGCGGTGTAGCGTTTTATCAAATAGTTGGCCCCAACCTGATTGTCCTTAAAGGCTATTTTGTTCTCCTGATATGACTGAAGACCTGAAATATATGCCATTCCGTTGGCATTGGTGCGTGCCACCTCCTGATTATTCAGCAGTACCACGACATCAGCCAAGCCCTCCACCTGCACAACGGCAAAGCTGCTGCTGACCGGCCTGCTCAGTCCGACGTGGCCACCAGCATATACCACCGCCCCGGCTGCCGAGACCAGGTAACTGCCCGTCGTTTTTTCATCCTGCTGATTGAACTGTCCCTGCAGGTCTGCAGTGTAGGTTCCATGGGAACCGTTGACCTGAAGATACGGATTTGCTCGCAGCAGTGTCTGGGTCTGGGTCTGTTCACGCTCCAGAGTCCCCCGATAGCCAATGCCCTCCCCGGCCGGCAGGCTTTTTTGCACGGATAGCGTCTCCTTGTTGCTTCCTTGAGATGTCTGAAGTGTTGCAGAAGCTGTCAGATCGTGCTTGGGAAAGAAGGTCAGCCCGGTAAAAAAGTTGACCGAGGTTGTTGTGCCCCACGTAGTATTCCAAGAGGCAGTGAACTGGACTGATTTGGCGAGTGAGCGGGAATACGAGACACCCATGGAGCGTTTTAATTGACCGGCGTAGGTTTCGATGTAAGAAGCGTTCAGGCTGACCGTGCCTAAGAAAAAGCTGCCCAAACTGATCCCTGTTGCGCCGTCCAGACGGGCCGTGTCATTGGCCTGCTGGTTTGCAAGTGTACGGTATCCTCGGGTATTATGTGACAGATTCAACCGGTAGTTTACATGGAGCGATTGAAACTGGTAGCCAACCCCCATCGTGGTTCCCAGGCCACGCTCGCGATCGCTGCTTTCGCCAGCCAGCAGGTTAAGCACACCGACCTGCCCCAGACTGATAACAGCTCGCGGGACCAGATTGACCAGATTATTGCCGGCCTCGGCACCGGCACCCATGGTAATGACATTGTTTAGGCCAAACATGTGCCGAGCAACCAGCAGTGGATGGCCGTAGTGGTTGCTGGCACTGCCGAAATCACGTCGCATGAAACCCATATTGTAGGAATAGTCATGAAGACCGGGTTTGAGCAGTTGCTCGGAAAGATAGAAGCGGGTAGTACTCCAACGTTCATTTCCAAAAGAGTCGCGCAGGAGGATCTCTACGTTATTTGCACCATTGGAGACCGGAAGATTCCGGAATCGATAATCCCCCGGCGCAAGCCGCTCCCGGCGTACCAGGATTCCATTGACATAAATATCGGCTTCAGAGGGGAGTGTGGCTACACCTCCAAACTCACCCATTGGATAGGTGATCAGCCCGGGGTTCATTGAGTATGTACTGGAGTAACCGAGGCCACCCATCAGGATCTGCCCCGAGGGCTCTCCGGCCGTGGCGTTAATGTCGCCGGCAACCCACCGGGACATGCTCTTGGGCCGATCCCAGGACAGATTGCTCATTAGACGCACCGCCTGTTGTGTCTTCTGATTGCCCTGATAATAACCGTCCCCCAGCAGCAGCAGGTTGCCGCGGCGCAGTCCGGTCTGCCCGGTTGCACTCCATGTGCCCGCCTGGACATCGATACCGTTGCCGTAGTCCAGCCGGTAATTAATAAAGGCGCTAGTTCCGGATGTGGGTACATAGGTGCCGGAGTCAGGGGAAAAATTCTGAACTACATGGGGGAGGTCGACCCAGGCAGGTCCGGCCTGCAGGTCAAGCAGCAGTTTCTTTGCATCCAGGACTACAGTCACCCCTGATAGATCGGTAAGGGATATATATGCTACGGAGTCTACGTTTCTTTCGGGAAGATTCGCAATTTTAATGCCGATCTGACGCAGGTCTTTACTGCGCATCAGCAGGCCGCCATCGGTGCTCCGTTTGAGAAAAAATTCCCCGCGAGAAATGGTGTTGAGGGAGACGGTCAGGATGACCGTCTCCGCTGCAGATGCGATCCTTGAGTTTGAAACAGATACGGCAGTAAACAGGCACATGGCGGTTAGCCAGTAGCTGATAAACCGGCGATTTGCCTTACTTGCCTTCACAGCCGGATGAAGTCATGTTCAGCTTATTGTGCTGATCTTTGCCTTCGCTCCTGGTTGTGACTGAAATCTGCGACACCCGACTGCATTGGTCCCTGGGAATTTCTACTTCATATATACGGGTGCTTCCAGCCAGCAAATACGTTCCACCTAAATCCATTGCTAACAACGCGGCACCCTTGCTGTCCAATGCGTTAACTGTAATTTGTTCTGCTGTGATAAAGGAGTTTCCAACATTCGTAATTGTATGATGAATCTTTCCTTTAATTATTTGCAATTCTTTTGTCATCAATGCTGATTCAGGTTTAAGCGGTTGTGCGAAAACCGGAATACCCACTCTCATTAATACGCGAGCACTCGCTCCTTTAGGCGAAAACTCATCCTTCATAGGTTGTTCCTGCAAATAAATGCGGAATGCTTTCTCCTGTATTCCGGGTGGAATTGACATCCCCAGGCGAACAAATCGCTCCTCTCCGGCAGCCATTGTCACCGCCCGCGGGAAAATGATTAAATCCTCTGTTTCCTCATACCGATCTTTGCCTTCATATGTCTGAGTCCAGTAATACGCTTTGATTAGAACTGTCAACGGTTTGTCGGACTCGTTTTTTATGACCATCCGTTCGGTCTTGTGTTGAACATCAAGTATGACCCTGACTGGTTCTACCGAAAAGCTTGCAGCCCATCCGGACTGAACGATTCCAAGCGTAAAAAAAGCGGAAGCTGCTAATAATACCAACCGAGTTTTAACATTCATACAATCTCCTTTATTAACGTATTTATTACCACTCAATAGTTGCAGTCAGGGACTGGGTATAGTCACTGCCGGATGCGACTGTGTCGTTTACCCCTTTAGCCACAACCACCCGACCGTAAATGGTAGTTGTCACCGCAGTGCCGGGCTGAGAAGTTTTGGTGCCGCCGGTTACGCTGGGAAAAGCTGTGGTGCGTGAGGCGTCACGGAAGAGTGCATAGGTGATGGTGTCGGTGGTTGTCGGACTCGTCATCCTGAGTGAACTCCCCCCCATGCTTGGAGCTACAAAAAGGAACTCAAGAGTACCTTTTGAGCAGTGAGTAACAATGGTTCCCACGCCGTCATAGTTTCCGTTGCTGGTCGGGTCAACGGAACCAAACACAACGTTTGTTGTGCTGTCAACAACGCACTTTGCACTGACGGTTGCGGTAGCGATCAGTGTCCCTGTTGCGGACGAGGTCGCAGTGCCACCACCGCTGCCGGTGCCGGTCACAGCTGCCAATGACATGGCAGGAAGTGATAGCAGGGAAAGCGGTACCAAAAGGGTTACAATCTGTTTTTTCATAGTTTCTCCTTTTTATATTTTCAACAGGCAGGGGCAACTATCGTGCCAGATAGGGTTTGAGAGGTATGGTGGTGCACAACATCTCGTTTTAATAATAAAAATAAAACGGCGCGCGCGTGGAGGGAAAGATGATTGTTTGGCGAAAGCCGGTATATATAACATTACTGTCATATATGACAGATGGTTCTGTGAGTGCTGTTAATTAGAAATGATATTTTTGTAAAATTAACAAATTTCCATATAATAGTGCGCTCCTTAAAGAGCATCCTTGAAGATATGTAGTTACAGATTTAAGTGCATATTTGAATCAAACCTGCCGCCTCAATTAATCCACCACCAAGCATAACTTCCATCAAATGCTGAGGCCAGGTGGCCAGATAGCATCTCCTCGCTATCTTTTTAATACCCTGTTATTGCTAGATAAATATCAGTTATACAGCCTCTTAAGCAGTTGGCAGGCTAATTGCGTTGTCACTGCCTATTATTCTGCTCATTCGTTTTAATATTTCAAAGTGTTATGTGCCCCTAAGGAGGTAGTCAATATGAATACATACAAAATATACTCAAAGATGCAGTGTCTGCTTTTACTTGTTGTTGCGTTTATGGCCGGTTGTGGAAGTAACTCGCAGGGAAATCAAACAGTATCCAATACAACCAAACCAGCTGTGAACTATACCACTCCTGTAAATGGTGGCATTTCGGGTGGTGTTGCCGCAAGGAGAGCTTTGAGTCTTTTAAGCGGTGTTACCATAAATAAGGCCGCCACAGGTGTTCCAATCAACACAAAAATCTCCACGACCTTTACGAAGGCAATGGATCCTTCAACGCTTACAACGTCAACATTTACTGTAAAACAGGGATCAACACCAGTTTCAGGTAGTGTGACCTGCACAGGTTTGATGGCTGTTTTTGCACCTTCAACTAATCTGATGAGCAATACCGAGTACATTGCAACAATTACTACTGGGGCCAGGGATGTGGATGGCAGTGCTATGTCAACCGACTATGTGTGGAGTTTCACCACCGGTGATTCCCTTGATACGACCGCCCCGACTGTGAGTGTCACATCACCGCCAACCAACGCTGTAGATGTTCCCGTCAACAGAAAAATTTCAATAGGCTTCAGTGAAGCGATGGATCCGGGAACAATCACCACGTCATCCTTCTCCTTGAAGGTAACAGCCAGCGGTGTCAATGTGCCGGGAGCAGTAATCCCTGTTGGAACATCGGCAGTTTTTGTACCCACAAGCAACCTTGCTTTCAACACAAACTACACCGCTGTAATTACCAACACGGTCAAAGACCTGGCAGACAATGCCATGGCGGCGAATTTTGAATTTACCTTTACAACCGGTGGAACGGTTGATTTGGTTCAGCCGACGGTCAGTTTTACTTCCCCTGTCAGTGGCGCCATTGGCGTGGCTTGCAATACAAATGTCAGTGCAACGTTCAGTAAAGCGATGGACCCGTTAACAGTCACCGTGCTTACCTTTAAGTTGACAAGTCCAGGCTTGATTCCTTTGACCGTAAATTCTGTCGTGGGGACTGTATCCAATCATGGCACGACGGCAACTTTTATTCCGACAATCGGTCTTGATCCTAACACCGTCTATACCGCAACTGTAACAACCAAGGCCAATGACCTTGCCGGCAATCCCCTTGACACTGATTATGTGTGGAGTTTTATCACCAGCGCAGACGCTGATGTGACTGCACCCACTGTTACGGGAACGATCCATGCGAACGGTGCGACAAATGTAGCCGTCAATGCCAAAGGCGGTGCAATATTCAGCAAGCCGATGGATCCATTGTCTATTACCAATGTAAACTTCACGCTGAAGGAAACCGTCTCAGGGTTGCCCGTAGCAGGCACCGTAAGTTACTCAGGTGTAAGTGCAATATTTTCACCATTATCCAATCTTGTTACCGGTAAAAACTACACCGCCACTATTAAAGGTGGATCAACCGGAGTTAAAGATCTGGCTGGCAATCCGATGAAAACTGACTATGTCTTGAGTTGGACTACCGGCTCCGCTGTTGACACAACCGCGCCAACAATAACCGGAACAGCCAACGTCAACGGCGCAACAGGCGTAGCCATTAATACCAAGGCTGGTGTAACATTCAACAAGTGGATGGATCATCAGACACTTACAAACCTGAATTTTACTCTGAAAGAAACAGTCTCCGGCATTGCTGTCGCAGGTACGGTAAGTCACTCAGGAGTCAGTGCGACGTTTATGCCATCTAAAAACCTGTCCAGCATGACCCGTTACACAGTCACCGTCAAAGGCGGAAGCAGTGGCGTCAGGGACCTGGCAGGCAATCCAATGGCATCAAACTATGTCTGGGGCTGGACAACCGGCGTCGCCACAGATACTGCCGCACCCACTATAACAGGGACTGTTAATGCCAACGGTGCGACAAACGTAGCCGTCAACACCAAAGTTGGTTTAACATTCAGCGAAGCGATGGATCCCTTGACGATTACCAACGCTGTTATCAGTATGAATGAAACGGTCTCCGGCAACGCTGTTACTGGCACTACAAACTGCTCCGGCTTGAATGTGGTATTTGCACCGACGACCACACTATCCTACAACACTGGCTACACCGTCACCGTCAGAGGTGGGGTCAATGGAGCAAAAGATTTGACAGGCAATCCGCTGGCAAGTGACTATGTATGGAGTTGGACCACCGGTGCTGCTTCAGACCTTATCGCACCCGCAATTATTCTGATAAATCCTTTAAATCTTGCATTAAAGGTGGCAATAAACAGTCCTGTTACCGCAACGTTCAGCAAGGCGATGGACCCGTTAACGATCAGCACGGCAACCTTCAAGGTCGCAGGTGTAACGGGACTGGTCGCATATGATGCCATTAACAGAATCGCAATTTTTACACCAACAGCCAATTTTACAAACGGAACCACCTATACCGCCACAATCACGACTGAAGCCACGGACCTGGCTGGAAATGCGCTGGAGATCAACTCTGTCTGGAATTTTACCACTGCAGTATTCCCACCGTTGATATCCCTTGGTTCAGCCGCTTCTTTCGGAGTCATGGCGCGCTCCGCTATTGCCAACAGTGGTGCTTCCATAATCTACGGTGATGTTGCGCTGAGTCCAGGTACCGCCTGTGGATTGGTTGCGGGACAGGTCAGCGGAACAATTCACATAAATGACGCCGCGACTGCGCAGGCTGCAACTGATCTAGCTGCAGCGTATGCCGCAGCCAAGGCCCTGCCGGCCGGAGTAACCGTAGTCGCCGGTACGGATCTGGGCGGATTTGTAAACGGAGGAGCTGCGGGTGTTCTCCCGCCGGGAACCTATACATCCGGCAGTACGATGCTGGTTACGACACCTGTGACTCTTGATGCTAAAGGTAATATCAATGCCTCTTGGGTTTTTCAGGTTGGCTCATCGTTTACTACGACAAATAATGTTTTTTTGGCAAATGGTGCTCAGGCCAAGAATGTATATTGGGTTTCTACTGCGAGCGCAACTATCGGGGCGGGAACCATTTTTAACGGGAACATCATTGTCGGTGTAAGTGCGACTGGGCAGGCTGGAGCGGTTATCAATGGCAGAATCTTATCGGGAGCAACCACTGCCGGTGCAACTGCTTTGGACAACACAACTGTTAACGTGCCTGCACCGTGAGAAACGCAGAATATGGAGTAAGCTCCCGCCAGAGGGATCGCCTGCGGGAGCTTACTCTGATTCGTAAAGAATGTTGCCGAGTCTCCACAGAATAAATAGTTGCTGAGAGGGATTTCGGATTATCAGGTTTGCATCTCGATATTGTCTGTATAGAACCGATAAGAATTGCCGCTGGATTCTTTTGCCTTGTACATGGCTATGTCCGCTTTTTTTACCAGTTCCTCGCTACTCTTGCCATCATCAGGAAACATACAGACGCCGATACTGGCAGTAGAGCTGACTATAATCCCATCAAGTAAAAACGGACTTTCGAAGGAACAAAGAATATTTTTCAGTACGATGTCTACATCATCTATCTGGCTGATATCCGGCAGTATAACGGTGAATTCATCTCCACCAAGACGTGCAGCAATGTCTGACTCTCGGATGCTGACTTTGAGCCGCCTGGCCACTTCCTGCAGCAGATGGTCTCCACAGTTGTGCCCATAGGTGTCATTTACCTGTTTGAATCCATTAAGATCCAAAAACAGCAGGGCCAATTTTTTACCGTTGTTGGATGCCTGAGCTAATCCCATTGTCAGTAAATCCATGAAAAACTGCCGGTTGGGCAATGTGGTCAGAGTGTCGTGGTGAGCCTGATGTTTGATTGTCTCTTCCATATTCCTGCGCTCTGTGACGTCGCGGGCGATGACAGAATTACCGATAATCACCCATTCTGAATTCAGCAGCGGAGATGTTGTGATCGATACATACCTCCTGCTGCCATCTTTTTTGCCACGAGATGTTTCGAAATACCGGATGTCATCGCCACTCAGGATTGTCTGCCAGTTATGGGATTTTTCAGAGTAGGTTTCACCCGGCATAATGCTTAAAACCGTGTTGCCTATGATTTCTCTGACAGAATATCCGAAAACATCTTCTGCTCCCCCGTTCCAGCTAATAATGACATTATCCGGAGATACACTGAAAATTGCATCGTTAGAGGAATCCACAATCATTGCCAGTCGTGTCTGTTCGGCATTGGCCTGCTGAAGCAAAAGGTTCTGAGCTTCAAGTCGAAGCCGAAGCTTCCTGATCATCAGGTGTGTTTTGACCCTGACTTGCACCTCGCTTGCATGAAACGGCTTGGTAATATAGTCAACACCACCTGATTTGAATGCATGCAGTTTGACTTCCGTGGTATCCAGCATACTCAGAAAGATCACTGGTATACCATGTAAGTCAGGACTTTCTTTCAATCGTTCGCAAAACTCGTAGCCATTCATTTCAGGCATCATGATATCAAGCAGAATAAGATCAGGCGGCATTTTACGCGCTATTTCGAGTGCCTTGTTTCCGCTGGTGGCGGTGATGATGGTGTAATCCGCAGAGAGAACCGTCTCAAGCAGTGATACATTCTCGGGAGTGTCGTCAACGATTAAGATAGTGCCGGTATTGTCACGTTCTGCAGTCATTTGGTTTCCCTTGAAATCATACCGGTTCCGATCCGTTGCTGGAGTAGTACCTGATTATCGTGCTCGCGGGTCTTGGTAGTGAGATAGTCCCGCTTTGTCAGATCAAAGAGCTGCCTTCTGAAGCGGGTGGTAAGATCATGCCATTGTCCAGTTCTGATGGTAAATTGTTTTTCTTCGGGATAGCTCAGCGTATTCATAAATGTCTGAATCGCGCAGTAATAACGAACCGCACTCCGTTCGAGTGCCCCGCGCGGCCCGCCGATATAGACGGGTGTGCCGTTTTTGTTTGTCCCGGTGATGCTGAATCCCACCTTGCTGCGGGCGATTGTAGCAAAGTAGATCTTTGCTGCGAGGCGGAGAGCAATACTGTCACTGTAGGTATAGCTGATGCGAATATATGTCCTCCCGGCATCAATGGGCAGTGCTTCAAACCTCATCCGGTGGTCCGTAGTGCGGAATGGACCTGATTCGGCGTTGAGGGTGATGTCGAGGTAGCCCTGTCGCTGCGCTACGATCCGGAAAGTATACATGACAGGATGTGTGTCCTCCGGAGGCTGATACTCTTTGCTGCCGGGGTAAAAGGTCAGTTGCCAGTCACCCGGCAGCTGCCTGTAGGTGCACGCCTTTATATTTGGATGGAGCGCTACGATATCACACCAGTTTGCCGGGACCTTGAGTGCGCTGACCACATTGTTGAAGGGATAACTGAAAATACCGTACACATCCACATGTACTCGCTCATCCTTTTCACGGGACTCCACCACAAGCGGCAGGCCAAAGCTGTTTATCTCAAGCCCGGCACCGTTTCTGTGATAGGTCTCAAGAAGAATGTCTTCAGCCGACCCTATCTTTACAGCAGCTGAGGCAGAATGCGGCTTCATAAGAATCAGGAGTGCCAGCATGAGCAGAATGAATGTCATAAAATAGCTGAGTTTATGTGTGTGAGTAATTTTCATGAAATATGTCACAGCCACCGGACGAATAAATTAACAAACCACTCTCTGATCCTTGGCAGCATCGGCCTCTTCTGCCACTCTTCCCAGTGAATCTGCCTGGATTCGGCCAGGTCCATGGCAAACATCAGCTCCATTTCTCTGGCAAACTCCTTATTCAATATGATCGCATTGACCTCGTCATTGTGAAGCAGGCTCAAAAAGTCCATGTTGGTCGAACCGACCGTCGACCAGACGTTATCGATAACCGCAGTCTTGGCGTGCAGGAGCGACGTACCGTGTTCATAAATCTTCACGCCTGATTTCAAAAGCCTGGAATAATGATACCTCTGAGCGTGCAGCGTCAGGAGGGAATCTGTCGTCCCGGGCAGAATGATCTTAACATCAACACCTCGCCCGGCTGCATCGGAAAGGGCTTTCACTATCTGTCCGTCCGGCACGAAATATGAATTTGTCAGGTGAATTGAATGCTCTGCAAAAGAGATTGCCGACACGTAAACAATAAACGGTATCCTGTTGGTCACTCCCGGAGTGCTGCCGATTACCCGGACCAGGGCAGAACCCTTTTCGCTCGGATCCGGAAAAAAGGCGCGGTCAGGGAGTGCCGATCCAGTCTGCTTCATCCAGGTATCCAGAAAAAGCTTCTGAAATTCTGCAACAGCGGGGCCTTCTATTTGAATATCGGTATCACGCCAATGTATGGGAGGTTTCTCGTTATTTTTTCGCTTGAGGGGGCTGCTGGAATAGACCCTGCTGATATTGATGCCGCCGATAATTGCTATTTTTCCGTCGACAATTAATATTTTACGGTGATCACGATGTGTCAGTTCCCAGCTTTCTCTGTCATTTAGAGGATTGACCGGATTAAATCCGACAACCTGAATGCCACCTGCGCGGAGCCGTTGAAAAAATGCCTCTGGAGTATTCAGGCAGCCCAGGCTGTCATAGATGATATGCACCCGAACTCCCTGTGCCTGCTTTGCAAGGAGCAGTTCGGCAAATAGGCGTCCCGTCTCATCATCTTCAATGATATAGCTTTCGAGATTGATATGGTGCCTGGCAGACTTGATCGCCCTGAACATAGCGGCATACGCATCCTGTCCATCAGCAAGCAGAGCAATCCTGTTCCCCTTTGTCAAGGGGCTTTCGGTGACCGATTCTACAACAATCGTATGACGTTCCAGAATGTCCGTCGGATCGACGCTCCCTTTCAAACGGTCAATTAAAGTCTTGCTTTTCTTTGGCGACATCATTCCTTTCGATGAAACAATCTGACGGTGTTTTTGATCCGTAGGTGCATCTTCGATCAGTTCTGTGACGTTTGGCAGGCTTGCACATCCAGATATGAAACATATGTAAGCTGTCAGTAGAAGTAGATGCATGTATGGCATTACCGTATTCATCAGCCTAATAAGTGAACTCTCCATAATCTATTCTAACCGTAATGAGCTGCATATCTGTCATACAGTGCGGAGCGTGTTCAGCGCAGGTTAGATGAGGGATATAAATTCCGCATGTCTATTCTGACTTAAGCCCGCAAGGTTCGGCGTTATGAGGGTCAGAATCAGTTGACTGAATGTCACCGGTTGTATCATGCCAGATCGTGACAAGGATTGCGAAGAGCACTGGCCCCAGAATAAGGCCGAGAACCCCCAGGGCAAAGACTCCGCAGATCGCACCGAGAACAACAGCCGGAACGGGGATATGGCTTTTCGCGCCTATTGCCAGCGGGCGGATGGCGTTGTCGGCCAGTCCCACAAAAATAATACACCAGAGTGACAGCATACCGGCTTTGAAAAAGGCGCCATTGAGAGCGACAAGAACGGTAATGGGTACCCAGACAATGCCGGTACCGACAACCGGTACGATTGCAGCCAGGGCCGTCAGTGCACCACAGAGAACCGGAGCAGGGACGCCGGCAACAAAATACCCGAGTCCGGCGGTTACACCCTGCACAAGGCAGGTGAAGATGGTGCCGACCGTAACTGCTGTTGTGGTTGAGCGAATCTCGGAAAAATAATGGATAGCTTTTTCATGATCAGTCGTGAACCTGGTAATTGCAACTGACACAATCCTTTCACCGTCGCGGTAGACGAAAAAGAGCATGAACAGCGCCACTGTAAGAGTAAAAAGGAGTTCTCCAATGTTTAATGCAGTATTGGTTGCCAGATTAAAGAGATAGCCCGAAGTGCCTGCAGCCAGTCTGGCCCCGATACCGGAAAGTTCGATGCCGAAATGCTCTCCCAGAGCAATTATTTTGTCTGCGAATGGAAAACGGCTGAGAGCGCCTGCCCCGGATGATGTAAATGCAAGGACCAGCCGTTCTGCTTCCATGTACCAGTCCGCTGTATTTTGAATAACCATTGTGATCAGTGCGGCAACCGGCAGGATGAAGCAAACGGTGATTGCGAGAACCATTAATCCGGCGGAACGGTTCGGATTGTCAGGAAACCGCCTGGCCAGCCGATTGTGGTGGGGGAGGGTAGAAATTCCTATGATGAGTGCCCATGCAAACGGCTTGGCGATAGGGGCTGCCAGTAATGCTATCAGACAGATTGCGGCAGCCGTTACGACGGCTGCCAGAACGCTCAGGTAGATTTTCTTGTCCATGCAGTGCCAACCTTCCTGAGCGTAAAGAGCAGAATCGATTTGTACATACTTAACTATTCTCTTTGTGTACTCTGTAAAGTCATATCTGACTGTATTTCCAGATTAGACAAAATGGCAGTGAATATCTCAATGACTATATCTTTTGAATCCGAAGTATTCGGACCACTTTTCATTGCCATTGCGGCATCTCTGATAACCGCTGCCACTGTCAGATTTGATGCGATTATCATTCTGTTTTCCTGGGTGATATCAAACATGCTGATCTTTCGCTTTCGTATTCCAGATGGGATTGTTTCTGTCATCTGCATGCAGTTTTATGAGTTCATCGGGGTCTACATGCCAGAATGACTTGTCAATGGCCGCTTCTGCGTATTGCTGTTTCTTGTCATGGGCAAAAGGGCACCACCAGTTTTCCACAATCATTACCAGATACACGGCATATCTGAAGAGTGCGACACTCAGCGGGCAATAGTTCTTGCAGTTAAAGATCCAGAAGAACCGGTAGTGAGCCGGGTGAAACCGGGATATGTTAATGGCTGGCTGTTCGCTGTTTGCAAAGCGATGGGACAGTGTGTCAGGAACAAAGTCCCAGTATGATTTGATGTCCATTCCACCGACATATCTCAGATGTGTTTTAACCAGAAAAAAACCGATAATCACAAATGGCACGGTTGAAATAATTGGTAGATAAATAAGCGGTACCCCGAGCATGATTTTCCAGAGAGGTTGATTCTGGTAGTTGCAGCCTATCTGTACCCTGTCCATGTGTCACCCTGGGTCTAAGTAGCAGGAGCGCCGCTGAAAACTCACTATAATCCTTCAGATTCCTGATCCGATGGGTAATTGGCAACTAGTGTGCCAGAGGAATGTATGTTGATGTTGTGTGTGCAACGCTCTGATTGTCCGAGACAAATCAGGAATAACGCAACTGAACCGGAAGACAAACTGTCAATCGAATCCGTCATGTTTAACATAACCATCGTATATGACAGTTTTGTTACATGCAACAGACTCCCAAGCCGGAATCTCAATTGTTTTTGAAGCAGTGATTATAAATAGTTGATCATATTCAGGTTGTTATATTACCAAGACCACACAGGTATCGCTTGGCACGTTAGTTGTAATTCCACCCATACGGGTACTAACACGTGCCTCCTCCTTGCTATTGCCGGGTGGTTATCCATCCGGCACTTTTATTGTGCAGAGTCCAAACAGGGAAGCATACTCATTAGCGTATCAGCAAACCCCGTGTGGATAATCAAGATGATTCCTGAACGGCCCGTTCATCTCTGTTTTGTTCAAGTTCAGCGATTACCTGGGCACCCAGCAGCAGGATTATCGCGACAACCTCTATGCTTAGGAGGGCCACTACCGTAATAGTGATGGAGCCGTAAATGACATTTACTGTTGATATTGTTGCATAATACCAGATCAGCAGCCTGCGCGTGATCTCCCATAGAAATGCAGCGGTGATGCCGCCGATGAGGGCATGACGGAAGCGGACCCGCACTTCCGGCATCACCAGGTAGATGGATGTGAGCATCAGCACCTCTCCGACAATACCGAGAATATACAGTGCCACCCAGGTAGCACTTCCCGGATCCAGACTCCAGCCGAACAGCGTAATCTGGCTGCTCTCCAGTTTCTCAATTCCGCCTACAATGCATGACACCAGAAATATTCCTGATACGATCACTAAAATGTACAGATAGGGAATGACGGCGGATACGAAGAAGTTCCTGCGGCGAATCCTGACGCGTTGATAAAAGATTACCGACAGGGCATTTCCCAGCATGGAAAAGGCTGTGGAACTGAAAAACAGCATGCAGATAAAACCGATGAAGCCGACTACCGTGCGGTGTTCGAGAAAAACCAGTGCCTGCTCGGTCAACGTTGCCGAATAACCGGGAATCAGCATTTCGAGGTAGGTTGACAGGGTCAGGATCAATTTATGTTCTTCTATGAACTGCGTCAGAACGATGAGCGCGATGATTGACAGCGGTATGATGGACAACAGCGTGTAATAGGCAACTGCGCCGGCCAGAAGCAGACCCTGATTGCGCATGAATCCCCGTAGCACCCTCAGCAGGAAACCGGGAATCCGATTCACTCGATCAATCATGTTTTTTTAAGGACCTCTGTCTGGTCACGCCGCTACTTCCACCCGGTTCTTTCCGCTTCGCTTGACCTGATAGAGTGCCGCATCAGCTCTCTCAACAAGGTCCCGATAGGTCTTGGTGCTGTTCCCGCTCGACGCTACACCGATGCTGACAGTTACAACCCGTCCATCGGGCAGATGTGTTTTAAGCTCCATATTCAGTCTGCAGGCTATTACCCCAGCTTCGTGGACGTCTGTCAAAGGCAGGATTACCGCGAATTCCTCTCCGCCATAGCGGCAGCAGATATCTGAATCACGTTCTATGCGCATCATGGTTCTTCCTATCTCGGCCAGAACCCTGTCCCCTTCGCGGTGTCCGTACGTGTCATTGACCTCTTTAAAGTCATCGATGTCGATCAACACAAGCGAAACGAGAGTGCCGTAGCGAATATATCGCCTTACTTCAAAATCGATCTGCTGATAAAAGTAGGTATGGTTAAAAAGACCAGTCAGGCCGTCACGCAACGACAGGCCGATGATTTCTTCAATATTCGCTTCGCCAACCAGCGTAGCGGAGCCCATATTGGATGTTATGTTCGAAAGGTAATCCAGTGCAGAAACAGCAATTCTGACATTTCTCTCTAAAGCTACTGACAGAATGGTTTTATGGTTAAGTATCTGGTTCCAGAGATTTTCAGCAACTTCAGGCGGAAAAAACTGATGCGTTATTGAGTAAAGCAGATCGGAATAGAATCTGTGGCCACATTTATTCTTGTGTTCATTGAGACGTTCCTTCTCGGCTTCTGTGAGCGGTCGGTCTCCGGCAAGAGCTGACACAAGATCCAAAGAGAGCGCACCATCGGTAAGCATCCGGCGCCTGCGATCAGCATCGGATTCTTCAGCATTCAATGAATTGTAGTTTTGCGTCGTCACAGTAATTCCAGTACCGCTTTTGCCACAGCTTCTCCAGATGCTGGATTCTGGCCGGTGATAAGGTTGCAGTCCTGGACACAGTATGATTGCCAGTTGGAGCACTTGGAATAATAACCGCCGTTTTTCTGCAGTTCATCTTCAACAAGAAACGGGACGATATTGATCATGCCAACAGCAGCTTCTTCAGAGTTTGAATATCCGGTGACTGTTTTTCCCTGCACCAGCGGAGATCCATCGGGAGCCTTCGCATGAAGAAATACCCCGGTTGCATGGCAGACTGCTGCAACAGGTTTACCCTCTGCATATATGGCCTCGATCAGGGCTATGGAATGTGTGTCCTCTGCAAGGTCCCACAGAGATCCTTGACCACCGGGGTAAAACAGTGCATCGAAGCCGGCGGGAAATACTTCGGATAGTGTGAGAGTATGTGCCAAGGCTTCCTGTGCATCGGTGTCTGCTTCAAACCTCTTTGTTGCGGCGGTTTGAAAAACTGTCTCTTCACTCCTCGGATCAAGAGGCGGTTGCCCGCCTTTCGGAGATGCCAGAATTATTTCAGCACCGGAGTCCTTAAACACATAGTAAGGTGCTGCTAACTCCTCCAGCCAGAAACCTGTTTTTTTACCCGTACACCCAAGCTCATCGTGCGAAGTCAGAACCATCAGAATTTTCACGGGATACTCCTTTTCTTGAATGCTCTCCTCCCATGATTAATCTTGAACGTTATGATTTTCATGGCGTGAGCGGTTTTGTGTTATGACTGAATATTGACATACATCCAGACACCATTCTTCTGCGCCTGGGCATTACCGCTGTTGCGGCGAATGATCGTAATACCGGCAGCATCAAGCGTATCACCCTTCTGAAGGAGCAGTACCCCGGATTCGGTAGAGTAATTCCTGGATAGCATCATTCCAGTGATCAAGTCATTGGGTAGAACCTCAACCTCTCCTGGTGTAAGAGACTTTTCATTCGATACATACAGTATCCGGGTAATCATCGAAAAAAGCGGCACCAGCCGGGGATCAAGCAGGGTACCGGCCTGACGACGGGCAATCATGAGCGCATAGTCGTCGCGTTCTCCCGAGACAGAATTTGCAGCGTTTTCAATGACATCTGCGATGGCTATCAATCGTGCACCAATCGGGATGTCATCTCCTTTTAACCCGTCTGGGAACCCATTCCCGTTGTAGGCCTCATGATGACCGCGAACCATCAATCCGACATCATGAAGCTCTACAAGAGGATTGAAAAGTTCCTGTCCCCGCGCTGGATGAGCCAGATATTCAGAAAGTTCATTTGACGACATCTCGCTTTCATGCTTTATCGACTGAGCCCGTTTGGCTCCTAGAGTTCCGGCGTTGTGCAGAAGCCCTGCCAGCCGGATTTTAGCTATACCTTCGGCAGGTATCTTCATTTTTCGAGCGGCATCACCTGCCAACTCGCTAACGGCACGAGAGCTTACGCCAAAACGGTCTTCCATCAGTTCAAAGACCCCGGACAGAAGCTCTACACTCTGGGTGCGCCCTTCCAGTCCAAAGGCCCTTTCATCAGCAGTCATGAGCGCCTCGGTATTTTTGCGTATGGTCGAGATGCTGTTCAAAAGGCGTTTTTTTAAGTTACGGTTCCAATCCTCCAGATCATCCTGTACTTCTTTCAATGCCAGATGCGCCTTGATGCGCGAGCGTACGATAGCACCGACGACCGGTTTTGTGATGTAGTCCACTCCTCCTGCCTCAAATCCTCTTGTTTCATCCCCGGAATCAAGCAGTGCCGTCACAAATATGACCGGAATTCTTTTCGTGGCATCGTTATGTTTAAGAGCTTTGCAGACTTCATAACCATTCATTTCCGGCATCATGATATCAAGCAGGATAAGATCCGGAGGCGTTTCCTGGGCAATTTTCAGTGCATCTTCTCCGCGGGTAGCAGTTTTGGTGACGTAATCTGCAGAGAGAATAGCCTCAAGCAAAGAGACATTTTCAGGGGTGTCGTCTACAATCAGAACGGTTTTAATTTTTTCTGATCTTTCTGTCATTTTCTTCTCCAGTTAATTGCTGCTCCAGCGTACTGCTTCGTACCCAAGCCTAAAATTGGCCCTCAAATACATCTGCAAAGCTCCTGTGTATTTCCTTGAAGGCTGCCAATACCTCTGGATCGAAGTGCTGCGGGAGAGTGCGGCCATCTCCTTCAAGAATTATGCGACAGGTGGTTTCATGGTCGAAGGCAGGTTTGTAGCATCGCGCATTACGCAGCGCATCGTACTGGTCGGCCAGATTGAGGATGCGCCCCTCGATCGGGATCTGCTCACCTGAGAGGCCATAAGGGTAGCCGCTGCCGTCGTAACGTTCGTGGTGACTGATGGCTATCCTGTCTGCCGTGGTCATGCGACTATGTTCACCTATGATTTTTGAGCCATGTATTGTGTGCAGTTTCATCTCACGCCATTCGTCATCAGTCAGTTTATCCGGTTTTTTGAGGATGGCCGGTGAGATATGAATTTTTCCCACATCGTGCAACGTCGCCTGAATGCGAATGGTCTTCACGAGTTCATCAGGAAGTTTTAGCTGTCTGGCAAGCAGGGCACAATAATTGCCAACCCGCAGGATATGATCTCCGGTATCCTCATCATTAGCCTCTGATGCGCGGGCCAGTGCCAGGACGGTGTATTCAAAGGCCGATTCCGTATCCCTGATCTGCGCTGCCAGAGATCTCAGAAAGAGACTCTGCATCACAACACTGTTTAATACCGTTGCATCATGAGTGGTCACTTTCCTGCCGTAATTGAGGGCAATCAGGCTGAAACTGTCGTTGGAATACCTCACGATATTCGTAACCGGTATCTGCTGATTCTTCAACTCTTCAACGAATGTTGACGCGGTCATATCCGGGTCATCTTCATTGTAAAAAACCACTATCGGAGCGTTGTTGTCAGAGAAGGCCAATTTCTGGTTAAGATTGGTTCTGATGGTGCTTCTGTCGATATCTTTATCGGTAGAGTCATAGCGTACCCACTGTGAGCCACCGGTCTGATCGAGCATGCCGATAACAACGATCTGCGGGCTGTCTGAAATATCGAGTTTACTCCTGATGATCTGGTGCACAATGCTGTCGATCTTTTCCGAAAAGTCGAACGTGGCAGGATCAAAATT
Organism: uncultured Desulfuromonadales bacterium; assembly: GCA_903868145.1. Taxonomy (GTDB): domain Bacteria; phylum Desulfobacterota; class Desulfuromonadia; order Geobacterales; family Pseudopelobacteraceae; genus CAIPTY01. The sequence continues at coordinate 20,173 of CAIPTY010000093.1, read as the reverse complement.
GCTGATAATCTGTTCGCCGAATACACTCAGTTTGGCAATGTTGTGGTAGGCGGATTTGAGCCGGTCATTCAGTTCCTTGACATGCAGAAGCATCTTTACCCTGGCCAGCAGCTCCGCAGCGTCGACCGGCTTGGAGATAAAATCCTCGGCACCGGACTCGATTCCCCTGATACGATTTTCCTTGTCAAACAGGGCGGTGATCATGATAACCGGGATGTTGCCGAACTCTTCTTCGGACTTGATCCGGCGACAGACCTCAAAACCGTCTATTCCGGGCATCATTACATCCAGAAGGCAAATGTCAATATGTTCAGTCCTGATCTTTTCCAGCGCCTCCAGTCCATTGGATGCAGGTATGACTTCGTATCTCCGGGGGAGCAAAATGGCCTGCAGCAGACTGATATTGAGGGGTTCGTCATCCACGCAGAGGATTCTCGGCATTTGATGATTCATGACAGTATTTTTCTTTTCAGCAGTATTTTTCGCATTGTGATTTTATCCTGTGATCAGCAGTTACTGTAAGAGCCTCAACATCGTCTTATGCAGGCTCATGCCTTCCCCTCGATTGTCAGGTCAAAAAGTTTTCGGCAAACGTATTGTAATCAAGGTTCCCGTGTCTTCTGAGGTTTGCATTGAAATATCACCATGATGGGTCCGGGCGGCCAGCAGAGCAGAATAGGTGCCCAGGCCTGTCCCCATTTTTTTCCCACTGGTGACATATTTATCGAAAAATCTGGAACGGATCTCTTCAGGTATCGCCCCCATATTATGAATCCCGATAAAACTCCACAGTTCATCCTGCTCGAACGAGACCGTAATCACTGCGTCCGGCGGTGATGCTTCCAGAGCATTTTTTATTAAATTTGCCAGCATGGTGTAGCACAGCATCAATTCAGCATTCACAATGAAAACGTCGCCTGCTTCAACAGAGCAGCCATGAGAACTTAGCAGCAGCTTTATGCGTTTCCTGGCAAGCTCCAGGGCAGACTCTTTGGCAATATCTGCTACCAAGGGGAGCAGATTAAATAAGACCGGCGAAATTTCATAAGTTCCCTGTTCTATTTTATAGAGAGACAGGGATGAGTCGATGATAGTGAGCATTCGGTGTCCGCTGGTTTTTATGAGTTGAAGACATTCGATTTGTTCCGGGGTCAGGTTTGAATCCATGAGCATAATCTCAGGAAGGCCTATGATCGGATTGAGCGGGGTTTTAAGATCATGAGAGGTTATGCGCTCAATATCCTCGCGTAGCATTTCTGCCTGCTTGCGATCAGTTATGTCTTCCATAGCCAGAAGGATAATCTCTGAGCCGATTTTTTTACGGTAAATCTGCCGTGCATTGAGCATAAAAACCTTGCGGCCAATCCCCTTGAAATCGTGCGCAACTTCATATCCGTTGAACAGGGTTTCGTGGGGAAGAATTTCCTCAAGGAGGGTACGCAGCGTGGCGATATCCCATTGCCGGTTACCAAGATCATAGATGAAATTTCCGATCGTTTCTTCAGGGGCTACTTTAAAGGTTTCGTAAAAACAGAGGTTTGCGGAAAGGATCTTTAAATCGGAATCAAGCACGAGAAGAGGCTGGCGAACGGTTTCTACAATATTCTCGGCATATTCCCCTGCGTCCCTGAGGCTGTCCTGAAGTGACTTGACATGCAAAAGCATCTTGAGCCTGGCAAGCACCTCCGCAGTATTAAACGGCTTGGAAATATAATCATCGGCTCCGGCCTCGATCCCCCGGATACGGTTTTCACTGTCGGTATGCGCGGTGACCATTACGACCGGGATAACGCGATGTTCTTTATCGGCCTTTATACGGCGGCAGACTTCAAAACCATCGATCCCAGGCATGGAAACGTCCAGAATACAGAGGTCAATCCTCTCTGTTTTTAACTTCTCCAATGCCTCAAGGCCATTCTCCGCCATCACCACATCATATCCCCTGGGGAGCAAGATGACTTCCAGAAGAGTTAGATTCAGAGGCTCGTCATCAACGCAAAGAATTTTCGGCATGCACTTACTCATGGCTGCGCCTTCTCAGCCAGCCACTGCTTTACCAGAAGAGGCAACTCACGGGTATTGACCGGTTTGGAAATATAACCGTCAAATCCGGCCGCAATGAACTTTTCCCTGTCGCCCTGCATGGCAAATGAGGTCAGCGCAATGATCTTCAGTTCGCTGGTTTCGGGCGCAGCCTTGAGATACCGGGCAGCGGTCATGCCGTCCATGCCTGGCATCTGTATATCCATCAGGATCAGGTCAGGCATGTGTTGGCTGGCGACAGTCACCCCCTCCTGGCCGTCAGAAGCGACCAGCACCTCATAGCCTTGAAACATCAAAATGTCGCGAAAAAGGGTACGATTGTTATCGTTATCTTCAACTATCAGAATCTTGTATGGCATCGTCATAGCCTCCTGTGATCGCATCTCCTAGAGTGAGTCGTCTGGCGGGATAACATTGGCATTTGCCTGTGATATCGGAATGGTGAAGCTGAACCTGCTCCCCTTGCCAAACTCACTGCTTACCCAGACCCGGCCGCCATGAAGCTCCACCAGTTGCCTGTTCAGTGCCAGTCCGAGGCCGGTGCCCTCGTATTCCTTGGTATAGACAGATTCCAGCTGTGTAAACGGATGGAAGAGTTTATGGATATCTTCCTCCTTGATCCCGATGCCGCTGTCCTCCACGGCTATTTCGATGTAATTCTGGGCTTTCACAGCACTCACTTTGACTGTTCCGCCGGTCAGAGTAAACTTGACCGCATTTGAGAGCAGATTAAACAGAATTTGCTTCAGCTTCCTCTGATCTGCTTCAATATGAACGTCTGCCTGTCCGGCAAGATCCATGACGAGATCGATCCCGCCTTTCTGCGCCTTTTCCCTGAGCATCATTAACGAGGCCTCCACCGTTTCCCGAAGGAGAAAAGTGCTCAGTTCAAGTTTCATCTTGCCCGACTCAACCTTCGATAGGTCGAGGATGTCGTTTATAAGGGAAAGCAGGTGTCTGCCGCTGGTAAGAATATGGTTAAGATATTCGCGCTGCTTGTCATTAAGTTGGCCGAACATCTGGTCCTGCAGTACTTCGGAAAAGCCGATTATCGAGTTGAGCGGGGTTCGCAGCTCGTGGCTCATATTGGCCAGAAAGTCGGATTTTGCCAGATTGGTCTTTTCAGCAACTGATCTGGCGCTCTCCAGTTCGATGTTCTTTTCCTGTAGAGCCTGATCGAGGCGCTTGCGCTCCGTAACGTCGCGAGCGGCCGCAAACACGCCCTGCAGCTTCCTGTCCCGGTCATAGAACGTGGTCGCGTTGAAAGAAACCACCGTTTCCTTGCCGTCCCTGGCGCGTGCGGTGAGTTCGTAGTTGGTGACCTTCTTTTCTATCAGTACCCGTTTGATGCTTGTCTCGGCACGGTCGGGATCGGTGAAGTAATTTTTGAATGGCGCACCGATCAGCTCATCACGTGTGCAGCCGGTCAAGACTTCCATCTGCTTGTTTACATCGGTGATGATGCAGGTCGGATCAGTAGTCATAATGGCGTCTATGTTGGATTCGAACAGGGAACGGGTGTAAAATTGATGATCCCTCAGACGTTGACTGAGTTGCATCTGCTCTGCCTCGATCTGTTTTCGCGCCGTATTGTCGGTACCGATCAGCAGATACCCGATGATGGTGTCCTGTGCGTCACGCAGGGCCGTAACTGATACGACTGCCGGAAAGCGGCTGCCATCCTTGCGAATGTAGGTCAGTTCGTAGATATCCTCTATGCCGCGTGATGCCTTGAACACCAGCGCCTCGAAGCCTGGAGTAATCGTGGTTTCGAGCTCGGCACTCAATGCTTTGGCACGGATGATAACTTCCTGGGGATCGGAAATATCAGCCGGCGTGATCTTGTTCATGACTTCCGCCGCCGTGTAGCCGAGCATCCTTTCCGCACCCACATTGAAAATCTGTATGACCCCCTTGGCATCGGTGGCGATACTTGAAAAATTGGCGCTGTTGAAAATAGCATTCTGCAGAGCCCCGGTTTTAAGAAGTGCCTCTTCCGAGGGCTTGCTCATGGTTATCTCTTCATGCGTGCCCGTTGAGGAAGCAGGTGTTTCAACTGACGCTGCTTTCAGTCGCTCATCTGCGGGATGATGCTGTGAAGCTCGACCTGACGCTTTGATATGTTTATCTTTGTCGATTCTCATGGTACCTCCAACATCAAATCAGGCAGTCACTCGCTGCTTGTCCGTCATACCAGGTGCGCCTCAGTCAGGTCGTTCACATGGTGATTTCATGGTCTATTTTCGAAAACGTTATTATTAAGGTGCTCAACGGCTTTTTCAACCAGCTGATTCAATTCCTGCGAAGAAAGACTTCCTTTTTCCGCTATCCGCCAGACCCTGCCAGCAAGTCTTGCCCGGTCGGCATCCGAAAGATCCATTGCAGTCAACACCAGGATCGGTATTCGTGCGACAGCCTTATCCGCCCACAAGCGTTTAATGACATCGAAGCCGGACATGCCAGGCATCAACAGGTCGAGGATTATGAGATCAGGTGAACAGTTGCGCGCCAGTTTGAGACCCTCTTCCCCGTCATGCGCCACCAGTGTTGTGTACCCACTGATCTTAAGTGCATTCAGCTGGGCGGTCAGTGTCAGTGGGTCATCATCGATCAGCAGGATGCTTTTGTCTCTGTTACTGATTTGAGTTGCCGGGATGACAGGGATTATGGTCGCTCCCCGTAGTAACGGGAGAGTAAAGATGAACCTGCTTCCCGTACCGAACTCGCTTTTAACCCAAATTCTGCCGCCGTGAAGTTCTACCAGTTGCCTGGTCAAGGCCAGTCCCAGGCCTGTTCCGTCATGCTTTTTTGTATAGACCGATTCCAGTTGAGTGAATGCCTGAAAAAGTTTCGGAATGTCTTCCGCCATTATGCCCACTCCGTTGTCTGCAACGGTTACCTCCATAAAATCAGCTTCCTGAACCGCACTCACATTCACGGATCCGTTTTCAGGGGTGAATTTGACTGCGTTGGTGAGCAGGTTGAACAGGATCTGCTTCAGCTTTCTCTGATCTGCCGAAATCTGGACATCGGCCTGCGGCTCAAGATCAAGAATAAGACTGATGCCGCTTTTCTGAGCCCTTTCCTTCAGCATCATCAGCGAATCCTCCAGGGTTTTCCGCAGTGAAAACTCGGTGAGTTCAAGGTTCATCTTTCCTGACTCCACCTTGGACAGGTCGAGAATATCGTTGATCAGGGAAAGCAGATGCCTGCCGCTGGAAATGATGTTGACCACATATTCCTGCTGCTTCTCATTGATGGGGCCGAATATCTGATCCTGCAGCACCTCGGAAAAACCGATGACCGAATTGAGCGGAGTGCGCAGTTCGTGACTCATGTTTGCCAGGAAATCGGACTTGCTTCGTGAAATACTCTCAAGCTTCCGGTTACTTTCGTTAATTTCAGTCTGCGTAGTCTGGAGTTGTTCATTTGAACACTCGAGGGATTCGTTCAGGCATCTGGACTGCTCATTCATGGTTACAAGCTCAAAATTGGCCGTTTCAAGCTGAGAAGAGCGATCCTTGATATCCTGTTCAAGCATCCGCTGCTTTATGCCGAATCCAAGCTGGGGGGCAATCCGGTTGATGATCTGCAGATCATTTTCTTTAAAACCGTGCAGTGAGGCAAGTTCCACAACGGCCACAATTTCATTTTTTACTGAAAGAGGCACGGCAATGATTTCAGAAGGAACAACACTTCCAAGACCGGTTGCAATACTCAGCATTGAATTGGCTGGAATATCGTGCAGCGTGACGATTTCGTTTCGTATTACGGCCTCCTTGACTATATCTCCACTTGTCACGGGGATCGTGATTCCCATGCAGGAAATAGGAGTGATACTTTCCTTCTGCACGAGATAACTGATACCTGCCATAATGGATACATGCTCGTTAAACTGAATCAGAGCCGCTCTTGTCATGTCTCCAACATTGAACCAGTCCTGGTTGATAAGAGTGAGAATATCTCCATAGGCCTTGTTGATCTTGTCCTCATGCATGAGATTATCTGTAACCTGCTTCATAAGCAGACTTTCTTCTGCCAGCGAATCACTGGCCAGGCGCTCCTGGGCCGTGCGTCTCACCCGCCACCACATCAGCGGTAGAGCTATCAGGGTAACCAGCACCAGAAGAGCACCCACCATCAGAGCCTGGCTGCTCTTGTGTTCGGCCTTATCGCTGCGTTGCTTCAGCAGAGTCAGTTCTTCTGCCCTCATCATATCGCACTCTTTCTCAAGCCCCTCCATGGTGATGTCAGCGACACCGTTATAGATACGATCACGTGCTGCTTCGAAACCCTGGGCACGATACAGTGCGATGTTGCTGTTCATCAGTTTCAGGCGATCCTCCAGCAGTTGCGACAATACGGTGACACGCGCCTGTTGGGTGGTGTTGTCGGCGGTCAGGTTTTTAATCCGGAGAATCACTGATCTGGCGCCGAGTTCTTCACGTTTGTTCTCGGCGAGGTACTGTTCCTTGCCGGTTATGATATAGGTGCGCTGACTGCTTATGAGCGAATTTACGACATATCTCACCTCTTCGATTGCCTCAAGCACCAGGTGGGTGTGAGCAACCAGACGTGAGCTGTTTCTGTATTCCATGATCGAGCGATACATCTGTCCGCCGGCCAGCAGCAGCAGAACCATGGCTGAAATAAAACTGATGACTATTATTGATTCGACGCTGAGTTTTTTCATTTCACAAACCTTTCAGGAAGTAATCAGGTTATTCCCGTAGTATTCCTCAGCGGTATGGTGAAGCTGAATGTGCTTCCTGATCCGAATTCGCTTTCGACCTTGATCGTACCGCCGTGCAACTGCACCAACTGACTTGTCAGTGCCAGTCCCAGGCCGGTGCCTTCGTATTTTTTTGTGAAAGCCGGTTCCAATTGGGTGAAGGCCTGGAAGATCTTCGGGATGTCTTCCGCCCGGATGCCGATGCCGCTGTCAGCAACGGTTACTTCGATAAATTCGTTACTTTTAACGGCACGTACATCGACAGTGCCACCCGGCGGGGTAAATTTGACTGCATTGGATACCAGGTTGAAAAGGATCTGTTTCAGTTTCCTCTGGTCTGCAACAATGCGCTCATCCACCTCTTCGCCAAGTTCCATTTTAAGTTCTATCCCGCCTTGGTGAGCCTTTTCCTTGAGCATCATCAGAGAAGTTTCTATTGTTTCCCGGAGTGAAAAGGCACTCAGCTCAAGCTCCATTTTGCCGGACTCCACCTTGGAGAGGTCGAGGATATCGTTGATCAGCGAGAGCAGATATTTCCCGCTGGTGAGGATGTTGGTTATATACTCCTGCTGTTTATCGTTGATCGGTCCGAACATCTGGTCCTTCAGCACCTCGGAAAAGCCGATTACCGAGTTGAGCGGTGTACGCAGCTCGTGGCTCATGTTGGCCAGGAAATCAGATTTAATCTGTGATACTTCTTCCAGCCGACGATTACTCGCGGAGGTTTCCTGTTGCTGGACATTTGCGCTGGTCAGCTCTTTTGTCCGCTCATCCAGGATGTGCTCAAGCTTGTCGTGTGCCTTCTGTAGTTCCTCAGTCAACTGCTTGCGTTCGGTGATGTCCTCCATGGCCAGAAGGATGATGTGTGAACCTATGTTCTTACGGAAAATCTGCCGGGCATTGAGCAGAATGACCTTGCGACCTATTTCGATAAAATCATGCTCGACTTCATAGCCATTGAACACGGATTGGTAGTGCAGAATCTCCTCTAACAGCACCCGTAGCTTGGGTATGTCCCACTGCCGGTTTCCGAGATCGTAGATGAAATTGCCGATCGTTTCCTCAGGTGTCACCTTGAATGTTTCGTAAAAACTGAGGTTGGCGGTCAGAATCTTCAGGTTGGCATTAAGAACTACGAGCGGTTCCCGCACGGTTTCCACAATGTTCTCCGCATATTCCCGGGCATCCTGGACTTCAGTTTCCAGCTGTTTGCGCCCGGTAATGTTGATAAGGGCGAGGCGAAACTCATGACCGGAAGCACTTGCCGTTGCTTCGATCTGGACGATGATGGGCTGTTTTTTTTTGTTAAGCAGTTCTACTTCGCAGGCTTCCTTTATCTTGCATGCCAGTACCTTGCTGAGGAATTCGATGAAGGTTGGACGATCGGAAGAAGCAACCAGCAGACCGAACCGCTGGCCGATCAGTTTGGTACGCACGCCTCCGATCAGGCTGGCACCAACGAGGTTGACGGATTTGATAATTGCATTGCAGTCCAGGGTAAAGAAGCCGACCGGAGCAAAGTCGTAGAGATCAGTGTACTTTTCCAGGGCGCTCTCCAGATCATCTTTGGACTGGCGGAGCTCGGCATTCTGCAACTCCAGTTCGACCTGGTGCACCTGTAGTTCATGATACAGTCGCAGAGTGTCGCCGTCCGCAGGTGAGGGACTGGTTTCAGCAGTTCCAGATCTCAGTCTTTCCTCTGCAAGCAGTCGTAATTCAGCTTCTGCTGACATGCCTCTGTGATGGTTGTCTACCATTGCCAACTCTCTTTAGTGCTGATGTTATGGTCAGATATCCCTGAAAATCTGTTCAGACTGCTTCGTTGAAAAAGGGTGCACCGCGATGCACCCTTTTTCGCGTATCTGGCTTGGTTTGATACGAACCAGCTGCTGTCGGAAACTGGATGGTATCTTTGACTACTCAACGGACATCTGGTTGTTGACACTCTTTACTCCATGAACATCGTTGGAAAGTTTGGTGGCCAGGATTTTTTCATATTGACTTTTGGCCTTGCCTTCAAGAGTAACAACTCCATGTTTTGTCTTGACCGTGGTGTAGAGTGCGCTGGTTGAACGGTGAGTAAGGAGCGTCATCTTGACCTGTGCGGTAATGGATGAATCATCAATTTTTTCGCCAACTGTTTGGGTTTTCTTAGTCGGTTCAACCACGGTCATCTCATTGTTGACGTCTTTAACCCCTTCCAGGTCCTTGGCGTATTCTGTCGTCAGCTCTTTTTGTGCCTGACTGGCAGCTTCACCGCGAAGGGTTACAACACCGTCTTTGACAGTTACCTCTGTTGATGTGGCACGTACGCTGCGATGAAATGTCAGCGTTACCCTGACCTTGTCACGAAGCCACTCATCTGAATTGACGCTGGGCTGTACTTTTATTGTTTCAAGCTTGTTGTCGACGCTCTTGACGCCGGGGAGATCTGCCACGGTCTCCTGAGCCAGTGATTTGTGGAAGTTCTCGTTTACAGAGCCGGTCAATGTGACTTCACCGTGCTTTGACTTGATTTTGATATCATCGTCTTTAAGATAGGTTTTGAACACGTAGGACTGTTTTGCAGACTCTTCGATGCGGCTGTCCATTTTTGCGTCATGCTTCTCTGCATATACCGGCACGCTGAAAGCCAGTAAAGCAAGAGCTGAAGCAATTATAGATATTGAATAGAGTGCTTTCATCTAGCTTCTCCTTTTACTGTTTTGGTGTTTTATTGATCATCTTTTCATGATGCTTATTGTCGCCCGGCTTCATGGTCATCATCTTTTTCATTTTTGTGAACTGTTCATCTGTAATCAAGGTACGCATTTCTTTCATTGCTTTGAGCATTTCAAGATGATGCGCGGTTTTAATGTCGGCTATTTTCTTGACGGCGACAGTGGCTTTCTCAAGATTAAAATCATTAACTTCCATGATTTCAATCAGTTCTATTTCAGCAATCTTGACATCGGCCTTGTAACGGGCCTGTTTCTTCTGGATCTCGCGCTCTGCCGGCTTCATTTTTGATACCTGCTCATCGCTCAGCCCCATCATGCCTGCATGTTCAGAACACATGCCCATCATGTCGCCCATCTTGTCCAGATGACCTGCCCCCATCATATGACCATGTGATTCGCGGTGCTCTTTTATGGACATGTCCATTGTCTCGGAAAAAGCGGGAAGCGGTATGCTGAGTACTGCCAGAGCAAGTGCTGGCAAGAGTGTCGAAACTGAATATCGTGCTTTCATAGTGTGTCCTTTTTATTTTAGTGGGTATGTTCAAAAAATGAGGCGTGACAGCCGTCTGTACTCCGCAAGGCATGTCACGCCGTCATAGCTTACTGTTACTTGCCCAATACCTTCTTAAACTCACCGACCTTTTCCTGGGCTTTGCCGGCGGCCTTTTCACAAGCGCCTTCAACCTGAAGTTTTGTATTATCGCACAGTTTTCCTGCGGCCTGTTTGAGGGCACCCTTGATTTCGTGTGCTGCTCCTTCTGCCTTGTCTCTAATACTTGATTTCATGATAATCTCCTTTTATGCAGGTAACGGTTAGGTTCCAAATGTTCTTTGCGGTGCCAAAAAAAATCTATTTGGCTGCAGGAACGGCCTCTTTCACTGCCTTGGCATCTGCCTTGGCTTTTTCTTTTGCTGCTTTTGCATCTGCTTTTGTTTTCGCCTTTGCTTCCTTTGCCTCAGCCTTTGCTTTGGCTTTTGCTTTTTTGGCCTCTGCTTTAGCCTTTGCCTCTGCGGCTTTTTCTTCCGCCTTCGCTGTTTTTACGTCTTTTTTGGCTTCTGCTGCGCCAGCAGCAGGGGCAGGCTGTTCAGCGATTACAATTGGCTTTGCAGCTTCTGCGGCGAAAACTACTGTGGCAAAGGACATTGCAACGAGGGTTGCGATTACTGCGGATACAATCTTTTTCATCTGGTCTTTCCTCCTGTGGGATTTGTTCGGCAATCGTGCGGTTCCGACTGGCCTGTTCTTTCCTGATACGTTCCGTAGTTCTCTTCTGTGGTACCTGCGGCATTCATGGCTGACATGTCACTCGCATTCCTGAAGATCTCGTTGAATGAGCTCTTCAGTTTAAAAAATGTTCCTTCGACTTCACCCAGGTGTCTCTGCATGGTGCCTCCCCGTGTCTGTAAGAAAATAAGAATCTTAAACCGATGTTGGCGGTTGTGACGAACCCGTCCAGGTTGATGTGCTGGCCTCCGAATGTGCTGATGTGCTGAATCTCTGCGTGATCGGAACGGCGTGTGACACGACAGTACGGTACATGGATTCAAGCTCGTTGCGGGTGCTTGCCACTATTTTACCCGGTACACCCGGCAGAAATGAACCGGCATAGAGCAATCGAGCCTTATGTATATTTTCGAGAGCAGTAAGCTTGTTGCCGAGCGAAAACTGTTTGAGACCATCTACGACGGCATTGTGAAAGTCGATCGCATCCAGATTGAGACACTGCTGGTCGATTCTGATACCTTCCCGGTCGGAAATGAGTGGGCTGAAACCCAGTTCATTGACCAGAAAACTGTTCAGCGGTTTGATATGATTCTCATCCAGTCTGCGTCGGCTGGTTCGGGTCGCTGGCATACCCCACAGAGCCCGACAGATCCTGTCCCAGCTGAATGAAAGATCCAGCGGCGATAGCAGCGAACAGAAAAGCACTTTAAGTGTTTCGTTTGGCCACTCTTTGGCAACCTGCTTTCCATTGACCGTGATTTGAAAATCTCCCAGTGTCCGGATATCCAGTGCGGCGTCAGGTGTTTTCATGGGACTCCCCGTAAACTGATTGCGCGTAGGGTTAAGCAGATAACGCAGTATTACCAATGCTCAGCCTGACGGAGAGAGCGCAACTAATATGCCAGAAGGGGTGAAGGGGGAATGGAAGCTGCAACATGCTTGATTTGCTTGATAATAACGAAGGTGAAGGATGGGGTGGGTGAGGAGGCCGTCAAGATTATCCGTCTAATTTGACATTACTGTCATATTCTACAGAGTACATTGAGGCAGCAAGATACAGGATTTTATTGACGGCTGATACCGTATTTACGCATCCGGGCGCGAAGCGTGCTGGGATTAAGACCAAGCAGTATCGCGGCACCGCTTTTTCCCTCGATGCGCCAACCGGTTTTCTGGAGTACCTGGAGGACGTGGTCGTGTTCCAGTTCGACGAGCGCTTTGATCTCCAGTCCTGAGGCGTCCTCAGGTTTAACTGATGTGTCAAAACGGTCCAATACCTGTAGCGCACTCCCTTTGCTGATAATTACCGCCCGCTCGACGACACTTTCCAGCTCTCGCACGTTGCCGGGCCAGAAGTATTCCTGAAGGACGTTCAGGGTGTCTTTTGATACGGTCACTATCTTCTTGCCGATCTTGTGGTTGAATTTGTTGACAAAGTGATTGACCAGCAGCGGTATGTCTTCCTTCCGCTGCCGGAGCGGCGGCATGGTGATCGGAAACACATTAAGGCGATAGAACAGATCTTCCCGGAACGTGCCGTTTTTGACCTCTTCGGCCAGATTGCGGTTGGTGGCTGCGATGATTCGAACATCAGTCTTGATAGTGCGGGGACTGCCCAGTCTTTCAAACTCGCCGTCCTGGATGACCCGCAGCAGTTTGCATTGCAGTTCCAGGGGCATTTCGCCGATTTCGTCCAGGAAGATTGTTCCGCCGTCTGCCAGTTCAAATCGTCCGATCTGACGGGCATCGGAACCGGTAAACGCTCCCCGTTCCCGGCCGAATAGCTCGCTTTCCACCAGGGTTGCCGGCAGTGTCGTGCAGTTGACGGTTATCAGCGGTCGATTCTTGCGAGTGCTTTTGCTGTGGATGGCACGCGCCACCACACCCTTTCCGGTGCCGGTTTCGCCCAGCAGCAGGACGGTTGCGTTCATGGGGGCTACCTGCTCAACCTGGGAAAATACGCATGAGAGTATCGTGCTTTGGCCGATAATCTCGCCGAAGTTGTAGTGCTGGTCGACCTCCTGCTGCAGATAGATATTTTCGGCCTGGAGACGGTCTTTCAACACTTTTATTTCTGCATAGGTACTCTGGAGTGACCCTTCTACCTTTTTGCGTTCGCTGACTTCCAGTGTAAGCTGTATGTTTGCCTTCTGCAGTTCTTCTGTCCGTTCCCGTACTTTCTCTTCCAGGATGGTTTTGTGGCCTTCAAGTTTTTTGTACAGCAGTCGCACTTCCAGCATGTTTCGGATTCGCATTTTGACTTCGACCAGATCAAATGGCTTGGCTACAAAATCTTTTGCACCGGCTTGCAGTGCGCGCAGTTTGAGTTCCGGTTGGGCGGTGATCACGAGGACAGGGAGATAGCTGTCCACATTGTCCGCCTTGAGGCGTTCCATTACCTGAAACCCATCCATGCCCGGCATCTGAAGGTCGAGCAGGATCAGATCGTAGTTGTTTTTCAGATGCAGTGCGCAGACCTCTTTCGGATTGATCGTTGAGGATATGGAGGTGTAGCCGGCATCACAAAGCATCTGCTCAAGCAGAATGACATTGGGCTCCTGATCGTCAACTATCAGGATGCTGGAATTATGCAATTCAGACTCCGTAAGTATCATGTTTGTTCCTTTTTGATTGATGTGCGATAACCTGATTTCTTTATTTTTGCAAATTTCAATGCCAGATCAATTGTATCCATAAATTCGATTACTTTGACCGGTTTTGTGAGGTAACGAAAAAATCCGGCTTTCAGACCCTTTTCAATATCGCGGGGTATCGCATTGGCACTGAGCGCAATTACCGGAATATGCCCCGTTTCCGCGTCTGCCACCAGAATCTTCATGGCATCGACACCGCTCATACCCGGCAGGTGGATGTCCATCAGGATGACATCCGGCATGGCAGAGCGCGCAAGCTCTATTCCTCTTTTACTGTCTCCAGCACTCACCAGGCGGATATCGGGTCTCCGCGCAATGATATCTTCGACCAGCATCAGGTTGGCAGGATTGTCCTCGACGTAGAGTACGGTGTACAAGGGCTCTTCCCCTTCGAGATGCTCCGGTGAGGCTGATACAGCTTTATCTGTATGGTTTGCCAACGGCGGCTCAGTTGTGAGATTAAGTTCAAACCAGAAGACACTCCCTTCCCCGACCGTGCTTTCCGCATTGATGGTTCCCCCCATCCATTCAACCAGGCGTTTGCAGACTACCAGGCCGATGCCGGTACCCTGCTCTGTGCTGGTTTCCTGCCCGAGCCGGTTGAATGGTTGAAACAGCTTGGCCACCTGTTCCGGAGCCAGTCCTTCTCCGGTATCTCTCACACTGATCCTGATAATATCCGCGCCTCTGAATACTGCGTCCACGGTAACCCGGCCATCAGCCCTGTTGTACTTTATTGCGTTAGAAAGCAGGTTTATGAGAACCTGCTTGGCCCGCGTACGATCTGCTTTGACATAGCAGTCAGTTTCGATATGGGCAAAGTGCAGCTTGATGCCGCGCTTTTCAGCTTGCGGTTCAATCATGGCCTCACATTCGTGCATGATTTCAGACAGGGCAACCGTTTCCAGCGACATTAAAAGGTTACCTGATTCGATCACCGCGAGATCAAGTATCTCGTTGATCAGCTCCAGCAGATACCAGCCCGCTTTGAGAATCTGATCGATACTTCGTTTTTGGTTGGAAGTCGGTACAGGTTCGCCTGATTCAATGAGCTGGGCAAAGCCGAGGATGGCACTGAGCGGGGTGCGCAGTTCATGACTCATGCTGGAAAGGAAATCCGATTTAGCCCGGCTGGCCCTTTCCGCTATGAGTGTGGCGTGCACAAGTTCGGTGTTCTTATCCTGTAATACCCGTTCGAGGCGCACACGTTCTGCTTCGATAAGCTTGCGCTCGGTGTGGTCTTCCATGGCCAGAAGGATTATGTGCGAGCCGATGTTCTTCCGGACGATCTGGCGGGCATTCAGCAGAAAAATCTTGCGGCCGATGCCGGGAAAATGATGATCGACTTCATAACCGTTGAATACGCTGTCATTGGGGAGGATGTCCTCAAAAAGAACCCGCAGCTTGGGTATGTCCCATTGTCGGTTGCCGAGGTCGTAGATGAAATTTCCGATGGTTTCCTCGGGGGTAACCTTGAAAGTTTCATAGAAGTTGCGGTTGGCAGTGAGGATCTTCAGATCTGAACTCATGACTATCAGTGGTTTGTGCAGGGTTTCTACAATATTTTCGGAATATTCCCGGGCGTCCTGGATTTCCGCCTCCAATTTTTTGCTGGCGGTGCTATCAATAACGGAGGAGAGGATATATCTGCCCTTGTCGTCGATAGTGTCAATACAGACGCTCTGGACCAGAGCATACATTTCGGTGTGATCTTTTCCCTTAAGTTTGAACTCACATCTTTGAATACCGAGGCCCTGCACCACTGTTGACAGGTGTCCGGAAAAAATCCCCTGTTCAGCTTCATCGGTAATTAAACTGGCAAATGGTGTATCGGTAAGCCGACTTCTCTCGATTCCCAGCATCTGCGCGCCGGCAAGGTTTACCTCCCGGATCACTCCGTGTTCATCAAAAGTGAAATAGCCGACCGGTGCGAAGTCATAGAGTTCGGTATATTTATTACGCGAGACCTCAAGACTCTCACGTGCCTGCTGCAGTTCATCATTTTGCAGTTCAAGCTCTATCTGCTGGGTTTGAAGCTCTTCCTGGGATCGTCGCAACTCGGTATTCTGGGTATCCATTTCGATCTGGAACACTTCAAGTTCGCTGACCAGCTTTCTCGTCGTTTCCTCATTTACCCGAAAGATTTCATTGGTCTGCAGCAACTGAGTGTTAGTGGCCTCCTGAACCGCCAGCAGACGCTCATTTTCCAGATTAATAACATTTTTGAGCTGCTGCTGTGATTCCCGGTAAATCAGATAAATAAATGCGGCTGTCAAAATCAGCATCACGAGGTTGGAGAGGACAATGATAATAAACAGACTGCGCATGCCTGATGTAAAGACTGCTTCGTGTTGCGCAAGCAGTTTCGCTTCATGTCCGTTGAAACTTTCGACCTGTTTGCGTGTTTCGGCAGTTATTTCGATTTGCCGGAATGCTCTGAAGCTCAGCGTCATCATCAACGAAACCAGGAGAACCAGGAACGTGAGTGATGCAATTACCTTATAACTGCTTTTCATTGATCGTTACCCTTTGTCCTCAAGCAGACCCTTCAGTCGCGCAATTTCCTCACGCAGTCCTGTTTCCATTATTTTTGTTTCAGTGATGTTTGCAAAGGTGATTACCAATCCCGAGATCAGGTTCTCTACGGTGCGGTAAGGCATAATGCGCACTGCATACCAGCGCCCGTTTCCGGCGGTGATCTGTTTTTCCGAAAAGGCCAGCGTCCGCAACACCTCCCATGCATCTTCGGTCATACCTGGGTAGTGCAGGTCGGTCACAATGTCTGAAAGTGGCCGTCCCACATCGCCCGGAAGCAGCTTGAAGATTGTATCCGCTCCGGTCGTGAAACGCCGGATATGCAGTTTATCATCAAGGAAAACGGTGACAATTTCCGTGCTGTTGAGCAGGTTTCGCATGTCGTCGTTTACCCGGACAAATTCATCCATTTTGGATTGCTGTTCTGCGTTCACTGTCTGCAGTTCTTCGTTTAAGGATTGCATCTCTTCCCGGGAGGTGGTCAGCTCCTCATTGGCGGACTGCAGCTCTTCATTTGTCGATTGCAGCTCTTCATTGGTGGAGGTGAGTTCCTCCTGTGAAGTTTGCATCTCTTCCCGGGTTGTTTGAAGGTTCTCGCGAGCCTGTTGGAGTTCCTGCACCACGGAACTGTCGATTGGAGCTGTCCTGGATCGCGTCGACACTTTTTTACCCGGCACCCCGATCACATCGCTGAAAACGATTATGACCATGCCCCGCAGCGCCTCAGGTTCCTGAATCATCTGCACCGTTATATCGACGACCTGCTCACGGTCACCGGTTCCGGTTTTTAGCCCGTTGACGGTGACGGGCTCTTTTTGCCGGAGTGATCTCCGGAAGGCACTCCCCAGATCAAAACAGAGCCCCTCGCGGGCCATGGCGAAAATATTCCAGTTGGCCTTCCCGGCAGCCGGTTCAAGATAGCTGCCGGTTTTCCCGTTGATATAAATGATATCGCCCTTGTCGTTGGTCAACACGGCCGCGGGGGAGAAGTGCTGCAGGAGCAGCTGATCTGCGAGCGACTGGAGATTGACAGATGGTTTCATCATTGGTGACTCCTTGGCAACTCCCGGCCGCAGTGGGACAATCGTGGCCGGAAACGATAGCGGTTCGGCGGGCAGAAGCGATTCCCGCTTTCGGAAAAGCCTCGATTTGCGGTTCAGCGGTACAAAGAGATCGGTGAAGGTGCTGACAGACTCCGCACTCCCCAAAAACAGGACGCCCTCCGGGTTCAGGCTGTAGTGGAAGAGCGGCATGATCTTTTTCTGGAGTTCCGGTGCCAGATAGATCAGCAGGTTGCGGCAGATCAGAATATCCAGTCTGGTAAAGGGTGGATCCATGATGATGTTCTGGGTGGCGAAGGTCACCATCTCGCGGATCTCCTTGCAGACCCGGTAGTCGCTGCCGTCCTTGATAAAATACCGCTGCAGCCGCTCGGGGCTCATTTCCGCGGCTATTTTGGCCGGATACACCGCCCGGCGGGCTATGTCAATCCCGTCCTGGTCCAGATCGGTGGCAAAAATCTGCAGTGTGAAAAGTCCTTTGGGATTAAGCTGTTCCAGAGCCTCTTTAAAGGTAATTGCCAGCGAATAGGCCTCTTCACCGGTTGAGCAGCCGGTGGACCAGGCTCGCAGGCAGCCGCCGGACGGGTAGCCATCCAGTAACGCCGGAAAGGCTTCATCCTGCACCTGTTTCCATATCTCCGGGTCGCGAAAAAAGCTGGTGACGCCGATCAGCAGCTCTTTAAAGAGCAGCTCAACTTCCTGAAGGTTCTCCTGCAGATAGCGGACATAGACACTGATCCGGGTAATCTGGTGGACGCTCATGCGCCGCTCGATCCTGCGGTAGATAGTGTGTTTTTTGTACAACGAGAAGTCATTGCCGGTCTTGGATCGCAGCAGAATCAGGACTTTCTCCAGAGCGCTCTGATCCTTTTCATCCAGGGGTGGATCGGTTCTGGTCAAGACAGGAGGATGCTGGAGGAGGTCGATCAGTTTTACCGCCAGGTTCTCAGCCGGGGCGATCAGGTCGGCCAGGCCCGCATTGATGGCGCTTGTGGGCATGCTGTCAAATTTGGCTGAAGCAGGCTCCTGCACCAGCGCCATGCCCCCCTTCTCCTTGATTGCCCTGAGACCGAGCGTACCGTCCGAACCCATGCCGGACAGGATGATTCCGATGCTGCCGGTCTCCCGGTCTTCGGCCAGGGAGCGGAGAAAAAAATCTATCGGAAGACGCAGACCGCGGGTCGACGCCGGTTCGAACAGGTACAGTACATCGTGCAGGATCGACATGTCCTTGTTGGGGGGGATGACATAGACACAGTTCGGCTTAACCTTCATCCGGTCACTTACCTGGAAAACCTCCATTTTTGTGGCGCGCTGGAGCAGTTCGGGCATGATTCCCTTGTGGGACGGATCAAGGTGCTGAACTATGATATAGGCAATCCCGCTTTGTTCGGGGACGTGACGGAGAAACAATTCCAACGCTTCCAGTCCCCCGGCGGATGCGCCGATGCCCGCAATAGGGAAATGAGCGCAACCCTTACGTGGCGGGGAACATTTCTCCACTTCAAGGGCAGGTTCATTGCAACTGAGAGCCGATTTTGTCTGTTTCTTCATGTCAATAGGGTATCAGCATTTCATTAATTGTCCTAAAAGTATAATTTGCCACGATTGGGAACACTGCAACCTCTGTGCCTCACGGATCCGGCGGAATCAGGATACTGACCGGTAATGGCCGTTGCTTGATCTGAGGCTTAACATAAGCAAACAGGCACGCCGCTTCTGGTGCAGGATCACACCAAGACAGCCCGCAGCATGTTGCGGTTCCGTCACATATTGTGGCTTTATGAATCGCATCAATATACCAGAAAATTCCCTCCCGCCGTCATAATGCCCTGTATTTAATGGTTATCCTATCCATCTGCTGCTCACTCATCTTGTTGGCAGGTTCCTTGCCTTACTTCCTGCCTGTGCTTGTGATCATTCCAGGCACAGTTGGATTTTTGCTGTGAATGGATCTTATGAAAAAAGTCAGCAGATTCACCCGGGTAATCAGTGAAACGAGAGGGCTCTGTCGTAATGCCCGAGCCTTCACCATTCGTGATTTAAATACATTCTGGAAAGGAATCGTATGAAAAAGTTTAAAGAGCTGAAAACGTATTGTGTCTGTATGGCGATTTTAGGCGTTGTTATGAGTATGCTGACAGGATGTGGTGGCGGAGGCGGCGGGACATGGAATGAGCCTGGAGGCTCAGAAGTCGCGCCGGTTATAACCGCATATTCACTCTCAGGGATTGCGGGAACGATAAATGAACCGGCAAAGACCATAGCGGTAGCAGTGCCGTACGGTACAGACCTCACGACACTGATTGCTACCTATACGACAACCGGCACAATAGTGAAGATTGGAGCAACGGCCCAGATGAGCGGGGTAACTGCCAATAATTTCACAAGCTCGGTGACATACACCGTCACTGCTGCCGGCGGCAAAGAAGCCACATATACAGTGACAGTAAGTGTTGCCTCGATTTCTGCCAAAGCCATAACCGCTTACTCGTTTGTCGGCTTTGCCGCGTTTCCGGGAACGGTGGATGAAGCGGCAAAAACCATAGCGGTGACCCTGCCGTCCGGGACAGACGTAACGGCCTTGACGGCAAAATTCACGACCACAGGTACAGTCGTCAAGATAGGCGCGGTTGTTCAGACGAGCGAGGCGGCCCCGACGAATAACTTCTCAGCACCGAAGGCATACACGGTAACTGCGGCAGACCAATCAACGGCGACGTATACTGTAACCGTAACCGTAACATTGGCACCGAGCTCCCTCAAGACCATAACCGCATATTCGTTTGTAGGGTTTACCGGTTTTCCTGGAACGGTGGATGAAGCGGCAAAGAGCATAGCGGTGACCCTGCCGTTCGGGACAGACGTAACGGCCTTGACGGCCAAATTCACGACCACAGGGACAGGCGTCAAGATAGGGGCGGTTGTTCAGACGAGCGAGGCGGCCCCGACGAATAACTTCACAACTTCGAAGGCATATACGGTAACTGCGGCAGACCTGTCAACGGCGACGTATACCGTAACCGTAACCTTGGCCCCGAGCCCTCTCAAGACCATAACCTCATATTCTTTTGTCGGGTTTACCGCGTATCCGGGAACCATAAATGAACTGGCAAAGACCATAGCGGTGACCCTGCCGTCCGGGACAGACGTAACGGCTTTGACGGCCAAGTTCACGACCACAGGGACAGTCGCCAAGATAG
>CAIPTY010000092.1 GCA_903868145.1 uncultured Desulfuromonadales bacterium | reverse complement strand
CGACGCCCATATATCCAGCATTTCCCCCTCACCCTGGCCCTCTCCCTCATGGAGAGGGGATTTTCAAAAGTTTCTTTACTCCGCAAGTACCCAGGTGTCCTTACTGCCGCCACCCTGCGAGGAATTCACCACCAGTGATCCTTTTCTCAGAGCCACCCGGGTTAATCCGCCCGGTACGACCTCGATATCCTCGCCGTAAATCACATAGGGACGCAGATCAAGATGCCGCGCCTCCAGTTCGCCGTCCATGTAACAGACATGGCGTGACAGGTAGACCACCGGCTGGGCGATGTAGTTTCGCGGATTTTCCTGTACCAGATCAACAAACTCCTTGCGGAGCGCAGGTGTTGAGGAGGGGCCCATCAGCATGCCGTAGCCGCCCGATTCACTGACCGCCTTGATCACCATCCGCTCCATGTTGTCGAAGACGTATTCCCGATCCTTGACATTTGTCATCTGGTAGGTCGGGACGTTGTTGAGTATCGGCTGCTGACCGAGATAATAGCGGATGATGTCCGGCACATAGGGGTACACCGCCTTATCGTCGGCAATGCCGCTGCCGGGGGCGTTGACGATGGCAACATTTCCGGCTCGCCATGCATTGATCACCCCGGCGATACCGAGTGAGGAATCGGAGCGGAATACCAGCGGATCAAGGAAGTCGTCGTCAATCCGGCGGTAGATGACATCCACCCGCTGCAGCCCGGTAGTGGTCTTGAGATAGACGATATCATTGACCGTCACCATGTCACGACCTTCGGCCAGTTCTACCCCCATCTCCTTGGCCAGGAAGGTATGCTCGAAATAGGCAGAGTTATAGATTCCCGGGGTGAGCAGCACGATCTCGGCATTGTCCTTGCCGCGCGGCGAAAGCGAACGAAGCGCTGCCAGCAGCAGCGAGGGATAGTGCTCGACGCGCCGCACACGGTATTTATTAAAGAATTCCGGAAGAATACGTCGTTCGATGACCCGGTTCTCTATCATGTATGAGACCCCCGACGGGGTGCGCAGGTTGTCCTCCAGAATCAGGAATTCCCCCTGCTCGTCGCGGATGATGTCGATGCCGCTGACATGGGTATAGATGCCGCGCGGTGGTACGATGCCGACAATCTCGCGCCGAAAGTCGCGCCCCTGGTAGATCAGTTCGGGGGGGATGACACCATCCTTGATGATGCGCTGTTCACCGTACAAGTCAGCCAGAAAGAAGTTCAGCGCCCGTACCCGCTGCTTGAGACCGGATTCGATCTTGACCCACTCTGGCGCTGTGATAATGCGAGGGATCAGGTCGAAGGGCCAGATACGCTCGATACCCTCCTCGCTTTCACCGTAGACCGTAAAGGTGACCCCTTCGGCCTGCAAGGCCAGTTGCGATTCGTGCGCCTTGGCCTCCAGCGCGTTGTTGCCGGTGGCCTTGATATGATTCCACAGCAGCCGGTAATGTTCGCGGGGGGTGAAGTCATCGGCGTAAAATTCGTGATAGGGGGTACGGGACTTGCTGCTCTGCATGCCGGCATGGTACATGAGCGGCCACTCCTTTGTAGAGGATTGGGTGACACGTATACGGTAGATTGAGACTCAGAAAATTAGTTCATTCACGACTACTGGCTGATAACGGCAAACCGCTTGTCAAACAACGGTGCCAAAAGAGGTTTCACATCATCCCATGCAAGACCCCCGCCACCGCAGCCGGGGCGTGGAACAATTATCCGCCGCCATTCCGAACGATCCGCCAACTGTAGCAGTTCATGGGCTGAACGGGTGATGATGCGCAGGTCAGGCAGTGACCAGGGAGTTTCTTCCACGGGAAAAGTGACGATGCCATTGCCCAGATCGAAGACATGATTGCCGTGATCCATGAGCAGTCTGCCTAATTTATCAGCAAGCGTGGGAAAACGAGCGGCGGCCTGCCGTGCCACACCGCGCCCGAAAATCGCGCGACCGTCCGCCGTCAGCGATCCGTTAGTGGTGATGACAATCCTGTCTGCACCGCTATAATCCCAGATATTTCCCAAGAACTCACGCACTATCGATTCTCCGTTCAAACGAGTTGTCCAACGGGATGCCACAATGAAAGAGCAATCTCCGAGCCAAAAACAGCTGTCAATGTTCTTTTCGGGGACACCTCTCAAACATACTCAAGCCGACAGACGAACGGGCTGTTTTTGCTTTCATGGTGACTTGACTGATGCTATGGTGCATCGCTATGAACCTGCTTTCCCATCTCAACCCCCCCCAGAAAGAAGCTGTATTGCACGGTGAGGGACCGCTGCTGATCCTGGCCGGCGCCGGTTCGGGCAAAACCCGTGTCATCACCCACCGCATCGCCCACCTCATCCGGGAACGCGCTGTTCGCCCCTGGAATGTCATGGCGGTGACCTTCACCAACAAGGCGGCCAAAGAGATGGCCGAGCGGGTGCAGCGCCTGCTGGGGGGTGGCGACCTTCCGCTGATCGCAACCTTCCATGCCGCCTGTGGCCGCATCCTGCGGCGTGACATCCATCACCTCGGTTTTCAGTCCAGCTTTGTCATCTACGACGATCGCGACTCCGAGCGCCTTCTGAAAGATGTACTCAAGGACATGAACCTTGACGAGAAAAAGTTTGCCCCCAAGGCTGTCGGGTCCCGTATCGATGATTTCAAAAATCGCGGGCTGTTCCCCGAAAATATTGACTCCGTTGCTACCGGCGACATCTACAACGCCAAGGTAGTCCAGATCTATGCGGCCTATCAGGAGCGCCTGAAAAAGTGCAATGCCCTGGATTTCGGCGATATGCTGATTCAGACGGTACGGCTGCTCTCCGGCTTTCCTGATGTCCGCCGCCACTATCAGGAACGTTTCCAATGGATTCTGGTGGACGAGTACCAGGACACCAACCCGGTGCAGTACAATCTTATCAGATTACTGGCCGGCGAACGCAAGAATCTCTGCGTGGTGGGTGACGACGACCAGTCGATCTACTCCTGGCGCGGGGCGGATATACGTAATATCCTGGAATTTGAAAAGGACTTCCCCGGCGTGAAGGTTGTGAAACTGGAGCAGAACTACCGTTCGACCGCCACTATCCTGACAGCGGCCGGCGAAGTGGTAAAGCAGAACTATGGCCGCAAGGGGAAGACACTCTGGACCGAAAATCCGGTGGGTGAAAAGATCCGCTATGAGCGGGTCGAATCCGATCGGGAGGAGGCTCGTTTCGTCAGCACTGAAATCGGCCGGCTCAGATCTGACCATTTCCCACTTGAAGAGATGGCCGTTTTTTATCGCACCAATGCCCAGTCCCGTCAGATCGAGGAGGCGCTGGTAGCGGGGGCGCTGCCGTACCATATCGTTGGCGGTGTCCGGTTCTATGCCCGCATGGAGATCAAGGACATCCTGGCCTATCTGCGCGTTTTGGACAATCCGGCCGATGAAGTCTCGCTGAAGCGGATCATCAATGTACCTGCCAGAGGTATTGGCAATGCCACGGTGGATCGGATCTCAGAACTGGCTCATCGTGATGGCGTTACTTTTTTCGAGTCACTTGAGCGAGCCTGCCGGGGTGGACTCCTGACTGCCGGGCCACGGGGCAAAGTCGCCTCTTTCGCCGCCATGCTGGGGCATTTCCGGGAGCTGTCTGCCACACTCGAACTGCCGCAACTGGCACAGACGGTGATGCAGGAGAGCGGCTATCTGACACGCCTGAAGGAGAGCCGGGACGAAGATGATGCCGAGCGGCTGGAGAATCTGGAACAGCTTCTTGCTGCCATGGAGGAGTTTGTAGAGAAGAATCAGGAAGCCGGTTTATCGGAATTTCTGGAACAGGTCTCACTGGTCTCCGACCTGGAACAGGGGGAGACCGGCAAGCCCTCGGTAACCTTGATGACGCTGCACGCCGCCAAGGGACTAGAGTTCAAAACTGTCTTCATGATCGGCATGGAAGAGCGGCTCTTTCCCCACATCCGCGCACTGGACGACCTGGATGGCATGGAGGAGGAGCGCCGACTCTGCTATGTCGGAATGACCCGTGCCCGTGAACGCCTGTATCTGCTTAACGCCCGTCGGCGCTACCTGTTCGGTCAGGAACAGTCCAATCAGCCGTCGCGGTTTTTGAAGGATATTCCGAGAGAGTTGATAGAAGACGGGAGTGGAGAGAGTTCGTTTTCCCGCAGGGGGGTGGCGGTGCAATCGGATTCCGGCAATCGCTTCCCTCCGACAGAACATATCCTCGCTGCTGTCACTTCCGTTATTGACGACATTGAGATCGTGCCCGAGCCGCCGGATGAACACGATGGCGTCTTCATAGGGATGAAGGTCCGCCACGCCAGGTTTGGCGTGGGAAGCATACGGAAGATCGAGGGCACCGGCGAAGCCCAGAAGGTGATTGTCTGGTTCAACTCGACCGGGCCGAAGAAACTGATGCTGAGATTTGCGGGGCTGGAGCGAGCCTGACTCTTGACTCAAACACGGGAGCTGTAGCGGTGACGTTTATGGAAAACAAAAGTACTCATCTCCAGCAACTGTTTACAGAAGGCACTGAGCTCCTGCAGGCCGGAAATGCGGCACAGGCCTTGATCTGTTTTAAGGATGCCCTCGCAATTGATCCTGAAAACCCGCAGTTTCACCTGTATGCCGGAGCTGCCCTGCATGATTTGGGGCGCTACGGTGAGGCGGTGGACTCGTACCATAATGCGATCAGGGTTGCTCCGCAGATGGGTGAGGCTTACAATAATCTGGGTAATTCCCAGATGGCGCTTGGTCGGCATTCCGAAGCCGTTGCCAGCTTTTCACATGCTGCCGGGCTTCTCGTGTCATCACCGGTGCCACTGACGGCACGGGCTACGTCATTGCAAGCTTTGGGACGTATTACAGAATCGGAAGCCGACTGCCGGAGAGCGTTGCAGCGGGATCCGAATTTTGCCGCCGCCCACTGGAATCTGGCCTTGAATCTGCTGCTCCAGGGACGGTACACGGAAGGGTGGCCGGAGTACGAATGGCGCTGGCTGAAACCGGATTTCACCTCCCCAAGCCGCCATACTGATATCCCCCTGTGGGACGGCTCTCCGCTTGAAGGTCGCACAATCCTGCTGCACGCCGAGCAGGGTTTTGGCGACGCCATTCAGTTTGTACGCTATGCGCCGCTGGTGGCACAGCGGGGCGGGATTGTCGTGCTGGAGTGTCATTCACAACTTGTTTCACTGTTTCAGGGGGTTGCAGGAGTTAAGGAAGTCATACCTTTCGGCTCGCCTCTCCCGTCTTTTGCCTGTCAGGCACCCTTGCTTTCCCTTCCTCGCCTATTCGAAACGACAATCCAGAACATACCTTCAGCTTGCCCGTACCTATCCGTCGTTGCTGAAAAGCGCCGAAAATGGTCAGATCTCGTGTCTTGGTATCCGGCAGGCCTGAAGGTCGGGCTGGTTTGGGCCGGCAAAAGCTACCCCGATCCTCTCCGATCGTTCCGGCTGGCTGAGCTTGCACCCCTTGCTGGAGCGGGCGTTACCTTCTTCTCCCTCCAGCTGGGGACAGGTTCTGATCAGAGCAGCTCGCCGCCGCCCGGTATAGGGTTGGTAGATCTGGTTCACCATATCGATGATTTCGCAGACACCGCCGCACTGATTGAACAGCTTGATCTGGTAATCAGCATAGATACAGCGGTTGCTCATCTGGCCGGGGCTCTGGGCAAACCGGTCTGGCTGCTGCTGCCGTTTGCGCCGGACTGGCGGTGGATGGTGGGGCAAAGCGATTCCCTGTGGTATCCGACTATGAGGCTCTTCAGGCAGGAGCAACCGGGTGAATGGGTGCCCGTAATCAAGAGAATTGCCGAATGTCTCCCAAAAAAGTAAGGCCTCCCGAATACGCATTCAGGAGGCCTTATTGATACGAAGATGACAAGTCTTAGCTAACCAGCATTGGTTCTCAATCCTGAAGCGATATTAAAGTCGATATCGATGATAATGGAGAGCTTGTCGGGATCGGGAAAGGCCAGAATCTCGAAGAGACGCTTGTCGATGAAAACACTGAGATTGAGAATGTCCTCCCGCAAATTCCTGGGAAGCGGATTTTCAGGATCCGTCAGTTCTGCCTGAAAGAAACTCCAGACCTTCTGATTAAACTTTATCGCTTCCAGCAGCTTCTGATCGCGGTCAGGGGCACTCCAGTTATCCTTGACACTCTTGAGCATCAGGCCAGCCCTTGAGAGCACGGAAGCTTCGGGCTCTCGACCGCCCAAACTTTCCTTCTGATTCACTGTATAGGCATTAACCGGATTTTGAGACATGGTGAATAAGCTCCTCTTCATAGGTAATCAGACGTTTGGCCGACTTGAGTGCCGAGTAATAACTCGACTCGACAATATACGCGCTCATCTCGGAAATCAAGTTTTTTGTACTGGGTGCCGCCGCCAGTACTCTACGAACCAAGTCCCAGTATATCTGAGCCAACTCCGCTGTCAAGCCCTCACCGATATACATCAGCTGAACAACTAGATATATCTTCCTGCACGGCGTAGTCGCCTGCTTCTCGGTCAGGATATCCTTCTGCCGCAACAGCGGCACGCGGTTTTCTATTTGCAGATGAGCGACGGTAGGTCCGTTGGCCAGCACGGCACCTGCTACGATGATCCGCTCCCCCGGTTTCAGAGTGAGTTTCAGCGACATGGTCAGCCGGTTTTCACTACACTACCCATCGCCTCTTGCACGAGCCCGAGTTGGTTGGATATGCCATCCAACTGTTGGGCCGCTGCATTAACATGAGAATCGGGGGCATCAGCGGCGAGTGACGGTGTTTGAACAGTAGTCTGCCCATTCGTCAGGTTTCCCCACAGTTTCCCTACTTTGTCCAGTACCGGTTGTGGTGGAGGTGGGACCATCATGCTCATGATCTGCTTCTGAAGCCCGGAGTAGCTCATTAACAGTTCCATCCTTGACTTGCTTTCGGGCGGGAAAGGGGGGTAATTCTTGATGATCTTGTCCAGCGAGGCCTTCATCTGTTGGACAATATCATTCACTGCCGTGATCCCCTCATTGGTCTTGCGAAGATTAATGGCAAACGAGTTGATAAAATCGGAAATATTACCCATCTTCTGCAACATATCAACGGTATTTTTCGGGAGATCAATCTGGATGGAAACCTTGTCTCCCGTCAGGGGAGGCACGTTACTTTCAGTTGATGTTTTGCCGGTTTTCTGCTGCTGCGCCGTAGCCTGTTGAACCCCGACGTTCTGTGTCTGTACAGCAGCCAGGCTTTGGTTGCTATCATCAATTCTCATGCTCTGTCTCCTTGGATTGCTGAAACAAACAAACGGGGAAAGGTTGCCCCCTCCCCGTCCAGGTTTAATACATACTCTTCAGTCTGGATTAGAAGAGACGGAGAACCGACTGGGCAGCCTGGGATGAAAGGCTCAAAGCGGTAGTACCCAGATTCTGACGAGTCTGCAGCATCAGCATGTTGGCACCTTCCTGGTTCATGTCGGCTAGCGTCAGGTTATCAGCGCCTGTAGACAGGGTACTAATCATGGAGTCGGTAAAATCCTGGCGAGTCGTTATGATGTTCAGATTGTTCGCAAGGGCCTTTGACTGAGCACGCAACTGCGTCGATGCTGAAGCAAGCCACCACTGCGCAGTTGTTATGGAGCCGTCATCCGTCCATTGATTAGTCGGATCACTAATCGAAAGGCCGGTAGATGTGGCCGTAAAACCTTTGACTGTCAGAGCGGCTGTGCCGTCTTCATTGAACTTGACAGTCAGAGTCGAACCGGTCAGCAGGTTAGTGCCACGGTAGCTGGCGTCGCTGGCGAGGGAGTTTATCTGGGTGATCAAAGTCAGGTATTGAGTAGAAAAAGCCGCACGGTCTGTGGTGTTTGAAGTGCCGAGAGCCGCGGAAGCGAGACCTTTAGCGGCTTCAACGAGCGCGCTTATTGCGGAAACACCAGCGTCAGAAGCTTTTACTGCCTGGATACCTTCTGACATACCGTCTTTACGTACGCCAAAGTCAGTCGCCCTGCTGTTTGCGGCCTGTGCAGCGAAGAAGTTGGTCGGGCTGTCAAGAGCACTATTGACCGCCTTACCGGTGGCGAGGCGTTGCTGGGTCCGAGAGACCAGAGTTGCTGTGCTTTGAAGCTGGAGCAGGTTGGCGCGCATGCCCGAGGTTAATGCGACATCTGAAATTGCCATGATTTATTACCCCTTTCTAGGTCGATTTATGGCTTTCTAGCCAATTATGTGTATGGTTCACTCATCGGGTAAGGAACCAAAAACTTTATTTTTTTTTTCATGCAGATGAATCAGGAGTTGTTCAGTAACGAGATCCATTACCTCATGCCAATGTGATGGCTTATGCTGCCTGAAGAGACGCGCCGAATCGTACCACGGCGTGTCATCACGTCCCAGAAGCCATCGCCAGTCGGGGTTGTATGGCAGTAATATCCAGACAGGGATGCCAAGTGCTCCGGCAAGGTGGGCAACAGCAGAGTCAACCGAAATAACCAGATCAAGCCCGGCTATCAATGATGCTGAATCAACAAAGTCAGTTACATGAGAGCTCAGGTCCAACAAACCGGGTTTGACTATCATATCAGCCGGGCTGAACTGCAAACTTACGAAAAAGACATCGGAACATTGACTCAAAGGTTCGAAAAATCGCGGTGGTATCGAGCGATTTCTATCATTTTCGTGAGCCGGTCGACCAGCCCAGGCAATCCCGATTTTCGGCCTTCCTTCTGCGATGATAAGTGAATCCCAAAAAGCGATTTCGTCATCCTTTATTTCCAGATAGAGCGGCGGACAGGGTATATTCCCCAGTACTCCGGGAAGGCTGAGAATCGGGATCTGAAAGTCGGGGGTCGAAAAGTCACATCCCCGTAAAAAAACCTCTGAAACACCTTTTGCCCTTGCCAATAATGGAGCTATCCGCGCATCCTGAGCCTCTACAAGCACTTCAGCGCCTATATCAGCCAATGCCTTGGCATAGCGAATAAACTGAATCGAATCCCCATAGCCCTGCTCACACCACAGCAGAATACGCTTGTCAGCAAGTTTTTCGCCGCGCCACCGCGGAAGATCTAGGTGTCGCAACTGATTATGGTCATTACATACAAAACGGCTCTCATAATCATCCCACCCCTCGGAAAAGTTGCCCATCGAAAGATGTGCAAGGGATCTATTGAGAACAATTTTTCCGTCTTTTGGAGCAAACTCAAGAGCCCGGCTGAAAAACTCTATTGCTTTATCCGGCAGACTCTTGGAGCGCATAACGGCGCCAAGATTATTAAGCGCCAGAGTGTTACACGCATCGGTCTCAAGAATTTTGCGATAACAACTCTCTGCGGTGTCAAGGTCATTCAACCACTGTAAGGCAATCCCTTTGGAGTTGAGGACGCCGGCATTATCAGGGTCGTGACGCAACACTTCGTCAAAACAGTTCAGGGCCTCCTGGTAACGGCCAGACTCGATCAGAATTTCGCCCAGATCAGTGCGACTTTTGTTACAGGCAGGATTTATAAGCAAAACCTGCTCCAGCGCCTCAACAGAACCTTTTAGATCGCCACTCTCAAGGCGGCAGAGTGCAAGATTCTGCCAGGCTTCCATAAACTCTGGCAGAGCTGCTACGACCGCTTCAAGATTTTCTATCGCGCCGTGGGAGTCTCCGTTACGTTTCAGAGTGTTTGCCAGATTGAAGCGGGCTTCGATGAAATCTCCGCGCAGGGCTAATGCCTTCTCATAACAGAAAACAGCTTCGGCATAGCGTTCGCGCCGATCCAGCACTGTACCCAGATTATTGTATAGGTCCGGATCAAATGGTGCTTTTTGAATGAGCGTACGATAGGAGAGTTCCGCTTTGACATAACAGCCGTTCTGAAAATAATCCGCTGCATCCTGCAAAGTATTACCTGTGACCGCAATTCCTTCAGAAGCACGTCTCGCCTCCGCCAGCTGCTCTGCCAAGACATGGAATTTTCTCGCAGCATCCTGCCAGGTAAGGGCTGCCATTGATGTGCCTGATTCAATTCCTCGTTGTGTCAGACCCGGACGATCAGCATATGCCTGCTCAAGATGGGAAAGAATCTCATCGACAGAGGCTTCAAACCAGACACCAGTGGGTGTTCCATCCTGAACGGAGATAATCGGCTCGTGACCTCGTAAACATTGTGCATTCCGGTTGGTGATAACATCCTGGTGTCCTGTCATGGGTGAGGCTATTACCGTACGACCACAGGCCATATATTCGCACATGACCATGTTGTTGCCGCCTTCGCAACGATTGGGAAAAAGACCGGCATCGCTGTTTGCATATGCTTGTTGCATGAACTGATTATCCAGTAGCGGGTACAGGATTACGCGATCAGCGGGTATACCGTTGGCCGTAAGCAGTGCAGTATAGAGCTGTTCGCAGGGCAGATTCTTATAGTGAAACTGCATATGCCGTGACTGCTCCATGGTCTGGATGGAAGCGGGCCAGTGGTTGTGCCAGGCACATGCCAGCCAGACATCGGGGTGATTGTTCATGAATATCCGCATGGCTGCAATTACCAGATCGTGCCCTTTTCGGAACTCAAACTTGCCTCCTGAAAAGATGATGAAACGCCCATCATCTGCCCGTGGTGGCAGGGGGTAAAACAGCAATGGGTCAACACCCTGCAAAATGGTCGAGGTTCGATCCATGCCGGCAATTCGCAAATGGTGTTCGCACCAGGAGGAGCCGGCTACAATATGGTCCCATCGCTCGGCGGCCTCAGGGATGAAACGGTATGCAATGATTTCCGACTCAAAAAAACAGTAACCAATATTGATGCGGTTCCACTGATCGGCAAAGGTGGGGGCAAAGTGGTGGCCGGCAATGCTGTGGAGTGTCACACCGGCGACAGGGGGGAGCTTGGCAATTTCTGCACTCAGATAGGTGCCTGCGATGCCCCATCCGTAGGTATTGTCCTGTGGCATGGCGACCTTCATGACCAACCACCTGATGGGAGATAATCCCGGAGATTGAAGGTCGTTTCATCTGTTTCAACTGCCAGCAAGCGGCAACGCTCAGGCCATGATTCCGGCAGAACAAGGTCGTCAAACTGTTCTCGTATGGTCATATATTGTCGGTTCAGTATCCGTGAAGCCGGATCGAGGCGTCGTACCATCGCCAGGCCTGCAGGTGGCGCTGGTAAAGTTATTATTTCCAGGTCCGGTCTCACCGCCTTCAGGCAGGGGATTATCTTCCAGACGTCACCTGTCCAGAACGCAGTAGATCTATCTCGGGCAGCCACACGGGAATTAACCGGAAGACAGTCATGGATTAAAATAACCGAGTCAGGCCCGGCAAATTTTTCAAGATTGATAAAATCCCTCAGTACCTGATCGAAATGATGCAGGCCGTCAATAAAAGCAACATCAAAAGTGGTCTGCCCCATCTCTCGAACAATATCAATTGTCGTAAAAAAATCATCGCTGGTCATGCCGTAAAGCTGTGGTGTGTTTTCCGGAGAATGATAGATCAGAGGGGATTTGTCCTCCAAGGCAGGATCAATGCCAATGGCGCGAGTTCCCTTTCTGGCAAGAGCAAGAGACTTTCCGGTTGCTACACCTATTTCCAGATATACCCGAGGCTTGTATTTCCGGTGGATATCTGCAAACTGGTCGTAATAGTCATGCGACCAGAAGTTTTCAAAAACGTCGCACATGAAAAGCTCGCTCAGGATATCCTGGCTTTCGGGGTGATTAAGGGCAAGGGCTTGTAAAATTTTTCGCGACCGGGTGATGTTACCGTTTTTCCGGAAGAAGGCCGATGAAGCAATGAAAAACTGAATCTGGTGGTCAATGATTGCAGCAGACTCGGCAAAACGGGCTGCGGCTTCCGTCAGCCCTCGACTTTCAGCATCAATGGCGGCAACAAGCAACTGGTCGGCTGGTTCGTGCATCTGCTTGACCAACTCCTCGTATGGGCCATCCATCGGCATATTCCACTGATTACGATAAAAGGAAAGCATATCGCCGTAAAGATTAAGATAGCCGCTTTTTTGGGCAACAGAACTCCCGATTGTTACTGCCTGTATTGTTTGCAGGACGGACTGAAGGCCCGTATCAATAAAATGTGAATTCATATCCCCTCATTTTCAAACAAGCACTATCCTTGTTCGTTGGTCCCGAATGCGTGACGGTATAGAAGCAGGGTCGCATCTACTTCTGCGTCAATATCTCCCAACAGGCAGAAGCCCGTTGCCTTGAGTTTTTCAATACGGAAGCTAAAATCATCACAAACTTCGTTGGATGATGGCGTTGGTCTACAAATTTCAGGTGTGTAGCCGAGGACGATCTTGCAACGGGTGGCAATTTTTTCTGCAATCTCGACGATTTTTGGCGTCGATTCTCCTCCTAGGTTGAATAAACCGTCTTCACATGCGGATGGCTCCAGAAAAAGAAAGTGCTCGACTGCATGGGCAACATCTTCCAAAGGAATAAAATTCCGGCGTTGTATCCCGAATGCGGGTTCCCTGACCTCCGCAAAGAATAACAACTTTCATGGCCACCTCCTTCGACAGACACTTTCAAGCCGATTTTTCCTTATTGATATGGTGCTTTAGACCCTGAAGGGTCGCCATCCTTATAAAAGCGCTGGCTCTTGGATCCTCTGAAAAATATATGCGCAATTTTTCAGCGGTCTCTGCTGTCACTTGTGCGTTCCCGTCACGCAACGCAACTCCGCCAGCGTTCAGCAAATACTCTTTCCAGAGGCTTTCCAGTAATTCGGGTTTATTCATGCTCCGGGATATGTGACGCCATTTGACCAGAAAGAGCTGACGGTTGCGAAGAATAATTTCTTTGGCTACTTCCTCACGTCCCATATACGGTATAGCACGCAATGCCGCTATGGTCCCACTCCAATGATGGTTATATGCAGTTGTGGGAACTACATAGTTTTTTAAGCCCGCCCGCTTGATCTGTAGGGCTATATCCCATTCTTCAAAGAAGCAGGGGGTAAATCCGTTCTCGAACTGAATACCATATTCTACGAATAATCTTTTGTTAACCGCGAACAAAAAACCTGAGACGGCATCTACCTCCGTTGGATCCCTGAAGCTGCCCTTGTCGAGATAACAATAGTCCGAACAAATTGGATACTTAACGAAAGCCCCCTGAGGACCGACGCAGGCGGCTAAAGGAAGAGTCTTTAACCCTTTCTCAACCACCGCCACTGCCTCTGGACCTATATGAACATCAGCATTCAGAATGAATACGACATCTGACTCGGCCATATCCAAACCTATATTCCAACCTCTGGCGACCCCAACGTTCTGCTTCATGATGGCATATCTGGTAATCCGGGGATGACTCTTCAATTCCTCTCCCACCGTGGAGCCATTGAATACGACAATGACTTCCCCTTCAATAGTTTCCAGATCATCAAGCAGCGTCCTGATATTGTACTCGCTTGCCGGCGAGTAGTCTAAGACCGGAATCACAAAACTTCGGACGGGAGCGCCAATACCAATACTTTCAAGTACTTCCTCATAGAAAGTGGGCACTCCGGCCAACGAACGTTCCCTCAATTCTTTAGCCGAGTATGTTTCTCTTTTGCCGCCAAGGGCCACTGCCAATAAATCATCCACCCTGTGGCCTATCGTATGAGCGTTATGAACCAATCGCCGACCTCTTGCAGCAATTCTTTCGCGGAGGTCTTCATTGTCCAGATAGAAACGTGCAATATCGACTATGTTGTTATCGTTGTAAACAGCATAGTCTTCACCATCAATAAAGAGCTCGTCTTGCCCGCTATTCTTTCCCATGTCAGTTAAAATGAGGCTACCGGCCGACATGACCTCAAAATTCCTCATGTTCAAGTCTTGCTGTGCAGCAGAATTAAAAATCATCTTTGACTCAGAGAACAGCTTGGCTCGATCCTCCCAGAAACAGCGATCATAATGAACTGAGATCCTGTTGGATAATTCATTCAGCAGGATCTCACGCCGAGAACCTTCCGAAATACTTCCTTCAAAGCCGATAGGATATAACTTCGGAATATCAAAACGGCAATGTATATCAGGATCACACCCCAAGGGGAGCCAGTGCGCACACATCCCCCGTTTGCGGAATTCATCCAGATATTCCAATTGGGCAATAAATACGATGTCGAATTGTTTTGCCCACTCCAAACGCGGCAAAATGGCAATATGGCAGTCAATCAAATAACATATTTTGGGACATGGTATCGCTTCGAGGTGTTGCGGAGCGTAACCACCTACCGATTCAATCCAGATATACAGGTCAGGAAGAAACTCAGGAGCGATATCGCTAACAATCTTCGCCATATCAGGTGTGAAATCAGTTGAAATATCTTGTTCGTTAAGTGGAAGCTTCATGTTTTGGAGTTGCCACTTTTCAATAAGCAGTGAAGGCAGAGGGGGGCCGATAGTAGTTGTCAGGCAGCGTTGCCTTAGGACCCGCTCAAAATAAACTGCAGTTGTTATTGGATAGGCAACATATGCCAGCCATATTTTAGTAGATCTGCTGATGGAGCTGGAATTTTTAACAATCATTCAAGTCACCTGCAAGCGTGCGTTTAATGAAATATGGTGCAGAATTATAATCACTTACTGTTTGTTGCGAATAGCACGTCATGGGCATCCGGCAAAAATCAGAGTAGACTGATCTCAAACTCCAGTCCTTTTCGCAGGCAATCAATTTCTTTGGTCTGCTCTACCGATTCGCTACCTTCAGTCAGCAGTGCGAGTGCCTCCACGAAATTACCAAGTGCCATTTGCTTGATAACGTTTACCAGCAACAACTCATATTCCGGGTCTTTAATGACCGCGTACCAGATCGACGTGTTCTCAATAAGTCCCTTACTGATAATGGTTTCAGACAGCATAATGACATCATGAACAGCTTTTTTCACATCTATTCCTGCGGAATGATAATCATGGCCGCAGAGTATCCCGCCAGGTTTAATTACCTTGAGTGCGCATAGGATATCATCAACTACAGAATAGTAGTCATGAGCTCCGTCCACAAAGACAAGGGAAAACAGATTGCACCCCAATATAGGGCTGAACGAAACTGCATCCCCTCGGAGCATAAAGAGGCGGTCTTTGATAAAGGATGTGTTCGCAATGAACTCCGCCAATATTCGCAGGTCATTCAACTGAGCCTTGTCCATGTGATTAAAATCGGATTGCTGTTGATATTCGGACCATCTGTCAATGCAGAATACGTCGAGTTGATTTAACATGGCGGCGTGACCGATTGCCACGGTTGATCCCCCGCGATAGGATCCTATTTCAAGAACCCGCGTGTGTGGCGACACCATCATGCAGAGTCGGAACAATGCCAGAGCTTCAAGATCAATAACCAGGCTGTTGATTATTGAAAAATGCTCGAGCATGACCCTTTCGTCCTGGGTCGGCTCATGTTCAAGTATTTTTGAGATATCAATATTCACATTTGCAATTTGCCTGACTTTAAGAATCGTGATCAACATGCTACAATTTGAGACAATAGAATCCCCAGTAAACGTCTGATCCTGCAAGTACTTCAAATGCATAATCAATATCACCCAATACCTTAAAGCCGCTGCGCTCAAGCAATGATCTCCAGCAAGCCTTAGGGAGCACACTGTAGTGATTCGGATTGCGCTCATGGTGACAGGAAGTCTCGGGTGCCGGAGCCTCCAGATAGAGCATTCCCCCTGAGCGCAAAACTCTTCTGAAACCCTCAAGCGTAAAAAACGGAAAAATGCTGTGCTCGATCACATGTCGTGCCCAGATCAGATCCTGACTGTTATGAGGAAGCGCAAGGAATGACTGGTCGCTCTTTTCGACCTTGAAGCCTTTGGCTCGGCAGGCAGCAATATCCTCGTCTCCCAGAGTTATCCCGAGGTAATCAAGGCAGCGGGAGTGGAAAAATTCCAAGGCAGGCCCCTGGCCGCACCCCACATCAACCACCTTCATGCCGGGTTTCAAGGGGAAAAGCTCCTCCAGTTTTTTCAAGGCCACAAGCGTTATTTCGGAGTGAATGGAACTGGGGGCCTCCGGGTAAACCTCGTCGGCTATCCGGTCAAGAAAATTATTCAGTTCCGAAAAATTTCTTTGCATATTGATCATGTCTGCTCCTGGTGTATCAGTATCATTCAGCAATCGAGCGACCCTTGCCAGAACACTTTCATGCAAGAGTGGGCGTCTGAACGGTAGGGCATTAGCTGGGCAAAATATTTGCTACTTCTGCAATCGCGTTTTTCCAGGATCCGGGTACGGACTGACGGAAGATAGTCATGGCAGGATACCATGGAGATTCACTAAGTTTGTGCCCCCAGCGCCAATCCGGGTTCCAGGGAAGAAGCAGAAATACCGGAATGCCCAAAGCACCCGCCAGATGCGCGACTGCAGAATCTACGGTGATAACCAGATCAAGTTGACTGACCAGAGCCGCAGATTCGGAGAATCCGTCGATTTCTGAGCAGTAATCAGTTATGGTGAACGGGAGCTCATGTGCTTTTCTGGCACCGAATTGAAGACTGATAAATGAAACTCCTCGCGGTTTCCCAAAAGGCGCTAAATCCTGCTCAGAGATGGACCTGTTTGAATCATTCTCATGCTCCGGACGCCCTGCCCAGGCCAGGCCGATTTTTTGACCACTGTGAAGAGACAGGCGCTTACGCCAATAAAGCTTCAAACTCTCCGGTGGATTCAGGTACTGCTCTGCCGGCGGCGGCCAGGATATATTCCCGAGAACCAGGGGCAGACTCATCATCGAAATCTGCAGATCTACTGCGGGGAGTGCATCTCCCCGAGAATAAGCGCCCAAAACACCATGAACCGTTGCCAGAAGAGGGGATATTATCCTGTCCTGTCCCTCAACATAAACCAGGGCTCCCTGGTTTGCCAGAAGGGGGGCATATCTGATAAACTGCAACGAATCACCGTATCCCTGTTCTGCATGAATCAAAATACGTTTGCCTGTGAGCGGTTCACCCTGCCAGCGTGGAATGCCGGTATGGCGTAGAGGTACGGGGTTGGCTTTATGAAAACGCCACTCATGCTCCTGCCAACCTTCATCATACATACCGGCGGCCAACAGCGCCAACGAGAGATTGAAATGGAGATCTCCTTCATTTGGTGCTGTACGAGTGGCTTCACGCAGTTCGCGAATGGCAAAATCCAGTTCACCACACCATGTGGCTGCTACCGCAAGGTTGCAGCGAGCCTGGAGATAAAATGGATCGACAGCAATAGCCTGCTCGAAGCATTTTCGGGATTCATCCACGATATTTTGACGTAACAGCAGCATGCCGAGGGAGTTCAGGGCAGGTACAAAAGTGGCGTCTGAGTCAATGCAGCTACGATAGCTGTTCTCAGCCTCTTTCCGATTTCCCCTGCGCTGGTGAAGCTGACCCAGATCATGCAGGGCAAGCACGAATCGGGGTGAATTCAGTAACGCCCTTTGCAAGCATGCCTCAGCCGGGTCAAGCTTATCATCCTCAAGATACATGCTGCCAAGACCATGCAGAGCCTCTACCATTTGAGGGTCGAACCGGAGTGCCTCAAGATATTCATTTTCGGCTTCCTCCCGGTTGTTCACCCTCCGAAAAACATTGGCAAGGTTATGGTGAAAAGGGGCGCTATCCGGCCGCAGCCGGCTTGCCAGTTGCAGATATGGAATCGCCTCCTCTGAACTGCCCCGTGCATCAATGGAACTACCAAGGGCATTCAGCAGATCCGGATTTGTTGGGAATAGTTCCAGACATCTCCTGAAGATGGTCTCTGCTTCGGAGAAACGTCCGGTGCCATAGAGGCGGCAACCCTCTTCGAAATCGGCATCGGCGGCCATTAACGATAACACCTTTCCTTGCAGGCAGCCTCGAACATTCTTGCATATGCCTCTTCAACTTCACGGGTTACGCCGGCCTGATCCATCAACGCGGAACCAGCCATCAACATCCTTAGATTGTTGCGCATCAGGATCAGCTTTTCGCTGGAACCAGCCAGAGAAACGGCTCGCTCCACATACTCTTCTGCAGACTGGGCAGCAAGTTCCAAACATCCAACCTGCTGCAACAGCGATACACCGACACGTGACACATGCGAAACCCCGGCCTGGGTAATTACGGGGATGCCCATCCAGAGTGCTTCACATGTGGTTGTTGCACCATGGTACGGAAAAGTATCCAGTGCGATGTCCACTTTGGAATACTCCTGCAGATGTTCCAGAGGTGTTGTGGTGACAACCCGCATGAGTATGCGGTCTGCCAAGACCCCCTCGGCTGCAAATATCTCAAGAACACGATTCTTTACAGAATTATCCCCAAGTGCCATGCTCTTAAGATAGAGCCGGGAACCGGGGACCGATCGGAGAATGTTGGCCCAGAGTGCAATCTGCCTTGTCGTCACCTTGGCAAAATTATTAAAACTGCCGAAGGTTATATAACCATTGCTCAAAAAAGGAGGCGGGCTGATGGCAGGAAATTCGATCGGTGGAAGATAACAGCAGAATACCCTGGGCAGTCGCCAGAGTTTTTCAATAAAGAGATGGTCGGTCATGCCGGGGGGATCGCATAGGCAATCAGTCAAATAATAATCCATGTTGGCAAGACCGCTGGTATTTGGATATCCGATCCAGGAAACCTGTATGGGAGCCGAGCGATTGGCAAATACAGTGATACGATTGTCTGCCGTGAGTCCTGCCAGATCAACGAGGATATCGATCCTGTCTTCTCTAATTTGTTTAATAAGGCCTTCCGGAGGCTCTGTCGTCATGTCGCGCCACTGGCAGGGCAGAGCCTTCAGACGTTTTGTAGTTACGTCATTTGTTAAGCCCAAAGAATAACAGTACACTTCGAATCTCTGATAGTTGTGATTCTGTAGAATCGGCTCGATAAAATATGAAACAGAATGGGTATAAAAATCTCCGGAAACATATCCTATTCGAAGTCGCTCCGAGGATGATCCGATTTGTTTAAGGGTTATTTCCGGAACCGCAGAATTGAGAAAATGGGGAGCCAGCCTTACATGCTCTGAGGTTATGAATTCAGGGTCTGGTCCATCACAGTAGTTGAGTGTAAAGAGGTAATTTGTAATGACTACGGGATGGTTTTGGTCGACCTTCAGAGCCTCCTGATACCATGCTAGCGCTTTGTCATGATGCCCCATCAACTTGCAGGCCCGCCCAAGATTGTTTAAGACCAGAATATCACCCGGACTGAGTTCGTATGCTTTTTGCAATACCATGAGCGCATTATCAAACTGACAATGTTTGATCATCATCATCCCAATGTATCCGAGGGCTTCCACATGATTGGGCTCGATGTCCAAAGCTGCTGTAAGGCACCGGTTTGCATCGGGATATTTCTCCATGTCGAGATAAATCCTGCCCAGACGGACTTGAGCATCAATGTTGTCAGGGGATTTGGAAACCAGTTCTGACAAGCGATGTACCGCTTCAGTTACGCGGCCGCACCTGTTCAGTGATTCTGCCAGAATAAGCGACAATTGTTCAGAATCTGGTATTAGAGTGAGCAGTTCAAGCAGGGCAGGCACAGCCTCGGCATATTTGCCAACATGAAACAGGCTTAAAGCCACACCGGTTCTGGCTTCAATGTCATTGGGGCTCAGAAAATACGCAATCTCGTACGCATGAAGAGCCTGGACAAATTCTTTCCGGTCAAAATGTTGACCGGCCTCGAGAAGATATGTTTTTTCAGACATGTAAGCCATTCTCGTCTGGTACCTGTGATGTCTTCAGCAATGAATATACTTCATCAAGTGGAGTCAATTGGAGAGCAGGCTGATCCACTTGAGTCATGTCGAAGGTGATGTGATCTGCTTTCAAAATTATGGCCGCATGTGAACGCCAAAACTGACCGTATAGGCCGAAATCAAAAGAAGGCTGCACGGCCCAAACATTCTCGATAGCACAATGCAGAGCCTTAATATACGGCAAATAGCAGTATTTCACTAGAGTTAGAGGAAATTTGTGAACCAGCAGCTTTGATAAGACGACATATCTCGGATGTGAAAAATAGAGGGCATGGAAATGGTAAAAGATCAGCGGTAATCCATCAACCCTGACCGCACAGTCTCCGCCCTGGGTGTAGCTGTACTGCATGTTATTCCAAGGTGCGACACCGGCTCCAATGTGTTCCAGCACCCCCACGCCATTAAAGCGTTCG
Source organism: uncultured Desulfuromonadales bacterium (assembly GCA_903868145.1). Lineage (GTDB taxonomy): Bacteria > Desulfobacterota > Desulfuromonadia > Geobacterales > Pseudopelobacteraceae > CAIPTY01. Next base: position 19,791 of record CAIPTY010000092.1, on the reverse strand, counting down.
GGCCAATCCTCCAGGTATAACTGGTCTCCGAATCGACCCTCTTCAAGGCGGGCATAACACCATTCGTTACAACGCTCACGCCACCACTGCAGAACCGCGAGCGCATGCCGGTCTCGCCTGAAGCAGAGTAGTCCCACATTGAATCGCCCGTATTTCAGAGCCGGCTTGAATTCCTCGTGAAAACGATGCTCATGCATAAGGACACTGTAATTTTTAAACTCTGTGAATATGGGGTCTGGTGATGAAAAAAAGTAAAGATCAGCGTCAAGATAGGTGATCAGGTCAACCTGGGAATATTTCTCCAGCAATCTGATGATAACCGTCGGGGTCAATGTCCAGTAATATTCAACAAGGTTTCGATTCAAGCGAGCCTGCCGGAGCTGTTCATCCCCTGCCTCAATTTCGTGCAACGGAACAGTCACCACCCCGACAAGCTGCATTCGTTGGAGAAGTGTGCGGGTCAACTCATCCAGGCAGACGGCAAACAGGGTAAACGGCTTTTGCTCATGTCGCACTAGCGATGCATGCAGAGCGACAGCCCGGATCAGGTACCCCTTATCAAAGTAGGTACAATAATAACGCATGGCCGTTTTCAACAGAGTACTCCATCACGGTGAAGTCGTTGTGGCAGGGTAAAAGGTCCGCAAGGACACCGGACAAAATCCGCTTTGGTAAGAGTGACATAAACTGATTTGATCTGTTGAAGGCGCTGCGTCTGCAAATCCAGGATACCCCATTCGGCAGGCACATCCAACCGCCACCCTCCCTCCAGAACCGTAAAGCCGGCATTTTGTGCCAAATATTGAAGGCATTCCGGGGTGAAACGCCAGAAATCATTCGGCGATGGATGATGGGGAAAACAAAAAACTGTGGAGACTACCAGCAGAGAATCCGGTTTCATAATCTGATAGAGCGCGGCGAAGACACGAAACGGATTTTCCACGTGCTCCAGCACATTCAGGCATAAAGCTGTTCCGAATGCTTCCCGGTTAGAATAGGGAAGATCCTCGATCAATAGTGATCCCTTGTCGGGATTGAATATTTCGTATTCTGGGTCAATGTGGTCAAAGGGGCGTTGCCCAAGATAGGTAAAGCGATCACCCTGTTCTCCGGAATCTCGCGTAAGAGAATAATCGGCGATACAGGGGCGGATCATGCCGCCCAGGTCGACAAAAGGTTGTCTCAGTCCATGTTTTTCTACCTGTTCTGTTACCAGAACAATATCATCCCAGAACATACGGTCTCCTGTCAGTCAAAAAGACTCTTCAGCAACCCAATAAAGCGCCGGCCCACTGCCAGTGGCGAATAATGTTCAATAGCCCACTGACGGCCATTCCAGGCAATCTCAGGCAATAGGTTTCGTTCATCCATCAGCCTTTCCACATCACGCCGCACATCAGACAAATTTACACCAACATAATGCTTCCAGTTTTCAGGTATCACCGGCAACATGAAACCATACTCTTCAAAATCCAGATGTACAGTTACGCAGCCAAAAACAAGTGATTCCCAAAAACGCCAACTGTCCCAACGTAGTAGAATAGTCTCACGGCGTTGCTCAACGTAAGAGGTAAATGTCCGAAACCGTTCATTACACATAAAATATTCGTTCTTGGAAAAATCCTGTTCAAAGGTACCGCCATATGCCAAGCAACCAAGGCTGTTACGCAGTAAAGCAAAATAGTCGTCATTCCATCGCCCCGCGCGGGTTGTTTGATTATGAACTGGAAAGTGCTGCCTCATCGCGGGCAGTAATACCAGATCAAGGCTTGCCCGAAGATCCTGATTCAGTGATGGCCGGAAATTGTAGAGGAATCCTTCGGCTCTCGGCTCATTCGGCAACAAGTCCCCCGATTTCCGGATCATGGCACTTGACAGACCGAATCCTATGGGCAGGCGTATTCCGACAAGCTTCCGGTAGACATTCTCATGGGCACATAGAAAAGCGTCGGTTCCGTCAATGCAGAAATTACCAACATCGTCCTGCATGCAGAGCGCAATCGTACGAGCGTTTGGCGTCTCAAACCGGACCATTTGCTTAAAATACTGTCTCGTGTCCTGCAAGTCCACGAGAATACAGTACGCATTTTCACGCATGGAGATGTCATCGCATTTTTCGAAGCGGAAATCGGTGATCAGGAGGTCACCGTAATCAATGTTGGCAAAGATCGGCACTCCCATCTGGTGCAATCCGTCGGCAAGGCAAGTGGCTGCATAGCTGAAGGTCGAGCTATCCGACAAGAAGAAAATCCCTTTGGAGTACATATCCGTCATGAGGAGACGATCTTTCTGAAGAGATAGCTGATATCGTATTCGTCATGGTCCCGTATGCTCGTGATAATACGCTCTGCGATGAGTTCAAAGCCCTGTAGCGAGAAGTGCAACAGGATTTCCTGCTCATTGAGGCAAAATTCGACAGTTTCCACACCATAGGCCTGTTTAGCCATACGACGCGTAGGTTTGTTTCGACAAACGGGTGTGCGATGCGCAATGATCAGCTCCCGCGCGACCCTACAGGTTTCTTCAATATGCTGACGATAATTCGGCACATGCTGCAGTATGCAGGAGGATACCACCAGATCGAACTGCCGGTCGGCAAAGAAGAGGCATTTTGCGTCTGCGGCAAAAAACTGCGGGCGTGGATAGAAGTCGCGAGCCATGGCAATCATTGCCTCGGAATAATCCACTCCGGTATAATCAATCCGTCTGCCCAGCAAGTACTCCAGAATTTCGTAATAATATCCGCTGGCACATCCTAGTTCCAAAATGGAACTGCTATTCTGAACATACGGTCTGATCAGGTCTGCCAATGCGGAAAAATGAGGTTTGACCTGACCGGCGTACATCTGCCCCAGTTCGATCTGTACCAGCCCACGCTGGCGCGCCGGTATGTCAGTATCTTTCCAGGCCTGAGTCATTGCTTCAGTTGTTTCCTCAGCACTGATTGGACGGTAATTGCTTGAAATCATTATCGGGAGTGGATAACGTCCCTGCTCTCGCCCGTAGCGCAGTTGGCGCTCCAATATCTCGGCAGTCTGCTGCATCCTGCGGGTATATGTGTGATCGCGCAGGGTACGTTCCTGACCAGCCTTGGCTATTGATTCAGCTTCTTCAGGATAACGTTGGTAATAGCTTATCAGAGCCGCGGCCTCTTCTGGGGAACGGTATGCAACCACCTCTCTGCCAATCTCAAATAAGTCATTAAGGTTATGGCGGTAGTCGGTAAGAAGCAGAGCCCCACAGCCGGTGGCCTCGAATAGCCGCATGTTGTTGGCGCAATCTCCGGCCACATCAATATGGCGATTAAGAGTAACGGCCGATTGCCGGAGAATATCAAACATGTCCAGCCCCCATAATTCTCCGTGATGCTGTTGTCGTATGGGTGAACCAGGAGAGAGTGATGATGAGCCATAGCCCCAAAAATCAATTGGCACGAGTCCGGCGATAGTTTGCAGGGTCTCCAGACCTTTGCCGTGATGCGGCGAAATTCCGCCGACAAAGGTTGCGGGATAGATTCGCTCACGCTCCGGGATCCGCTGTAACAGCCGGGGTTCAAATGCCAACGGTTGATACCAGGCTGTTTTTCCGTGACTCCGAAAATCCTGCACAAAATGCGGAAAGGAGGAAAAGAGCACGTCGATTCCAGTCAGATCGGCGCGTGGCGGCACTGGAGAAGCTATCTGTCCCGCAATCAGCCTGGTGAAGGGACGGAGTGCCGCCAGTAGTTCCGGAGTGGCAAGGCTTAAATCCTGCAGGTAGATGACATCAGGTTCGAAGCGGCGCACCTGTTCGATTGTAATCAATCCGGTGTTCTGGTGATTGATGCCGTTCTCTCTGGCCCAAGCGGACTGCATCTCTGAACAGTTGACCACGATATCGTCGGCATCCCATCCGGCTGCAATCATGCCGGATGAGTAAAAGTCACTGTCACCGAAACACTGCTCAAGGAGTATTCGTTTTTGTTGCCAGTAAGACAGTTTATCCAGCTTCAGATTGGCCTGATAATGTGTTTTCAAAAAGCCTGAGTAATACGTATTAAGGAACAGTATGCGCCCCTTAGTCTCATTGCCGGTGATAATGTTATGATCTACGAATCCTTTCATTCCAGTCGTTTGTATTAGCCGATGCAAGAACCTTTTGAGTGGCTCAGGCTCTTTTGCCATAAATAATATTGACGGAACTCCGCCAAATTTATCATATTCATGTGAAGTCACTCTGACAAAAAAACAATCAGATGGAATTCCGGATTGATATTCAGGGCGCGAAGCATCATGTAAAATCATAACGCCGTTGCGGGCAAGCAAATCCCATCCAACAGCCATACATTCGACTCTGGCACGGCCATCAACCAGGATGAGATCAAAACGTTTTGTCAATTTTGTGGGATAGAGAATATAATCACGGAAGTTAATGAAATTGCCGTCTTCCTTTCCATGGTAAAATTCTCCGACAGGAGGGCAATAATGTACACGGATGGATTGATCTCCCCAACGGCTCACATGAGCTGTAATCCTGCCAAACCAGCCAGCTTCATTTTCTATACTGTCCCAACTGCTGCCATAGGGGAGACGAGAAGCAAAACATGTGGTACTCGCCCCCGAACCCCACTCAAGGGTACTGATCGGTTGCACATAACTACGTAACAATTGCGTCAAGGCTTCTATCTCAAATGGTTCCATCTTCGGCTGCTGCCAATTAAATACTTCAGGCGGATCACCTGTTTTTTCAACAATGGTTTTCTGCACATCTTCCATACGGTCTTTTGTGCTCATATGAGCAATTATCATGTGCGAATTATCTTCTCCCTTACCCAGCAAATTGACAGAAAAGGATTTATTTTGAAGGCTTGTGATCTGATGTTCTGTTGCTGTTAATATAGTGAATTTTGCATTTCGAGCGAACCATCTATCTGCTTGCTCCGGCAATTCCCTTTCAGATGGTCGAAGTTCTGCCGACTCCCATCCACGATATGAGTTGAGCATCATAACAACATCAAAAGGCGGATCTACTTGATTTGCAAAAAGGTGCTGGATATACCCCTCGTACAAGAATATCCCCTCCTCTTGCGCGGAGGTATGAGTGTCAAATTTATTCTTGAGGCAATCAATACCAAAACAAAATGATCGGGGGAATTCCTTCTGAATCTGACAGAGTATTACGGCATCACCACATGCAACATCCAGGAGAAAAAAGTCTTCCGGTAAGGAACCAGTCGATATCATCTTTTTTAGTTGGTTGATTATTAAAAACGATCTGGAGCGTGGGTCTTCAACTTGATAGTCAGATACCCCCACCCGCTCAATAATTTTGTCCTGATGGTCAACCCCTAGTGGCGTGCGCGGCCAAAGGTAGAGGTTTTGCAATTCACTGTTACGGGCAAGATCTTCCAAATTTTGCAGATATGCTTCCAGGTAGATTTTTTTTGTCACCGTATCAGCAAACACACGGACTGAAGCCAAAGCGGGGGCAAACAGCTTTTCAGCGGCATAGGGGCGAATTTTGCCTCCAAATCTGAAAACACTTCGATTCCAAAAGTCAATGGGAGCAGTATCAAGATTGTATATTTCCTGTGACGCCACACAAAAGACTTCTTTGCCCATAAAGGGAGGAACATAAATGTGACTGCCTAAATCGCCTTCCGTAAAAAACACACAAGATTTTGCCCCGGATATAAGTACAGACTGTTCAAGAAAAGAAGAGCACTTGAATTCATAACAATTTTCATTTTTTGTAAAAGCAGAATAGCTATCAAAAGAGCGCCCTGTATCAAAGGTAAGCAATATTATTTTAAACCGTTGTGCGAGGCACGCAATTATTTCATTGAAGGGAAATGTTACATCTGAACGAACAACAATTTTTCGTTGTCTGTTCTGGCAAAGAATGTAGGGTTCACTAAGATTGAAACCCAGTGAACTTTCTACCGTGGCTCTGATGGATGGTGGATTGTAGTCTATTTTAACAAAATGGTTGTTCGTTACATCAAGTTGCTCATAAATATCCGGCCATGCATTAACAGATGTCGGATTTTCTGTATCAGCCCCAAAAACACAGCCGTTTAAGACGGTTCTGCTTGTACTGTAAACGAATTTGAAATCATCGTAGACGCTGCCAATTTCTAAATATGGGTTTTCTTTTTTAAGATACTGCATCACAAACCAACGAATTTCTGCCTTAAGTTCGAGGTCAAAGACAATATTAGCCGGAAGCAGTTGGTTCAAATGTTCAGGCAGACATGCTGAATAACCGGATGCAACACTCTTCTTGTATTTTGGCAGTTCAGAAATGTCTACATATAGGTCGGCCTTTTCATAAAATGGAAACAGATTGGCACGGCTGCAACAGATGATCTTGTCGTTACTCCCGATGGTACTCGTGAATTTACGAATAACTCCTTGCCAGTTGAATAGCTCGTATCCAAACTCGCCAAGGAAAACAAAAACATAGATCATGGTTTTGACTCGGAAAAGGCTTTTATACGGCTAACAATTGTCTGAATATCGTCATCTGATAATGACTGGTGGATCGGAAGACAAAGAGTATGGTTGGCAGCACTCTCTGCATACGGCAAGCTCACAGTGGAGCCGTACCGTTTTACCAAGTGAAGAGGAAAATAACGAAACGTAGTATATATGTCGTGGTCACGGAGATATGAGGCAAGTCGATCTCGTATCTCCGTGCTGCTTAGCTGAATCCAATAAAAGTAGTACGAAGAGAGGCTGCCATTCTCCAGCTGCGGGGGAAGAACCAGCCAGTCAAGCCCAGACAGCATTTCGTTATATTTTTCGTGGACTTTCTTGCGGGCAGCAATAAAGCTGTCAAGTCTTTTGAGTTGAACAAGACCAATTGTACTGGAAATATCATTCATGATGGAGCGACGTCCGAAGGAGGAAATATCGAACTCCCACCATTTGCTATCAACGGTATTATTAATACCGCTTTTATTCATGAGGCCAAGATACGTATTCTGTTCAAATTTCATCCTTAAATCGGGATTTTTAACATAAATCATGCCGCCATCACCGGTTACAAGAATTTTCATTGCATCGAATGACCAAACACCGATGTCACCAAAAGTTCCACACGCACGGCCAGCCTTTTGGGAAGCCACGCTACAGGCACTGTCCTCAATAAGAAAAATACCATGATTTCGTAGCAACTCCACAATCCCATCTACGTCGCACGGATAACCACCGTAGTGGATCAGAATTGCCGCCTTCGTTCTAGGCGTGATCTCCTTTTCAATTGTATGGGCGGTAGCATTAAGTGTTCGAGGGTCAACATCACAAAATACCGGCTTTGCTCCAGATGCAGCAATGGCATTTCCCGCTCCAACAAAACTGATAGTCGGCAATATAACCTCGTCACCCGGTCCAATTCCAAGAATTTCAATAGCGTGGAACATGCCCTCGGTACAGCAGTTAGTGCTGATAATTCGCTCTGGCGGAACATGTAAATGGTGAGCAAATGCTTGCTCGAACTGGTTGGTTTTGCTGCCTTTACCCAGCCAGTTTGATTTAAACACTTCACTGATCGCGTCGAGCTCCTCAAGACCGAGACTTGGTTGAAATACATTGATCACAATCATCTCCTGAAGGGAACAGGTGGCGTTATTTGCAGTTGTGAGGAGCTTAAAGCCTGCTATTTATTTGAAAAAAGCTAAAAAAGGGCGGCGTTTTTCGCTAAACCCTAAAAATTTAACTTGACGGAATTTGTCCATTTTCAGTACATCATAACGCCATGATTCTGAATAGCTGTTCAGGATCATAGGTTCATATTTTTCTATTGAGCCTATTTTTCGCTGCCATGACATGTCTTCATTCCATCCAAAACGATACCCGTTCCCTTTTGTCTCTATAGGATTTCCTCGCTCGTCGTAAAGTTCGTTCCAGAATTCATGATCCTCGTAAAATATAATTTCTTCTGTTGCAGTATAAAGGCTTTCAAATAGTCGCTTTTTATTCTCTACATGGTGAAGGACTGAAAGCACAAGTGATACATCAAATTGTCCAATACCGACGTGCTGTGCCAAAGCGACCATATTGATATTTTCAAGATTGAAATCCAAAAAATTGGCTCCCAGCTTAAAACGCGCCTCAAACTCCTGAGCATAATGAATTGCGCCGCCCATAACACCGTATTCAGAGCAGTCGATACCTAGAATATATGCAGAGCCGAGTAGCTTGGCCTGAAAACAGAACCATCCACTGTTGCAGCCAAGATCAACCATGTTCTTGTGCGTAAAGTCATATGTAGAAGCCATCATATACATCCGGTCAAAGTTGTATCGCTCCCCACTCCCGTGAGGAGTCTTTTCCTCACCTTCTGGAAATACTCCAACGCCGAGATTGTGATAGTTGTAGGTCTTTTTAGCAACGTCTTGATACCTCTCGTCATGTGGCATTACAAAACCTTTCCTACACCAAGTAGAGCTTGCCGTAGTTAAGCAAATTATAGTCTTCGCCATATCTGGCCCATTTGCTGTTGGGCAGCAATGCCATGAATTTTATGTCATTAAACTCTGAAAGGGTAAAATCTATCAATTTTATCACTCCATCATGTAACAGCACATTTCGTGGTAAAAGATCATTGTGCTTGAAACCGATCTCTACGAAAAGATTGATTATTCTGGATGCAAGTTTCTCGTAGTTTTTTATCAGAATGCTACTGTCTTTGGTAATAGGCGTCCCGGCAAACTCCATAACAACAGAATCAAAAGAGTATTCAATCAGTTTCGGTGAAATTCCATATTGCGACAAAAGCAGCAAAGCACGTGCTTCATGTTGAGCTATCGGCAAAAACCTGTCGTCCGGATAGTACGGCTTAAGAACAGTGTTCAGCCATGCAACACAGGGATGTTCCTGGCGGTAACGCTTTTGTACAACGAGTCCATGCAGATGGTGTTTCACAAGGGTAATGTGAGACTCAAAGTGATCTTCTAGGACAAAATTTTCCATTTTAGCACCACCATGTTCGGTAAAACACCAGCGGTTTGGCAACCGGAATTCGGCTAAAGTTCATCATCTCCCCAATAACAATTCTGATGTTCTTTATAGAAGCGTACGGTACGGGTTAATCCCTCCAGAAGTTCTATCTGCGGATGCCAGCCCAACAGTCGACGGAGCTTTCCAAAATCGGCATAATAGTCCCCGATATCGATGGCCTTTCGTTCCGCTGGAAACGGGATCATTTCGTAACGGCCAGCCTGGGCTGCCTGCAGAAGCAGATCGGCAGTGGCTTTAAGGCTTACCGGATGCTCAGCTCCCAGATTAAATATCTGTCCGTCTGCCCGGGAGTCCGTTGCACACAACAGCATGGCGTCGACCACATCGTCAATATAGTTGTAGTCTCGAAGTTGCAGTCCGTCTCCGAACACCTGGAACGGTTTCCCCTCCACGACCCGCCGCACCCATATGCCCAGAAATGTCTGCCGAGCATCCTTAACTCGCATGCGTGGGCCAAATGTGTTAGTCAGTCGGAGCACTACTGTTCGGATACCATACACATTGTGGTACACAAGGTGGTACCACTCGCCGGCCATCTTGTTGATGCCGTTCACATCAACCGGATGAATCGGATGTTGCTCGTCAACGGGCAGATACTGGGGAGTTCCGTAGAGTTGACGCGTGCTGGCAAAAACAACTTTAATGGCGGGATTGTGCCTGCGGCAAGCCTCCAGAATGGAAAGCTGCGCGCGGGCGTTAATCTCCAGATCCGGATAGGGGTTCTGCATGGAGTCCAGGTGGCTGGTCTGACCGGCCAGATTGAAGAGGAAATCCTGACCCTGAATGAGGTACTTCATGGCGTGTTCATCACGCACATCGGAAATATTGAGCGTCAATCGGTCACGGATCGACTCGATATTGAACAGGTTGCCGCCATATTCAGGGATCATGCTGTCAACCAGTGTGACTTTGGCGCCTGCCTCGACCAGTTGGATAGCCAGATTAGAACCGATGAAGCCGGCTCCGCCAGTTATGAGGATGTTGCGATTCTTGAAGCACATATCGTCTCCGAGCGGTGAGTCAATTCTAAGCCGGGATAGTAACAACAGGCATCTCGGCAGCTTGCCGAAGCCGCTGCGCCAGGGCTAAATGACCGAGCTGCTCCAGAACAGTCACTCTTTCACGGATATAGTTTGCTATCCCATAATTGCGTGACTTTAAATCTTCCAGGATATTCACGGCAGATTCTTGTTCCTCGGTGCACAGATATAGCACGCAGAGCAGCGCCGTGAGAAGCGGATAATCGGGGTGTTTTGCCGATTCCTGAGCGACTGTTTCCACAGCCTGTTCAGGTCTGGCAAGGTTCAGGAGGCTCATGCCGCAGTTGTAGGCAGATTCCTTATGATCAGGATCAATCTCCAGAGCCTTGCGCGCCATTTCGGATGCCTCGCTGAAACGGTTCAACCCCATTAACACATATGAGCGGTTGAAGTAGACATCCCGAGTCATAACACCACGGTTTAACAGGCTATTCCAGAGCTCCAACGCCTCAGGAAACAATCGCAGTTCCCCCGCCTGAAGTGCCAGTTCAACAATCGCAAGTATGTCGTCGGGGTTTTCCAACAATTTCTGCTTCCCCAACTCATAATAGCGCAACTGCTTTGCCCTGCGATCATCTTCAGCAAGTTCAGCGTAATGGTGTACGACGAATCCTGCATCTTCTATTGGTATCCCCAAATCTCTCAGATCGGACTCGACCATTTCATGAATGTCCCCGCGGAATCTGACACTCTGCAACGCCGGGAACAGTCGCACTTTTTTGCTCGGGTACCAACCGTCCCCCTGCTCTTGCTCCGGAAAATCGTGGTCATTGGCATGCCAACCCTCACTCTCCACCCGGTTAGTGTAGTTTCTGGTGGTTACACTCCAGGCAACCTGCGTGCCGGGATGACAGCGCATCATCTGCTCAAAGAGCGGATAATCCTGCTCGGACAACACCTCATCGGCATCCATTACCAAAATCCATTTTCCCCTTGCCTGAGCCAGTGAATGGTTGCGTGCCGCTGAATAATTACCGTTCCAGGGGAACTGAAAAACACGGGCACCAAAGGCAACGGCAATATCGGTGGTACGATCGCTGGAGCCGGTATCCACAATCACGATATCGTTAACAACCGGTTTGATGCTCGCAAGACAGCGGGCCAGCTGTTTTTCTTCGTCCTTGACGATCATACAGAGGGAAATGAGCGGCATCCCTGTGACAGACTGATGATCATGCACGCCAACTTGTTCACGCAGCTCTAAGGCACGTGCAAGCAGATTTTCATCCATGCCAAATCGGACCAGAAAGCGCTCGCATTCCTCCAAAGCCTGGAAATCACAGCCACTCTGCGCCAGCAGTTCGGCATACGTCAGGCTCAGATTGCGGCCGTCCGGATAAAGTTTTACGGAATCCCCGATAAGCAGCAGAGCAGTTGACAGACATTCGAGTCTCATGGACATGTCCTGTAGTATGGTTACCGCCTCATTATTCAATGGGTTAACCACAACTGAGCGGCGAACAGCCTGCCAGGCTTCATTCTGCTTCCCTTCCCCCCATAGCAGCATCCCCAGAGAGAGCCAGGCACTGCCGCAGGAGGGGTCCAGGGCAATCGCCCGTCGAAAGAACGCCTCCGCGTCAATAGTTTTTTCCTGTCGCGCCGCCAGTGTCCCCAGTGCCACAAGTGCGCGCGGGCGTTCCTGAATCTGAAGAGCAGCCTGACGAGCCGCTTCATCGTTTCCAAGAGCTGTATGGCAGGTGGCCCCAATCTCTGCCATGATCATACGGTCGGCATTGGAAGGCATCTCCTGTAGCACCTCAAGGGCATCGTCATAGCGAGCGGCTGCCAACAGAATCTCGGCCAGCTTGAAATAGGGGAAAACGGATTCCTGATCGATCTTGATGCCACGATGAAGCAGAATCGACACCGCTCCATCGACATCGCCACGCTGCTGTTTCTGTTCAGCTTCTTCAAGAGCGTGCAAAACCAGCCAGCGCCGGAGCATCGATTCCTCAAGCCCCTTGTGATCCCACTTCCGGCTGAAAAGGGTGCGGTTCTTCCGGTTTTCGTTGCCGCGATCGATATGATTACCGGAGAATGTTGCCCCCCCTTCATGGTGAATGAAGACATCTCCGGCAATCAGGTTTCGATAGCCCGCCAACTCGGCACGCAGGCAGAAATCATCATCTTCGTAATTGCCCGAACCGAAGGACTCATCCAGTAAGCCGATGCTGTCAGTCAGTTCTCTGCGAAACAGCATGCAGAAACCGACGATTCGGCGCTGCGGGATGATCCTGTAGCGGTGTTCTTCGCGAAAAGCTGCAGCCCAGGGCGGCAACTGGGCCATGGTATCATATCCGACATCGGCAACTACCTGAACCCCGCTGGCGCTGTTGGTCATCGGACCGATTACCCCCGCATCAGAATAGCGATCAAGCAGCTCCCGCATCCCGCCGAGCCATCCTTCGGTGACCACCGTATCATTGTTGAGCAGCAGGATATACTCCCCGCTGGCTGCGCTGATCCCCTGGTTACAACCAGCAGCGAAACCCCGATTAACAGCGTTTTCGAAAACGCTTATGCGGTCATCCCTCCGTGCCTGCTCCTGCAGCCATTGAACGGTTCCATCGCTGGAGCCGTTGTCCACCATGATCAGTTGATATGGTTCGGGAGTGTTTTGGCTGATGCTTTCGAGGCAAGCCTGCGTGAACGGCAACTGGTTCAAGGTAAGGATGATGATGGATGTCAGCCCTGACGGCACCCCGGCAGGTAATTCCGGCTTATTGTTTGTTGTTTGTACCGGTTTTGCAACAAACGCATATTGATAGTGGAGGCTTTCTTCGGAAAGGGTTTTGATATCAAGAGCTGCCATCTGTAACGATGTGACGATGCTGTCCGGTATCGTTGAATCACCCCTGAGAACAATCGCTTCACTACGTACAATGGCATATCCAGTGGCTTCAAACAGCCGCAGGCACTCATTTCTTGTGAAGAATCTGAGATGTGTTCGATCAAGAATTCCGGCTTCTTCGTATGGCCATCTCCCTTCAAGCAGCCCCTTGACAACCTGCCAATAGCGGACATTCGGAATACTGGCGACCACCTCCCCGGCTTCAGACAGTTTTTGTCTAAGGCTATTCAGGATTTGCCACGGGTCAATCAGATGCTCTAGCACATCGGCACAGATGATCGTATCAAAATAGCCGTCCGGCAATTGGGGGAGTGCATCTTCAATGGTACACATCAGCACCCGGTCGAGCAGCTTTTCTGCCTGTGAAGCAGCGGAAGGAATATTCTCCACTCCCCATACTTCTGCGTTTAGCTTCAGCTTCAGCTCATATCCCATCAAACCGCTAGCACACCCCACATCCAGGATACGAGAAGCGGCTGGATTAATCAGCTGCTGGATTTCTGGGCGGGAATATGAGTAATAGTCCGGAGTGGAATCATATGTTGAAGTACCTGACTGTATCATTAATACTCTTCCCGTACGAAATTGAATTTCAATAATCGCCCCAACTGCTCTTCAGTCGGGTTTAGTCTCAAAGCTTCTTTCAGGAAAGCAATTCCTGCGGGGTGATTGTTCTGACTCACAGCAATTTCACAGGCTGCGATCAGCAGATCGATGTTGGGCTCGCGGTTGGTCATCGCTACCAGGCTGTACCCAGCTGCTTTTGCTAAATCATTATTGGTACTGTAAAGAGTCATCAGCATATCTGAAAATTGCGGTTCAAGATGGACTACCTGCTCCATCAGGTGGATGGCCCGGTCAATGTCTTGCCGCTCAAGGGCAGTGCTGACTATTTGGGTATAGCTGCAAAGATCAGTACAGTCTCGAGCCGCCTGCGCTATTGTGATTTGTCCAAAAGCGGAATATGCGGCCCGCCATTCTCGCAACGCGTCATCAAGGCCGGTATTATCTGTCTGTTCATGATAGCACGGCTCAGTGCCGGTACGAATCCAGAGTAATACTTGAGCAATGCGTTTTTCCATGGTGTGAAAGCGCCACATCTTTGTCCGTGCATGTTCAGTCAACTGCTGTGCGAAAATGGGTTCGTTTCGCAATTTGATGATGTGTCGCTCCAGAATATCCGGCCGATCTTGCGGAAAGAGCAGAATCTCCTCTCCATCCCGGAAGAGGTCTTTGGTGCGTTGTCTGTCAGGCACCTCGGAGGAGATGACAGGGCGGCCCGCTGCCATGCCTTCAATCACCCGTCCAGGATAGGACTTGATATAGCCCGGTAAATTTACTACGGCACAACCGGAACCAAGGCGTTTCAACCAGAGGGAGAAGCATTCCTGGCGAATGCCCCTCAGCACAGAGAGATAAACGGTCAGTATGGTTTCATCAGCATTCATACCGCTGTTCAGTGCAGAAAGGGAGATACGGTTGACGGCATCGAAGAGCGCCGGATAGTTCGTGCCATTCTCCGGTGAGGGCATCTTCTTCAGCAAAGTCGATAGCGACGGATAGTCGAGAATCTGCTGTCGCCAGGAATAAGCTGCCCCGCCAAAGATGGCCTGTTCGGCAGCGACGGCGCTTGGTTGACAAATATATCTTTCCGGCACTGCCTGTGGCCACCAGAGCGCTTTCACCACTCCGCTGTCGTTAAGCCTGTCGGTATCTTCCTCATCAACCGCCAATGCGTGGGTCATAAAGCGGAGACGTGAATCGACTACCGCCTTTCTGTTACGCAGCGGCGGGTGGAGGTGGTAAATTTCCTCGTCGAACTCCAGCGACTCGGGTATCAGTGCGATCCGTACCGGGGCAATGGCAACGAGCCACTCCAGAAACTCTTCGCCAGGGTCGGTATGCACCAGTTCAATCCATACCTGATCAAAGCAGCGACCGGCGCAGAGCCGCCTGGCATGAGAGAGCCACGAGGCCGGGAAATGGGAGGGAATGCCTTGAATAGCAGGAATGGTCAGGAAATCCAGATTATGTGCCGTAAAACCCTCTTCGAGTCCCAACTGGGCAGAATAACTCCAGCTTCGTGCTGCGTTCCAGGTAGAAAACTCAAGTGGGATATAGAGGATATTCAATGCATAACCCGTTTTTTTTGAATAAGATGAATCGCTTCTTCCGCAAGTTGACGTAAGGAACGGGGGTACATCTCCCTGTCATTGCCATCGTGCGTGGGATCCGGCCGCAGATAGCGATTAATTAACCAGTCCTCGATCATTTCATTACTTGTAAACAAATAGTCTGTTGCCCGCTGAAACCTTTCCCGAAAACAGGGGAACCGCTTCGATTGAAAGCCCTGCTCCAGTACCATTTTTTCCAGAAGTGGGTATGCATACGCGAATAAAATGGAATCTTCAACAAGTGATTCCAGCAATATTCCCGCCCTGTTGCAGTTGCCTTCCTCTCCGCGTATGAGCAACTCCAGCGCCAGCCGATATCGGTAAAAAGGGAACTCTGGGTCAAGCTCCACCGCTCTTTCCAAAAAGGCCAGATGATCGGTGTAATTTCCCAGGTAATAATTCAGCGAGGCAAGAACCAGTTTAACATGTTGGTTCGTCAACTGCAGGCTGCCTTTCAGCTGTCCGGTGATAAGATCAAAATAGCTCCTGTAATTAAACATCTGGCTAAAGAAATCCCACGGCATGGCATCATCAAGGGGTAACAGGTGCCAATAGGATTCCATCTTGCCGACAACAATTTCAGCCCTCACAAGTGCTTCTTGCACATCTCCAGGGCTGCCGAAATGCAGAGCCGCTCGAATCATATTAAAATGAAGTATGAGGGATCGGGGGAAACTGGCTGTCCCTTGGCGAAAGTCAAGCATAATTTCCGACAATTGATCGCGATGATACTGATATTCGCTGTCTGTGGCGTTCCATGCCCAGGTATAATAGTCGAGCATGTTATCGCGAACCCTGTCGTTAATTTCCGATGGGCTTTCTCTAAGGCCAGTATTTTCTTTTTCTGTACTTCTACGCTTATTCTCGTTAATCAGATCGGTGTATATGTCCTGCGGAAACCCCCAACCCCTGCTTTGAATACTTCTTTTCTGCGTTAAGCTATCAACCGACCTTACCTGACGTAGCGGGCGCGGTTTTGCCGCAAGCACTGTCAGGAAACGCAGATACTGTGAAGCCACTCGTGCCGCACCGAACTCTCGGCGCACAAACTCGGCTCCGCGACGCGCCCGCTGCTCGAAGAGAGGCCACTCCCGTTTGATCCAAGTTATCACATCCAGCAGATCATCTTTTTGGTTATCGTATGTAACAACACCTTCCTCCTCACCTAAATAGTGTGTCAGCACGCTTTGCTTTTGTACAATCAGGGCACATCCCATTGCCAGTGACTCCAAACCTCGCGTCGGCATGGCATCGGCGTGGCGAATAAAGGTCAGCGCCATTTTGGAATGTCCCAACATCTCGTAATAGGCATTTCGTAACAGAAAACAGTTACAAAATAGCATGTTAACATCCGGGATATCCAAGATACGGTTGAAGATGCGAGCTTTATCCGGGTGATAGGGGTGCATGGTCGTACCGGACACGAATAGGTCACACTCACGCAAACCCGGTGGAGGCAGGGGGGGCAGCGCATCTGAAATGTTAAAAGTTTTTCGATAGGCTGTTATCGGTACACCGCTTAGCCTGCTTACCTCATCCATCTCGTTGGGGCCATTGACAATCAGTTCGTCAAACAGGGAAAGCCAGGGATAGATTGACTGAATATGCAGATCGTAGTCAGAAGTTTGCCCAAAGATCGGGCAGGGCAGTTCTTGAATATTTGGTGGAATCAGGTTCCATTCGACCATCTGTGTAAAATAAAAATCAGGTGGGTTGGCAGAATCATATAATTCATGAACATCCGCATATGGTCGGTTCGGAAGGTCTTGTCGGTCAAACCCAATGTTTTCTATTTTGAATTTCGGATCGAATGTTGCTCCAGAAAGTAAATCCTGCGAACCGTTTGTAATTATGGGGAGTTGGGCAAGAACATGTATGCAGGGTTTATCAATAAGCCTCAGCAGGTTCTGCGCATGAAGTGAATGGCAACACGCCAACTCCTTGTGAGCAAGCGCATCGTCACCGCCCATCCAAGATTTTACGGCATTTGTGAAATCTTTGGTTTGATCGCTCATAGATATCCGTAATACGGTTGATTCAGAAATTGATGTTACAGCACATAATTAAAAATTTTGTAATTAGTAAAATTAAATAATATTAAGCATTGAATCCAGCTCAGGGTAAAGTGCGGAAGTCATATGTCGATTCAAATCATATTTTTCTTCAAACAGTTTACGAGCGTTTCGCGAATAGATTGAATAATTTTTTACAAGTTCAGTAATATGTTCCGAGTGTATATTTAAAGGGTGAGAAGTTGCAAAGCCAATTTTATTATCATTTACGTAAGCATTTAACTGATCCGAACCACAGCAGAGAACCGGCATGCCCAATCTTATATAGGCAGCCAATTGGCTGGAGGCATTGACAATAAGATGATGGTTTCGGTCGGTCTCCTGATGTCCAATAAAACCAACATCAAAATTATTAAATATCATCGGGAGAACCTTATTGTCATAGAACTCCCTGGAAATATCAAATGGCCTCATAAGGCCTTCTGTCGCGGATATAAAATCTGATCCAATATATCCCCTGAAATAAAGTTCAGTGCCATACGGCCAGCCTTGATATGATCTGGCAAGTGCATCTGAATATCGGTTTGTGCAACAGATATGTCCACTTTGAACTACTTTGAGTGTTTTTAGCCTGAACTCCTGTCCTCTTTTCAGCGCTGCAATCGCACAGAATGTTGTGTCATTAAGAGAAACAGGTAGGTAGATCGTTTTACAGAATGTGGCATTTAGGCATTCCATCAAATGATATTCTCGTGGTGCGTCCTGGACTATGAGGGCTTTAGCCTGAAGTGATATTTTAGAGTTGTCACGAATTAATCGTTCTACAAACCCGTTGATGTTAAGCCGCTGGGGACTGTCCTTGCCGATGGCATCAAAGCTCCAGTAAACTGTGTTGCACGGGAAAACTTCCATTGCCACGTTAAAAGCATTATCATCAACAGCCAACACAATGAACCGATTGTTATTAAATACTATTGACCTCAATTTTTCAACATAAGCAGCGCGACTACGTTCTAAAGTTCCTATTGTTTCCTTAATGGCACCCTGGATGATTCTCTGCGTTACCAAATCGTCGGAATTTGTGTAGGAACTCATCAACCGGTCAATATCAACATGGTGTCTGTATTGTAGTTCATCTTCTACATAGATTACTTCATCATAACGCTTCCTCAGATTTACAAGAGTATCGTGCAGGTGTGGATACATCCGTTCATCATTTTTAAAGGGAGCGGTAACGAGAATCGACGCCATTATCCTTGTCATACAACGTCCCAGATTTCTTTGCAGGCTGCCCCGCAACAGAGAGACCACATAGTGGCTTCAGGTGCTGCACACTCCATCCAGCCATTGCAAAATGTGGATTTCAGTCCTGAATAATGCAGAACATCGTATATCTCCGGTATGAAAAGATAACGCATCTTGTAGGTTTCTCGGAGGTATTGGATGCGGTTAATGGATTTATTCATGATTAGCATGTGGTAGTTGACATCACCAACATTTTCGTTGGCGTGCAACAGCGGTTCAGTGGTGCGGAATACACTTGTGTCATCAATACATTTGAAACAATGACCACCTGAAACAAGCTGGATCATGTCGCCTTACTCCAGTACCCAGGTTCCAAGCGGGCTATTGTCCATTGCGTACAACTCCTTTGTGGGCATGTATTAGTTCCTTTATATTCGTTGCCATGGAAAGTGCGCAACTGCATGCAGTCTAGTTTTACGGGCATATTGGGGAAATGGAAGTGACAGGCAAGATTCCGCAGTCACTTCCGGAAAGAGGTGTGCGGCGATATCGTTTCTTATAAAAAAAGCATTATAACCTAATCTATTGCAACCTACTAGGCGATACCCCTTTACCTGGCCAAGCTTGACGAAAGCGGATAATGAAGCACCAAAAAAATCCTCATGAAAATCCATTCGATTGAAGTCTGCTTGGTAAGGAATTGTGACGGAGTCCTCCGCTCCCCAGATGTTCATGAATTCAAGCACAATGACTCGTGGAGAAATTGCGGTAAGGGAGTTCCATATCCATATATCAACCCCATCAACGTCAAGGCTTAAAAGATCTACTTCGCCTGCAACACCGTTATCTATAAGTAATTTATTAACATTCTCAGCAGTGATCCAAGATTGAACGACTTTAGGGGGGAATATTCTTGTGTCTGGGTGATTCAAAAACCACTCCTGAGAATATTTTACTGCAGCACAATCACCCTCAACCATCAAACCGTTCCATCCCCAGTTGCAAATGAGGTTCGTGGTATTTGCTTCAAGAGGAGAGTGAAATGCCATGTCAACACAGAATCTATTTGTCATCCCGATTGCTGCAAAGAGCATCAATAATATACCATCTTCGTCCGTCTGTGAAAAAACCCGAAAACCAGCTTCAGCAAAGCTTGGTAGAGAAGTGCCCGCAGCAACAGCGTGTCGGTACTGCATATAAAGTGATCGCTGGGCGACCTGCGTTTCAAATTGGTTGTGTACCGTTACCATCTGTCCTCCAGATCCTAAATCACACTTTCGTGGTATATTTGAATTGCATGGCACCGGTGCTAAATTTAATGTCTTGAAGCACTACTGTCCGGTAAAATTTGATTGTTCGTCTGTAACTTATTAATTTGTATTGTTCTTTGACACAACTGTTCTTTTTTCGATTTGAATTTGTTCCGGATGATACCTTCCGTTCATTACAGGAGGGTACCAATGCATT
>CAIPTY010000091.1 GCA_903868145.1 uncultured Desulfuromonadales bacterium | reverse complement strand
CTGGGCTATTTCATCACGGTCAAGGTCACCTTCTTCAAAGTTCACCGATGGCCGCCGCTCCCAACGTTCTGCCCCGACAGCCTGTTTCTGTATGATTTGCTGCAGGGTGCTTTTATCAGCTTTACGTGTTTGAGATCCCTGGCGCACATAGACGGCACTGTTAAAAAGATAGGGGCGGTCCTTCCCGGCTTGAACCTCGATCGTTACGATGGATTTCCCTTGTTCATCGCTATCTATGCTTACTGACCATAACGCTTTGGGTGAAATACGTTCTAAAAGGTAGCTGGTCAGTTTATCAACGATCATCTGCGGGTTCTCAATGCTCAGAATTTTCCCTGTGTCTGTTGCGCCAAGAAAAATAGTCCCGCCATTGCCATTTAAGAACGCACAGACCGTAATCCCAACCCGGTCAAATTGCAGTGGTGAAATGCCAAGTTCAACAGTTTCAGACTTGCCATCACGGATCAGCTGTTTAATTTGCGCAGGTATCATGGGGACACCTTCTTCGTGGCGACTTTAGCCACGGATGTTTTATCTATAAAGTTTTCTTCCAGGAACTTCTCTACTTCCTGGTAGCGGAAGAATTGGGCCGAAGCAAAGAGCAGAGCATCATCTGGAGAGACAAATTTCTGCACCCAATTACCCGTCCGATCCCGCAGATTCAGTTCGTGACGAATGGCAGCTTCATACATGTCAACAACCCGAAGATCATCAATCAGCGGTGTCGGCTTCAATTGCAACGCCGCACGTTTTTGCGCCGTATCGAAACCGAGCCCACGTAAAAGCGTGCGGCAAAACGGTACATAATCATGGGCAAGAATCCAGCGAGGCTTATTGAGCTCGATGGCCTTCAGCAATTCCTGGTGTGTAATAGACAGAGAATCCTTCTTCTCTTTGCCGCTGCCATACTGGGGGGTGATGATGCTCAAAAACAGGTCGCAATTTTCAACTGCCCGGAGGCAATTTTCAAAAGCGGTCAGGTTTGGCCAGACAGGCACTGTCCCCTTGTGCGACATCCAGACTTCGTAGCCATATTCGGTTAGAACGCCATATGTCTTCTCAAGTAGCTCTTCGATACCATAAACAGTCGAAGAAACCATGATCACCAACTGCTTCCCTTTTGGTGACTTTGCTGCCTGTTTGGCCCCGGTTTGAGGTTTACCAGTCACTCTTCCTCCTCTTCAACCACCGCAGTTTTCTTTCCCCTTTTCTTCTTGGCCAATGCAGGCGGTTCCACGTATAGATTTTCCAGATCATGAGCAATGGCAAGGGACTTGTCGGTAACGCACTTCTTCTTCACTCGGTCAGGCCAGATGCTGTAGGCCAGGTGCGCCCAGTCATATTCGCCCTTTTCCAGCTTCTCCCAGGTTTCCTTGAGGGTCTTCTTCCACTTGGGTAGCTGGAACAGCTTCCAGAGCGGGGCGGCGGTGATCTGCACGCCGTCGTTCAGGTTCGGTTTCCAGGGTAGGCGGGCGAGGCGGAGCAGCTCGTCGCGGAACTCCTGCAACTCTGTCTCGAAGTCCTGTAGCTTCTCCAGCTTTTTCTCATCATCACGGTTGCGGCCGCTCCCCTTCTGGCGCAGGCTGCCAAGCTCGGCGGCAACGTCACGAAGTTTCGGTTCAACGTATTCCATCACACAGGTGTAGAGGGTTTGATCGGTCAGTCGATGGTAGTAGAGCCAGAGGATATAGGAACCGGACGGGGTGGAGAGCGGCCAATAGATAGGTGCCTGGCGGCGGTTCTTGGAATAGCGTTTCAGGTGATCGGCAAAGAATCCGGAAGGCTTTCTAAAATAATCACGAAACGAACGAACTCCAAGTGTTTGACAGATTTCGTATTCAATATTGCCTGCATTCTCTCTCCAAATAACTTCAATAACTTCATGAATTCGGGATTGGATGTCTTCTGGATGTCCTTCATCATCTACCAGGATGCCAGACCAGGAAATACTGAACGGATAGTGATCTGGCACTTCCTGAGGGGCGGCAGGTATTCCTTGCATGTTCTGCAACATTCCAGGTGGGCAAACTGGCAGGATAACAAAAGGGTCTGGAAGATCAGGTATAACTCTTTCTCCAGTCGCAAGCCGTATATCCCAACGACCATAAATAATCCCGAAAAAGTAAGATGCCGTCCGCTGAGAATTCTCTTGTATAACTTCAGAAGCAGAAGCATCACGCCACAAAGAAAATGCAAAGTCTTCGGGATGGCGTTCAAAATCTGATTTAATTTCACTATTGTCTTCTGGTGAAACTTTAATTGAAGAAAGTATTGAGTCTGAAATCATCACCCTATTTGTATTTAGAACTAAAGAATCCTCTTTATGGGCCTCGTAAAGATGCTCCGTACTCGTTTGAAAAGATGATGGAATGCCATTATTAAATAACCATGGCCTAATGAACTGAGCAGACTCTTCTGCACCGGTGCTCCAATTTCGCTTAATTCTAAAACTTTTTTCTGCAGTGTTTTCTATAATACTACGCAGACATGGATCCATCTCTACAACAGGAATTGGTCTAATATACACCCATGTTTTTTGAAGTCCGCTAGTTAGAGCTAAAAAGTAAGAGACCAAGCTTGAATTAAGATACCCCAAAGAAAACCAAACGTCTTTTATATTAAAGGGGATGAACCCCTGCCCCTCATGAGTAAAAATATGACCAGCAGGCATTAATTGTACATTGAACCGTTCGTTCCTTTTTCCTGAAGTAAGGCCGACGCATCCATATTTATCTTCGTCCTGAATTGCCCAACCGATATTTCCATTTAGATATGGATATTGTTTAAGAATGTACTCTTTTATTTTTCGGCCATCATCCTCCCAATCGACAACGACTGAATTCTCTCTGAAATAAGGCGAGTACTCTCCACCATGGGCAAGGCGTTTATATTTTTCAGGTGAAGATATTGTTGTTGGGATCTCCCATGCTAGACGGAAGAAAAAAGCATGCATAGAAGCACCTCGCCCACAGTATGCAAGGGAAGGCTCAAATGTTGCTGATTTTGAAAAAAGTGTTACAAGGCTCCTAGATGCCCAATATGCGAGTGGTGTTCCAGGTAACGCAAAAAAATGTTCTCGATTAACAAAATAGGTCTGATCTTGAGTAGTACCATTACAAGCTTTAAGCAATGCTGATTCTTTTGCTTCGACAGGAACGTTAAGCAAACGTGTAAATGGACCAAGAATTTTATTCCAATTTGGAACCCCTTGTTCCAAAGTATATGCTGCTGTTTCGACTTGGGCACCATCAAGAACCTCCCATCCCAAATCTACAAAGTTCGCAATTGACGATGAGTTTAATAAGAATTTACACCTAAATTTCTCAAAATCACGATACATTACAAAGGTTCTAGCTGAGATGAGTCCGATGAAACCGTTAGTACAGAGTTCAAGCTGCCGTTCAACAAATGCACTATATAAATTATTCTTTGTGATTGGATACTTTGCCCCAAGATAAGGGCTGATACCTATAGTAGGTTCGCCAAAAGGTGGATTCATAAGGGTAACATCATATTTCTTCCGACACAGGTCAATAAAAGCGAATCCTCTTGCTGAATCCTCTGCAAACAACCGCCGTTGATAACCATGCTCCCCGGCAGCCTCGGCATAATCTTGTAGTGCCTGATAAAGTTTATCCTCGGCACTTTCCCAGAAACGCTCATCAGTGATACCACTAAAATCTAGCGGAAGATCTATTTGCTCAGGTTTTGCCGGTGCCTCACCAAACAACCCCATCTGTGTCAGCTTCGGCCCGGCCTTCCACAACCGCTTGGCCTCGGCAATAAT
>CAIPTY010000090.1 GCA_903868145.1 uncultured Desulfuromonadales bacterium | reverse complement strand
CATGTCAATCGGCACGCTACCCGCCCACCATGACCAACCCCCCGCCTGCTTCCATTGGCGGGACTGGTACAATACCGCGCATATACAGGGAAGGCTTGCAGAATACCCACCCCCCTATTGCCCGCAGGTCTCAGGTTCAAAATATCCGGCACCATGAAATAAAATTTTTCGGGAAATTTCAATCTGCGCGGTTACTAATTTCAATCACTGGCACAGTCATACCCGTCAGTCGCTCTACTCTTTGCGCCAGGGATTCGACGGCTATCTGCGTATCCACCTGAATCCGGTCGCCATACTTCCTCGGTAACATACGGGCACAAGCGAACTTCCGGGCATCGGCTCTGAGCTTTGCGCGGAGTATCTTTACATTGTCGTCGTCGCCTTCTCCAACATCGTCGCTCAATTCGATAATTTCATGGAATAACAGGTCTGCCCTCGCCTGCTGTGCGCGATCATATTGTACTGCGAATTCAGGGTATGTGTGCAGCCACTCATAGACATTAGTGGCGCATGGAAAGTTTTCATACTCTTCACGCAGACTACTGACAAGTTTTGCGAGCGGCAGTGTGGATGTGGCGACGCTACCGCACAACAGGTCTGCCGCCTGCTGGTCGAACGGTACAGGGTTACGGTGTATCGGTTTCTTTGCCATGGTGAAGGCTCCTTGTTGTTATGTTGTGGAGAGCTATTGCGCGTGCGCGAGAGTGGCCGCCTGAGACGGTAACCAGCATTACACCGGCGACCCTCTCAGGCGGCTGCTCCCGTCATTCTCGGTATTACACTTCGGGCAAAGCCCTTCATTTTCCCTCGTTTTCATAATGGTCGATCTCCTTTGAGTTTGCGCCTGTTCGGGCACTTAATACGGCATAGAGCCGGGTTCTACTTTGTGATGCAATCTCCGCAGTCAACACCAGCAGGGCAATCCGGCAAGAGCCTGTATAGGTGCTGATACGCGACTTCATAACACTGGCTGGACGATAGCGGGTCACTGCTCCCTGTATCCGGTTCTGCCAGCAGGTCTGCCACGTCAATGAATACTTTATCCTTGTGCTTCTCATTGAATAAGCGGTCGGCCGCTTCCTGTCCTCTCGACCAACCTACAAGGTAGACAAGGCGTGGTTTGATTTCCTGATACCAATAGGTGATAGTGCAGCGGGTTCTCTTGAAGGCCTTGGCTTCGGATTCCAGTTCCGCTAGTCCGGGTTCTATTTTCTTCATCTGTGCGAATGTCATTTGTCTGTTTTCCTTTCTGCCGATTCCGGCGGTTTATGTGTAGCTGCTTCTCGAACCTGTCTCACTTGGTCGGCAATCAGTCGGTAATAGTCTTTCTCGGCCTGTGTCCTCTTTGGTGAATATTGCGGTTTGATATATTTCACGATGTTGACTCCTTCCCTGCATCTTGTGGCGACAGCTTTGTATTCTTTTCCAGAAACCTGAACACCGTACATTGATGACCGCCGGTTCCGGTACATTGATCCTGATACATACCGACTGCATGGCATACCTGTTTCCATAAACGGCAGGCGGGTGGTACTCGTTCCACCATGCTCCCAAGTCGTTCCGCAATATCGGGCGGAATGTTGATAATCTTGCCGGATGGCACCTTGCCGCTTTTGACTATTATCTCCACCAATGTCCTAACCAGCATGAAGAACCCCCTCAAACTCATCAGCATCAAAAGTGATGATTTCTTCCTCAAAAACGTCTGGAGACATGGCTACATCATCCCTGTCTATAGACAGGGGATGAGGTGTCGCCACTATGTCAGGCGACAATGTCGCCATAATGTCGCCATAATGTCGCCTGTCGCCAATGGCGTAACGGATAGTTTCCTGATCCTTGAGAGTAAGAGGTACAGCCCCATTTTCAGTAAAGCCGACTGCTTCCATTTTCTTGAGAGCATCCTTCGTTCTGGTGAATGCTTGTTCTAGTGTCTTGGTTTTCAGCGTTTCATCTTCCATGCGGCGCAGTTCATAGAACTTTTGACGCCATCCTGACAGGCTCGCGTAATATGAAACTCCGGTCTGCACCTTCTCCTTGATGCAGGTTTTAATCAGTGCGGTATGGCTGGTCTGTTCCAATGGCGACATGCTGGCCTTTTTGGTTCGCTCAGAACGATCTCCATACTTAACGACACATGATGTAATGGGTTCGCCTGATTCCTCATCAATGCCTAACTCGACAGGCTCCAGCTTAAATTCAATGTCAGTATGCGGCTCTGAATCTTTGGCTTTCGTGAATCTCAGTACACCTTTGTCGCACATGACCTCTGCATCAAGCGCGGCCTTATAACTGGTGTTTCCTCGCCCTCTGGAAGCATCGTGGCCTGTGTGGTGAATCATTGCACCCGTTGCGTCTAGCCGGTCTTTCAGGGCATCAACAGCAGCAATGTAGCGGCACATATCTTTGGTGTCGTTCTCATGCCCATCAATATGTCGTGCGGTTGTGTCGATGATGACCAGTGCAACATCAATCCCGGCCATCTCGCTTGCAATGCTGCCAATATTGCTGCCGTCCATCATCAAGGTTTGCTTTGACAGGTAAAAATCCAGTTGCGCCATATCGATGCCGTTGACCTTGCACCATGCCGCAACTCTGCGTTTGATACCGTTGCGGCCTTCTCCGGCCAGATACAACACGGCACCCTTGCGGGTAGCCTGGCCGTTCCACTCTTTACCAGTGGCAACAGCACAGCCGATACAAACCGCAATGAAGGATTTAAATTGACCACTCGGGCCAGTGATGGAAATAAGGGAATTTGCTTCAAATACTTTGTGGATCAGGTAATCAATCTTGATTGCCGTATTGAAAAACTCGGATGCTTTTTCAAACAGCTTCGGTGCTGGTGCGGTGGATTCGGAAAACATCTCGCGGAACTCTTCCGGCGATACACTGGCTTTCAACAGTGCCATCACCCGATCTTCTGTCCAGCCATCCTCTTCGGCATCAGCCAGGTCAAAACCTTTGACTGAATCATCTGGTGGGATTACGATCTTTCCCGATGCTGCCCCGGCCTCCATTGCCGCTTCAACTACATTGATGGCGGCTTTGATACCTGCCTTGTCTGCATCCGGCCATACGCACAGGCTGTAACCTGCAAGTGGTGACCAGTCAGTTTTAAAAACAGCATTGCTGCCGCCACTCCATGTCAGTACCTTGATGCGGTTGCCAACTATGCGGCGAGCGGCCTCACATGCTTTTTCGCCTTCAACAATCAGTGCATATTTTTCTGAATCAGTGAGACGATCCAAGCCGTACAGCGGCCTGAACTCTGTTAGTCCCTGAAATCTCCATTCAGTTTTCCCGGATTCGTTCTGGCAGAATGTAAGTGGGGAAAACTGCTTTTCATCCTCTGACAGTTCGTAGCGGTGGATCACCTGCATCAGTTGACTGGCCTGATTATGGAACTCATAGATATGTGCAGGCTCGCCATGCTTATAATGTCTTACGGGTGGTGCTGGTGCATCTGCTGGCACTGGCACAATCGGCGACCATACAGGCTTGTGTGATGGTTTGTGAGGTTCGGTGCTGCCCGTTGTATGCCCGATAAATGCTGCAAGCTCTCTGGCTGCATCTAATTGGCTACATCCTTTGATAGCGGCAACAAGAGACACAAGGTCTCCACCTTTTTCGCCAGTGGCGAAGTCTGCCCACTTGCCGGTGCTGGAGTTGACACAACATGAATCACCATTACCGCCGGAGAGGTCAGCACATTTGTATTCCCGGCCTGACTGCTTTCCACCTGGAAGGTAGACGTTAAGGATGCTTTCGACTTGCGAAAGGGCTTCGGATGCGATTTCCTTGATGTCGATACCGTTCATATAGCCCCCATTTTTGCGGTCGCCAGCAGCCTATCAACGCCTGCTTTAAAGCGATCAAGTTGGAAGTTCAGCAGGGCAACATCCTGAATTAAAAGATAAACTTGATTTTGTGGGAGGGGTGCGGTATCATTCAGACACATTGCAGCTGCTGAACCGACCACGCCCCCCAGCGTGGTTTCTTTTTTTCCCATGGCTAAATCTCCTTTTGCCCATCAACCCACGCAACGAATCCATCTTCATCCAACAACACCTTCCGACCGACCTTGCGTAGAAAAGCTGTCGCACCATTGTGTTTTGAGTTGAAGATGATCCAGCGGAGCGAGGCTTCGGAAAATGCTGGGTACTTATCTGAGGCCTGACGTACGGTGAGAAATGACATTTGGTTATTCTCCTTTACAGTTTGAGTAACACCCTTGGCCAAGTGTTGTTCTGTTATAGACAATAACCAGCATCATTGTGACGGTCAATACAAAATAATGAATAATATCAGCTATTTACTGTATATCTGAAATTAAAAATACAGTAATTTATTTTAACAAAAAGGGCGTACCGAATGAACGATACACCCTTGATACTTTATGTATGGGAGTTTACAGAGTTTTATATTTTGCTTTTTGGCGGATATACTTTGTTGAAGCTGCGCCCCAGTTCGTCAGCAGTTCGTTCCGTTGTGCATCAGTTGGCGTTGCCCTATTTGCACTTGCCATAAATGCCGCAAAACCCTTCTTTGCGCCACGATGATAAAATTGCACAAACCCTTTTTCATCGCGGGTTATGCCTTGTTGCTTCAACGGCAAGCCCATTGTCTTGATGTATGATTCAAACTCCATGTAAACAGCGTGTGCGGCCTCGGCGGTGCTAATACCAAAAAGCCAAACTATCCGATGTACCCATTCCGCCATGTGGTCGAGGGACGTACGGACAGCGGCCTGTTTGTGTCCCTTGGTAATATGCAGACATTTTTCCAGATTAGTGTTCTGGTCAGCCGTGAGACCGTCCAAATATCCGGCGAACCCTGCCGAAAGTTGATCTGTCATCCATTGAGGGAATACAACATTACCAGCATCGTCCGGGGTGGCCGACAAATAGCAAAATGCGGAAAGCAATAAAAGCGGGTTTCCGGTTTCAAGGTAACGGTCTTGAAAAAACTTTGCCTGTTCTTCGTGTGTCGCTTCTTCCCCACCTGGCATTGTATCGCCTCCTGTGCGCCCCTGTGAGGCGTTTTCTTTGTGCTTCCTATAGCGAGACATGCCTTTATATTGCGTGGCCTTGTATCGCTATATATAAAGTAGTGGTTTAATCATTATGCTGTGCTATGCCCTGCCCTGTCGGCACCCCGAATATTTTCTGGTTCATGCGTTCAACTACAGACGAAACGTGCTGGTCGGATAGGTGCGAATACCTTTTGACCATTGATAATGTTTTATGCCCTAGCACCTCGGCAATCTCTGCCAGCGTTGCGCCGTCCATTGCAAGGTATGAAGCGCATGTGTGCCGTAAGTCGTGGAAGTGGAAGTTATCGAGCTTGGCTGTTCTAACTGCCCGTTCAAAGGATTCACGAATTGACATTGGTTTTTTAGACTGGCGGTCTGAACTGGGGAATACTAGCTGCGTATCAATCCGGCGAATTTTGGAATATTCCTTCAATAGAGTAAATGCTTCACCCACCAGTGGGACTGCTCTTGTTTCGCCGTTTTTGGTATCTACCAGAATAATCCGCTTCAAGTCGAAATTCACATTTTCCCATTTTAGCCCTAACAATTCCCCCTGACGTGCGCCGGTGGATATCGCCATCAGGACAATCAAATAGAGTTGCTTGTTCCGGCTTTTTTTGCATGCATCCATCAATAGTCCACGTTCATCGTCAGCCAAGAACCTTACACGGCCTCTAGGCTCCTTCTCACGGCTTACCCTTGCCAGCGGGTTGTTTTCTATCCAGCCCCATTCCTTAGAGGCTACAGTAAGCGTGTGTGATAACGCTGCAAGGTATCGGTTCACCGTTGCCGACGATCTCACTGTTCCCTTGTATGTAATCCCACTCAGGAGCTTGTCCTTGCACTCAACTATCAATGCAGGGGTAACATCGGCAAGCGTTCGCATCCCGATTTCATTTTTCCACCATTCGAGCTGCTGCTTCTGTAGGTCTGCACTCTTTGGTTTTTTGGGCAGTTCTGATTTTATATAACGGTCTATCAGGTCGCCTACGGTGTGTTTCTTGGCTTCAAGGGTTTGTGAGTGCTTCCCCTGGTGGATAGCGGTCTCGGTTTCGTTCGCCCATCTGACAGCATCAG
Source organism: uncultured Desulfuromonadales bacterium (assembly GCA_903868145.1). Classification (GTDB taxonomy): domain Bacteria; phylum Desulfobacterota; class Desulfuromonadia; order Geobacterales; family Pseudopelobacteraceae; genus CAIPTY01. The sequence continues at coordinate 15,955 of CAIPTY010000090.1, read as the reverse complement.
TCTTGCGCTTGAATGATTCTGTCTGTGTAGGATAACCCTTGATACGGATAACAGTTTTGTATGTAGTGCCCTTTTTACCTTCAAACTTGGTAATGCTCGCCATAACGCACCTCACAGGAGTCAATAGTAGCTGTCAATAATCTACAATAAACAACAACGAATGTCAACGCCTGATATGTAATCATGTGCATTTTTTACTTAACTATTTGTTTTATAACAATAATTATTCGTACTAAATAAAATTTAGTACATTATTAGTGCGACACATTGCGGAAATGGGTCAAAATAGCCATAATTTGGCAAAATACAGGGGAGTTGAAATAGGTCGATCTGGTAGGTAAAAATAATGCTTTGTTGGGGAGTGATGTACTAAATCCGTACTAAATCCACTTTTGGCAATAAAAAAGGCTTTGAGGGAAATCCCCGCAAAGCCTTTGTTTTATTGTGGTACCGAAGGTCGGACTCGAACCAACATGAGCTTGCGCTCGGCAGATTTTGAGTCTGCTGTGTCTACCATTTCACCACTCCGGCGTGACTGTTTTTATAGCTTCTGACCATAACCACGTCAAGCAAAACATGACGCACGACATCAATAAAGATTTTTATGCCCTATTCATCGAATTATCCATGTTTGCATCTGCTTATAGGTATGTGCTACACCTGTCCAAATGAAACGACTCAATCCACCCCAGCAGCAGGCCGTCAACAATACCGAAGGTCCGTTGCTGATACTTGCAGGCGCGGGTTCCGGCAAGACCCAGGTTATCACCACCCGCATTGTTCACCTGCTGAAGAGCAGACATATTCCGGCCGAAAACATCCTGGCGGTAACTTTCACCAATAAAGCTGCCCGTGAGATGAATGAGCGAGTGCGCAGCATGGCCGGTTCAGTAGCCGATGGCATCGTTATTTCCACATTCCATTCGCTCGGGGTTCGCATCCTTCGCCGTGATATAAAATCCCTGGGTTTCAAGCCAAATTTTTCCATCTATTCCTCATCAGACCAGGCCGGTGTTGTGCGCCAGGCAATGCGTGAGCGCGGAATAGATCCCAAACAGATTGATCCTGACCGGATCCTCTGGAAGATTTCCGGACTTAAAAACAACCTTATCGGGCCGGAGGCCTTCAAACCTGATGGACTTGATCGTATCGAACTTGCCACCGCTGCGGTCTACCTGCGCTATCAGGAGTTGCTGAAGGGCTTTAATGCCATAGACTTCGACGATATAATCATGTTCTCAGTCGGGCTTCTGCAAACCACTCCCGGCATACTTAAACAGTGGCAGGAGCGTTTCTGTTACATCATGGTGGATGAATACCAGGACACCAATGCCTCACAGTATCTGCTGATTTCACTGCTGGCGCAACGTCACGGCAATATCTGCGTGGTCGGCGACGACGACCAGTCCATTTATGGCTGGCGTGGCGCCGATATCCAGAACATCCTGAACTTTGAACGGGAGTATCCCGATTGCCGGGTAATCAAGCTGGAGCAGAACTACCGTTCCAGCGGATCCATTCTCGATGCCGCAAATAGTGTCATCCGCAACAATTCCCTCCGTTCTGACAAGGCTCTCTGGAGCGCAGCGGGTCAGGGTCGCGATATCGATCTGGTCGAGGCGGACAGTGAAGAGGACGAGGCAGCAAAAATCGTGGAGAGCATACTGCTGGAACAGTTCAAAGAGAAGCTATCCTGGTCAGACTTTGCCATTCTCTACCGATCAAACGCACAGAGCCGGGCCTTTGAAGAGAAACTGCGCATGGAGCGCATTCCCTATATCGTGGTCGGCGGCCAACAGTTTTATGAACGCAAGGAGGTAAAGGATGCCATTGCCTACCTGCGCGTGATCGACAACCCCGGTGATGAAGCCTCGCTGCTCCGGATCATCAATTTTCCGCGTCGCGGTATCGGAGATACAACCCTGCTTCGCCTTAACCAGTGGTCAATGGAACGGGATATCCCGCTGTTTGAAGCCCTGAAGGGTGTGCACGAAATTCCGGATATATCCGATTCTTCTTGTAAAAATGTAGCGGCATTCCACACCATGATGCAGGGTGTTATCGACGGATTTGATTGCAGGTCTAACCTGGGTAAACAGGTCAACGCACTCTTCAATCGACTGCGCATTGAGGATGAGATGTATCGAACCATGAACGATGCGGCGCAAGCAAAAAAACGGATCGAAAACATCGAGCAGATCGTCAACTCACTTGCGGTTTTTGAGGAACAGAACCCGCGGAACGGCTTGTCTGAATTTCTTGAACGAATCTCGCTGATGGACAATCAGGACAGCGAGGATGTGAGGGATCAAAGCAGAAATGTTGTCACTCTGATGTCACTGCACTCAAGCAAGGGACTGGAATTTGAACATGTCTATCTTGCGGGAATGGAAGAGGGACTGCTGCCTCACAAGCGCTCCTTAGAAGAAGACCCGACTGTAGCAGAAGAGCGGCGCCTCTGCTATGTGGGTATCACCAGAGCAAGAAAGCACCTGACGATCTCGCTCTGCACGACCCGACGAAAATACGGCACAGTTGAAAAACGAATGCCGAGCCGCTTTCTGGCGGAGATACCGGCTCACCTGCTCAATAATGCTGCATCAGGCTCCACAGAAGACTCCAGCCCGAAAGCAACAAGTATGGCGGACGATTTCTTTGCACGGATGCTGGGAGATAACTGAAGTTTCTGACGGGAGGTTTCGGAAGCTTTTGGCATGGAATTGATCCGGCTGAAAAACTCCGGCATCGATATGTCTAAAAAAAAGGCCCGCAGACTGACGGGCCTTTTCATTGCCTTTTTAATCCGGATCAGGCATGGATGGCATTCACGGGACAGGTATCCACGCAAGCGCCGCAGTCGATGCAGGTATCAGCATCGATAGCACGCTTGCCATCCTGCTCGCTGATAGCGTTCACAGGACAGGAATCCTCACATGCAGCGCAATTGGTGCAATCATCGGTAATAGAATGAGCCACGGTTTCACCTCCTTTTAAGAATAGTTTTCAAGCTGAAAACGTGTGAAATCTACCACAGCAGTATATTGATTGTCCAGCAAAGATTACAGTCATCAACCGATGCGGAAAATGACTCTTGACGGGCTTGAAATAATACAGCATGAATACCTGAAAACTAACCAGACCATGGGGTACATTACATGAATGAAATCAATCTTACCTGGAATACATCCCTGCTCTACCCGGCTCCCGACTCCCCGCTGCTCGAAGCCGACCTCTGTTCTTTCCCCGGACAGGCCGCCGCCTTCCGGGAAGCTTACTTTGAAGCGGTTTCGACTCTTTCGCCGCTCGGAATCCTGAACGCAATCAAGGAGTACGAAGCGTTGCAGACCGGCATGTCCAAGGCTTTCTGCTACGCCCACCTCCTGTTTGCGGAGGATTCCGGAAACGAGCAGTATCGAGCGCTTTCGCAGCGTTGTTCGGAACTGGGCAGCCGACTCTCCCAGGAGCTGCTCTTCTTTGACCTGGAGCTGATAAACCTGCCCGACGAGCTGTTTGACGCTTTCTGCAAACTCCCCGATACCCTGAATTATCAGCATTTTATCAGCGGCATCCGCAAATTTCGACCCTACACCCTCAAAGAAAACGAGGAGCGCCTGCTGACCCGTAAAGAGTTGACCGGTATGCGTGCCTTCACCAAGCTGTTTGATGAACTGTCGGCCTCATTCAGCTACCGCATGGAACTTGATGGTGAAGAACGTGACTTCACCGGTGAAGAGTTGCTGTCGCTACTGCACCACACCTCGGCCGATGTCCGTTTCCGGGCCTTCAGTACATTTCTGGAGAAGCATGAGTCTCACGGCATCGTCTATAGCGCGGTATTCAACAACATGGCTCTGGATCACGGGCAGGAGATGGAGCTGCGAGGATACCGGACGCCAATCCAGCCGACCAACATCGGCAATGAGATCCCCGATGAGGCGGTCGAGCATCTGATGGCGGTCACCGAGGCAAACTACGGTCTCGCTCAGAGTTATTTCCGGCTCAAAGCGGAGATGCTCGGCATGGAAAAGCTGCGCAATACCGACATTTATGCGCCGGTTGTTGAATCCGAGAAAAAATACGCCTTTGAAGATGCACGCGACTTGGTGGTGTCATCGTATGCCAAATACGACCCTGAGTTTGGCCGGATTGTGGACGCATTCTTCAGGGAACGCCGGGTGGATGTGTTACCCCGCACCGGCAAATCAGGCGGCGCCTTTGCAATGGGAATCTCTCCACAGGCTCCACCGTTCCTGCTGCTCAACTACACCGGTACCCTGCGCGACCTCGCGACCATCGCCCACGAGGCCGGTCATGGTCTGCATTTCGTTGTTGCCCAGAAACAGTCGCTGCTCAACTACCATGCACCGCTTCCCCTGGCTGAGACCGCCTCGGTCTTCGGTGAAATGCTGTTGACGAGAGAGCTGCTGGATAACGAGAACGATCCTACCATCCGCAAGTCACTGCTGTGTGCCAAGATCGAGGATATCATCGCCACCACCTTCCGGCAGACCGTGTTGACCCGTTTTGAGCTGCGTCTGCACCTTGAACGGAAAAATGGTCTGCTTTCAAACGAACGGATCGGAGATATCTGGCTGGAAGAGAATAGCAAGCTGTTCGGAGATGCGGTCGAGATGATCCCGGCCTACCGGTGGGGCTGGAGTTATATCAGCCATTTTATTCATAGCCGTTTTTACTGTTATTCCTACACCTTTGCCGAGCTGCTGGTATTGGCGCTCTTCCAGAAATATCGCGAGGAGGGTGAAAGCTTCAAGGCCGGATACCGCCAGCTTCTGGAGTCCGGAGGTGCGCTTTCACCGGCGGATACGGCAAAACTTGCCGGTATCGACATAACCGAAGCCGGTTTCTGGCAGAAAGGGTATGATTTTCTGGGTGGTTTGATTGAGGAGCTGAGGCTGGTGGTGTAGGATGAGGCTCAATCGATGCCTGTTTATTTTTCTTTCACCCGGACAATTACGACTGAAATCCTTTTGACGTCCAGTACGGCATCGTAATAGTCCCGGCCGGCCAGCTCGCCCAAGTGGAGAATTTCCTGCGTAACTGCGCGTACTTTCCCGGTCAGTTCATCATTACCCTGAATGCGTACCGTGACCCGTTTTCCCAAGTACCCTTCCAGAATCTTCTGGATGTTGTCGCCCGGCTTGGTGATAAGCTCCTCGGCGCAACACACCTGCGCACCTGCCAGACACACCATCAACATCATTGCAGATAACAGACGTCTGTTCATGACTTTTCTCCTGTTAACTTTTATCCTGGAGGGGAGAGCAGGTCCGTGTCCCGGACAACGGCGCGGGCTGATTCAATATATCCAAGGATGTTCGCGTATCCTCTGGCAAAGGACTCCTCATTTGGGGACTTGTCAGGCCTGTTTAGAAGTCTTTCCGTCCGGTTTGTCACCAGATTGGAAATTCTGGCACTGAAGGTGTTTGTGGAAAGCAGAAGAGCGCACAATTGCGACAGGGCGGCAACCTGACCTTTTAAATAGAGTATCTCTTCTTCTGAAGTCATTGGATGAGTCCCTGCGTACAAATATTTCGACAGTATCTGGCGCAAAATCCAGAAAGGGCTCACAGCAGATGCTCTAAGCCCTTGTTATTATTTGGCTGGGGTACCTGGATTCGAACCAAGAGATGACGGCGTCAGAGGCCGTTGCCTTACCGTTTGGCTATACCCCAGTGAACAGGCTTGTCTATGTAGCAAAAGCGGTGCCTGACGTCAAGCTTTTTTACCTCTGAGCGGCGTCAGCTCCCGCTTGTATCGCCATAATATTGGCAGGTATCAGGCGGTGGTTCCGCTCCGGCAATGCTTTTTTAAGCGCCTCATCCAGCGACTGTCTGGGGAGGGCGGACACCCGTGCCGTGTAGGCGCCACAGGCCACCATATTGACCATGCGTGCATCGCCGAGATCAATCGCAAGCTGGTTCATTGGCACCTGCACAAGCTCAATTCCCGGCAGCTCCCGGTCACCAGTGATGACCAGCGATGAATTCACTATGCAGAGACCTCCCTGCCTCACTTTATCCGCATATTTGTCAAACGACAACTGGTTGAGAAGGATCGAAACGGATGGATGCCCCACGACGGGAGAACCTGTCTCGTCATGGGAAAATACGATAGTGCACATGGCCGAGCCGCCTCGCTTCTCTACACCGTAGGAGGGGAAGAAGGATACATTCATGCCCTGGTGGATGGCTGCGTAGGAGAGCAGGTTGCCGGCCAGCAGTACCCCCTGACCTCCGTAACCTGATATGAAAACATCATGACGCATCGCTCGCTCCATCTCAGAGGTTGTGAGTGTTCTTGCAGATTCCAAGCGGGAAATAGGGGATCATCTCTGAGCCGATCCGCTCGTTGGCTGAAAGCGGCTGCATCCCCCAGTTGGTTGGACAGGCTGCCAAGGCCTCGATGAATGAAAATCCCTTCCCTTCAACCTGATACTGGAAAGCGGTCTTGATCAGTTTCTTAGCCTGCAGAACATTCCTGGGATTATTGAGTGCGACCCGCGCCGAAAATGTGACTCCGTCCAGATTAGAGAGTAACTCTGCCATTTTGAACGGAGCGCCATCATTCTTGATGCTACGCCCCAGAGGAGAGGTGGAGGTTTTCTGGCCCGGCATGGTGGTGGGTGCCATCTGTCCTCCGGTCATGCCGTAGGTAGTGTTGTTGACAAAGATAACGGTAATGTCCTCGCCCCGGTTGGCGGCGTGAATGATCTCGGAAGTCCCGATGGCGGCCAGGTCACCGTCTCCCTGATAGGTGAAGACAATCCGGTCGGGCCGGGCTCGTTTGACACCGGTTGCGACCGCCGGTGCCCGTCCATGGGGCGACTCGACCACATCGACATCGAAATAACCGTATAAGAATACCGAACAACCGACCGATGCACAGCCGATTGTTCTTTCTCGGAGACCGAACTCGTCCAGCGCCTCTGCCACAAGTCGATGGATTCCGCCGTGGTGACAGCCGGGGCAGAAGTGGGTCTGGACGTCCTTCAGGCTTGGTGTTCTGGTGAATACTTGTTTCATGTATTACCTCAAGAAACTATACAAAATATATGTTTATAAAGAATTTAATATATTTTTCTGATCTGTTCCAGCAACTCTTCCGGTGTCGGGAGCGAACCCGCGCCGGGGGGACGTCCGTAGAAGGCAACATCCGTATCCCGTGCCACGGAGAGACGAACATCATCGATCATCTGACCGGTGGAAAGTTCGATGTCCAGAAAACGCTTGCAGCGTGCAGAGAGAGCCGTATATGCCTGTTTCGGGAATGGAAAGAGGGTGATTGGGCGCAGCAGACCGACCTTCATCCCCTCAGCACGCGCCCCTTCAATCGCAGTGCGGGCAATACGGGCCGTGGAGCCGAACGCCGTTACTATCATTTCGGCATCTGCGGTCTGGTACTCCTCCCAGCGGCTTTCTTTGTCTGCCAGTTCCTGATAGCGGGCATGCATGGCCCAGTGGAAGGCCTCCATTTCGCCATCCCCAAGCTTGAGGGATTTGACCACATTCTGGTCTGCGCCTTCCGCCCTGCCCCGCACCGCCCAATCCTTCACGGGAAGCGGCGTTTCGGGACGGGAATTTGCAACTATCGATTCCTTCATCTGTCCGATGACCGAATCGGCCAGCACCATGGCGGGCATGCGGTAGATATCGGAAAGATCGAAGGCCAGCATGGTCAGATCGTACATCTCCTGAACCGAATCGGGAGCCAGCACGATGATGCGGTAGCCACCATGTCCCCCGCCGCGCGTTGCCTGAAAGTAGTCGGCCTGGGATGCGTCGATACCGCCGAGACCCGGTCCCTGACGCATGATATCCACAATCACGCCGGGAAGTTCAGAACCGGCCATATAGGAAATCCCCTCCTGCTTGAGCGAAATACCGGGGCCGGATGATGAGGTCATGGCCCGCACACCGGCAGCCGAAGCTCCCAGCACCATGTTGATGGCGCCGATCTCGCTCTCCACCTGTATAAATGTTCCGCCGGTTTTGGGTAATTCGCGTGAAAGGTATTCCGGTATGTCGCTCTGGGGGGTGATGGGATAGCCGAAGTAACAGCGCACGCCAGCCTCGATGGCGGCCATGGCAACAGCTTCATTTCCCTTGACAAATATCTTTTCGGACAACGCTGCCTCCGTGGAGAAAGTGCACTAACTCTCTTTGAACACCGCGATGGCCACATCCGGACACATTTCGGCGCAAAGGGCGCATCCGGTGCACGCATCGGGATTTGAAAAGAAGGCTACCGTATATCCCATGCTGTTGGGGGCATCACGCAAACTCACAAGTTTCCTTGAGCAGGCGATGGTGCAGAGCCCGCAACCCTTGCAGCGTGATTCGTCTATGGTGATGTACGGCATCTGACCCCATCCTTCGTTTTGATTACGTGCCTTAATAACAGATGTTGATCGAAGTCGTCAAGTATCAGAATACGGCGCAGATCAAAAGATTGCAGGGTCATGATACACCGCAACAGCTACGACTCACCAGGCAACAGACAGGCGGCACCCGTTATTCACTGTGCAGATTCCGGCAGGATGTCCAATAACAGCTTGATATTTTTTTCCACATCCTCAAATAACGCATCATACACGTCTGACTGCTGGCCTTTCAGCGCCATTTCCAATTCCAGCGCCGCCAGGCGCAAGGTCTCTGCGCAGATGTTTGCCGCCACCCCCTTGATGGTGTGAGCCTCCCGTATGGCTGTGGCGTTTTCCGAAGAAGCGATTGCCCGGCGCACTTCTTCGAGACGCTCCGGTAAATCCTCTCGTGCCATATCGATAATCTGATCCGCCAGTTCACGGTCGCCATCCAGATTATCCAACATCCCTTCCAGATTAAAAAGTTCCGCGTTTGCCTGATCCACAGCGCCTCCAGTTTCTGATTCCGTAGTATACATCGCACTGCCCGCCTCCCGGTAAAGAAGCGGCACAAGAACATTCTCCAGATCCTCAAGCTTTACCGGTTTTGAAACATAGTCATTCATCCCGCAGTCAAGGCATTGCTGCCGGTCGCCCTGCATGGCATTAGCAGTCATGGCCACAACAGGAACGTCGTGATTAAGGACGTTGGAGGATGGATCGCGTATGACGCGTGTTGCCTCCAGGCCATCCATGACCGGCATCTGGCAGTCCATCAGTACAAGGTCATACTGTATCTGCTCCAGTGCCTTGACCGCTTCGTTACCATCAGCCACAACATCCGCTGAAAGTCCCAGTTTCTTTAGCAAAGAAACCGCCACCATCTGGTTGACCGAGTTATCCTCCGCCACGAGTATCCGCTTGTTGAGGGCTGCCGGTTCTGATGAGAAATACCGCGACGCCTTCTTCACTCCAGCTTTCCCATCACCAGGCACGGCCTGACCCATCACAATCAGGATGGCATCCCGCAACTGCCCCTGTCGCACAGGTTTAGCCAGATACCCCTGAAAACCGGCCAATTGAGCTTCATCGATGGTTTCCGTGCTGCCGTGTGCGGTCAGCATAACCAGACGAACAGCGGAAATAGCAGGATCAAGCCGGATGTTTCTCGCCAGTTCAATACCATCCATACCGGGCATGCGACAATCAACAAGGGCAATATCAAAGGGAGCTGAGGCGGTTGCAGCCTCTCGCAGGGTCGCAAGCGCCGTTTCACCGTCGGAAACGGGACTAATCAGACAGCCCCAGGAACCAAGCTGTGCAGTCAGCAGGAAACGGCTGGTGGCGTTGTCGTCCACCACCAGCACCTTGCAGCTTTGAATTTCCGTGAGCGCAGGCAATGCCTGAACTTCCGGCTCCTCAAGTTTCTTGAATACGGCTGTGAACCAGAATGTTGACCCCTTCCCTTCCTCGCTCTCCACACCGATGGCGCCCCCCATCAATTCCGCCAACTGACGGGAGATGGCAAGACCCAGGCCGGTTCCTCCATATTTGCGCTGAGTTGATGAATCCGCCTGGGTAAAGGGAGCAAAGATAAGGGACTGCCGCTCGACCGGGATACCGATGCCGCTATCCTTCACGCTAAAGCGGACAAAGATTTCCTTCTCATCCTCCCGCACAAGTTCAGCTCTGATAAACACTTCACCTGCGCTGGTGAACTTTATGGCGTTATTAGCCAGATTTATGAGAACCTGACGAACTCTGCCAGGATCACCCATCAGGCTGTAGTTCAGGATTGGATCGGTCAGGCAGAGCAGCTCCAGCTCTTTTTCCGCAGCCTTCAGAGCCAGCAGATCGACGGTCTCTTCCAGCGTTGCCCTGATATCGAACACAATATTCTCTATTTCCAGCTTGTGCGCCTCAATCTTGGAAAAATCAAGAATGTCATTGATGATGGACAACAGTGACTCGCCGCTGGAACGTACTATCTGGGCGTACCTGGCCTGCAGGGGCGATAACTCCGTATCCAGCAGGAGGCCGGTCATGCCGATGACACCGTTCATGGGGGTACGGATTTCGTGGCTCATGTTCGCCAGAAACTCACTCTTGGCCTCGCTGGCCGCTTCAGCCCTGTCACGAGCCTCCATCAGCTCAGTTTCAAAGCGTTTTCGTAGCGAGATATCGCGAAATACCCCCACGGCGTGCCATGCACCGTTCAACATGACCGAGGAGATCGAAATCTCCACCGGAATTTCCACTCCATCTTTACGCCTGGCAAAAAGATCAAGCGTCTTGCCTACGGCATTTCCCTTGCCAGTGAGCAGAAACTCGGGCAAAGCCTCATGATGCTCGGCAAGATAGCGTTCAGGCGCCAGGAGATTGTGGAGGTTTTTTCCAAGCGCCTCGTGGGCGTCATAACCCAAAATATGCTCGGCAGCAGGATTCCAGTATGAAATCGAACCGTGGGGATCCATCATCAGGATGGCATCATGTGTCGAATCAGTTATAGCGTGAAGCTTTTCCCGAGACGATTCAAGCTTGCGCCCTTTCTGAAAAAGAAACCACGCCAGCAGACCCGATACAACAATGAGCAGCAGGGCACCGGCACCAATGATAGGGAACTGAGTGTGGCAGGGGGCATGCGTATCCGTTATAGTACAGCCGGAGAGTATGATCAGCGGAAAGAGCCAGACAGGCATGATAAAATTGACCGGATCGTGGCTGTCAGAAAAGGCATCATCCTTTGCAATCGGCAACATGGGAAACCTACCTCGTATACTGAGTTATCTGCGTGAATTCAACTTCACTATCAAAAGTTCTCAACGACACTGTATCGGCAGATGGATAGCAGCGTAAGCAAAGAGTGCAATAATAATCAGTTACGCTTTGATGATCTTACGCTTTGGACCGGTTGAGTATTGCGGGAGCTTCCTTCAACGCGATATGGTTGCGCACCAGTTCTCTGAGCCGGGTAAAATCGACCGGCTTGAAAAGGTAGTCAATTCCACCAAGTTCAAGTCCGCTCAATTTTTTTTCGCTGTTGTCGGAAGCGGTCATGAAGATTATCGGCGTATTTGAGAATGACTCATATGACTTGATGAGAATACTGACATCAAAACCACTCAAACCTGGCATCATCACATCCATTACGACCAGATCAGGCTTGTGTTTCTTGATCTGTGCAATGGCCTCTTTTCCATTGAGCGCATTGATAACCTCATAATCGTCTTTAAGTGCGGCTGTTACAATTTTGAGGTTGATAGGATCATCATCCACCACCAGGATCTTGAATTGACCGTCCATGCAGCCCCCTTGAAGCAAATGTTTCATCTTTTGTAACGAGTTAAACACCCGGCAGATTATTACGCCACCTGTTTGTCTACAGCAAGGACAATCCAGTCTTCAGCTTCCCTGATCGTAGTGAAAACTTCATATTTTGCCGCTACTCCCGTTACTTCGGCAATGGCAGTATACATACTCAACAATCCGCATTCAATTTCATTACTTCCCACGTAGACAGTTTTTCCATTTCTCCGTATTCCACTGGCTCCGGCTTCTTTTGCAGCTTTTGCAATAGACCTGAATCCTTCGTGAGATATGAAGTGCAACGACCCGTGCGTCAAGTCCCAGATGACATTTCTGACGACCCCGCCCGGGTAGTATTCATTCACAACCTCTATCACTTCTGCGGCAGTCAATGTTCCTGAGACCGTTGCAATCAGAAGATCGTCTATGATCTTAATCTCTATAGCTGCCATCCCAAGCGACCTTTCAACGGAAATGACCGGTGCACATTTTCGATCCTTGTATCACAGTTGTGTGTTATTGTAAATCTTGTCAATTATCGTCGGCACTGTCCCGTGAGTGTCCTATGGGACTATAATGCATAATCCCATTTCCCAATTTGGATATCATACCATGATAACCCCAAATTTCAATCTCCCCTACCCTCCCTCAATATTAATCATCACACTCCATAATTGCCCATAGTTTCAAGCACTTCTTGACAACATTCTTTAGCTTGGGTACACTTCAGTGATGGAAAACAGAGCGCACCTCATGGTCAAGGTCTTCGCCGAAGACGTTGCCATGCAAATGGGAATTGAACTCTCGCAGGTAACAGTGGTCAAAGGTCGCTCAGTCGACCGCCTTGATACATATCTGCTCCATCTTGTTTCCGGAAACCATGAGGCTAACACTGTGATGTACCAATCCGAATTTGATGATCTGATAGATGGGCAGGACTACGACCGCATGGAACTTAAGCTGCGTTTTGCATTGTCGCGATTGGAGTTGCTGCTGAGGCCGTGACACTATAATCCGTGCCCTGTGACAGCGTCGCTAAAAGGCTGGCGCTGCCTGAGTGACCCATGATACAGGCGCTTTCCGGGAGTTACTGCCCGGTACGTCTCGACAAACTGAATGGAGAGGATTCGCTCTCCATGCAGATAGACTCGGCTCATTGGTATCTCATAAATGTGGAGGATGTATGAGTAAGGAATCCATGCAGCGGGATATTGAAACTTTGAAAAGACAGACAGCACAGGAGAAAACGCAGAGTGAAAGCATAGTCGGATTTAGGAACATAGCTATTTTTGTCGGTGTCGCAGTAACACTGTTCATTGTAATGAGTCTTATGGATGCCTCGTGTATATCGATGGTCATTCTCACCGGAGGACTTTTATCACTGTGTGCGGCGGCATTGGTTCGCGAGAAGAATTCAAAGAGGAACCCGTAAAATCATATTTAACGCCTCAAGCAAACAGCTATGCCCTGCAGGCCGTAGCCGATGCCAGGCCATATCTGAGTATACCAGTGAAATATCCTTGTATTATTTAATGTGTATGATACAAACACACGTTAGATCATTTCATTTTGTGGGGGGGATATGAGACTGTTTATTGCGTTGTTGCTCCTGGTTACGTTTGCTGTTCCGGCGTCTGCAGAGTGGGTAAAAGTGTATGGTGATTCCTCCACACATATTGAACATTTCGTTGATCGAGACACCATCCGAAGGCATGATGGTCGTGCCTCAGCATGGGTGCTGCAAAATATGGGAGAACGGGGAGAAAACGGGGAGCTATCCATACGCTACCTTCGAGAGAACGACTGTGTAAAAGGGCGCACGAGAATGCTCTCCTTAAGCACTCATTCACATCGTTGGGCGAAAGGGGATACTATCGTTCCGAATACACGGCTTCCCCACCCTGAATGGGACTACGCCGCACCCAATTCGGTTGCCGATTTGCTTCTAAAATCTATCTGCAACGATTAGAGTTCATGGAAATTCAGGGGAACCTTCCGCGGGATAAATGCCGAAAGTGCACGCCATCTTCCCCGAAACGACGGGAATGGGATGGCCTGCGGGGCACCGCTAGACAGCCTGGAATCAGGGGTGTACCCTCTGAATTTTGAGGAGGTGTTATGGCAAAACAAGCGTCCGATTACAAAGGCATGGTAATTCTCGCCGCTTTTCTTGCCCCTCTGCTGGGAGGAGCCATTATTTATTATTCTTTGAAGAGCTCGCACGAAACGATGGCAAAACTTGGTAATAACATGAGTTGGGTAGCATGTGTAATCTGGATTTTAGCCGCAGTGGGATTACGTCAGGCAGGAATCGCAGTACCGCAATTTGTATCCTTATTAATCGGAGTAGCCGGCATCGTATTGGCGGTAGTAACCGTAGTTGGTATCAAGAAGACATAGCTTACAGCTCTACTCCGACACATTCGGCAGTGTCTAAATTCGACACTGTCAACGTTAACAATGCAGTTGGATATTCACTTTTACGGCAGTTCAAAGAGACGAGGTGGTTATTATGGCTACATGGACGGGGTTGGTTAAAATATCGAGTAAAATTTCGGAATCAATGCTGAATGTTGTTACATTAACTCAAGACTACATAATCGATATGAGCCAAAATGCCAACGGTTATCTGTTTAAGGTCAGTAAACTGCCAAACGAACTATATTCAGAAATTAAAAACAGATATAAAAATAACGCTGACATGACAGATCTTAAAACAGACAAAGAGACAAAGAGTGATAATTGCTCCAAGTAACTTGACCACTCCGACTACCACCAAACCGCAAACCATCCAGGATTTCCCGTTGGCAGCAAGGAGGTAAAATACCCATGCTTCAGCCCGGAAACGTACACCTGCTATCGACGATGTGTCTCCTTCTTGCCCTCCCCATAGCTCTGCTGATTCCCTGCTTGACTTTTTGTGCCGAATCTGGCTCGAGAATTGATCGTAAAACCGCCAAGAATGATCGCGGATTGGCCATTGCCGAGAAAAACAAATAAGTCAGCAAGAGTATAATTGTGCTTATTATTCGTTATGCAATCCCGGACATACATGGTGGTGTGGTAACCTTCAAGGCACTGGGAGTAATATCCTCTTGCAGAAAGTCAAATTTGCCGATGAGGCTGTGCTGTCCGTTTTAAAGATTTCAGAAGAGGCTACGGTCGGTCGATACTCCTTGTCGGTGCTGTTCAAGAACCGTGCGGCTCAAGTCGATGGAAGTCTGGACGCGACAATGGTCCATATGGGGGTACACCGTTGCTTAGGAGAAAGTATGTCGGCTATTGAACGCCCGTCCCCATCTCTTTTATCCGCACTAGCATCCAACTGGTCCTACGGCGGAGCGGTGATCTGCTTTCTTGGCGCACTTTATATGAATAATCCCTCTGCAAACCCAATCGGTCTAATCGTTATTTTGGCAGGCTTGATGACGGTTTTGCTTGGTTACATCCGAACAAGACAACTCTGTATTCATGGTGTCGAAGTCGAGGCAAAATGTACTCGCTCTCGCGGTTATAAAGGCATACCCATTCTGACTTTATCATATAAATTTGAGGGGATACCATACACAACTTGCCTTGAGGTAGATGTTTTTCGCAGCTTGCGAGGTCGATTGCATCTCGGAGGTACAGGAATGGTAAAACTCCTTATAGACCCCAATTCACCGCAACGCGTACTCATAAAATTGTGGTTCTATCCTTCAACGAAGGATGCAAAATAGTAGGCGAAAAGCGCCCGGCGGAGACTTGCTCATATTGCGAAAATAAATAGGATTGATGTGGACCGCCCCGGGTTGGCGCGTCCTACGGGGCGCGATACTTGCCAGTCAACACGCTTGCAACCTTCATCGAAGAGGAGCTGCCCAAACTGACCTACAAAAAATGGGGCTATGAGCAGATACCGCAGAAAACTTTGCAGGGGATGGACTTTCAGACGGGGGCGAAATAGCGTAGAAATTGGTACGTTCGATGTGGGTTATGGCTATATTGTAAGTCCGCTAACGCCCATAGATAGCGGGTCGACTTCAGAGTGTCTCATTGGATACTAAGAGACGCGAACCCTTGCCCCATCCCCCCACCTGCCGACCCGTAAGTTACTCATACCGTCCGTAGACGCCACAAATGATTTCTAAGCACTACTGTCCGGTAAAATTTGATTGTTCGTCTGTAACTTATTAATTTGTATTGTTCTTTGACACAACTGTTCTTTTTTCGATTTGAATTTGTTCCGGATGATACCTTCCGTTCATTACAGGAGGGTACCAATGCATT
>CAIPTY010000089.1 GCA_903868145.1 uncultured Desulfuromonadales bacterium | reverse complement strand
GGGTACAACGAGCAGGAGGTCACCCAGCTGTTCCTGGGCAAGGGACTGGCGGGCTTCATCCAGAAACCGTACCGTTTTTCAACACTGCAGGAGGCGGTCCAGAACCTTCTGGCCCAAAGCACGGAAAACGGACTTCCGTGAGACAGGCAGGACAGGAGAACGAATGATGATACCTCAATTCCTCAGAGGAGTATGGCCATGGGTGACGCTGAACAGATTAAAATTCTGATCGTTGATGATGAACCGGTCAATCTGCGCGTATTTGAAATGACCTTGAAAGGGCAATACGAAATCATTACCGCCACGGATGGCCGTGAGGCCATGCTCAAGGTGCAGGAGGCCAGACCTGATCTTGTGCTGCTTGATATCATGATGCCCGTCATGAACGGGTATGAAGTGTGTGAAGCCATAAAAGCCGATCAGGAACTGGCGGCCATTCCGGTGATCTTTGTCACTGCACTGGACAAGATGCTTGATGAATCAAAAGGGCTCGCACTGGGCGCGATCGATTACATCATAAAACCGGTCAACCCGGCTCTGTTGCGCCTGAGGGTCAAGAATCATCTTGAGCTCAAATTTCAACGGGATCAGTTGAGGAAACAGCGGGATCTGCTTGCCCGGCAGAAGGAGGATCTGGAGGAAACCCTCACGCGGGTCAAGAAACTTGAAGGAATTATATCGATCTGCATGTACTGCAAAAAAATCCGCAATGAAGCCCTGGACTGGCAACAGATCGAATTGTATATTTCAAGTCACTCTGATGCATTGTTCAGTCATGGCATCTGTCCGGAGTGCTTCAACTCGGGAAAATGGAAATAGGGGCAGTGCCACGGAATCATTCAGCACGGCAGCAGCATGATGTGATTGATGGATAGCGAGAGCGAACACATTTCTATTGCCCGTGAAACCTGGCAGGTAATCGAACCGGGCCTGATCGATGAATCCCTCATCACGCTCACACAGCAGCGTGCCCGTCTCTGGAGCCTTGTGCTGGATGCGCGCTTTCTTCCCTGCCAGATTGTGACCGGCAAAGAACCGGGCGGATGGTCGCTGCTGGTGCCGCTCTGGCGATCCGATGAAGCGTATCAGGAATTGCAGCGCTTTGAGCGTGAAAACCGGCAATGGCCGCCTGCCGTTCCACCCCCGCGACCGCTGAGAGAAAATACCCTGGCAACCATCTCGGTACTTATTCTCCTGGCCACCTTCCACAATATCACCCGTCTGGACATAACCGGTCCGGGCGGCATCACCATCGACTGGCTCCAGCTCGGCAGCGCCGATGCTTCCAGAATCCTTGACGGCGAATGGTGGCGGCTGGTGACAGCCCTGACCCTGCACAGCGATGTGGTGCACCTGCTCAGCAATCTTTTTATCGGCGGCATGTTCGTGCTGCTGCTCTGCCGCGAGCTCGGTTCCGGACTTGCCTGGGCGCTGCTGCTGCTGGCCGGCTCGCTCGGAAATCTGATAAACGCTGCGGTGCAAACCGGAAAGCACAGCTCAGTGGGGGCTTCCACGGCTGTCTTCGGTGCGGTCGGAATTCTGGCTGCGCTCAGTCTGGTACGCTATCGCAATCATCTGAGAAAACGCTGGATGCTCCCCGTAGCTGCGGCCCTGGGAATCCTTGTGCTCCTTGGCACCGAGGGCAAAAATACCGATCTCGGAGCGCACCTGTTCGGTTTCCTGGCAGGGATAGCGCTTGGATTGGCGACAGAAAGCGTGATAGGCAGATCCGGCCAGCCCGGACGCACCATGAATCTTCTGCTGGCTCTGCTCAGCGGCGTGACTGTTGTCGCCGCGTGGCTGATTGCGGTGACAGCCGGGTGACGTCGGCTTTTCGGGTCATTCCGCTTGAAGTGGTCAGCTAATTCCCTTACAATCGCCATACTCAAAAGCAGTTCATTTTATGATCTATGAACGCTACAGGGAGAATATGATGACAATTGCACAACAGGTGGCTCAGATGGCCGCCGATGCCCGCCAGGCTTCACTGGTGCTGGCACGTCTTTCCACCACGGTGAAAAACGGGATGCTCGTCAAGATGGCCGCCGCGCTGGAGACCCGGGCTTCACATCTGATCGCGGAGAATGCCAGAGATCTGGAGGCGGGGCAGGAGAAGGGACTTACCGCTGCCATGCTGGACCGTCTGATGCTTGATGAAAAGCGCATTGCCGGTATTGCCGATGCCCTGCGCGAGGTCGCGGCATTGCCGGATCCGGTCGGTGAAGTCACCAGGATGTGGAAACGTCCAAATGAGTTGATGGTGGGGAAGATGCGCATACCGCTGGGGGTGATCGGCATCATCTACGAGGCGCGCCCCAACGTCACAGCCGATGCCGCAGCCCTGTGCCTCAAGGCAGGTAACGCCGTCATTCTGCGGGGCGGCTCCGAGGCGATCCACTCCAACCGCGCCATTGCCGCTACTCTTCAAGCGGTCATGAAAGATTTGGAAATTCCGGAGGCAGCTCTCTCCCTGATACCGTTCACCGAGCGTGAAGGGGTGCTGGAGATGCTCAGGCAGGAGGAGCTGATCGACCTGATCATACCGCGCGGCGGGGAGAGCCTGATCCGCTTCGTGGTCGAAAACTCGCGCATTCCTGTCATCAAGCACTATAAAGGGGTCTGCCACATCTTTGTCGATGAGTCCGCCGATTTTGCACAGGCGGAGGCGATTATCGTTAACAGCAAGACCCAGCGCCCCGGCGTCTGTAACTCTTTGGAAACCCTCCTGATCCACACGGCGGTGGCGGCCGGGTTCATTCCCCGCATCGCTGCTGCGCTCGGGGAGCTGAAGGTTGAACTGCGCGGCGATGAGGAATTCAGAAAGTACGCACCATCAGCTACCCCGGCAACCGAGGAGGACTGGCCTGCCGAGTACCTGGAACTGATCCTGGCCTGCCGGGTCGTGGAGGATATGGACGCCGCCATCGCACACATCAACCGGTACGGCTCGCTGCACACCGAGTCAATCATCACCCGTGACTACTCTCGCGCCCAGCGCTTCATCCGCGAGGTCAACTCCAGTTGTGTCATGGTCAACGCCTCCACACGTTTCGCGGATGGCAATCAGCTCGGCCTGGGGGCCGAAATCGGTATTTCCACAACCAAACTGCACTCCTTCGGTCCCATGGGGCTTGAGGATCTGACCACCACCAAGTTCATCGTCTATGGCGACGGTCAGGTGCGTGCCTGACACCTTGGCGATTTCTCTCATTGCCATGTTCATTAGCTCACTGCGGGGGCAGAGCCCATCATCATGATCCAAGCGAGACACCTATCAATGAGTCGGCTGGTTTCCGTCACATACCGCATGATATTACTCTCAAGCGCCGCAATGACCCTGATCTGCCTTCTGCTCGGATGCGATCGTTCTTCGCCGGGATCGGACGCCGTTCAGGGGTACGTGGAGGGTGAGTTCGTCTATATTGCCGCTCCGCTTTCCGGAAGGCTGGAGACGCTCCTCGTGCAGCGCGGAGCACAGGTCAAGGCGGGCGACCCGCTCTTTGAACTGGAGAACATTACGGAGAAAACAGCCCGCGATGAAGCACAGCTCCGGCTGGCTCAGAGCCGGGCACAGGTGGCCGATGCAAAAAAAGGGAAGCGGCCGAGCGAGATTACATCCGCTGCCGCCCAGATGAATCAGGCGCGGGCAGCCCTGCAGTTCTCCGAAAAAGAGCTGTCGCGCCAGGAAAAACTTCTCGGCGACAGGATCGTTTCCGTGCAGGAGGTGGAGAGGATACGCTCCGTGCGGGATCAGGATCGCCAGCGGGTGGCGCAGCTCGAAGCCGATCTCGGCACCGCCCGCCTCGCCTCGCGAAGCGACCAGATTGCCGCAGCCGAAGCAAACATGCGGGCGCAGGAAGCGGTGGTTGCCAGAAGCGAATGGGACGTCGGCCAGAAACGTCAGACGGCGCCGGTTGCCGGACTGGTCTTCGACACCCTGTACCGCAGGGGCGAATGGATCGCCGCTGGCCGACCGGCCGTCGTCCTGCTTCCTCCGCAGAACATCAAGGTCAGGGCATTCGCGGCGCAATCCCTGATCTCGAAGATCCATACCGGCGACAGGGTTAAGGTGATAGTTGATGGAAAAAGTACGCCGTTTACCGGCTCGGTGACGTTCATTTCACCCCAGGCCGAGTTCACGCCGCCGGTCATCTACAGCAAGGAGAGCCGCCAGAAACTGGTCTACATGATTGAGGTCGGTTTCGATCAGGCCACTGCGGTTCAGTTGCATCCGGGACAGCCGGTGGATGTCCGGTTAACTCCCTGATTATGATGGATTCCCTGGCAATTGATGTTCGGGGCATGACCAAGCGTTTCGGTGGGCGTACGGTCGTCAACGGCGTGGACCTGCAGGTGAAGACGGGTGAAGTATACGGTTTTCTCGGACCTAACGGCAGCGGCAAGACCACCTTTATCCGGATGCTGTGCGGGCTTCTGGCTGCGGATGCGGGGGAAGGTGCCTGCCTCGGCTTTGATGTAATCCGTGAAAGCGCCTTCATAAAGCGCCAGGTCGGCTACATGACCCAGCGCTTCAGTTTTTATGAGGATCTGAGTATTGCAGAAAACCTCGATTTCGTAGCACGTATGTATGGGGTCAGTAACCGGCGAACTGCGGTGCGGGAAAGCATTGATCGGCTGGGTCTTGGCGGGCGCCAGAAACAGCTCGCCGGTGAACTGTCGGGGGGATGGAAACAGCGCCTCGCCCTGGCCGCCTGCCTGATTCACAACCCGAGGCTTCTGCTGCTCGATGAGCCGACGGCAGGGGTCGATCCGAAGGCGCGCCGGGATTTCTGGGAGCAGATCAGGGAACTCGCCGGTCAGGGGCTGACCTTTCTGATCACGACTCACTACATGGATGAAGCCGAACGGTGCGACCGGCTGGCCTACCTCTCATACGGCAATCTGCTGACACGGGGAACCGTGGCCGAGGTGATCGCCCATGCGCACCTGACCACCTGGTCGGTCAGCGGCCCGGAGCTGCATGCCCTCGCCCGGCGGTTGCGCGAGTGCCCGGATGTGATCCAGGCGGTCGCTTTCGGAGCCAGACTGCATGTGAGCGGGAGCGATGCACAACGCCTCGAACAGGCGATTGCCCCCTTCCGCACAGGGTCTCATGTCTGGCAGAACATCAGTCCGGGGCTTGAAGATGTCTTCATCCATCTGATGGGAAATGCGAAGGACAACTTTTCAGAATGAATACCCGTACCCCCCTATCTTTCGAGCGTTTCCGGGCGATTGTCATCAAGGAATTTGTCCAGATGCGCCGGGATCGCCTGACCTTCGGCATGATCATCGGCATCCCGTTCATTCAGCTCCTGCTGTTCGGATTCGCCATCAACGGAGACCCGAAACATCTTCCGACCGCCGTATTGCTGGCTGACAACAGTCAGTATGGCACTTCTCTGCTGGTCGCCCTTAAAAACAGCAACTATTTCGAGTTTGTGCGCGAGGTGCGCACCGAATCCGAGGCTGAAGCGGCTCTTGCCCGTGGTGACGTCCAGTTTGTGGTGACCATCCCGGAAAATTTCGGCAGAAACCTCCTGCGCGGGGACAGACCCGCTATCCTGGTTGAAGCCGATGCGACCGACCCGACTGCAACCGGCAACGCCATTGCCTCACTGCAGACCCTTATCAAAAGCGCGCTGCAACGCGACCTTACAGGGCCGCTTGCCTATCTGGCAGAGGGTGAAGGGCCGGTGAATCTGCGTGTGCATGCCCGCTACAACCCGGAAGGGATCTCGCAGTACAATATCGTTCCGGGGCTGATGGGGGTTGTGCTGACGATGACCATGGTCATGATCACCGGCCTGGCAATCACCCGTGAGCGTGAACGGGGCACCATGGAAAATCTGTTGTCCATGCCGACCCGCCCGCTTGAGGTTCTGCTCGGCAAGATCATACCCAATATTTTTGTCGGCTATATCCAGGTCGGGCTGATCCTCACTGCCGCGCGGCTGATCTTCCATGTGCCGATGATCGGCAGCATCCCCTTGATTTTACTGGTCGCACTGGTGTTCATCATCGCAAACCTGGCCATGGGGATCACGTTTTCCACCCTGGCCAAAAACCAGCTCCAGGCCATGCAGATGACCTTTTTCTTCTTTCTCCCCTCCATACTTCTGTCGGGGTTCATGTTCCCGTTTCGCGGCATGCCCGAATGGGCGCAATGCATCGGGGAGGTTTTGCCGCTCACCCATTTCCTGAGGATTGTCCGGGGGGTTCTGCTGAAAGGGAATGGCTGTGCCGAGGTTATTCTGCAGCTCTGGCAGATCATGCTTTTTGCAATTATTGTGCTTGCTGTCGGCGTGAAGCGCTATCGGAAAACACTGGATGAGTGATCCGGACGCCATTAAAATCAACAAGCTACAGGCATCATTCTTAAAAAACAACATACTATCAAACAGTTGCAATCGACTTCGGTGTGTCTAAAGTCCAGTAACGTTCAAGCAAATTCGTATCAATTCGGGCGGTATGGGAACAGTCGAGGAACGGCTTTTCTTTCATACTGCAACTTCAAGCCTGAAGCCGTCATAGTGCAATCTGGGAGCTTTGCTTTTGCCATGTTTTTCCATTTCAATCAAATCCATATCCAGAAGAATTTTCACATCTTCGGAAATGTTTTTCATATCTCTGTTGGTGATGGCGGCAAGATCCTTGATAGATTCAGGCTGTTTTTCTCGAATGACTTTAAGTAGCGCAAAACGCTGTGGTGTCATGGCTTTGCGGAATGCCTCAAAGCTGGTGAAGGTATACTGTGGTTCTTCCGCTTTGACCTGCTCTCCTTTTATGGTTGCATCACAGATTGCGGTAAATTCAGCCATTGTCTGTTCGTGTGATTTTATTGTGATGGTTTTAAAGGTCGCTTTCATTGTCGTCGTCTCCTTCAAGATAGCGGGTGACATCAGCGTTAAAGTCTTTCACAAGCTGCGCCATACTGACAAAGGTATATGGCTTTTCAACTCCTGCAAAGTGTCGATGATCCGCCTTGCCACGTTCGTTGTCATACCCTATCACTCTGACGCTATTTACAATGTAGACCACTGAGTATTTAAGGCCGTGCGGTGTGTGCTCGTTCACAGGAACGATCCAGGCTTTCAACTCTGTGGTGTGGCCGTCTTCGTTCCGCTCTTTCCTGTGAATAAATAACCTTGCTTTTGTAGTTGGCATATTATACCAATCGTTTCATTGTGTCAATTTTGGAATGAAATGGAAATCGCCATAGCGTGATAAGGCACACCGGCTCGGCAGGGCTTTTTCCCGCCGATCGGCGCTGCCGTTCGTTGGACATTCTGGGTTTTCTCTGCATTGGTATTGGATGATTTGCCGTGATAGCTCTTTCAAGATTGTAGGCGAGCGTTGGCTATGGGTATTTCATAGATGTATGCAGTACCCGGAGAATAACAAGCTCCTCACGCTGCACAGCATAAATGACGATGTACGGGAGGCCAGCAACAACAAGCTCTCGCGTACCTCGTTCGCGTCCGCGTTTTCCGATGGCGGGGTAGTCCGCTAGTATCTGAGCAGAATCGATGATCTTATTTACTGTAGCAACAGCAGCCGGTGGATTGTCCTGCGCAATGTATTCCTCTACCTGGTCGAGGTTGCTGTCCGCTCCTTCAGTCCAGCGTACTCTCATTGCCGAGCCGCCCAGCGCTTGACAACATCAGCATGGTCAATCAATTTTCCGGCTTTCATTTCTTCCAGTCCTTTTCGTATTTCTTCTCTTTGCCACGTATCCAGTTCCTCATCTGGTACTTCAACTGTAAAAGGCAGTCCTCGCCTCAGGTTTACTTGTTTGTAAAAGAGCGTCACAGCTTCGGTCGTGGTCATTCCTAACGCCCTAAAAATGCTTTCAACATTCTGTTTTAATTCCGGTTCCATCCGAGCATGAATCATTGCGGCTCGTGGCATATGAAATCCTCCCGTTGTATTTTAAGGAATTGTATCTCGTTTGACACATTAGATGCAAGCCAGAAAATTCAAGGACAATGACAAAATAACAGAACAGGGAACCGCATTTTTTGTGGCTCCCTGTTTTATGGCCAACACCAAAAGCCTGACCGACCGGTTTCGGGGCCGGTCTTGGCGCAAGTTGGACATTTTAGTTTCCTTTTCAGTGATAACGGATGAGCAAAAAATATAAGCTATGCCCGTTCCTGCACAGATTTTCATTTTTTATGAAAGGGGTGGGGAACATGAGACATGAGCTTATTATCTTGGCAATCAAGATTATAGTCGAAATTGTACTTATTTTGTTGTTACGAAAGTAAAAGGGGTGTTGCCCGCTGCTTTTTCAAGAGCAGCGGGCAACAATATTACAGTTCTGGATACTTACTTAGAAGTGCTCGGTTGCTTAAAACTGTTTTTTCTTTATTTTCTGAGAATGAGCTTGCCTAGCGAACCACAATAACCATCCCATTCGCAATTATAGCTAATAACTTCACTTGTTACCTTGTTGCCGCTTAATCCTGTTACAGGTTGTCTATAATTAAACTGGAAATACGCACCTTCATCTTTATCGTAACTTATATACTTGTAATCCTTAATCAATTTGCATCGTTCCGTCATATTTCCTATTGATTGCCCTCCAAGAGCATCGGACATCCACCATCCCATTCTTTTTATAGCTTCATTATTTGCTTCATCCATACATGTTTTAAATATTTCTTCTTTGTTTTCATATGGTTTAGGTACGTAGTCCTTGCATCTTTTTATCGCACAAACTGCCATTGTATCTGGATTAGTGGCCCAATTAGGCCTATTTATACACGGGAATAAATTTACCAATTTATCAACCTTGGGAGCCATGCATATATCGATAACTTTTTCCGCATGTGCCTTAGTCATCGCCTCTTTTTGTTTAATGGTAAGTTTGGAGGCTGCAAAACAAGATATCGTAAATGATAAGCAAAAAGTAGTTACGAGCAATGTAGTGAATAGTTTATTCATGTCAAACTCCTTTTTTATAAAACATAATAATTTAAGATTGTTATAATATAAATTGATTTACTCATAAGCATAGGTGCCATCGGGTTTAACAAATGCTGTTGCAATTTTTTCAGCCTCATCTTGTAGTAACAGTTCATCATTCACCCATCGCCATGTCTCTTTTATAAGCTTGTAAGTCCCTCGCCCACCAGCATACTCAGTGCCGTAGTTCGTCAGAAAACTATTCCTGTTCAGATGGTCAGCAAGTTCCTCACCAGACATTTTCATGTCGTGCTGATTTAAAAAAGACGCTAATCTCCAGATATAAAGTTTTTTCTGATTTATTTTAATCATTTAAACTCTCTCCTTTGAATTTTTGTTTGCAGCTATGCAATCTGATTCGGAACAATACATTCTTCTCACGCCCTTTCTTCAATATTGTCAGCTCCAGGGGATGCCGTTGAACACCAAGACGGAGCTTTTCTCTTGTTGTTCAACTCGTTAATCTACGGTTTCCCTATATAGGAAACTTGTTTCTTATATAGGATGCTTGTTTCCTATATAAGAAGCCTAGCTGGTTTTCTATATAAGATGTTTTACAGTCGTTTACTTCCGTTCAAATACTCTTCAGGAATTCTGGTTTCAAGATCGGTTCCACGTATCAGGCGATAGGGTATCAGCCAGATTTTTAAATTCGGATCCCATTTTGCTCGCATCTTTTGTAATTTTGCTCTCAAATCGATTTCCTCAAAAACTACCGTAATTGGCGCAATATCACAATCTTTAAAGCTGAATGGCGGTTGCCAGGGGTTTTCCGCAACTATTATTTCTAGCGTTTTCAAGCGTACACCACGTCTCGTCATAGCGACAACGGACACAGAGCAGTGATTCGCCATACTGCTCAACGAGTCGCTTCGTGCCGTTCCGCCCTGGTTTAAGGTGGCAATGTGATTTCATCTCTATCAGCATGGATGGTCCGGACGGTGCGCCCGTGTACAACCGGGGTCAGCGGTCTGAAATGAGCCGGTCAGGGCGTGGGACAGGCAGCGCAGGCCGCCACGGCAATCCTGGGCGTAGAAACAGGAACTGCACCCTTCAGGGATGAAAGCCCGGCGCAGTTCTTCAAAAACAGGGCTGGTGCCATAGAGTTCCGCCAGATCCGACTCCAGCAGGTTGCCTACCGGGATCGGCATCCGTCGACAGGGAACCAGAGCCCCGTCGACAAGGACGGTTATCAGCTCCCTGCCCGCCGTGCAGCGATACGGCCTGCCATCTCCGGTGCGAAACTGAAGCGCGCGCAATGCAGAAATCTCGGTTGCACAGGGAAACAGGAATCGCTTTTCCCCTGCCTTCCTCAGGATATCGAGGAACTCATCCGTCTCCTCCGGGGAAAGCGCCATTTCTCTTTGGGAGGCAGCCCCGCCCAGCGGCACAAAGCGGTCTGCCCAGACCCGCCTGACGCCCAGTTTGTTACCGATGGCCGCCACCTCACTGAACTCCCGATAGTTTCCCCGATGGGCGGTAAAAGAGATCAGAACCGGAACCCGGGCCTTTTTCAGATGCCGGATCGCCGCAACCACCCGCTCAAAATCACCCTGACCCCGGATGGCGTCATGCGTCTGCCGTGTCCCTTCCATGCTGACCTGAACGAAGCCGGCGCCAAGCCTTTTCAAACGCTCCGCAGATGCACGGTCGATCAGGCTGCCGCTGGTCAGAATTGCAAAGCTGAACTCGCTGCGCAACTCGTAAAAAGATTCCAGCAGGTTGAAAAAATCATCACGGAGAAACGGCTCGCCGCCACTGACCGTTATGTGTGCCGGTATCCGTTGTGCGGTATGGCGGGATCGGAGCAGGGTAACGAGGGTTCTGAATTGCTCCAGAATGTGCAGGAGGGAATCATACGGCAGATCTATGAGGTTTCCATCCTGGTAGCAGTGAAGACAGGAGTGGTCGCAACGCTCGGTTACGTGCCACTGCATGAGGAGTGAGCCAGGCGGTTTCAATCCCCCCCACCGCAACCGCCACAGCCGCCTCCACCACCACTGCAGCCGCCTCCGCTGCAACTGCTTCCGCCGCAGGAACTCCCCCCGCAACCGCCGGGGGTCTTGCCGGGAAAGGCTTCGCTGAACGATGAGTAGAGCAGGGTTCCGGCCAGTACTGTCGTGCCGAAGATGGCAAAGGCATATGCCGGATCTACTCCCGGTTTTTCCCGGCCCTTCACCGCCTCCTTGAGCCAGGCAAAGTGCTCCTCCAGGCGTGTCAGAAAGGCCTTTCCAAGCGGGGTGAGCTTTGAGGAAGGTTTCAGGGCAATGGGGATGCCAACAAGCGCAATGCCCAGCAGGGCAATCAGAAATCCGACCGGGCGATTGTTGCTGATGCCGAGCAGCAGCTTGACCAGGCCTGTTCCTTCCACCACAGCCAGCACCGCCATAAAAATCAGCCAGGCATTCCTGCGCTGATCTGAAGACTTCATCAATCCTTTTCGTTCAAACTCCTGTTGTAACTGCCGCACGTGGGTCTCGACAAAAGACTTCAGTGTCGGATCCTTGAAAAAATCGTCCGTCTTGTGCTCTGTCTTGAGGAAGTTCCAGACGGCCATCTCTACCCGCTCTGAAGGTGGCCCGATTCCTTCGGCCCTTCGCAGGATATGGGAATCGGCTGGACCGGACATCTCGATTGTGCCCCGCTGCCAGAGGCCGAAAATCGTCGTCTTCAACACCAGTTCCCACCCCCCGCGCAGGCTTGCTACCGCTGTAGGCGAATACGCTGACGGATCGGGCATTCGCAGCCCGGACTGGCCGCTGTTGATCAGGAAGCGGCCGACAAGGGTTCCGGCGATGACGAGTACTGAAAAGATACCAAGAAACTGCGGGCCGGGGATGTTGCGCAGGAGTTCGATCACAATGTGCTCCTATCTGATGCCGAGTGTGGCTGCCGCCTCACGATAAACCTGCTGTGCCGCCTGATTGAAC
This sequence comes from uncultured Desulfuromonadales bacterium, assembly GCA_903868145.1. Lineage (GTDB taxonomy): Bacteria > Desulfobacterota > Desulfuromonadia > Geobacterales > Pseudopelobacteraceae > CAIPTY01. The sequence continues at coordinate 15,126 of CAIPTY010000089.1, read as the reverse complement.
TGGACGAAGATGATGCGCTCAAAATTTCCATGCTCTGATGCCTTTAGTGCCTGTTTCAGCGCAATCACTGCGGCCTTGCGCATTGGATAGCCATAGACTCCGGCGCTGACCGCCGGAAAGGCGATGCTCTGCACGCCATGCTCCCGTGCCACTTCGAAACAGCGACGATACGCACTCTCCAGCAGCTCCGGCTCACCATGTTCGCCATCGCTCCAGACCGGCCCGACCGTGTGAATGACAAATCCGGCAGGCAGTCGATATCCCTTGGTTATTTTGGCCTCTCCGGTCTCGCAGCCGCCCAGGCTGGCGCATTCCTCCAGCAGCTCCGGTCCGGCCGCCCGGTGGATGGCACCGTCCACCCCGCCGCCCCCCAGCAGGGTATTGTTGGCGGCGTTGACGACGGCATCAACTGCCAGCGTTGTTATATCGCCCTGCATGATTTCGATGGTTGCCGGCATGGTCCCTCCTCGAACGCGCTGAACATCACTCCCCTTGAAACCAGTGGAATTTCCCTATACGCAACCCACACCTGTCACCGACAGCATAGTGTGATCTGCGGGCTCCGGACTGGATACGCACCTCCACCCCCCCGACCATGACCCGGTAATCAACGATATCCCCCAGATATGCCCTTCTCTTGACGATCCCGATGATGTCCCCTCCTTCAACCATCTGAACATCCGAGGGGCGGAAGGCAAGCACCGGTTTGTCAGGAAGCGGGGTTTCCGGCAATCCGACCCTGATTTCTCCGGCCTGTCCCTCTCCCTGTACATAGACTTTACTGTCGAAAATCTCTACCGGAATGAAGTTGGAGAGACCGATAAAACTGAAGACAAATCGGTTGGCCGGCCTGTCATAAACCGTAAGCGGTGCATCGATCTGCTGCACGATCCCATCCCGCATCACCAGCATCCGGTCTGACAGAGCCATGGCTTCTGACTGGTCATGGGTTACAAAGACTATGGTAAATCCGAGTTTGCGCTGCAGATCCTTGATCTCGAAACGCATCTCCTCCCGGAGTTTCGGATCCAGATTTGAGAGCGGCTCATCCAGCAGCATGACGGTAGGATTTATCGCTATGGCCCGGGCAAGGGCAATCCGCTGCTTTGCGCCCCCGGAGAGTTCATTCGGGTAGCTGCCCTCCACGGACAGCAGATTGGTGTAGCTCAGCGCCCGCTTTGTCTTTTCGGCTATTTCATGTCTTGGCAGGCCGCGAATCTGCAGAGGAAAGGCGACGTTGTCAAAGATCGTAAGGTGAGGCCAGACGGCGAAGGCCTGGAATACCATGCCGAAGTCCCGTTTTTCAGGGGGCAGATAGTAGTTTTTTGCCTTGGAGGAAAAAATCCGATCACCAACCCGGATTTCGCCCTCATCGATATCCTCGAATCCGGCCAGCATGCGAAGGGTGGTGGTCTTCCCGCAACCGGAGGGGCCAAGCATTGAAAAGCACTCTCCCTCGTTGATTGTAACGTCCAGAGCATTCACCGCTGTGACGTGGCCGAAACGTTTGGTAATTCTGTCAAGGCGGACATCTTCAGGCACCCAGGCTTTCCTCCTTTCCGCGCGTAACCCGCTTGATGAGCAACTGCCCCAGGACGATAATCACCAAGGCAACGGTTGCCAGAGTCGCCGCATACACGGTTTCTCCATCTTCATTGAGCGCATAGATGGCAACCCCCAAGGTTCGCGTGTGGGGGCCATAGAGCAGTACCGACGTGGTCAACTCGCGCAGGGCAGGCAGGAATATGAGGAAGAAGGCCGCCACCATGCCCGGCCTGATCAGGGGGATGACAATATCGCGCAGTGCCTGCCAATGCTTGGCACCGCAGGCCCTGGCCGCTTCTTCCAGCGAGTCGTGCACCTGTTCGAGGGCCGCTGAATTTGATTTGAGCGAAAAGGCCATATAACGGGCAATATAGGCTACAAAGATGATCCAGGCCGTATTGTAGAGATTGATTCCAAAGCGCCCGCTCCACATCAGAATCACGCCCAGCGCAATTACCGTTCCCGGGATCGAGAATGGAAGTACGCCGAGAAACTCCAGGATAAACTTGCCTCGAACCTTCATCTTTACGATCACATAGGAGATCAGCGAACCGACCAGCATGGTCACGAATGCGGCGGCCAGGGAGAGGTAAAAACTGTTCCAGATGGCATCCTTGGTCAGATCCCAATCGAACAGGATGTATTTAAGATTGTTGATGGTCATGTTTTCCGGAGCAATGGTGAGGCCGTAGGTCTTGAGGGTACCCACAAGAATGATGGTCACCGTGGGCAAAATGACCGTGATGCCGATGTACACGACACTCAGGATCAAGAGCGGGATCTTCAGGCCGCGCAGCTTGATCAGCATGGGGCGCATGCTTTTTCCCGAGATCACCTGAAAACGGCCGGACTTGAGTACCAGGCTCTGAAGATAGAGGATGACCGCCGCTGCGGAAACCAGGATAGAGGAGAGTATCGTGCCGGTGCGTATCGACTCGAAACTGCCCGCGCTCTGGTAGATCTTTTCGTAGATTTTGGTCGGGATGTTGTAGATGCCGACCTCGGTGCCCAGAATAGCGGGAACCCCGAAGTGTGACAGGGAGTAGAGCGCCACCAGCAGTGCACCGGCAACGATACTGGGCAGCATCAGCGGCAGGGTGATCCTGCGTGTTATCGTCAGCAGGCCGGCTCCGGAGATGCGAGCGGCTTCCTCAAGGGTAGGATCCATCCGTTCCATGGCGCCGGAAACCTGGATAAACACGAAAGGAAAAAGATACATGCTCTCTACAACGATGATGCCGGTCAGGGTGTATATATTGAACAGCGGCTCTTCAAGGCCGAAGAGCTCCGTGAACAGCTTGTTGATGTATCCGGAACGGGGGGAAAGCAGTATTTTCCAGGCCAGTGCGCCGATGAACGACGGTAGCATGAAGGGGATCAGGAAGAGTACCTTCATTGTCCCCTTGAAGGGCAGGTCCGTACGCGATACCAGCCAGGCGAAGAAGACCCCGATTATGGTACTGAGAATTGTGACCCCCGTCGCAATCACCAGTGAATTCTTCAGTGCCTTGTAGGTGTCCGGCTGGGAAAGCAGCTGGATTACGGTCTTCAGGTTGAATCCGTCATCGGTAATGAATGCATTTCCGAAGATCAGCAGAATCGGAACTGCCACCACCACGACCAGGATTACGATTGAAAGCACCAGCAGCACTTCTGCGACGCCACAGCGTCTCAACCTGCTGTTGATCATTGCCGGTCCCTTTCTGATTCGACCGTTTCTCGATCAAACCAGCGCAATTTTTCAAATACGAGGCAACAGTGATCACCCTCTCGATAAATGCCGCCACTCCGTAACGCCAGGGCCGTATCCTGTTGAATGCGGATCTCGGATCCGCCAACTTCCAGGCGGTAATCCACCATCGCGCCAAGCAGTGCCACGCGCTTTACCAGAGCCTGTATGCCGCTGCCGCTGCGCCGCATGTCCACCTCAAACGGGCGAAAACCGGCCATTACTGGGCCATTCTCGCTCGCGGTGTCGAAACCGTCGCACAATCTGCTCTCAAGCGGCGGATCGCAGCCCTCCAGGCAGACACCTCTTCCCGTGCGCACTGCAGGCAGAAAATTGGCGATGCCCATGAAGCGAAACACGAAACTGTCAACCGGGTCATCGTAGATTTCGCGGGGCGTACCGACCTGCCGCAGGGTGCCACGGTCATCCATGACGCCGATCCGGTCGGCAATCGCCAGAGCCACCTCCTGATCGTGGGTTACATATAGGATCGTAACACCGGTTTCTTTTTGCAGTTCCCTGATCTCAAACCGCATCTCCTCACGCAGATTGGCATCCAGATTCGATATCGGCTCATCCAGCAGCATCACCAGCGGCTTGGAGACCAGCGCCCTCGCCAGGGCCACCCGCTGCTGTTGTCCCCCCGAAAGCTGGGAGGGGAGACGTGTCTCAAGCGCGGCCATCCCAACCAAATCCAGGACACTTCTGGTGCGCCGTTCCAGCTCGCTCTGCAGGCACTTCTGCATCTTGAGGGGGTAGGCGACATTTTCAAAAACGGTCATATGGGGCCAGACTGCGTACTCCTGAAAGACCACACCGATACTGCGCTCCTCGGGCGGAATGCTGCGCACCCCCCGTCCCGACACCTGGCGGCCGCCGATACTGATTGCACCGTCATCCGGATTTTCAAACCCTGCCAGCATTCTCAGCACGACACTTTTTCCGCAACCGGACGGCCCCAATAGGGTAAAGCACTCTCCGTCCCGTATCTCCAGCGAGAAATCCTGCAGAACATGTTTCCTGCCATAGCCTTTGGATATTGTATCGAGCGTGACAGTTGCCATTAAAAGTACCTTTCCGCGCCAATCCCTCTGGGTCGAAAAATCCGCCCTGTAATATCAAGGGCACGTTATTACTGGCCTAACGCATCATCGATTCAAACTTCCTGGTAATGCTCTCCTTCTCTTTCATGGTCTTGAGATAGTCCAGTTTCATTGCCTGTTTGACCGCATCAGCCGGTGACATGAGTCCGATATCCTTCGGTATCGGGACATCCGATCGGATCGGCAGGGTTCCCGAAGCGGCAACGATGGTCTGCCCTTCCTTCGAGAGCAGAAAATCCACAAACTTCCTGGCCGCATTGAGGTTTGGCGTGCCCTTGAAGATCGCCACAGGACTGGGTATCACCAGCATCTCCCTGGGGAAGACTATGGCAAGATTGGCACCCTTTCTTATCTTGTCCTCGGCGATATAGTCAACCCCGATCGACCCCTTGTAATCACCTGACGCCGTATCATCCACTACCTGTCCGGAACCGTGTCCCATCTTGGCGCCGTTGTTCTTCAGCTTCTGGATATATTCCCAGCCGAACGTATTTACCAGCATGGCAATGCTCATGAACGAGGTCCCGGAGAGTGAGGGGTTGGCAATGCCGAACGCGTTTTTGAACTCGGGAGATGTCAGATCGTTCCACCCCTTGGGAGGGGTCTTGACCTTTTTGGTATTGTAAACAATGCCCAGTGTACCGAGGCGGGCCGGTATAAAATAGCCGTCTGGGTCGGTAACAGTGCTCTTGACATATTTGGCCTCCGGGGAGACGTATTTCTCGAACAGACCCTGGCCTTTCAGTTGAAAAAAGTCCGGCACCTCACTGTGCCAGAGCATATCCGCCGCAAGCTTGCCCGACTGGCGCTCGGTCGCGATCTTCGCCATCAGTTTGCCGGCGCCGGCCGAGTAATAATCCATTTTGACCTCGGGATGCTTCTTCTTGAAGGCATCCCGCAGTTTACCCATCATGCTTTCCTTCATGGACGTATAAATCATCAGCTTTTCCTCGGCATACGCCGCGGACGTAAGACACAGAAACATCAGAATGGAACAGAACAAGACACATCCCTTTTTCATGAAAGACCCCTTTCGATTCAGACGTTGGTTGAGGATTGAACGCTACAGGATGCTGACAGAACTGTTCAAGGTGATAGCAGATTTTACCAGTTTTGAAAACGAGATTTATCGGTTTTAAAAACAAGACGGCCCGTCCCGGACGTATAAGCCGGAACAGGCCGATTGATGGATTGAGACTGTTTGAGGCTGATCGAAGAAATTAGCCCTTGATGGCTCCCTGAATACCGATAGTCACAACCTTGAGGGGAATCTGTCTACCTGATGCGGCCACTGCCTGCTGTGCAGCCACGGCGATACCGCCGCAGCAGGGCACCTCCATTTTCAGCACGGTTACGCTCTTGATATCCGATTTGGTGAACAGTTCGGTCAGCTTCTGGGTATAGTACTGATTGTCATCCAGCTTGGGGCAGCCCATCACAACCGCTTTTCCTTTGAGAAAATCCTCGTGATACCCGGCATACGCCACCGGTACGCAGTCAGCGGTGATCAGCAGATCGGCGCCCTGGAAGTAGGGAGCCGTGGTGGAAACCAGGTGCAGTTGAACCGGCCACTGTGCCAGGCGGCTCTGACTGCTTCCGGCAGATGAGGGAGCAGAAGCCTGGGGTTGCGCAAAACTCATGGCGCGGGATCCGGGACATCCGCCGCCGGAATGATGGTGAACCGCCGGGGGTGCGGGGATCGCATGCTGATGCGTCGGAGCAGGTTTCCCCTGAGCTGCCAGGTGTTTCCCAACGGCAACTTCATCGAATTCATCCGCCTCGCGCTCCTCGACGGTGATGGCGCCCAGCGGGCATTCACCCAGACAGGCCCCCAGACCGTCGCAGAGGTTATCCGCCGCCAGCACCGCCTTGCCGTTGATGATGGAGATGGCACCTTCTGCGCAGGAAGGTACGCATTCTCCGCAGCCGTTACATTTGTCCGGATCGATTTTTACAATTTTTCTCAGCATGATTTTTCTCCTTTTCAGTGTTGTGATTGATGTCTCTGTGTCAAAAGAAATAGTGCCAGAGGTAATCCAATCTTCCCCGCATGATCAGCCGTTTTCCGGACCATGCCATGATCTCCCGCACTTTCTCCCGCTGCAGCGGGGCGTAGCAGTGAATCCGGCAATGCTTGCAGGTCGGCTTCTCCTCTTCCAGAGGGCATCTGATTCGCCGGGCAATGGCATACTCCATGAAGGCTGTGCATTCCGGGCATAGCCGACGAATGCCCAACCCCACCGGCAGTTCCAGCTCGGCACGCTCCACAGTGCCATGCTTACCGGCGCAGTAAACCTCGACAAATGTGCCGATCAGGCGGATGTCCTTTTTGGCAGGGCTCGTGAGTGACTCCATGGATATGATCATGCATCAGATTTTACGCGCCATACATGACGCAGGTCAATTTTTGCGCTTTTATCTTTGCACGGACGAGGGGATTGGGATACATTCGGACGGCACATATTCATGCGTGGCAGGGAGTATCAAATGATCTCGAAAACCGTATCATTTGTAGCAAAATCAGGGACGGGAAAAACCACCCTGCTGGAGAAGGTTATCGCCGAACTGAAATCACGGGGTTACCGGGTGGGGGTCATCAAACACGATGCACACCGCTTTGACATCGATCATCCGGGTAAGGACAGCCACCGCCTGACGATCGCCGGGGCCGACACCATGCTGATCTCGTCACCGGAAAAGCTGGCAGTGGTCAAGAAACACGCCGAGTCGCCACCTATCGAAGAACTGATCGCCACCTATTTCAGTGATGTGGACGTGGTGCTTACCGAAGGCTTCAAGAGAAGCGGTCTGCCCAAGATCGAGGTTCACCGGAGGGAGCGCAGCGCCACCCTTCTCTGCCGTGGCGAGCTGAATGATCCGGGCTTGCTGGCTGTTGCAAGTGATGAGGCGCTGGAGCTGGATGTGCCGGTTCTGGATATCAATGATCCCGTACAGGTAGCCGATTTTGTTGAGAAAGTGGTTGTCAATACCGGCACGAGCCGCCAATAATTCCATGCGTTACCCCGACAACACTTCCCACTCGCCATAGAGCTCTTCCATCTGTGCATTCAGCGCCGCGTGGCGTTCTCCGGACGCGACACCCCGTTCCGGATCATCGAAAAAACCGGGAGTATTCATCTCGTCTTCCAGCCGCTGAATCTCTTTCTCTGTCCTGCTGATCTCCGCCTCCACCTCGCCCAGTCGCTTCTGACGGACCTGCTCGTCCTTTTTCTGACGTTTCTGTTCTTCGCGGTCGCGGAGACGCTCTTCTTTTTGGGGGACAAGCGGCAAGGGAGACGGGATCTGATTGTTTTCAATCCCGATCTCCATCTCCTGAATGACCTGCCCCCTGCCCCCTGAGACCTGCCCCTCTTTCCTGCGCAGGTAATACTCGTAATCCCCGGAGAAGTTTTCGAGTGAGCCGCCTTCAACCTCCACTATCCGCGTGGCGAGAGCATTGACGAAATAGCGATCATGGGAGACGAACACCAGCGTTCCGTCGAAACTCTTGAGGGCATCCAGCAGCACCTCCTTGCTGAACAGGTCGAGATGATTGGTCGGTTCATCCATCAGCAGGAGATTGGAGGGGCGCAGCAGCATCTTGGCGAGTGCCAGGCGGTTGCGCTCGCCGCCGGAGAGAATACCGACCTTCTTGTGGATGTCATCGCCGGTAAACAGGAAGGCCCCCAGTATGTCGCGCAGCCGCGGCACCACGTCGTAGGGCGCATCGGCATACAGCTCATCGTAGGCCGTTCGGCCGGGATCCAGCACATTGGCCTGATCCTGGGCAAAGTAGTCCATGATCACGTTGTGACCGGGAATCCGCTGACCCGACTGGAACTCTGCACCGGCAAGCACGGACATCAGCGTCGATTTCCCAGCGCCGTTGTGGCCGACCAGCGCCACCCGCTCACCTTTTTCCATTACCAGATCAATGCCGTTGAGAACTGCATGACTGCCGTAGGACTTTGTAAGTTCCTTAAGCTCCATCACAATCTTGCCGCTCTTGGGCGCCGTCGGGAAATGAAAACGGATGCGCTTGCGTTCGGGGGGGATGATGATGCGCTCTACCTTTTCCAACTGCTTGATGCGAGACTGCACCAGCGATGCCTTGTTGGCCTGATAGCGGAATCGACGGATGAAATCTTCGGTCTTCTCCACCTCGTCATCCTGGATGCGCTTGGCCTCACGCAGGGCCGAAACGCGCTCCTCCCGCTGGACGAGATACCGGGAATAGCTGCAATGATAATCGGCGATAGTATGGTTCCAGACCTCGGCGGTACGACTACAGACCTGATCCATGAAAAAGCGGTCATGGGAAACCAGGATCACTGATCCGGGGTAGCAGCAGAGATATTGTTCCAGCCAGTTGCGCGCCTCGATATCCAGATGGTTGGTCGGCTCGTCCAGAAGCAGCACATCCGGTTGCTGCAGCAGCAGCCGCGCCAGTGCGATGCGCATCTGCCATCCGCCCGAAAATTCACCGCAATCCCGGTACCAGTCAGACTGCCGGAATCCCAAACCCTTGAGCACGGTTCCTATATCGGCTTCCATGGTATAGCCGCCCCGGTGCCTGAACTGTTCCTGCAGCTCGCCGTAGCGCTCCAGCAACTGGTCGTGGTCGGCAGCGTCGTGGGGAAGCGCTTCCAGATCGACTCCCAGGCGATGCAGTTCCTCCTCCATGGCCAACAGCTCGCCAAAGGCGGAACGCGCCTCATGGAACAGGAGGCGACCGGAGGTGACGATACCGTCCTGGGGCAGATAGGAGGCTCGAGCTCCTCGGGCAAACTGGATCTCTCCCGACGTCGGCTCGGCCAGACCCGCAATGATCTTCATCAGGGTGGATTTTCCGGCGCCGTTTTCGCCGACCAGCGCCACCCGCTCACCTTTTTTCAGGTGCCAGCAGATATTTGTAAACAGGGGATTTCCCGCGAAATCCCTGGAGAGTTGTTTGAGATGGAGCATGGGGGGTGTTGTAGCACAGATACGGGACGGCGGCAAGCAGGCGGGGAGGGTGGCCCTGCAGGAATTGATTGAGCCGCAGTACTCGCACGATATTTGCTTGCCTTCGTGGTAAAAAACTGACATAGTGTCGCTACTTATGGACGGGCCCTGAGCCCGTCCTTTTATTTTTGAGGAAATTGAGGAACTGTACCCATGCAGGAACGAATCAGAAACATCGCCATCATCGCCCACGTTGACCACGGCAAGACCACGCTGGTGGATGCCATGCTGCGCCACGCCGGGGTTTTCCGCGAAAATGAAGCCATCACCGAGCGGGTGATGGACAGCAACGACCTGGAGAAGGAGCGCGGCATCACCATTCTGGCCAAGAGTCTCTCCATCCACCACGGACCGTATAAGATCAATATCGTTGACACCCCCGGCCATGCCGATTTTGGTGGTGAGGTGGAACGGGTTCTCAAGATGGTCGATTCCGTGCTGCTGCTGGTGGATGCCCTGGACGGCCCCATGCCCCAAACCCGTTTCGTGTTGAAAAAATCTCTTGATCTGGGGCTCAAGCCGATTGTGGTCATTAACAAGATCGACCGCCCCGGGGCACGTCCTGACGAGGTGCTTAACATGGTCTTCGACCTGTTCTGCGAGCTGAACGCCTCGGACGACCAGCTGGACTTTCCGGTGGTCTACACCAGCGCCAAGCTGGGCTACGCCATGCTGGACGTTAATTCCAAGGCCACTACCATGGAACCGCTCTTTGCGGTGGTGGAGTCCAATGTCCGCCCCCCCAGGGGAGACGCCAAGGCACCGTTCCAGATGCTGATCGCCAACATCGATTACAACGATTACATCGGCCGTATGGCAACCGGACGTATCTTTAACGGCAAGGTCCGGGCCGGAGAGACCGTGGCCATGATCAAGCGTGACGGAACGATTTCAAAGGGTCGCATCACCAAACTGCTGGGATACGAAGGGCTCAAGCAGGTGGAGATCGAAGAGGCCGGAACCGGTGATATTGTCACCGTGGCGGGCTTCGAGGAGGTCAGCATCGGTGAGACGCTGGCATCGGCAGAAACTCCCATCGCAGTCCCCTACGTCTCCATCGATGAGCCGACCCTTTCCATGAACTTCATCGTCAATACCTCCCCTTTTGCGGGGCGTGAAGGCAAGTGGGTCACCTCGCGCAACATCCGCGAACGCCTGACCAAGGAGCTGCGCACCAATGTTTCCCTGCGGGTTGAGGACACCGATTCTCCTGACACGTTCAAAATCTCCGGACGGGGTGAACTGCACCTGTCTATCCTGATCGAGAATATGCGTCGTGAGGGTTTTGAACTGGCGGTTTCAAAACCGGAGGTCATCTTCCGCCTGCAGGATGGCCAGAAAATGGAGCCGATGGAATATCTGGTGGTTGATGTGGCCTCTGAGTTTCAGGGCGCCATTATCGAGAAGATGGGGCCTCGCAAGGGTGAGATGGTCGCCATGGCCCCCATGGGCGAGATGGTCCGCCTGGAGTTCATCATCCCTGCCCGCGGTCTGATCGGTCTGCGCGGCGAGGTACTGACCGACACGCGCGGCACGGCGGTCATGACCCACACCTTCCATGAGTATTCCCCTTTCCGCGGGGAAATACCGGGTCGCAAGAACGGCGTCCTGATGGCCATGGAACACGGCGAGACCACAGCCTATTCCCTGGACGCCCTGCAACCGCGCGGTATCCTCTTCATCGGAGCAGGTGTTGAGGTCTACGGTGGCATGATCATCGGCCAGCACAACAAGGACAACGATCTGGACGTCAATCCCAACAAGGGTAAAAAGCTGACCAACGTGCGCGCCTCAGGGACGGACGACGCCATCAAGCTAACCCCGCCCCGCGTCCTGACACTGGAACAGGCACTGGAGTTCATCGACGATGATGAACTTGTCGAGGTTACTCCCCTATCGATTCGCCTGCGCAAGAAAGAACTGGATCCGACCAGGCGCAAAAGGGCTTCCAAAAGCTAGCACACTCATAGAGCTGACCAACTTCGGGGTATCTGTAGCTTGTTTTTCGCCATACTCAAAAAACTGCCGGTCTTCGTCGTTCCCGCTGCAATCCTGATTGCAACCTGGTTCACGGTTCCCTATATCGCCGCCTTGACACCGGCCCGGCAGGAACTTGTTGTGGTTGCACCCTACCTGGTTACAGCCCTGGGGATGTTTCTGACATTGCATTTTCACCGTGGGCGACCTTTTCTGGCCCTGCTGGTCCTGATCCTCTTTTACTGGGTGTCGCGCACCTTTCTGGGTGAACAACCCGATCTCACGCTCAACCGCTATTTTCTGGCGTGTACGATTCTGATCCCCGCCAATATGGCCCTGTTCACCCTGATGCGTGAGCGGGGCATATTCTCCATGGCCGGCCGCCTGCGTCTGGTTTTTATCGCCATTCAGACCGGCGGCGTGCTGTGGCTGTTCAACCACCATTTCTACTCTGTACAGCCCCATCTTGTCCGCAGCTTTGTCAAGCTGCACTTTTTCGAAAAAATTCTGATTCCGCAACCGGCTCTGCTGCTGGGGGCAATATCTTTTGTCTGCGTCGCCGCACTTGCAGTGCTTCGCCAGACACCGGTCGACAGCGGCATGCTCGGGGCGCTGACGGCGTTCTTCATTGCCAGCAACTGCTTGAAAACCCCTGACATTCACGTCGCCTACTGTACCGCCGCAGCGCTGATAATTATCCTGAGTGTGCTGCAGGATTCCTACAATATGGCCTTTCGCGACGACCTGACCGGCATCCCTTCACGGCGGGCGTTGAATGAGAGCCTGCACGGTCTTGGCCGTCGCTATACGATTGCCATGCTTGATGTGGATCATTTCAAGCGCTTTAACGACACCTACGGTCATGACGTGGGGGATCAGGTGCTGAAAATGGTGGCGCAGCAGATGCTGGATGTCGGTGGTGGTGGCAGGGCCTACCGCTATGGCGGTGAGGAGTTCACCATACTCTTTTCCGGCAAAAGGATGTCAGATGCCCTGCCCCATCTGGAACAGGTGCGTCTGAACATTGCAGGCTACCGCATGGCTCTGCGCGCTGACGAGCGTCCCAAGAAAAACCGGCAGGGCAAGAGCCAGCGGAGCGGCAGCAGCAGACGGGATGAGGCCGCCCACGTCTCAGTCACCGTCAGTATCGGCATGGCTGAAAGCAGCGATGAGCTGGCCACGCCGGCAGAGGTTATCAAGGCGGCTGACAAGGCGCTGTACAAAGCTAAAAACAAGGGCAGGAACCAGGTTTGCCGGTAACTGATACGGTGATTGACTGTGGACTTTTCTGCAGATAATCAGGTGATTTTTTGGTGGCGGGATGCTATAGTCTGCACCGCACGGTAGCAGCGATTCCCGAACGGGGGACAAAGGGCATGACACAGCAAAAAATATATCTTGTCGGCACCGGCATGGCCGGGTGGGAAGGTTTCAGCTCCAAGGCGCTGGAGATTATCGGGAAGGCAGAGGTGCTGGTAGGTCATCAGCGGCACCTGGATATCTTTCCCGAGTTCTCCGGTCAGAAGATGGTGCTGGGCGATCTGTCGCAGTTGCTGGACTTTCTCCAGAAGACCGAAAAGCGAGTGGCGGTGCTGGCCTCGGGCGATCCGACCTTTTTCGGTATCTCCCGTTTTCTGCTGCGCAACCTTCCGAAGGATCGCATTGAAATCTTCACCAATGTTACCAGCATGCAGTATGCCTTTTCCCGCATCAAGGAACCCTGGGACGACGCCATCTTCGTCTCGGTTCACGGTCGCGGCATGCACGCTGCCCTGGACAGGATTGTTTCGGCCGAGAAGGCCTGCATCCTGACCGACAGGATCAATTCGCCCGCCGCCATTGCTGCGGAGCTTATCTCGCGCGGCGCCGAGGGATATGAAGCCTGGCTGTGCGAAGATCTCGGACTGCCGAGCGAGAAATTTACCCGCTCGGATGTGCGCGGACTGCTGGAGCTGAAGCCTTCGGAGCTCAACATTCTGATCCTGATCAGGACATATGAGCCGAATCTGGTACACTACCCGCTGATCGGCATTGACGACAACGAGTTTCAGACCTCGAAAAAACTTATCACAAAACAGGAGGTTCGAGCGGTAACGCTTGCCAAGCTTCAGTTGCAGGATGATCTGGTTATGTGGGACATCGGCGCCGGCAGCAGTTCCGTTTCGATCGAGGCCTCCAATCTGATGCCGAACGGTCGTATCTTCGCCATAGAGCGCAATTCCCAGTGCATCGCCTTCATCAACGAGAACCTCAAGAAGTTCTGTACCCGCAATGTAAAGCTGGTCGAGGCATATGCCCCGGAAGGTCTGGAGGATCTGCCCGACCCGGATCGGGTCTTTATCGGAGGTGCCGGCGGCCAACTGGAAGAGATCATCGACGCGGTTGACAAACGGCTCAAACCGGAAGGCGTGATTGTGCTGAATGCCGTGACACTGGACACCCTCACCAAGGCGGTGGAGTATCTGGAGGATCATGGGCACACGGTGGAGGCCACCTGCGTTAATATCTCCAAAACCCGTAACCTGACGGAATACAAGATGTTTGAAGCCCAGAATCCGGTCTACATCATTACCGCCCGCAAGGGTAACGATTAGTGGCGAAGGTCTACGCCGTCGGTGTCGGCCCCGGCGATCCGGAACTGCTGACCAGAAAAGCCGAGCGGATCCTGCGGCAGGCTGATGTGATCCTGGCGCCTGTTTCCCGTCCGGGTGAGGCCAGTGTGGCTCTGGAGACAGTGCGGGGATTGCTGGATGAGAGCCGTCAGGAAATCATTCACCACCAGTTTCCCATGACCTCCGATACAAACCGATTGATTCCGGCCTGGCAGGGAGCTGCTGCCCGTATCGCCGGCTGCGTCGCGAAGGGTAAGGATGTGGCCTTCATAACCATCGGCGATCCTCTGCTCTACTCAACGTTTATCTACCTATTGCGCATCTTCCGTGAATCCTTTCCGGAAGTGGACTTGGAAGTCATCCCCGGCATCTCCAGTATCAACACCTCTTCCGCCGTGGCCTGTTTCCCGCTTGCTGAGGCGGATGAGCGGATCGCGATTATTCCTGCCACAGCGGGCATGGAAAAAGTAATTGAGGCCCTGACACACTACGATACGGTAGTCCTGCTGAAGGTCAAACCGCTCTTTTCCGAGATTCTCGCGGTTCTCAGGCAGATGGACAGGGAGCACAGCACACTGTTTGTCGAGCGAGTCGGCAGCGTCCGGCAGAAGGTACTTACCGATTTTACGGAAATCGCCTGCCATCTGCCTGATTATCTGTCGCTGATGATTGTAAAGCGTTCGCCGTTTTAACCTTGTCGGCGTCGGCCTGTGCCGGTCGCAGGGTGGCGATTGCTCTGGTGAGTATGAAACATTCGACGAGAGAATTACGTAAAGAGCGGACGGGTCCAGAAAAACTCCTTTGGCCCCTCGTGCGTGGTCTGACCGCAAGAAATCAGAAGCGTGTTCACAACGCTTTATTGGTTGATTTTCAATAACCAAATGGGTAGATTTCCCGCGCAAGGGCAATCTCTAGTATCCTGCCCAGTCAGGCTGTGAGGTTGATACGGTTTTTGAAGATACCACAGGATGGTCTGTTGGGACTGAGATAAAATCAGCGAAGAAACAACAGGAAAAATAACCATGTACATACTCGGTATTTCTGCTTTTTACCACGACTCTGCCGCCGCTCTGATCAAGGACGACGAGATCATCGCCGCTGCGCAGGAGGAGCGTTTCACGCGGAAGAAACAGGACCCAGCGTTTCCCTCCCATGC
>CAIPTY010000088.1 GCA_903868145.1 uncultured Desulfuromonadales bacterium | reverse complement strand
TTACTAAAACCCAACGGGCCACGGATTGGTGGCCGAAAGGAGCATCACATGAGACAGATAGCAATTTACGGCAAGGGCGGCATCGGCAAATCGACAACCACACAGAACACGGTAGCGGGTCTGGCTTCGCTCGGTAAGAAGGTCATGATCGTCGGCTGTGACCCCAAGGCGGACTCCACCCGTCTGATCCTGCACGCCAAGGCCCAGAATACGGTTATGGATCTGGTGCGCGAACTGGGAACCGTCGAGGACCTGGAGCTGGAAGATGTCATGAAGGTCGGTTACGGCGATATCAAATGTGTCGAGTCCGGCGGACCGGAGCCGGGGGTCGGCTGTGCCGGTCGCGGCGTTATCACCGCCATCAACTTTCTGGAAGAAAACGGTGCCTATACCCCGGATCTGGACTTCGTTTTTTACGATGTTCTCGGCGACGTTGTCTGCGGCGGCTTTGCCATGCCGATCCGCGAAGGGAAGGCGGAAGAGATTTATATCGTCACTTCCGGAGAAATGATGGCCATGTATGCGGCAAACAACATCTCAAAGGGGATTCTGAAATACGCATCTTCCGGGAAAGTACGTCTGGCCGGTCTGATCTGTAATGCCCGTAAAACCGATATGGAATTCGAACTGGTTTCGGCGCTGGCAAAAAAACTCGGCACCCAGATGATCCATTTTGTGCCGCGCGATAACCAGGTGCAGCGCGCCGAGCTGCGCAGAATGACCGTCATCGAATACTCCCCCGAGCATCCGCAGGCGCAGGAGTATTTGACGCTGGCCCAGAAGATCAACGACAACAAGATGCTGGTGATTCCAACGCCGCTGGAGATGGAGGAGCTGGAAGAGCTGCTGATGGAGTTCGGGATTATGGAAGCGGATGATGAGGAAAATGTAGGAATCGCCGAAGTGGCGTAAGTTGATATACTCCGTTTCAGAGACACTCAAGGCCACATGCATTCCGCATGTGGCCTGATATTTTCGAGCTGATCACGACAATGACAATCCGCGCTTCACTTCCGTTTCAGCAGCTCTCCGTCTCAATCTGCTCCAGTAACGTCATAGCGAGATGATCTTCGTACTCTTCAAACAGTTCCCTGATGTTATTGATGTAGGAGTGGATCAGGAACAGTTCATCCAGACAGCGTCCGCCATTCTGGTCTGTGATTCCTACCCTGGCCAGCTTCACCTTGAACAGCTCCCAGAACCTGTTGCTCTTGTCCGGGTCATCGATATGGTGGCGGAGCATCACCATCAGCTTTTTTGAGTTGTTGTCACCGTCAATGCCGATGAATGAAACGTACCGGTCCGGTTTTGCTTCATGCTGCATTTGTTGCTTCCCCCGCGTTGTGAAATAGTTTTGGTGTATCTGCTGCCTGCCTCTCCAGGAACAGTCTGCATATTTATTGATCAGCAGAACTGTACTCATGGCAGAGCAGGTCGTCAGTGAGAGCCGTTGTCAACGTCTCACAGCCAGTTGAGTACACATTGTGTGCCACATTATCAAACGGTACTCTTGAAAGACCTGCCCGCGAGAAGTTGTCACGCGT
>CAIPTY010000087.1 GCA_903868145.1 uncultured Desulfuromonadales bacterium | reverse complement strand
GGTGCGTATCTCGTGGCTCATGTTGGCAAGGAAGTCGCTCTTGGCACGGTTGGCGGATTCGGCTTCTTCGGTCTTTATTTCCAGCTCATTATTCAGTTCTTCAAGCCTGAGCTGGATCCTTTTCAACTCGGTGATATCAGAGACCAGTACGAAAAAACCAACTACCTCATCGTCTGATACATCAGGAATGTAGTGCGCCCATGTATAGCCGGTACTGCCGTCTGCCTTGGTCAGTGTACGCTCAAACTGCTGGTATTGGCCGTTCAGAGACGCATTGATGAATGGTTCGTTCTTACTGAAAAGCTCGTCACCCATCAGCTCACGGATATGTATGCCGCGCATCTCTTCCCGCGTCTTGCCAAACCATTCCAGATAGTTGGCGTTGGCAAAAGCGCAGCGCAAATCGCTGCCCCAATAGCCCACCATGCCGGGAATAGTGTCAATCAGGTTTTGCAGGAAGCGTTGGTGCTTGTTCAGCTTGAGTTCCGCCTGTTTGCGTTCGGTGATATTCTCATGCGAAATCACCGCAAACCTGGTTTCGAAAACGGTAAACGGCGAAATGGTGCAGGTAAACCAACGCTCGGTGGTGGGGGAGTGGCAGGGGTAGTCCATACAAAAAACGGAACTGTCACCGCTGATGACGGCTGAGATGGCATCGGCAAAACGTACGAGATCAGGTTCGCCTTCCGTACATGGCACCGTGCAGGACTCCAGATAATTTGAGCCGACTGAACAGGAGTTGATTGGAGTGCCATTTTCAGCGCCAAAAATATCCCAGGCACGATTGGTGAGGAGTATGGTTCCATCGGCGTCGATGACGCAGATATGCGTGTTGAGGCCGTCAAGTGTGGCGTGGGTAAACATCTCCTGATTTTTGAGAGCAATTTCCGCATTTCTCTGAGCGGTAATGTCCTTGTCGACACCGCGATAACCGAGCAGATTGCCCGATGCATCGAGAATGGGCACCCCGTTGGTAACCAGCAGAACTCTCTTGCCGTTCTTGTGGATGTTCCAGTTTTCAAAATCCTTGATGTTCGCTTTGCGTCGGCAGATTTCTGCGAAGCAGCTTCCGAGTTTCCCGGCTTCTTCAGGTGGCATAAAATCAAAGGGAGTTCTGCCGATCATCTCTGCAGGGGTATAGCCCAGAAAGCGCTCCACCTGCGGTGAGCAGTAAGTATAGCGCCCTTCTGCATCCACTTCCCAGGCCCAGTCAGTCATGTTCTCTAAAATGCCATTCAGAAGGCCATTGGCAACCTCAGTCGCCTGGCGGGCCTGGCTCAACTGTTTTTCCACCAGCAGCCGGTGGGCGCATGCAAGCAGCGTTTCCAGAAACTTGTGGCCAACCATCGGTTTGACAACATATCCGCTTACGCCGAGCTCAATACTCCGTTTCAGGTAAGTGGATTCCTCAAAAGCGGAGAGGATAATGACCGGAACCTTCGTGTCAACGCTGCGGATTTCCTGCAGCATGCTCAGTCCATCCATGACCGGCATGCGGATGTCGGTTATGATGATGTCAGGGGTATGCTTTCTCCATGCCTCTAACCCTTCCGCTCCGTTTTTCTCGGTTACAAGGACGCCGACAGAACGTGATAAAAACTCGCAGCCCTGCTCGCGGATGTCATCCTCATCTTCAACAAATAAAACGGTGAGGTTCTTCAGATGTGCCTGTACATCGGTATCCGAAGCATCAGAGGTGGCAGCTTTCATGGTATTTCCCCGTGTATGAAACTCCGGCATTTTCAAAAAAACCGACGCACGGAAAAGCCGTGACGCCGGTAAATAAAGTTGCATAAATCAAAATAATTGTTGACAGAGGGGTTTGTCAGGAGGAGCCTTTTCTGTCTGTCTGTCTGTCTGTCTGTCTGTCTGTCTGTCTGTCTCTTATTGCCATCGCGAGAACTCCTGTGGGATGATGAGGATGGTAATAATGGCAAGATGTTTCATTGTACACAAAAATCTGTGTAATTCAAGCAAAGAGGATGTTTTTGATTCACATAACGTTTCGGGTAGACTCTCAAAGTCCTGGGCGGTGTAGAATACTCCCAGTATGAAGATTATATCTCCCTGTGGCGAGTAGATGAGGATATAGGGGTACTATGGGAAGATCAGTTCTCTTGTTTTGCTGATTCGTCCTGGTTAACCACTGGCGGGATGTTTGGAGAGTTGGGCAAAGGCTCGCTTTATTATTTTGATGATAGTTAGCGCCAGGGTTATCCTCCTACATTCTCTGGTTGATGCTCCTGCCATGTTTATGTACCTTCCTGGCGCCTTCACTCCATAGTTCAAAATATGTCGGAATATCTGATTTGAACCTGTCGGTAAAATTTACATATCCCGTGATAATCAAATTGCCAGTATACTATATCAATGCAATTCAGAGTCTTACGTAATTGGTACGATGTTTGCTTGTTGTTAAGGACAAGTTTGAAATCGCATCCAGTGAATGGGATACGTAAGTGATTGGGGGAATGTAAATGAAAATGAATCTTCTGGCAGTCTTGGCAAGTGGAGTACTGATGTTGGGTGTTGTTGGGATAGCTCAGGCTACTCTGATCACGAACGGAAGTTTTGAATCAGGTAATTATAATAGCAGCTCTCCCTCTTACAATACGTTGCCTGCTAATAGTGCTGCAATAGATGGCTGGATAGTTACCAGTGGCTCTATTGACTGGATAAATAGTTATTGGAAGCCTTCTAATGGCTTTAGAAGCCTCGACTTGGCTGGTAATGCTAATGGAACAATTGTTGGTAATTCGTTCGCCACGACTATCGGACAATCATATTTAGTGCAGTTTGACATGGCAGGCAATCCAGACAAATCGTACGATAAAAAACTTATTGGCGGAATCGTTGGTGGAGTAAATCAAACCTTCACATTTGATCAAAATGGCCAAACTAGTACAAATATGGGGTGGCAGACGATGTCATTCAGCTTTGAAGCTACAAGTAATTCGACTCAGCTTTCTTTTAGTAATTTTTCTAATATTCCAGGAGATGCCTGGGGTGCTGCACTCGATAATGTACGTGTTGATGCCGCCCCAGTACCCGAACCAGGAACTATAGCACTCTTCGGAATCGGTATGCTCGGCATGGCTATCTACGGCAAGCGCAGGATGAACAAAGAAGCCTGAGACGATCTGCAATCATAGTTTAACTTAAAGGGCGTTGCTTCGGTGACGCTCTTTTTTTGTGGTGCGCCACGCGCCATACCTGGCGCATATAGAAAAAGCACCCTAATATAAATAACTTAGAGTGCTTTAGCTTCAAATGGTGGAGGTGAGGGGAGTCGAACCCCTGTCCGAAAAACCTACAATCTGAGCATCTACATCGTTATTCCGTTGCTCGATCTAACCATCAGCCTGAACAACGGACAAACCAGACTGACAGCGATCCCGTAGAGTTTCGGTTTGCGCTACGGGCGTCGCGCTTCCCTATCCGGTAGTGAATGACGTCCCCTTTGTACCACCGGCATCTTCATTGGGGACGCCTGTTAAGCAGCTAGTGCAACAGGAGTGTAATAATTGTCGGCAATTAAGCCGTTGCAGGTTTATTAAGGTCGGCCGCCTGCCCCGACCCGATGCTTCTCAGATATTCAATCCCCCGTCGAAACCTTTACACCCCCATACTCGAAAGTTATTCCCTGTTTCTTGACTTCATGACCTGTGAAATCTCCCGCTGACTGTCCTTCTTTTTCAGGTCTTCTCGCTTGTCATACAGCTTTTTGCCTTTGGCGAGCCCGACCTCAACCTTTACCAGACCGTCTTTAAAGTAGAGCCGCAACGGAATGGCCGAATAGCCCTGTTCGCGGATACGGATGAAAAGCCTGACAATCTCCCGCTTGTGCAGCAGCAGTTTTCGATTGCGATCAGGCAGGTGGTTCTGGCGGTTACCGAAATCGTAGGGCGAGATGTTCAGATTATGCAGAAACGCCTCACCGCCACGAATCTGCATGAAGGAATCATTCAGGTTGGCTTTCCCGGCTCGCAGAGACTTTACCTCTGTCCCTTGAAGCACCATGCCGGCCTCAAATTTTTCCTCGATGAAATAATCGTGGTAGGCCTTCTTATTATTGCAGATCAGTTTCTCAGCCATGACTGCCTGCATCATAGCAGACTGCCAGATCAAAGTGAAAGCAATCTTTCGTTACTGGCACGCCGTTCGATGTCTTGCTATCCCGGCGGCCAGGTAAATTCACGCCCCGCCAGCAGATGGAAATGTATATGGAAAACCGATTGACCTGCGCCTGCACCGTTATTCTGCACCACCCGGAAACCGGACTCGGCATACCCCTTCTGCCGGGCTATCTCACCGGCTTTTCTGAAGATGTAACCGATCAGGTCATCATCCTGAGTTGAGAGATCGAGACAATTGACGAGATGTTTTTTGGAGACAAGCAGCAGATGCAAGGGCGCCTGCGGGGTAATGTCCTCAATAACCAGAATCCGCTCGTCTTCAAATATTTTTCTGGAGGGAATCTCCCCCCGGATGATCCTGCAGAAAATACAGTTTTCCATTCAGGTCTCCTCCCTGCGATGATCGGGAATGTGAAGCAGTATCAGGAATTCTCTATTGCCGTTGGCCCCGGTGATGGGCGATTCACAGATTCCGTCCACGGCCAGCCCAAGATCGGCAGCCGCCAGTCGGACGCTATCAACAGCTCTTTCATGGAGTACGGGATCCCTCACGATGCCCCCTTTGCCAACCTCGCCTTTGCCAACCTCAAACTGCGGCTTGATCAGTGCGATGATCCGTCCACCGGGTCTGACAAGCTCCTGCACATGGGGCAGTACCTTGGAAAGAGAAATAAACGAGGCATCGATAACCGCCAGATCCGGCACTTCGTCGAACCGTTCAGGCTCAAGATGGCGAATATTGGTTTTCTCCATGTTGATGATGCGCGGATCCTGCTGGAGTTTCCAGGCCAGTTGGCCGTAGCCCACGTCCACCGCGTATACCATTGCAGCACCCGCCTGTAACAGGCAATCCGTGAAACCGCCGGTGGATGCGCCCACATCAAGAACGACCAGGTCGGCAACATCGATACAGAACTCGTCAAGCGCCTTGCGCAGTTTGAGTCCGCCACGGCTTACGAATGGCAGCGGATCGCCCTTGATGCGGATCTCGGCGTCCAAGGGCACCTGTCGACCGGCTTTGTCAACCGTATGGTCACCCACCACCACCTGACCGGCCATGATCAGGGCCTGGGCTTTCTCACGTGAGGGAGCGAGGCCGCGCTCTGCCATCAGTTTATCGAGGCGTTGTTTTTCTGACATGTTCAGGCTTGTCGGGAAACCGTCAAGAGAGCAGCTGGCTCTTGGTGAAGATCGTTCTCAGCCAGTAGCCCTCTGCCTCGATATTCTCCCGCCCTCCCTCTTCACGGTCAACCAGGGTGACGATGCCGAGTACGACCAGGCCCTCTTCTTCGGCGCGGCGCACGGCCTTCATGGAGGAACCGCCGGTGGTGACCACATCTTCGACGATGATGACCTTCGTCCCGGCCGGTAGATTCTTGCGACCCTCCAGCCATTGGCCGGTTCCGTGCCCCTTGGGTTCCTTGCGGATGATGAAGGCGTGAAGGTTTTTGCCATCGAGGTGTGCGGCGATAGAGGTGGCGGTTGCGATCGGATCGGCACCCAGGGTGATGCCGCCCACCGCCTCAACCCCTGGAACGTCCTTGATGGCTTCATAGAAAAGTTTACCGGTCAGAAAGCCGCCGACCGCATGCAGGGTGGTCTGCTTGCCATCGAAGTAGAAGTCGCTTTCGCGTCCCGATGCCAGCTTTACCAGGCGTTTTTCGTAGGACAGGTTCAGGATGATCTTCTTCAGTTGCTCACGGTCACTCATAGCTGTTGTGCTCCTCCTCGAATAATCCCATCTGCGGTTTTTCCACAGGTTTGGGGAATGCAACCGGATATTCGCCTGCAAAACAGGCCTTGCAATACTGCGTGTTGCCAAGCCCGACCGATGATACCAGACCTGTTTCCGAGAGGTATCCCAGCGAATCGGCGGTGATATAGCGACAAATTTCCTCAATGGTGTGGGATGAGGAGATCAGTTCCTTGCGGTTAGGAGTGTCGATACCGTAATAGCAGGGGTAGCTGGTGGGTGGGGATGAAATGCGCATATGCACCTCCTTGGCTCCGGCATTGCGCACCATCTTTACGATCTTGCGCGAGGTGGTGCCCCGCACGATGGAGTCATCTATTATCACTACCCGCTTGCCCTCCAGAATATCCCGCACCGGGTTAAGCTTGATCTTGACGCCGAAATGGCGGATGGACTGGGCCGGTTCGATAAAGGTGCGCCCGACGTAGTGGTTGCGGATCAATCCCAGTTCGAAGGGAATGCCGGACTCCTCGGCATAGCCCATGGCCGCCGGTACACCGGAGTCGGGCACCGCAATCACCACATCCGCCTCCACATGGTACTCACGGGCCAGCTGGCGTCCCAGTTCCTTACGGGTCAGGTAGACATTCCTGCCGAAGATTGTGGAATCGGGGCGGGCAAAATAGACGAATTCGAAAATGCAGGGAGTAGGTTCGACCTTTTTGAAGGGGAAGAGTGACTCGATCCCGCCATCCGTATTGCAGACAATCATCTCTCCCGGTTCGATCTCGCGGATGAACTCGGCTTCAATAAGATCCAGGGCACAGCTCTCGGAGGCCACCACCCAGCCGTCCCCCAGTTTCCCCAGGCAGAGGGGACGGAAACCGTTGGGATCTCGCACGGCAATCATGCGGGATTCGGTCAGAAACAGCAGACAGTATGCCCCTTTGATGCGGTTCAGGGCATCCACGATCCGGTCCACCAGGGAGTTGGTCTTGGACGCTGCTATCAGGTGGATGATGATTTCCGTATCCATGGTGGTCTGGAAGATGGAGCCGTAGGCTTCCAGCTCGGCCTTGAGCAGTTGGGCGTTGACCAGATTGCCATTGTGGGCTACGGCGATCGAGCCCCGCGAATAATCCACCATGATCGGCTGCACGTTCTTCTCCACCGAAGCGCCTGCCGTGGAATAGCGTACGTGGCCGATGGCTGATTTTCCGGGCAGCTTTTTGAAAACCTCCTGATTGCCGAACACATCGGCCACCAGCCCCATCCGCTTGTGGGCATGCAACGAGATTCCGTCAGAAGAGACGATGCCGCAGCTCTCCTGGCCGCGGTGCTGCAGGGCATACAACCCCAGATAGGTCAGGTTTGATGCCTCAGGGTGATTGTAGACGCCGAAAACACCGCATTCTTCTTGTGGCCGGGATAGATTCATAATGTAAAGACTCCAGTTCAGGTCAGGTTGTTTATTACATACTCGGCAGCGTTTTTGTACAGTATCAACCCATCCCCCTCTTCAGGCAGCACTTCTCGAGTCCAGCGGGGGTGCTGGGTATAGTGCACGAAGGCCTCGGGATGCGGCATGAGACCCATCAGGCGACCGGTCTGGTCACAGATACCGGCGATGGCGTTTATCGATCCGTTCGGGTTTGCGGGGAACTCCATGGCGGGACGGTCATAATCCGGCCCGGAATACTTCAAAACAGCCAGATGCTCCCGCTCAATCCGGTCCAGGGTTTCCGGCGAGTCGCAGAGGAACTTCCCTTCACCGTGTCGCACGGGCAGATAGATACCTCTGGTGATGCCCGTCGTAAAAACAGACGGAGAGGCCGGATCACACTGCAGGCAGCACCAGCGATCCTGAAAACGCCCGCAGTCGTTATGGGTCAGCGTCACCGACTGGCGTAGATAATCGCCATCAAAACCGGGCAGCATGCCCATCTTGACCATCAGTTGAAAACCGTTGCAGACACCAAGGATCAGCTTTCCGGCGCTGATGAAACGCTGAAACTGTACCACAAGCCTCTCCCCGGAGCCGGTGACAGCAGCATGTTTCAGACGGTTGGCCTGGGCCTTGGCGCTACCCAGATCGTCACCGTCCAGAAACCCGCCGGTCAGGTTGAGAAAATGAAAGTCGTCCAGCCGGATCTCTCCGGACAGAAGCTCGGCGATGTGGGCGATAACCACCTCGTCGAAGCCGCCCAGCCTGCAGGCGTAGGCCGCCTCCATCTCACAGTTGGTGCCGTTGCCGGTTATGACTATTGCTCGTGACTTTTCCATAAGAACCTCGTTATCGGTTTTATCGGTTTACAACCGGGCAGGCTGGATCAAGCGCCGCGCATCCGGCAGGTGCACTGGCACTACGTGGATGTGTTCCGGTTTATCCAGCCGACTCACTGTTCTGTTGCCCGTAGGTAGCAATTGCATCCAGAAATGCTTTGCCATACTGTCGCAGCTTATGTTCACCCACGCCGCTGACCTGCAGCAGTTCGCGCGAATCTGACGGTCTGGAACGTGCCATTTCCGCCAGGGTTGCATCGGAGAATACCACAAAGGGGGGCACGCTGGCAGCATCGGCAATCTTTTTCCGCGTTGCCCGCAGCGTATCAAACAACCCCTGATCGTAGTCACGTCGGCCGCCAGCCCGCTTTTTGCCTTTCTCAACCGTCTGAACCGCATCCCGCGGTTTGCCAAGTATGACCGTCGTGTCACCCTTGAGTACCGGACGCGCCGCGGGTGTCAGCTTAAGAGCGCCAAAGCGTGTAAAATCCTGCGCCAGATAGCCCAGATGGATTAACTGGCGGATGATATTTTCCCACTCGGTTGCCGAAGTATTACTGCCGATGGCGTAGGTGGAAAGCAGATTATGCTTCAGGTCCATCACCCGCTGATTCTTGCTGCCGCGCAGTACCTCGATGACATGCATCATCCCGAAACGTTCTCCCACCCGGTAAACACAGGAAAGCGCCTTCTTGGCTTGCTCGGAGGCATCAAATCTCTGCGGTGGATCGGTACAGATATCGCAGTTGCCGCAGTCGTGGTCGCTCTGATCGCCGAAATAGGACAACAGCGCCCGGCGGCGACAGGTCAGGGCCTCGGCATAGCCCACCATGGCATTCAGCTTCTGCAGTTCGATCTTGATCCGAGCCGCGTTGTCGCTGTTCTCGATCAACTTGCGCGCCGTCATGACATCGCCCATGCCGAACAGCATCAGCGCCTCGGACGGCAGACCGTCACGCCCGGCCCGGCCGGTCTCCTGATAGTAACTTTCCACGCTCTTGGGCATGTCATAGTGTACCACAAAACGCACGTTTGGTTTGTCGATACCCATACCAAATGCAACCGTGGCTACCACGATCCGGAGATCATCCTTGCGGAAGGCATCCTGCACCCGTCTGCGCTCGTCATCCGGGAGACCGGCGTGGTAGGCGGCAGCGCTGAATCCGGCGGCACGCAACCGCTCCGCCACCTCTTCCACCCTCTTGCGGCTCAGGGCGTAGACAATGCCGGCCTCATCACGACGACCGGCCAGGAAGGAAGCGAGCTGTACCTGCGGTTTCTGCTTTGGAATTACCGTATAGGTGATGTTGGGACGATCAAAACCGGCCACAAAAACCGTTGCATCGGCCAGCCCCAGTTGCCCAAGAATATCCTGGCGGGTTTCGGGATCGGCCGTGGCGGTCATGGCTACAATCGGCACACCGGCAAAAAGCGGACGCAAGCGCCCCAACTGGGTATATTCAGGGCGGAAATCGTGCCCCCACTGGGAGATGCAGTGGGCTTCGTCAATGGCAAACAGGGAGAGTTTCAAAGAACCGAGCCGCTCCAGAAAATCGGGCATCATCAGGCGTTCCGGGGCAACATACAACAGATCGAGCGTGCCCGCATCCATCTGCTGAAACACCCGCCCGACCTCGGCGGGCGAGAGCGACGAATTGAGGCAGGCTGCCCGCACCCCGTTGGCGATCAGCGCATCAACCTGATCCTTCATCAGGGCGATCAGCGGCGAAACAACAATCGTCACGCCGTCCCGATGCAGCGCCGGAATCTGGAAGCAGAGCGATTTGCCGCCGCCGGTCGGCATGACCAGAAAGACGTCCTCCCCAGCTACCACCCGCTCGATGACCTCCTGCTGAGGAGAACGGAACTCGTGGAAGCCGAAGACCGCTTTGAGGGTATGATGGATTGAGGGCGCCACGCGCGCTACAGCACCCTCAATGTTTTCTGCCACGCCTCTTTCAACTCTGCCAGATCCGCCTTAACGACCGCTGAGCCGTTCAAACCGCTGATTGATAGCACCCCATCATCCGTAACAACACCGATCGACGCAAAACAGTTGCCGCCCATGACAGCCTCGAACTGTTCGCGTTTTTCCGGATGAACCGTCACCAAGTGGCGGGACGCCGATTCTGAGAAGAGCAGCGTGCAGTCGCTTCTGCCGGACATGTCGCCTCTCCAGACAACGCGGGAGAGGTCAAGATTCATGCCGTATCCTCCCGCAAAGGCTGATTCGGCAGCGGCTACCGCCAGACCGCCGTCCGAGAGATCATGACAGGAAGCCACGGTGCCTCGATTGACCGCTGTGTGATAGGCCTGATAGCGTTTGTATGCCAGAGTGGTATAGACCTGCGGAACATTGTTGCCGATCGCGCCGAAGAGCGCCAGATATTCGGAAGCACCCAGCTCATTGGCCGTCTTGCCCAGCAGATAAACGACATCGCCCGGTCGCTTGACATCCATGGTGACCGCTTTCCGGGCGTCATCAATCTTTCCGATCACAGAAAACAGCAGGGTAGGGGGGATGGAAATCTTGGTGGTGCCGTCATAAAAATCGTTCTTCATGGAATCCTTGCCGGAGATGAGCGGCAGGTTGTAATCCATGCAGACGTCATAGAGCGCCTGGTTGGAACGTACCAGTTGCGCCATCTTGTAGGCGCCGTCCGGTGTTTTCTCGGATTCAACCGGATCGCACCAGCAGAAATTGTCCAGACCGGCGACCAGATCCAGCGAGCCGCCGACCGCCACGTAGCTGCGCAGCGCCTCGTCAATCGCATTGGCGGTCATGTCGTAGGTGTCAATATCCGAATAGCGCGGACAGATGCCGTGGGCCGTGACAACGCCTTCAAAAGAATCGAGGATCGGGCGAACTATCGCCGCATCTGAAGGACCATCATTGTCAACGCCGGTGAACGGCTTGACGACCGATCCACCCTGTACCTCATGGTCGTAGCGGCGCACCACCGATTCCTTGGAGCAGATGTTCAGGGTGGAGAGGAGCTGTATCAGGTCGTCGGTATAGTCCTGCTTCTCGACAAAGTCCGGCTCCGGGTGGACGGGAGGTGCCCACTTGGCCGGGATCTGCATGGGGGGCAGACCCTCGTGCATGAACGCCATCGGCAGCCAGGCGACGGTGCGCTCCCCGTGGAGGATATGGAAGACGCCAGTATCGGTGAACTCGCCCAGGACGGTGGCCTCGACGCCGAAAGCAACGGCCATGGTCAGGAATTCCTCGATCTGAGTGGGCGGAACGGCCAGCGACATGCGCTCCTGAGCCTCGGAGATCAGGATCTCCCACGGGTTTAACCCCGGATATTTCAGCGGAGCCCTGGCCAGATCCATGCGGCAGCCGCCGCACTCGCCGGCCATCTCGCCGATGGAGGAGGAGAGGCCTCCGGCGCCGTTGTCGGTGATGAAGCGGTAGAGCCCCTTGTCGCGGGCCCGGATCAGGAAGTCGAACATCCGCTTCTGGGTGATCGGATCGCCGATCTGTACCGCCGTGACCGGTGAATTCTCGTTCAGTTCCTCGGAAGAGAAGGTGGCGCCGTGGATGCCGTCCTTGCCGATTCGGCCACCGGTCATGACGATCAGATCGCCCGCCTTGATGGATTTTTCATGCCCCGGCTGACCGTTGACAACGGCAGGCATCAGGCCGGCTGTGCCGCAGAACACCAGCGGCTTGCCGGCAAAACGCTCGTCGAACACCAGCGAGCCGTTGATCGTGGGGATGCCGCTCTTGTTGCCGCCATGTTCGACCCCCTCCACGACTCCTTCGTAGATGCGGCGGGGATGCAGCAGGCGGGCAGGCAGCGGCTTGGCGTAGAACGGATCGGCAAAACAGAACACATCGGTATTGAAAATCAGCTTGGCCCCCTGGCCGGTGCCGAACGGGTCGCGGTTGACCCCGACGATGCCGGTCAGCGCACCGCCGTAGGGATCAAGCGCCGAAGGGGAGTTGTGGGTCTCGACCTTGAAGACCAGGGAATGGGTGTCGTTGAATCTGATGACCCCGGCGTTGTCTTTGAAGACCGACAGACAGAAGTCCTTTTCGCCGAGTTTTTCCCGAACATCCTCTGTCGTGCGCTGGATGAATGATTTGAAGAGCGATTGAATCTCCTGTTTGTTGCCGTTTTCATCCTCGTACTTCACCGTCCCGGCAAAGATCTTGTGTTTGCAGTGCTCGGACCAGGTCTGTGCCAGACATTCCAGCTCCACATCCGTCGGTCTGCTCCCCAATCCGGTTTTAGCCCGATCTTCCAGAACCCCGGCATCACGGTAATGTGCCTGGATAATATGCATCTCGTCCAGGGTCAGAGCCAGCACGCCATCCTTGCTGATCCGCATCAGCTCCGCGTCGGAAACCTCCAGGTTGATCTCGCGCACCTCCGCTGTCGTCTGGCCGATCACCCTGGGTGCCAGCGCCGGAAATCCCCGGCGGGCTACAAAATCCGCGGCAGTCATGACTGAGTAACGCTGGATAAGTGTGTTGCAGAGGAGTCCGGTGGCAATTTTTTCCACTTCGGCTGGCGAGAGCATTCCCTTCAAAAGATACTGCACCGCGTAATAGACACCTTCGCCTTCGGCAAATGGGCGACCGGTCAGGTAGGCAACCGCTTCGCGGGCTGTCCGCCCCACATTGTCCGTTACGCCGGGCCGGAAACCAACCTCGACCGCCCAGTCAAAATCTGCGGCCAGCGGCCGGTCGATGCTCCAGTGCTGGATGACCGGATCGCTGAATGGGCCGGCAGCGGCCTGTTCAAGCTCATCGGCTGAGAGTGCGGCATCGACGGTATAGACATCAATGGTGCGAACATCATCAATCTCCAGATGCAGGACGTGCTCGATTTCACGTTTGATCCGCTCACCACGCGCATCGCGGATACCTTTTTCAAGTGCAACCTCTATTCTGCTGGTCATGTCACTCGCTTCCTTTGTCCATAATTACCGCCCGGGTCGGGAACGGTATCTGAATGTTGTTTTCCCTGAAACGGCGGATGATCAGCGAATTGATCCTGTCGTTGACTACCACCAGATCTGCATAATCTTCAACCCAGAAGAAGAGAGCCATGTTCAGGGCTGAGTCTCCGAAAGAGACAAAAAACGATTCGGGCAGCGGTTCCTGCAGCACCTGCTCAACCTCCAGCGCTGTTGCCACGAGGATCTGTTTGACCTGATCCACATCGCTGCCGTAACCGACCCCGACATTGATGCGCCCCTTGGCACGCCTGTCGGGAAAAGCCTGGTTGGTCAGCATGGTATTGCAGAGATCCGAGTTGGGGATCACCAGAAGCTGGTTGTCCAGGGTCTTTATTCTGGTGCTGCGCAGGCCGATGTCAAGCACATCACCGATATGTCCGCCGGTCAGTTGGATGCGATCGCCGATGCGGAAAGGGCGGTCTATCATGAGGGTGAAACCGGAGATCATATGGGCCAGGGTGTCCTTGGCCGCCAGGCCGATGGCCAGGGAGCCGATGCCCAGGGCAGTGACCACCGAAACGATATCATAGTTGAAATGCTTGAGGATGATGATCAGGGCCGTACCCATCAGGAAGAGCATGGCAAGCTTTTCGGCGATGGGAATCATGTTCTGCGAAATCAGGTCATTGCCCCCTTCCTGACGACTGTTCATATACCAGTGCATCAGTTCATCCAGAGCACTGTAGATAAGTTTGAACAGGATTATTATCAGGATGACAAAAAGAGCGCCGGAAAAAGCCTGCACCAGCTTTTCGTGCAGCGGCAGGCTGCGGAACGCCAGATAGAATCCCAGCACGATCATCAGTCGCGAGATATGGGGGATGACACGTTTCAGGATGCGGTCGTCAAGTTCGTTTGATGAGTGTGCAACCAGACGTCGCCCCCACCTGTTGAGCAGGGCACTGGTCAGATGGGAGAGCATCCAGAAAAAGGAGATGATCAGCAGCGCCCCGAGCAGATCCTTGGCCCAGTAGAGTACCGCGCCATCGCCTTCCTGGGGGAGCAGAAGATCCTTGAGGTAGTGCAGAAGCCTACTCACCGAATACACGCCTGAATACGGTATCGACGTGCTTGAGGTGATAACTCAGGTCGAAGGACTCACGGATTCTGGTCTCACCCAGGGCTCCCAGAACCTCCGGATCGGCCAGCAGTTCCTGCTGAAAATCCTTCCCCTCCTCCCAGACCTTCATGGCATTTTTTTGCACCAGGCGATAGGCATCTTCACGGGATACACCGGACTGGGTGAGATCCAGCAGGATCTTCTGGGAGAAGACCAGCCCCTTCATCTGGTTCAGGTTGCGGAGCATGTTATCCGGATAGACCACCAGATTGCGGATCAGGCCGCTCAGTCGTCGCAGGGAAAAATCCAGCGCCACCGTTGCATCGGGGGCGATGTAGCGCTCTACCGATGAGTGCGAGATATCGCGCTCGTGCCACAGTGCCACGTTTTCCAGAGCCGGAATACACATGGCGCGGATGTAGCGGGCTTGTCCGGTCAGATTTTCGGAGAGGATCGGGTTGCGTTTATGGGGCATGGCCGATGAGCCTTTCTGCCCCTTGGTGAACTGTTCCTCTGCCTCCAGTACCTCGGTGCGCTGCAGATGACGAATCTCGATGGCGATGCGCTCCATGGAGGAGGCGATGATCGACAGAACACAGAAATACTCCGCATGGCGGTCGCGCGGGATGACCTGGCTGGATACCGGCTCCGGCGTAAGCCCCATTTTTTTGCAGACGTACTCCTCCACGAAGGGATCGATGTTGGCAAACGTGCCGACCGCGCCGGAGATGGCGCCGGTGGCGATGTTCTCGCGGGCGGCGGCCAGCCGGGTGCGGTTGCGCTGCATCTCGGCATAGAAGGAGGCCAGTTTGAGGCCGAAGGTAACCGGTTCGGCATGGATGCCGTGGGAGCGACCCATGCAGACCGTGTCCTTGTGCTCGTAAGCACGGATTTTTATGGACTCCAGCAGCATATCCAGATCGCCAAGCAACTCGTCCGCCGCCTGGGTCATCTGAAGCGACAGACAGGTATCCAGCACATCGGAGGAGGTCATCCCCTGATGGATGAAACGCGCCTCCGGGCCGACGAATTCGGCCACCGAGGTCAGGAAGGCGATTACGTCATGCTTTGTTTCAGCCTCGATGACGTCGATCCGCTCGATGTTGAAATTTCCCTTTTCGCGGATGACCGGCACGACCTCCCTGGGGATCACCCCCAGTTCAGCCTGGGCCTCGCAGGCCAGGGTCTCAATCTCCAGCCAGATGCGGAAGCGGTTTTCCGGTTCCCATATTTTTGCCATATCGGGGCGGGTGTAGCGTGGGATCATCGGTGCAACTCCTTCTAAATGGGATAGGTTAAATTGAAATAATCCGACTGGACCGGCACTGATCTCCGATGACGATCTGCGGCGAGCAAGTGTTCTGATCCCGGAGAAATGATTTCGTGGTACGCACCACATGATCCGGATGGTTGTTGACCTCGGACAGGTGGGCCATCACCAGCGCCTCCAGCCCTTCGTGAGCCAACTCATGCAGGAGTTCAAGTGATTCTGCATTGGAAAGGTGACCGTGGCGTGACTTGATGCGCTGCTTGAGCTCCCAGGGATAGGGGCCGTCCATCAGCATATCGACGTCGTGGTTCGACTCCAGATTGAGCGCCCGGCAACCGCGCAGTTTTTCCGTGACCAGGCGGGTGACGGTTCCCAGATCGGTGGCTGAGCCGCAGCGCCCTTCACGGGATTCCAGGATGAATCCGACCGGGTCGCAGGCGTCATGGGTAATCGGAAAGGGATCGATGGAGATATCCCGGAACTGGCAGAGGGCACCGGCTTCAAATTCTGTAACGGTTGCCTTATGCAGGTACTTCTCTGCCTTTTTTCGCAAAATATGGCTGGCATAGACCGGAACCTTGAACTTGCGGGAGAAGGAACCGGCACTCCGGATATGGTCGATATGTTCATGGGTCACCAGCACGGCGTGCACACCGGCGGGGTCAATGCCGAGAGTTTCCATGCGCAGCACGGTCTCGCGCAGG
The DNA here is from genome assembly GCA_903868145.1 of uncultured Desulfuromonadales bacterium. Taxonomy (GTDB): domain Bacteria; phylum Desulfobacterota; class Desulfuromonadia; order Geobacterales; family Pseudopelobacteraceae; genus CAIPTY01. The sequence continues at coordinate 153,531 of CAIPTY010000087.1, read as the reverse complement.
GACAAGCCGACGTCGATCAGAACGCGGGTCTCACCCGTTTCAATATAGAGGCAATTTCCCTTGCTGCCACTGGCCAGCGAACAGATTTTCACACAGACTCCGCACGGCAGAATTATTTGATCGGTTATACAATGAATAGACCGGCTGTTTCAAGGTTAATGACGGGGGAGGGCATAACCGGCCGGGCCGCCTAAACGGGCGAAACCGGCCAGCCCTGTTCAAAACCAGCGGGAAAGAAATTCTCCCGGGTGCGATTATAATAGCCGAACTGCAAACGGGGAAACTCCCTTTTCAATCGTTGCAACAGCCTGTACATACCGATTCCCTTCCCGTTGGCGCCCATCTCTCTATTGTAATAGTCAGGATCTATGGACAGGTTGCGCATCTGGATCATGTCCACGCCAGTGTCTGCCACAAAGCGCAGCAGCTCTTCCACCTCTTCCGGGGCATCGCTGACGCCAGGTGAAACCAGGTAGTTGATCATGGTGAAGCGCCCATTCCTTTTGGCAATCTTTATCGAACGGAGCACATCGCTGAACGAATATCCCCCGGGCCGGTAGTAACGATTGTAAAGCTCTTCCCGCACCGAGTTCATGGAGAAGCGGAAAGAATCCATGCCGGAGTCACACAGGAGTTGCACGCGATCCGGTAAGGAGCCGTTGGAGTTGAAGTTGATCGTGCCCCGTGAGGTTGTTTTTTTCATCCTGCTGGTGGCAGCGGCAATGGTCTCGGCCTGCAGGATGGGGTCGCCTTCGCACCCCTGACCGTAGGAAACGATGGCCTGCTCGGCCTGTTCCAGGTGCGGTACCGCGATTTCACAGAGTTCCTCGGGAGTGGGGACAAAGCCGATCCGCTCGTGGTTGGAAGGGCAGCATTCAGACGGTTGCAGGCTGATGCACCCCAGGCAGGCCGAATTGCAGACCGGAGAGGTCGGCAGCGGCGCTTCCCAGCGTCGATAGAACAGATTCTTGGCGGCAAAGCAGTGGTAATCGACCGCGCAGCGGGCCAACTGCTCCAGCAGCCGGTTATGCGGCATCTCCTTCAGTTGTTTCCTTACAAGCGGGTCGAGGGTTCGATCATCGTAGTTTACGGGGTTCCAGTTCTGGTTGCTGTCCACTTTTGTTGCCGCCACCACAAAACAGTCCTGCTCATCATCCCAACCCACGGCGGTGTATGACCAGAGCGGCAGGTGGGTCGTTTTGCGGGAAAAGTCACAGGCCGGCAGCAGGGTTCGCACATAACCGGGTGCCATGAAGGCCGCTACGGCCTGAATGCGTTGTGTCCGTTTACCCTCCCGCACCGTGTCGATGGTGCCGAAACTCTTATTTCGCGGATTCCAGCCAATCGGGGGCATATCAGGCATGGTGAACAGTCGGCTGTCTGCGGGGAGCGGGATCAGCTCCAGCTTTTCCGGCAGAACCGCCACGTTCCCACTCATGCCTGCCATGCGGATGTCCGGGTGATCGAAAATATTCCCTGTGCTATCGGCGTAGATCATTCTGGGCAGCCGTTTCGACATGGTGACTCCTTGGGTTTAGTGTATCCTCTGTTTCGGAAGGGCTGCAAATAGACGGCTTGTATTGACCGGCTTCGCAGTGTAGCATATCGTCGCCGTACTCTTGAAGGGGGAAAATCCATAATGAAAGCTGTTGCTCCGGTTTTCTGCGTACTGTTGCTTCTTCTGTCTCTGCCTGTGGCCGCCGAGCCGGAAAATTCCCTGGAATCTCTGAAAAAGGCCCTTGCCGCCTCATTCTCCGACAGAAAACCTCTCCTCTGGGGGGAGACGGTGACCGGGGTGCGTACCAGGCTTGATACGGAGAAAAAGGTAATTGCGCTGACCCTTGACGCCTGCGGTTCAGACCGGGGCAGGGGGATTGATGCAGCCCTGATGGACTTTCTGGTTCGTGAAAAAATTGCTGCGACGCTTTTTATGAACGCCCGCTGGATTGACGCCAATCCCGAGCTGTTCAGAAAACTGGCGGCCAACCCGCTCTTCGAGATCGCCAATCACGGCTTGCGCCACAAACCGGCATCGGTGAATGGCCGCTCGGTCTACGGCGTTACCGGTACCAGAAATGTGGCTGAACTGGTTGAAGAGATCGAGCTCAATGCCCGAAAAATTGAGGCCATAACCGGAAAACGCCCGAAACTGTACCGATCCGGCACCGCCTATTATGATGAGATTGCGGTGGAAATATCAGGAAAACTGGGGCACCAGGTGGCCGGGTTCAGCGTCCTGGGCGATGCCGGTGCCACCTTCTCCGCTCGGCAGGTCAGAAGTGCTCTGTTGAAATCAGCCCCCGGCGACGTTGTGCTCTGTCATATGAATCATCCGGAAAGTGGGACCGCTGCGGGTATCATCGCCGCTGTTCCGGAGCTGAAACGGGCAGGATTTTCGTTTGTGCGCATGTCGGATTATCCGCTTAAGTAAAAAATTGAAGAGGTTCTGAATATGATTCCTGTTCAAATATCAACAGACTACATCAAGCTTGACAGCTTCCTCAAGGCAGCCAGCCTGGTTGGATCGGGCGGTGAGGCGAAAATACTCATTGCCGAAGGTCGGGTGGAAGTTAATAACGAGGTTGAGCTGCGCCGGGGGCGCAAATTGTATCCGGGCGACAAAGTTTTGATCGGTGGTCACGAGTCTATTGTCAGCCGGGAAGCATGATTAAACGGAGCCACGTTGTCCAGAGTGGCATGCGCAGATTGTCTGAGTAAAATCCTGGCGAACGGGATCACGCTCAGGTTCGAGGAGCGTGTTACTGTGGGTTACCAGACTACCTGTACGCCGGCGACAGTCGCAAGTTTGTTATCTGATGTCACCAGTTTTGCTTTGTGGAGTAGTGCGCTGGCTGCAATGATCCTGTCTGCCGGATCACCATGAGGGCAAAAGCCCGGCTGTGCGCTCCTGGCGGCGATTTCAGGAGTTATTGGCAATACGGCGATGTTTCTGGCTGCGAATACAAGCTTGATGAAATTTTGTGAGTCAGTACCCGGATCGAGCCGCTTTTTTGAAACGAGCATGGCGATCTCCCACAGCGAAATGTCACAACATGAGAGCGTACCGGAATCATCCGCCTGTGAAATCGACGTAGCGGCCTTCTTGCTGAGTCGGCCCGGGTCGAGTGAATCAAATATGATGGCACAGGTGTCAAGAATCAACACTGTCAACCTCCCATGCAACATTAAGGGGAGTGGTGAGATCGCCGATATAAATGCCGCCAGCTCGAAGCGCAGCCAGTTGTTCACGCGCACTTTCGCGTTCATCCGCAGGTTGCACAAGCCTGGCAATAACCTTCCCGCGTGACGTCAGAGAAATATCTTCACCTTTGCGAACCTTGCCGAGATAATCCGGAATATGTTTTCTGAATGTGGTAACCGATACTTCCAGCATGACAAACCTCCTTGAATGTACGTTTAGAGTGTACGTTTCTAGCTGGTACAGGTCAAGTTGTTTTCAAATGATTTGACTTTTCCGCCGAAAACACTTTACAGTTCCAACCTATTTTATACAGAATATTTTTGGCTACCGTAGACGGGAGCCATGCACAGGAGACACAATGAATACACGCTTTCTCGATGCCTGCTGGGGGAAACCGGTTGATCGTACTCCGGTCTGGCTGATGCGCCAGGCTGGTCGGTACCTGCCGGAATACATGGCAGTCCGCTCAAAGTGCACTTTTCTGGAGCTCTGCAAGACACCGGAACTGGCTGCCGAAGTATCCATCCAGCCGGTTGATATCCTGGGTGTGGATGCCGCCATCATGTTTTCCGATATTCTGACCCCGGTGGAGCCGATGGGGATGAAGCTGGATTTCGTACCTGGGCCGGTTTTCGAGAGTCCGATCCGCAGCATGGCCGATGTGGAAAAACTGCGCATCCCCCAGATGGAGCAGGATGTGCCCTACGTCCTGGAAACGCTCAAGATTCTCCGTCGCGAGCTGGCCGGTAAGGTTCCGCTGATCGGTTTCGGCGGAGCGCCCTTTACGTTGGCCTGCTACATGGTGGAGGGCAAGGGTTCCAAGGATTTTGCCCAGATCAAGCGTATGATGTACGCTGCGCCGGATGTCTATGCCGCCCTGATGGAAAAGATCACCACGATGAGCATGGAGTATCTCAACGCCCAAATCAAGGCCGGTGCCCAGTGCATCCAGATATTTGACACCTGGGGTGGTATTCTTTCACCCGCGGATTACGAACGATATATACTCCCCTACACCACCAGACTGATCAATGGACTCAATCGCTTGGAAACCCCGGTAATCCACTTCGTCAAAGGCGCGGCGACCATGCTTTCCATCGTCCAGCGTGCCGGCGGGGATGTGATGGGCCTGGATTGGCATGTAAACCTCGGTACTGCCCGCGACACGCTCGGATCAAAGATGAGTGTACAGGGCAATCTTGACCCGACCGTACTGTATGCTCCGCGGGAGATCATCGAACGTGAGGTCGGACGTGTTCTGGCCGAAAACGCAGACCGCCCCGGTCACATCTTCAACCTGGGGCACGGCATCCTGCCGACAGTACCCCCTGAAAACGCTGTTTTCATGGTCGAATGCGTTCACCGCCTGTCTCAGAAATAACGGGTATCCACGAGGTTCGAATGCCGATCACCATGAAAAACATCGTCATTTTTGTCACTGATCTGGCCAGGGCCAAGGTTTTTTATTGTGATCAGCTTGGTCTGCCGCTGGCCGGTGAGAGCGAGATGATGATGGAGTTTTTTCCGGGCGAAAAAACCACCATGGGTGTAGCCCTGGCCCTGCAGGATGAGGCTCGCAAGCTGGTAGGAAGACATACCGGAATAACGTTGAAGGTGGAAAAGATTGAACAGGTCTGCGAGTCCCTGAAAGGTTGCGGGGTGCATTTCGTCGAACCGCTGGAGTCGAGCCCCTGGGGCAAGATGGCGGTTGTCGCCGATCCCGACGGCAACCAGTTGGCCCTGGTGAACAGGTAACATGAAGATTGTCACCCGCGACCTGCTGCGGCTTGTTGTGGAAGAGGCGCGGACAGCGCCGCGACTGCGCAGGAACCACAACCTGCATCCTACCGATGAGTCCCGGTGCCACCGTCTTCTCAACGCAATCGAACCCGCCTCGTATATCCGGCCGCACCGCCATCTTGATCCGGAAAAAGATGAGGGTTTTATCCTGATGGGCGGCAGGCTCGGTATCATTCTTTTTTCAGATTCGGGTGCGGTAACAGAGACCGTTACGCTCTCGCACGAGAACGGAAATCTGGCTGCCGATGTGCCCCATGGAGTGTTCCACACAGCCGTGAGCCTGGAATCCGGCACGATCTTCTATGAAACCAAGGCAGGTCCCTATCTGCCGCTGACCGAGGCTGAAACTGCCTCCTGGGCACCGCAGGAAGGTGATGGGACTGTGCCGGAATATCTGGAACGTCTTCGTACCATCCTGGATTCCTGCCACAGGTGAGTCGGTGAATTCCCTCCGGATGACTCTGTTTCTTGTTCTTTGCTGTCTCGGTCAGGCAATCGCCGCACCGCAAAACCCTCCGAAGATACGTCCCTACACGGGCATTGGTATCCTTCTGCTATCCAGCACTGATGCCGAACCTCTCTATCTCTACGACGAACCGGGACTTTCCCGCCGTGGCGCACTGAAACCTGATGCCATCCCGCGCTACCAGTGGATCTTCGGAACCGGCTCTCATGCGCTGCCCCTGATTGTTTCAGCGCGCAAGGGGCAATGGCTGCGGGTGGCCTTTGACGATGCGGGTCGCGAGGCATGGCTGAAACCGGTGCGCAGGAATGCCAGCCAGCCATGGGACATCTTCTTCAAGACACATTTCAGCAGGCTGCTGCCCGGACTTCAGAAGAAATATTATAAATTATGCCAACTGCCTGATAAAAATTGTCTGTCAGACCTGAGCCCTTCCGGATTCTTCAAGGTACTGCGTCTTGAGGATGACTGGGCTCAGATCGTTGCGGATCAAAATACTATCGGCTGGGTGCGCTGGCGGGACGAGGACGGAAGGCTTCTGATGGGGATTACGACTCCGTTGTCGGTGATACATCCGTGACACTGCACCGGTTTTCTCGCACCGAGCTGCTGACAGGCGCCCGGGGACTGGCCAGACTTCGCTCAAGCCACGTCATGATCTGCGGCATCGGCGGGGTGGGCGGCTATGCTGCCGAGGCTCTGGGGAGAGCCGGGGTAGGGCGTATCACACTGATTGATTTTGATGACATCTGCCTCACCAATATCAACCGCCAGATTCATGCCCTGTCCGGCACGGTTGGCATGTCGAAGGTTGATGTGATGGCGGACCGTCTGCGTGACATAAATCCTGAAGCCGAGATAGCGCCGATAAAGGCATTCTTTGTGGAAGATAACGCTGATGAGCTGCTTACGCCGCGTCCTGACTACGTGCTGGACGCCATTGATCATTTTACCGCCAAAGCCGCGCTGATCGGAATCTGCCGTGAATATGGCATTCCGGTTATTTCCAGTATGGGCGCCGCCAATAAACTGGATCCCACCCAAATCCATATTGCTGATCTGTCTGATACCAGAAATTGCCGCATGGCCCGCAGCATGCGCAAAATACTCCGGAAAGCCGGTATTACCTGCGGTGTGAAGGTTGTCTACTCAACGGAGGAACACCGGGAGCTTGACGCAGCTTCATCAGCCGCCTGCGGCACGGAGTGCATCTGCCCCAATCGCGACGATCAGGTGTTCGGATGTCAGCATCGCCGCGTCATCCTCGGTAGCATCGCCTACATCCCCTCCATATTCGGTTTGATGATGGCGGGAGCTGTTGTCAATCATCTGCTGTCGGAGCAGCCCTGAAATCGCATAAAATTGTTTGAACATTTTGTTTTTCAAGATATACTGTATACACACTTTTTGATAACAGGAGGAGTTACATGGGGAAGGAATATTCGGTTCAGGAAGCTCTGAAGCTCGCCATAAAGGCCGAGAAGGACAGCATGGATTTTTACCGCAGGGCGCACTCCGTTGCAAAAAATGAGCGTGCAAAGAAGGTTCTTGATCTGCTGGCCAATGAAGAGGTTGCCCACCTCAAGGCCTTTTTTGATCATTACAAGGGCACCGAGTTTGGCGACGTAGTGTCGTACATCGATTCTCCGGCAGATGAAAAAAATCCGGCATATTCCAAGCTGACCAAGGTAATCAACGACGATTTTGTTGAACAGAAGGCGTTGGAACTGGCATTGGCGGAAGAGAAGAATTGCGTCGGCCAATACACCCAGTTAGCCAAAGGTGTTGTTGATCCGGCTGTGCGAGCGATTTTTGAACGTGTCGTCAAGGAGACTCAGGGACACTACGATCTGATCGAGTCCGAATATGCCCACATCATGGGTATGGTTCACGAAACCGATCAGGATACGTTTGTCAGGGAATAACCAGACCCGGTCAGCGTGGAATCAAACAAAAAAAGGCCGGGAAGAAATCCCGGCCTTTTTTTGTGACTGCCCGGTAGCGTGATTACACAAGCTTGAATTGTCCCACGAGTTTCTGTAGGTGTTCTGCCTCAGTTGACAGTTGGGATGCGGCTGACGAGGTTTGCGATGCGTTGCGCGCTGTCTGATGTACGACATCGGTGACTTTTTGTATATTGGTGCTGATCTCCACTGTGGTCGCGGTCTGCTCTTCTGCGGCTGTTGCGATCTGATTCACCTGCGCAGTCACATCATTCACCTGGTCAAGAATCTGCTGCAGCGCCTGACCTGATTTCAGGGAATATTCTGTCCCGCGTCCAACCTCAAGTACGCCACCCTCTATTACAGAGACAGCGTTTCTGGTTTCACTCTGAATGGCCTTGATCATATCGCCGATTTCGCGGGTAGCCTTGGTCGTTCGCTCAGCCAGTGCGCGCACTTCATCTGCCACAACGGCGAAACCGCGCCCCTGTTCTCCGGCTCGGGCTGCTTCAATGGCCGCATTCAGGGCCAGAAGGTTGGTCTGGTCGGCAATGTCCTCGATAGTGCCGATGATCTGGCCAATCTGCTCGGAGCGTGCGCCCAACGACTCGACTGTTTTAGCCGCATCCTTGACCTGGGCGGCAATACGCTCCATGCCGTCTGTTGTCTGCCTGACAACCTCGACCCCCGTGCGGGCGGCGCTGCTGGCCCGAACCGAATTTTCTGCGGCGCTCAAACAGTTATGGGCTATATCGTTCGAGGTGGCAGCCATCTCCTCGCTGGCAACAGAAACCGTATTGGTCTGGGCTGCCACATCTTCTGCCCCGGCAGCAATCTGATCCGCGTTGGCCTGGAGTTGGCGGGAGGTTTGTGCAACCTGATCTGAAGTGCTGAGTATCTGGGTGATGATTTCTCGCATGGTTGTCTGCACACTGGCAATCGAGCGAATGATGACACTGATTTCATTGTTGCGCCTGGGGGCAATAATCTGCGTCAGATCACCATCGGCCATTGTGGCGAGATAGCCCATGATCCGTTTGAGCGCATCGTTTACGGACCAGAAGAGTAATCCGCTGAAAATAGCTCCCAGCAGAACAAATATTCCGGTTGAAAGAATGGATATGGTCGATGAAAGCATGCGACCGGCTATGACAGCAAAGATGATGCATAAGCTGTAGCAGAGGCACAGCAGAAAAATACGGGTGCGAATCTTAAGGTGAAGATAGAGGCCGAAGATGAAGTCCACAAATGCTCCTTTTAACCTTGTTCAGAAGATGTAAGGCTGAATTCGTGTCATTGAAGCATCGCTATGAAAGTTTGAACTGACTGACGATACGCTTCAGGTCATCGGCCAGGCCTGTGAGTTCATTGGCAACCGCCGCAGCTTCCTGGGCACCCCGGGAGGTCTGTTGCACTACCTCGGTGATCTGCATCATGTTATGGCTTATCTCGGAGGTAGTGGCAGTCTGTTCCTCAGCGGCAACAGCTACCTGATGTATCTGGGCATTCACGTCGTTTATCTGCTGAAGAATCTGTTCCAGTGCTTTTCCCGAGTTGGCGGCCTTTTCACTCCCTTTACTTACCTCGCGGACCCCTTCTTCCATGGCAATGACGGCATCTTTGGTCTGATGCTGGATTGCCTTGATCATTTCCCCTATTTCGCGCGTGGCCCGCGTTGTACGCTCAGCCAATGCCCGCACCTCATCGGCCACAACGGCAAAACCTCTGCCCTGCTCACCGGCCCTGGCGGCTTCGATGGCTGCATTCAGCGCCAGCAGGTTGGTCTGGTCGGCTATATCTTCGATGGTTCCGACGATCTCGCCGATCTGGTCAGAGCGGCTTCCCAGGCTTTCCACCGCGATTGCGGAGCTCTTGACCCGATCCGAGATGCTGTTCATGACGACTATGGTTTCATCCACCACCCGCGCCCCGTCAGCGGCCGCAGCGCTGGCCTGCTGCGAGACCTCCGAGGCCATCTGACAGTTCTGTGCGATGGCACCGGAGGTGGCTGACATTTCCTCTCCGGCCGTGGCAACGGTTTCGGCCTGTGCCGCCACCTCCTCAGATCCGGTGGCGATCTGCTCCGAGTTTTGCTGGAGATTCACAGCAGTACTGGACACCTTTTCGCTGGTCTGGGATATCTGGACGATAATGTCCCGTATCTTCCAGACAAGGTGGTTTATCTCGTCAGCAAGCTGACCAAACTCGTCATTGGAAGTGACTTCGATCTTTTTGGTGAGATCCCCCTCGCCTCGGGAGAGATCCGTAACTTTTGCCACGAAATCGTTGAGTTTTCTGGTTACACTGAAGCGCAGAAGAACCATGAGGCCTATAAAACTGGCTACAAGTGCAATGACGGCGGATGTAATGAGCAGCAGGGCGGCTTTCTGGCTGGCATCATATGCGCCCTGAATACTTGAGCTGAGTTTGAGCGCCCCCAGAATCTTCGTCTCCTTGTCGTGACATTTTGTGCAGCGCTCCTCGTTCAGCAGCGGCAATACGGTCTCAAGGACGTTCACTCCCTTCTGCAACTTCTCAACACTGTTTGCCTCTCCGCTCTGCAGCGCCCTGGCAACCTGGGCATCGGATTTTGTTGCTCCACCCCGCTCCTCCCCCTTCTCATTGAAAACGGAAAGGGCCATCGCCTGCTTACGGCTAATCACCTCTTTTATCTTTGCGTCGACCTTCTTCATGTCATCGGCCATCATATCGCTTTTGATGTCATCGCCGATAATGTTTGCCGCATTCAGGCTGTTTTCGTTCTGGAGACGGATCAACGCCTGTTTTTCAAGGTACAGCGCAGATCCACCAACGATGGCAAGGCCGGCGATAAGCGCAATAGACGCGGCAAGCAGAATCTTGGTTGCTATGGATAGGCGTCTTCCAGTGCGGGCGTTGTGAAAATCTGAGTCGAGCATGGATTTTATATCTCCGTTTTTTTCTTGGAATTTTAACAAATAATACAACATTGTCAATCAGGAACATCAGGGCGGAACAGGCGGGATATACATTGTAACGAACGAACCAATTCCTCTCAACGCTGAGTGCAACGTTCAGCAACCGGAACATTACTTGACACAAGTTTAATTTGTGTATATATGATTATATAATCATAAAATAATGGAGGTGCTGCATGAGTTCCGCAACCCACTATCTGGCCGATGTACTAAAATCCCTTGCACAACCAGCCCGCTTAAAGATCGTGGATTTTCTGCGCGACGGTGAGCGCTGCGTCTGCGAGATATTTCCCGCCATCGACGAGGAACAGTCAAACACATCGCGTCACCTCTCTTACATGCAGACTCACGGAATCCTCTCCCGCCGCAAGGAAGGGGTCAAAATATACTACGCCGTAAATCATCCCGAAGTATTTGAGATCATCGACCGGGCAACAGCGATAGTAAAGCGCGAAGTCGAAGTGCGCAGCGGCCTTATAAACGCTGCAAAACGAGGCTGATATGCTTAAATCCTTCGCGGACTGGCTTGTATTCTCAACTATTGGACTTGTTCCCGGATCCCGTTCCGGCGAGGCTCTTAATTTTTTTGTCTATGACACACTCAAGATATTCCTGCTGCTGACGACAATCATCTATGTCGTAGCGGTCATCCGTACGTCATTCCCTCCCGAAAAGACCAGGCGCATGCTGTCTCACAAGCGCGAGTACGTTGGAAACCTCCTGGCCGCGCTGCTCGGAATCGTGACACCCTTCTGTTCCTGTTCTGCCGTGCCGCTCTTTATCGGCTTTGTCGAGTCGGGTGTACCCCTGGGAGTCACGTTCTCCTTTCTAATTTCATCTCCAATGGTAAACGAGGTCGCGCTGATCATGCTGTGGGGGTTGTTCGGCTGGAAGATCGCCCTGATATATATCGGAACAGGCTTGGCTGTAGCGATTGTCGCCGGGATCATCATCGGCAAGCTGAAGATGGAAAACTACGTGCAGGATTATGTCTGGGAGATGCAGGTCGGCAACGCCGAGATTACGGTATTGACCTTCCGGATGAAACTGGACTACGCCCGAGAGTACACATTTGACCTGCTGAAAAAAATCTGGCCGTATGTGGTGGTTGGAGTCGGCCTGGGAGCCTTCATCCACGGCTATGTTCCCCAGGATTTTCTGGCACGGTGGGCGGGACCAGGCAACCCCTTTGCCGTGCCGATTGCAGTTGCGCTGGGAGTTCCGCTCTATTCAAATGCCGCCGGGGTAATCCCGATTGTCCACGCTCTGATGGAAAAAGGAATGGCTATCGGCACCGTATTAGCCTTTATGATGGCAGTTACTGCCCTGTCGCTGCCGGAGGCGATAATCCTCAAGAACGTCCTGAAGAATCGGCTATTAGCGGTATTCTTTGGCATAGTGGCGTCGGCGATTATCTGTGTCGGCTATCTGTTTAATGCCATACTTTAAAGGCGTATCCTGACATGAATTCAATACTCTACTCACGGGCTAATTACCTGGCATTGTTCACGATCTTCTACAACCTTGTTGAAGGCAGTGTTTCAGTATGGCTTGGAACAGCCGATGAAACTCTGGCACTGTTCGGTTTTGGTGCAGATTCCTTTATCGAAGTAATTTCGGCAATCGGTGTTTGGCATATGCTGCGCAGGATCAAGGCAAATGCGGGGGAAACGAGTGATACGTTTGAACAGCGTGCACTCAGGATTACCGGATCGGCCTTCTATGTCCTGTCAATCGGTTTGCTGCTGACCGCAGCAATAAATCTGTATTCGGATCATAAACCGGAAACAACTCTGTGGGGTTTCGTCATCTCGCTGATTTCGATATCCTTCATGTGGTATCTCATCCACCAGAAAAACAAGGTCGGTACAGCGCTCAATTCTCCCGCTATTCTTGCCGATGCCGCCTGTTCTCGTGCCTGTGTGTACCTGTCGCTGGTTCTCATGATCTCCAGCATAGGCTATGAATTAACCGGGATTGCCAGTCTGGATGCTATAGGTGCCATACTGATTGCCTGGCTCACATTCAAAGAGGGGCGGGAAGCTTTCGGCAAGGCCAGAGGAATGTCATGTTCCTGCAATTGCAGCATCAACCGGGAAAATCTGCGGTTGCCACAATAAAAGAGCGTGTTAAGCTGAAACTGATAAGAGGCAAAACTATGAGCGACTGTTTGAAAGAATCAAAATACTGCTTGAAGCGGAGAATGTATCAGCAAGGAGTTGGTGAATGAAGATCGAAATTATCCGCAGCACGTTTTTTGCGGTGAGATGTCACCTGAACTACAGCCGCATTCCCCCTTCTTTTTTTCGACCAGTACCACATCTATTCCCAGCATTTTCAGTGCGCCCTCGATCTGTGCATTGGCCGGATAACTCCCCTTGCAGACAAGCACTCCGTCCACGTAGATCAGCGGCAGACACTCCGGACCTTCGCACTTCAACAGTTCTGAAACTGCGGTGTTTGCAACAAACGCCTGAGGCTCTGTGGAAAGGCTGTACCGTTGCACCTGGACTTCCGGTGCTTGTTTCTGAAGCTGGCGAAGTGTCTCCTGGATTCTGACAAGTTCAGGATCAACGCTTGGTCCGCATACTCCTGTTGAACAACACATGGCTGGGTCATAGATCTGAATTTTCATGATAAATCTCCTTTTGGCTGTTCTGCCACGGGACCAGAAAAGTTGGTGCCCCCTGTTTGACTACTTCATCAATATAGCGGAACTCCCGCGCGCGGCGCTGTGACAACACCGAATCAGTTACATATAGCGGTGCGAGGCTTTGATTGATTATCCAGCCGGCCGGTTCGATTCCGGCCCGGCGCAGGTCGGTTTGCAGCGATAATGCTTCATGTACCGGCGTCGCCTCCGGCAGAGTCACCAGAAAAACCCTGGTGAATTCAGGATCCCTTAAACGCGGCAGAAGTTGGCGCACAGCCTCCGGAATGTCGCTTATGGAACGCGACACCTCCCGATGGTACGATTCGGAGGCATCCAGCAGGAGCAAGGTGTGACCGGTGGGGGCGGTGTCGATAACCACAAATCGATCAGTTCCCTGTTCAACTATTTTTGCAAATGCCCGGAAAACAGCAATCTCCTCCGTACAAGGTGAACGAAGATCTTCTTTCAGCAGCGCCCGCGCTTCATCGTCCAGATTCGCACCGACAGTAGCTAAAACTTCATTGCGATACGCCTCGGTTTCAGCTTCCGGATCAACACGGCTCACCTGCATCCCCTCCGGTGCTTTTCCCATAGTCAGGGCGATGTGTGCAGCCGGATCGGTGGTAGTCAGGTGCACCTTTTTGCCATGCGCCGCCAGGGCAGTTGCGATGTTAACCGCCAGGGTGGTTTTTCCGACCCCACCTTTCCCCATGGTCATGATCACCCCGTCAGGCATGGCTACCAGGATGTTGAGAAGATTATCCAGCGGTGCACGGAGGGAAACCGCTTGTGCTGGTTGTGCAATTGGCGGCAAGCAGTTTTCAGGAGAAAAGAACGACCGCAGGGCCGGGATGCCCACCAATTCAGCGCCGCGCAACGGCAGCTCGGTTCGAGGCATCAGAGCCAAAGCCTGGGGAATTGTTTTAAGCGCTTTCATATTCTGCGCTCGGATGGCGACAGCAACTGTGTCTCCCGGATCAGTAAGGATAAGGACGCCATTAATAAGGAGGCGCTGATTGCTCACCCCCAGCTCCCGCAGTTCTGCTGAAGCGCGAGCCGCCTCTGTCAGCGGGGCTGCATCCGGGCGACTGACCACAATCACCAGCGTTTGTGCCGCATCTCCGAGTGCCTGACGGGTGGTTGCATATAGAAGCTGGTGTGCCTTCAAGCCGGCCAAAGGCCCAAGACAGGAGGTTCCGCCAGAGTTGGTGTCGATAAAGTCGCCCCAGGCGGCGGGCAACGAGAGCAGGCGAAGGGTGTGGCCAGTGGGTGCAGTGTCGAAGATGATGTGATCAAAACGTTCTAGGGCTGCCGGGCTCCCCATCAGAGTGGCAAACTCGTTAAATGCAGCAATCTCCACCGTACAGGCACCGGAGAGCTGTTCTTCCATACTGCGTACAGCGGCGTCCGGCAGAATGCCGCGATAGGGACCAACCATCTGCTCCCGATAGGCAGCGGCTGCCTCTACCGGATCAACATTTGAGGCAAAAAGGCCGCGAACGCCCGGCACCTGAGACGGTTCGGCGGACAGAGCCAGGCCCAGCACCTCGTCCAGGTTGGAAGCGGGATCGGTGCTGACCAGCAACACCTGCTTGCCACTATCGGCCAGAGCGATGGCTGTTGCCGCCGAGGTGGTTGTTTTACCCACGCCACCCTTGCCGGTAAAAAAGAGGTTCTTTGGGGGATTAAGGATAAAATCAGGTAACATGGCGTTGTTCCTTGTTGGTTACGACTTCTAACGGTCAGAGTTTCTGCAGTATCCCCGTTACGGCGTTTTGACAAAGCTCATGGCGGCAGAATTCATGCAGTAGCGCAACCCGGTCGGCTTGGGACCGTCATCAAAGACATGACCCAGATGAGCATCGCAGCGGCTGCAGACGACTTCAGTTCTCCGGGAGAAAAAACTGGTATCTTCATGAGTTGCAATGTTTTCCGGAGCGATCGGCTGCCAGAAACTGGGCCACCCGGTGCCTGATTCGTACTTGTGCTCCGAGCTGAAGAGGTCGCTGCCGCAGCAGACGCATCGATACATCCCCTTTTCATGGTTGTTCCAGGTGGCGCCGGTAAAGGCCTGTTCCGTCCCTTTCTCGCGGGTTACATGGTATTGCCCCGCATCGAGCTGTGTGCGCCACTCCTGTTCGGTTTTAACGATCTTTCCGCTCATAATGTATCCTTTCGCGCTCACTGAGTAGATCCGGATCTGCGATGCATTCGACTGCGCAGTCGCCGGAGCTGGCGTTGCAACCGTCGGGGATGCACTTTTGCTGCAGGCAGACAGTATGCCCAAAAAACAGGTATTCAGAAACGATCTTCTGGTTATCATGCGTAACCTCCGGCCCGGAACAATCAAAACTTTTATCCCTCCATTATAGCATGGGCGTGCAGATGCGATGTTTTAAATCTGTGAGGAGGGCAATAAAAAAAACGGCAGGATCGGTAGACCCTGCCGGAATGAAAAAACCTGCTGTTTCAATATGATTATTTGTATGTACCGGCGCCAACGAACATGTCCGTCCATCCGACCCGGTAGATGAATGTGAATTTATCTGACGGGATCTTCTTATCCGGCTTCGGCCATTTGTAATCAACCCACCCTTCGCCATTTTTAAACGCAACATCGACAAACTCGACAAAGATTTTTTTGGGTTTCACCTTGTTGTAGTCGGTATCAGCCAACAGGCTGTCCTTCTTGAGAAGTTGGGGGCTGAAAGGGTGAGCCAGCATCTTGCCGCTTTTGTCCATCAAAAAAACGTATGAGTCCTTCCAGACAAATTTGCCCTTGGGCTTGCCGACTTCCGCGATACCTGCCGCCTTATTTTCTGCAATCATCTTTGCCGCAGCCTTGCACATGGCGATGCACTCCTCACGACTCGCCACTTCCGCAGCAGAAACAGTATGTGTCAAAAACAGTCCTAAAAATAGTGAAACGAATAAAACAGCCAGGTTACGCATGTAAACTCCTTTTATTGATAATTAATTCAATGTATCAGTTTTCGTCCATGAAGTGTTTTTCGTACAGGTCTTCCAGGGCCTGGAGATGGTGACTCTCTTCTTTCAAGAGCTGTTTGAAGAGCGTCCCCATGGGAGCTCCCTCACAACCTGACGCCACGGTGCTGTAGAAATCAACGGCACCTTTTTCAAGATGGATGGCGTACAGAAGAGCCTCGCGGACACCCGAATGCGGGCCGAGTTCCTGTTTCTTGAAGACATAGTCGAGATGCATGGTGGGCACCGGCTGATCCATGGCATCACCACCATCCATGCGGCCATCAAGCAAAGCCTTTTCAAGCTGGTGCTTGTGGTTCAGTTCGTCGAGGGCATTTTCCCGCAGGAGCTCACGGGCTCCCTTGTTGGTCAGTTGCCGGATGGCGGTCAGATAGCTGCGGAATCCCTCGTTCTCCATCTGAATGGCCATTTCAACTGCTGCGTCAAAGGTAAAACAGACCGGATTGTCACTCATGATACGATTTCTCCCGGAACCAGAATTTATGCGAATGTGACCGGCATACTAGCGCAAATTGTATATGGATTCAAGCCTGCTTTTGGTAAAGCCCCCGTTTATGGTGTAGGTGACATTACGTTTCAATAACCCGCGCAGAGGTTATGAACACAGGTTCCAGCGGGACATCACCATGTCCGCTCTTGTTGCCGGTCTTGACGGTCCGGATCTGGTCAACAACCTCCATACCATCCATAACCTGACCAAAAACACAGTAACCAAAACTGTCCGGCTGCTTGTTCCTGTGGTTGAGAAACAGGTTATCCACCGTATTGATGAAAAATTGCGAAGTGGCCGAGTCTACCACTGCGGTACGTGCCATGGCCAGGGTGCCGCGCACGTTGGAGAGCCCGTTTGTGGCCTCGTTCTTGATGGCGAATTTCGGTTTTTTCTGTTCCAGGGACTCAGTCATCCCCCCCCCCTGCACCATGAAGTCCTTGATAACACGGTGGAAAATCAGGCCATCGTAAAAACCGTCCCTGACGTAGCCGAGAAAGTTTTTCACCGTTATCGGCGCCTTTTCTTTAAAGAGTTCAATTGTGATGCTTCCCATGGATGTTTCCAGTATTACCTGAGGATTCGGTTCAGACATGTACTACCTCCCGTAAGTTGTGGCGCGTGGATATGAATGAGTGGGATTTCTATCACATCACACCATGAAATTGAACTTTTTTTTCGAGAGTTGTCAAAGCCTCTGCGGTGATGTATGGTGTCGCCGAAAAAGTAATGTTCGGAAGGAGATTCTATGAAGTTTCGTTTTCTTGTATCGTCACTGGTTCTTATCTTCAGCCTTTCTACCTTCGCGCTTGCCGCACCGGTACCGGGATCACATCACGATTGCAGATGCATGTCACATGCTTCAGCGCATGGCGGCAACGGTTTCGATGTCGGGTCAACTGCCCCGCTCTTTGCTCTGGATGCCGTGGTCAATCTGGAACTCAAAAAGGTCAGCCTGGCCGAATATCGTGGCAAGTGGGTGGTGTTGTTCTTCTATCCCGGGGATTTCACGTTCCTCTGTCCGACCGAAATCAGGGGCTTCAACAAGGCGCTGGCAGAATTTTCCGCTGCAAATGCCCAGGTGCTGGCTGTATCCGTCGATAGCAAGTTCTCTCACCTGGCGTGGGTCAAGAGCGGGGCGTTGGATAATCTTGCCTACCCGCTGCTGGCGGATTTCAGCAAACAGACGGCCCGGTCATATAATGTGCTGGACGAGGAAAAGAGCACAGCCCGTCGGGGTTTGTTCATCATCGATCCGAACGGGATTATCCAGTACCGGATTGTCCACAATGACAAGGTGGGACGTAGTGTGGAGGAAACACTGAGGGTTCTCAGGGCGCTTCAAACCGGTGAACTCTGCCCCATCAACTGGAAACCGGGTGACAAGACCATTACAAAGTAGCAGATGTCCCGTCAGGGCCGTGTCAGACTGTTTCAGGAGGCGATAATCATGTTTTTTGGCAACAAGACTCAAAAACTGCTCAATGATGCTGAGACAACTATCAAGCAGCAGCAGGACCTGATTGAGCACTACACGAGGCATTACGAGAAACAGCAGAAATATATTGAGAGTCTGTACGATGTTATCGGCGATCTGACGCACAGGTTGGGGATGGCTCTGGATACGGATAACTGGGATCGGCTTGAGGCCAATCCGTATCTGGAGGAAAACAGTGATTTTTATCTGGACATGGGGGTTCTCTTCAGTGCCAGAATGAGAAAACGCCAGAACGTGACCTGCTATTTCGGGAAAGAACTCGCCCTTATCAAAAAGAAATTTCAGGACAGGGATTTCAGGAACGCATCTCTCGTATACCTCACGGAGCGCTTCACGCTGGACGATCTGCTCAAACTGTTTAAAAACCGGATGTGGAAGAAGCCGCTCAAAGAGAGCCTTGAGAGTATCAGAAAAGAACGTGGGCTGCTTGAACCCGGCCTGTAAAGAAAGACCCAGCGCCACTTTATTGCAGGATTGACTAGGTGAAGTGTATGAGGGAGGCGGTCATGGCATCTTCCATTTTTGTCCAGGAGACGTCATCCATAAAGAGCGGGCTTGTTTCCGCATGGTCACCCCCGGTCTCTCCCAACGTGGGATAGATATTCAGGTGGAAATTCCGGCTGTTGAAATTTACCATTCGCACGATGGTGAGCAGGATGTTACGGGAATCACACTGTTCCGCGTGGTGGTATGCCGCGACGTCACGATAGACGGACGGAAGATTCCAGTGATCCATGACCCGACACCCCAGATCCACATGCATCTCCGAGAAAATCTCCTGTAAAAGTGACCGTTCAAGAGCATGTTTTACGTCCATGGTCTGGCTGATATGATCCATGGCCTTGAGAATATAGAGTTTTCCGATATCGTGGAGCAAACCTGCAAGGTAGGCCTTATCCGCAACAGCATGCTGTCCCGTACTCAGGGCAACCGACCGGCAGCCGAGTGCGCAGGCATGGGAATGCAGCCACAGATCCTGCATAATATCGTTGACAAGTGGGCTGTCGGAGGCGTGGAGCGAAGCATGGGATGCGGCCATGGCAATATTGGACATCTGCCTGGCTCCCAGGCGGATCGCCGCATTTTTGATTGTTTCGCAACGTGATCGTCCTGCGTAGGAGGCTGAATTGGCCATCCTGAGAACCTGAGCCGTGAGCGCCTGATCTTCACCGATAAGCCGCACGACATCAAGAATGTCGGTGTAGGGATCCTCCAGCAACCCCAAAACCTCAAGAGCGACCGGGTTAAAGACCGGCAGGTCGATGGGCTGAACGTAAAGGGTGTAGCGTATACGAGCCGGTATGGTCATGACGCGCCTCCTTTTGAAAAAGGCTTATCGCGCGAACAGCACGCACCACGTAATCTTTGCCTGACCTTCACTCTACGCCCTATTTATTATTATTTCAAGCGTGCCAGAAAAATTGTGTGACGCAGACCGCCACGTCCAGGGCGCTCAATGGTCACCGTAAAACCGGCATTGTTCAGGCGATGTGCGAAGCCTTCGTCGTACTGCTCCGACCATATTGCCAGTACGCCTCCCGGCGCCAGAGCCGATCGCATGTTCTGGATGGCGCGACTGCCGTAGAATGGGTCGTCGAGCTGGTCGGTGCGGGCGTGGGGACCGCGGTACAGGTCGAGCAGGATGGCGTCAAAGCCTGTTTTGCCTGAGGCGGAGCGGCGGCTGATCAGACGGGAAACATCCCCGATCTCCAACTCTACCCGGGGATCGGAGGCGGCATTGTCCGTAAGGAGCGCCAGCGTTCCCCGGCACCACGTGCAGATGATCGGATTCAGCTCCGCCACCGTAACCTTTGCCGTGATCGGCAGCGTATCCAACGCAGCCCTGAGGGTGAACGCCATGCCCAAGCCCCCCACCAGCACCTGGGGAGCAGGGTGAACCGCCAGATGCGTGCACCCGAGTGTGCCAAGCACGATTTCGGAACGATTGGCCAGACTGTTCATCAAAATCTGGCTGCCGATTGTTATCAGAAAATCGCGATTTCCGCGCTGTCGAAGTTCAAGCACTCCTTCATCGGTAATAATGCTTTCAAGGGTTTTCCAGGGCTGTGCCATCTCTTTCAGACCGCACGGTTCGAGAACCATCGTTGGATCATTTCCCCCAACTGCTCTTTTTTGACCGGTTTTGCCAGATAATCGTCCATCCCGGCTTCCAGACACTTTTCACGATCACCCTTCATGGCATTGGCGGTCATGGCTATGATCGGCACAGCGTGATTGAGAACGCCTGATACCGGGTCGCGGATCACGGCGGTCGCCTCAAAGCCGTCCAGCACCGGAATCATGCAATCCATCAATACCAGATCGTAATTAATCATCTCCAGGGCCCGCACCGCCTCCTGCCCATTGGCCACCACATCGGCTTTGTAACCCAGCGTTTTCAACATGTGCTGGGCTACCTTCTGGTTTATGACATTATCCTCAGCCAGCAGAATACGGACTCCCGGCCTTCCTGATTCTGCAAGCGTGTGCCGCGTGACGATGCCCTGCGGTTTCTGGTGAGAGACACTGCTCTGCGTCTCGGTTGCCCTGGATAGAATAAGTTCGAGACAGTCGTACAGTTGCGCCTGGCGCACCGGTTTGGGAAGGTAGCCGACAAAACCGATCTGCTCCAGAACGACGACATCACCACGCCGGGCCAGAGAGGTCACCATCACCAGTAACGTTGATTCCAGAAGCGGATCTGCCTTGATCCGGCGGCCCAGCTCCATGCCATCCATATCCGGCATTTCCTGGTCCAGCAGGGCAATCCGGAAGGGATCGCCTGCGTGAGCAGCTTCAAGCAGCAGTGCCAGCCCTTCTGCGCCACCAATGGTAACCTCATGGCGGCAGCCCCAGTGATCCAGCAGGGTCGTCATAAGTTTACGGTTGGTGGCATTGTCATCGACCACCAGAATGCGCGCCGTGGTAAGATCGGCATGCTGCTGTGAGGTGGTGTGCAGAGATGCTTTGCACTCCTTTTCCGCCAGACTCTGCTTCTCAAAGCGTGCTGTAAACCAGAAGGTGGAGCCTGTGCCCACAATACTCGTAACGCCGATTGTACCCCCCATCAGCTCCGCCAACTGTTTGCAGATGGCAAGCCCCAGTCCGGTGCCGCCGTATTTGCGGGTGGTACTGCCGTCGGCCTGACTGAAGGGTTCGAAGATGGCTCCGCATCGGGATTCGGGTATGCCGATGCCGGTGTCGATAACCTCAAACAGGATGGTAGCAATGCCGTCCTCTTCTGATTTCAGCGCCGCACTGATGACAACCTCGCCTTTGCGGGTAAACTTGATGGCGTTGCCTACCAGATTGATGATGATCTGACGCAGTCTACCGGGATCGCCCTTCAGGTGCGACGGCACGGCGGGATCGATCCTGCAGATCAGCTCCAGCCCCGTTTCAGATGCCCGCAGTGCGAGCAGATCGGCTGTGTCTTCCAGAGCCACCCGGAGGTCAAAGTCCAGAATCTCCAGATCCAGTTTGCCGGCCTCGATCTTGGAAAAATCGAGGATTTCATTGATGATCGTCAGCAGATTTTCGCCGCTCTTGCGGACGATCTCGGTGAATTCCTTCTGCTCATCTGTCAGTCCGGTTTCAAGCAGCAGGCCGGTCATGCCGATCACGCCGTTCATGGGGGTGCGGATCTCATGGCTCATGGTGGCAAGAAAAGAGCTCTTGGCCAGACTGGCAGCCTCGGCCTGTTCTTTGGCACTGGTGAGCTGCTCCAGGATATTCTTCTTTTCGGTGATGTCCTCCTTGACGGCCAGATAATGGGTGATGACCCCCGTTTCATCTCGAAGCGGAGATATTTTTGAATGCTCCCAGAACAGGGTGCCGTCTTTACTTTTGTTGAGGACATCCCCTTCCCAGGTTTCCCCCGATGAGATGGTTTCCCATAACCGCTCAAAAACCTGAGGTGGGGTCTGATCAGATTTGAGTATGCGCGGGTTCTGGCCGATGGCTTCTTCAGCCGTATAGCCGGTAAGTTCGGTAAACTTGGGATTGACAAATTCAATGATACCGAGGGTGTCAGTGATCACGATGCTGACAGGACTCTGCTCGACGGCGCGTGACAACTTCCAGAGCTCCTGCCCGCGATGGTGCAAGTCTTCGACGAGTCTGTCCTTGGCTCGCATGACTTTCTGTAAACGGCGGCGGGTGATTACGATGCCGATTGTTCCCAGTAGCCAGATCCCGCCATACCCCATAAGAGTCAATGAAACACTTTCATTCAAATGTGGCGTCCAGGGGATCGAGGCGCTCAAACCACCACGCACATCACCTGTTTTATAGCCCTGGTTGGCATGGCACTTGAGGCAGGTGGCATCAACTTTCAGGGGGCGCATATATCTGAAATACGGTTTGCCATCCAGAGTCGTCAGGGAATAAAACTCATTTTCCCCTTTTTCAAACCGCTGCAACGCCCCTCTCTCCCAGTCATCAGGGGCGTTCTGGGGGCGAAGTGGCTTCAGGCTGGTGATATGACTGCGTATGTCGTAGCCGTTTTCACCCAGCTCATGCACCTGGCGGGTCATGTATGCCGGGTTCATCAGAGTGAGCATCTTTCCTGACGGGAGTTTGATGTCACGGTCGGGAAGATCGGAAAGATAGGGGTTCGGGGGTGTTTGAGGTGTTGCCGGGACATAGACGCCGCCATGCATTGATGCCCAGCGCCGGAAGACGACATCCTTGCCGTAACTGGCCTGTGCCACTGCCAGAGCATTTGCATATGCCGCCGTATAGTCCTGATAGATATCAAATCCGGCAAAGCCAGCAATCAGAATTGTCCAGATCGATACCAGAACATAAAGCGGTAATCCGGCCACGTCAAAACGGGGAATTTTCGGTGCTGCTTGCGGCTGCATGTTGGTTGTCATCTTACCCTACTTCCGCGTATTCTCTGACACGAAACTCTGCGCCAAGCGATTCCGCCAGGTTTCGGCAGGCCTCGCTATCAATTCCCGGTACCGTGACGGCGCTGGCGATAACCTGCGGAATGTGTCGCTGCGCCTCGCGGATAAAGTCGCAGACTCCCGCGAAGCCAGCCTTTCCGAACGGTGTGTTGCAGATCGCGCCATAGATTTCCGCATCGGGCGCATTCAGGCTGATGGAAATGCTGTCCACCAGACCGGCCAGTTCCGGCAGAATGTTGCGCCCATGAACCAGATTGGCCTGGCCGTCGGTATTGATCCGGATGCGATAGCCGCGTCCCTTCAGTTCGGTAGCCACCCGCCTGACCAGATCAAGCCTGATGAGCGGCTCACCATAACCACAGAATACCACTTCATCAACTCCCATCGGTTGTCCCACGGCAGCCATCACTTCATCGTAGGTCGGTTCAGCGTCCAGGAGCAGATTGTGCCCCTTGACGGTGAAGTCATCGAACTTTGCGCAGAAGCTGCATCGATTCGAGCAGCGATTGGTGATGTTGAGATACAGTGAGTTGCGGATCATGTAGGCAATCTTGGTGGACTGATCCCAGAGGCGGATGCCGAACAGGTCGCGCACATTTTTTGTGGTGATCCGGGCGACATCATTAAGGGTAAGTCCCTTGATCTCGGCGATCCGCTCCGCCACGAGCCGGACATGGGCCGGTTCATTGCGTTTGCCCCGATGGGGAAGCGGTGTGAGGTACGGGCAATCGGTCTCCAGCAGCATACGGTCGATGCTGGTGGCGCGTACAACCTGCCGCAGCGGCTCATTGGCCGGGTAGGTGATGGTTCCCGGAACCGAGATGTAGAAGCCCATTGCCAGAACCTCGTCCGCCATGGGCGCATCGCCGGAAAAACAGTGCAATACGCCACGATGAGCCTTTTCTTCACGCAGACAGGTCAAAATACTCTGGTGGGCGTCACGGTCGTGAATGATAACCGGTTTGTCCACTTTGCACGCCATCTGAAGAAAGGCGCGGAAGACCCTTTCCTGGGCATCACGGGGAGATCGGTCGCGGTAGAAATCCAGGCCGATTTCCCCTATGGCAACGATCTTTGGGCTGGAGAGCGCCAGATCATGGATCACATCATAGCAGGCATCCGTGACACGACCGGCATCATGGGGATGGATGCCTACCGCAGCGTACAGTTGCGGATATTTCTCGGCCAGTTCGACTGATTCCCTGCTCGATTCGATATCGGTTCCGACCACCAGCATGGCTGCAACACCGGCATCATTGGCCCGTTGCAGCATCTCGTCAAAATCACCGGCATAGTCGCGATAATAGATGTGAGCGTGGGAGTCTATCAATGTTTCGTGTTCTGGCATAAACGGGATCTTTCAGGTGATGCGTGTGGTCAGTTTCTGCGTCACGGGTTTTTCTCTGCCTTGAGTTCTTCCCTGAGTCCCTCGATTACGGCCTTGACTTCGGCAATCATGTCGCTGGCCTGGGGTGACTTCTCAAACTTCAGGTACTGCTCGAAAAGAGTAACGGCGTCCTTCGTGCGATCCTGATCCATGCAGATGCCGCCCAGCGTCAGATATGCCATGCTGAATGACGGATCAAGGCGAACGGCTTCACGGCACGATTCTTCGGCTTCCTCCAGTTCGTCCATATCGTATAACAACTCACCCAGATTATAGTGGGCCGCCGGATCGTTCGGATCGATCTCGACACTCTTCTGATAGGCATCGACGGCGCCCTGGGCGTCACCCATGCCGTACAGGGCATCGCCCAGCGCGTTCCAGGCGAACACGTTGTCGGGCTCCTGTCTCAAGGCCTCACGATAGGTGTTGACGGCATCTTCAATCTGTTCCTGGCTGCTGTACACCAGGCCGATACTGACCAGGGCATCCGTATCGGCGGGGTCAAGCTCGCGAACCCGGCGGTAACTGGCGATGGCTTCCGTATGCTTTCCCGCTTCAAAGAGAAGATCGCCCAGAGTAGTCAATGCGTCGGGATCATCCGGGGTAATTTCAAGCCCTTCCCGATACCGTTCGATGGCATCCAAAATCCGGCCATCTTCGGCCAGGGCATCACCGAAATAGAACCAGCTGTCGGCGGCATCCCGATGCGTCAGGCAGTGGGCTTCAAGGGTTGCAACCGCTAATTTGACGTTTCCGGCGTCCATCTGTTCGATGCCGATGCGTAGCTGTTCATTAAGTATGTTATCAGGCATTACCTTCCCTCCACATCCGCTGACAGTCTGTTGCCCTCCAAGATAGCAAACCCCGGTAAACTTTGCCAGAATATATCAAAATATGAATAAATTTTACTTTATATCCGGTTTGATATATAGTCCGGCCACTTTGATGGTACAAGGAATACACTATGAAAGAAAGTCACCACTCCATTGGACTGCGCACTCTTGAAGACATCAGTGCGATCATCCTGCATTCCCATGATCTGCATGAGACGCTCGACAACATAGTCACCATCGTAGCCAAACGGATGGGTACGGACGTCTGTTCGATCTACCTGCTGGAAAAAGACGGTGAAACCCTGATGCTGAAAGCCACCAAGGGTCTTTCAAAGTCATCGGTCAATAAAATTTCCATGAAGGTTCATGAGGGGCTCTCGGGTCAGGTCGTGGAAAGCCGCGGCATGGTCATGACCGACAATGCCCCGTCACACCCGCGCTACAAATACTTCAAAGAAACAAAAGAGGAAAAATTCCTTTCGTTCCTGGGACTTCCGCTGTTCGAGCACAAAGCCCCCATCGGCGTCATTGTCATCCAGACACGGGAAGCCCGCCGTTTCACGAATGACGAGATCAGCACCCTGCGCACGATTACCTTCCAGATCGGCAGCATTGTTCATAATGCCCGGCTGCTTGACTCAATCCAGTACAAGGAACAGGAACGGGCGTGGTTTGAACAGGAATTGGCCAGGGCGACAAAGGGCCCGGCTCACGGTTCGACCGTTTCGGTAAAGGCGGCAAAACTGGCCGAATTAACCGTGACACTGGTCGGTACAGCCGTTTCTGCCGGTTTCAGCAAAGGCAAGGTTTACATTCTCGACCGCTTCAGCGACAAGGTTATCCAGGTTGCTAAAGTTGGCACCCAGACAGAAGAACTCAGAAAATTTACCATTGCCCTGGAAAAGGCCAAGATCCAGACCATCTATATGGAGAAGCGGGTCAGCGAAACACTATCCGAGGACGACGCCGCCATTTTTCATACCCACCTGATGATCCTGGAGGATCGTGGTTTTTCCGCCAAGGTTACCGATCTGATCGAACAGGGGCTGGGTGCCACCCGCGCGGTACACGATGTTGTCCAGCACTATGTTCAGGCGTTTTCGGCCATGGAAGATCCGTATTTGAGGGAGCGTTCGGCTGATATGGACGATATCGGCCGCAGGATCATCGACGCTTTGGAAGGCAGCGAAAAATCTGCTGTCAGGATGAAGGAGAAGAGGGTAATTGTTGCCGAGGAAATATTCCCCTCGGATCTGGCCATGCTGGATCATGACAAGATTCTGGGCATCGTCACTGAGAAGGGCAATATCTATTCCCATGCCGCAATCATGGCAAAATCGCTCGGAATACCCGCAGTTCTGGGCGTCGGCGGGTTGATCAAAGCGGCAAACGTCAAGGATGATATCATTGTCGACGGTAACTCGGGTCATGTCTACCTGAACCCCGACAGTGGCGTCAAAAAAGAGTACAGCAGGCTCGAACACGATTATGCAGGGCGTTTGAAGGAGCTTGAAGGATTGCGGGATCTCCCGTCGGTCACCACAGATGGTGTCGAAATTGTTCTCAACGCAAACATTGGATTGATTTCGGATGTCAGAGTGGCTCAGATGCATGGTGCCTCGGGAGTGGGGTTGTATCGCACCGAGTTCCCCTATATGGCCAGATCCGCATTCCCTGACCGCACGGAGCAGGCGCAGATATACAGCAGGATTCTGGAGAGTTTCCCTGGTCAGGTGGTCAACATCCGCACACTTGATATCGGCGGTGACAAGGGACTTTCCTACTTCAGTTATCCCCACGAGGATAACCCGTTCCTGGGGTGGAGATCCATACGCGTGTCGCTGGAGCGACAGGATATCTTCAGGGAACAGTTGGCCGGGATCCTGCTCGCTACAGGCGGGGCAACACCGACGATCATGTTCCCCCTGATCTCCAGCCTGGACGAAATCCGCCAGATCAAGGAAATCCTTGCGTCAGTCCGGGATGAGCTGATTCGCGGGGGGCATGATGTGCGTGGGTACATCCCGCTGGGCATCATGATCGAAGTTCCGGCGGCTGTGCAGATTGTGGATTTTCTCCTTACAGAGGTGGATTATGTCAGCATCGGCACCAACGACCTGATTCAGTACACCCTGGCGGCAGATCGGAACAATCCGATGGTCAGGCAGTATTACGACCCGCACCATCCGGCGGTGCTTCATTCAATCAAACGGGTTTCGGATGCCGGATTGAAGGCCGGCAAGAAGGTGTCTGTCTGCGGAGAGATGGCAGGAGATCCTCTCAATGCACTGATGCTGATGGGGATGGGAATCCGGGAGTTCAGCCTTTCAGCCCCCAGCATTCCGGCTATCAAGCAGGTCGTCAGGGAACATGGCATGGACGAGTGTTGCAAGCTGGCGCGGAAAGTACTTGCATGTAAAAGTGGGGCTGATGTCAGGCGGTGTCTTGCGGCAGGCCGTTTGAAGCTGCTTCCTGGAAAATGATCTGGCACTCAGGGACGATTTCATCAGTATCCAGTGATTCGATGATGCAGTCTGCGCGGGAGAGATATTCGGCAGGATAGCTGTTTGTTACGCCCAGAACCTGTAGCCCGGCATTGCTGGCTGCTTCGATGCCCGCAGGTGTATCTTCGATGGCAATGACCCGACTCGCCGGCAGGTCGAGCGAGCGGAACTGATTGAGTTTACGGAGTGCCAGCCGGTAGCATTCCGGGTCCGGCTTGCTTCTGGCAACATCCTCCGCCGTAATGATAACATCAAAGCAGCAAGAAATATTGAGAGTTTCCAGAACAGGCAGGATATCAGACCGCAGAGCACCACTACAGATGGCAAGCGGGAACCTGTAATCGTGAATTTTCCTGATCAGGCTGACGACCCCGGGATAGGTACGGATACTACCGTCATGGATAATTTCCTGGAACAGCGCGGCTTTCCGGTCAATCATCTCCTGCAGATACTGAGCGTCAAAAACGGATTCGCTCCCCCTGAACGCCTCAAGAAATGCGTCCCGGTCGTCAAATCCCATGTAGACCTTAACATACGTTTCCCACGTGAAGCCGCGTCCGATTGGCTCCAGCAGTCGCTGGAACGCCGCATAATGGAGTGGCTCCGTATCCACTATGACGCCGTCAAAATCGAATATGACGGCATCGGCCCGTAATTTCCCCGGAAATTGTATCATCTGGTCTCCACGCAGCATTTCTGTGCGACTCAGTGTTTCGGCCCGGCACTCCCGGATTCAGCACAAAAGCCCCCCCAAGACGGGAAGGCTTTTGTGAAACTCGCATCCATGCGCTTTTGTTCTAGCGGCGTGGCAGAGGTGATACGATTGAGGCTGCAACATCAATTGCTTTAGCGGGATCGGTTGAGTTATCCGAGCCTGCGGATAATTTCTGCCGAATGCGGGCGTTGACCCGGTTCAGGTTGAGACCATTATCGGCAACAAGCTCAGCCAGGATCTCCTCGGTTGCGATAATGTGGAAAGCCATGCTCTCAGTCTTCAATACCAGCATCTCCACTGTTTCTGCAACTGACTTTACCAACTGGGTCATTACCGCAAGATTATCGACCATCAGTTCCCCGTCCGTTTTGCGGGGTGCAGCCGGGGCCTTTGCTGCGCGAACCTTTACTGCGGCTGCCGGTTTTACTGCCTTGTTTTTCTTCGTTTTTACCACTGCTGCCTTTACCGGTGCGGTCGCTTTTTTCTGTCTTGCCATCTGTGTGCTCCTTTCAATGGGAATAGTCACCTGCTGATACGCTCTATCATCACCTTACTGAAACGACGTGTTCTTATATTAGTCCAGAATACCATCACTTTAGAATTGGTCAAGTGTCAATTTCATAATTCAATTTTTAAACATTTAGCCGTTTGATGATACAGGTATAAAACTGAAAGTTGTTGCATAGTTGGCACAGGAACCTTACTATCATGGAACATGATGTGAGTCTGATTGAGATATCAAGGAGTTACCAACATAATTGAAACATAAAGGAAACTGTATTGTATGAAAGTAGGTTGGTTTGTCCACGGCGATATAGACGGTTTCTTCGGCTTGTTCGTCGACAATCTCTTGCAACTGATGTTGATCGCGGTTCTCTGCGGGAATGTATGCGGTATGCCGCCGGAGCTTGTTTACGGAAGGATTCTCCCCGGAGCGGCCCTGTCGATCCTCTTCGGAAATGTGTTTTATGCGTGGCAGGCCAGAAGGCTGGCAATCAGGACTGGCCGTTCTGACGTAACGGCATTGCCATATGGAATAAACACCGTCAGCCTGATCGCATTCGTATTCCTGATCATTGCCCCGATATATTTTGAAACGAGGGATCCAAAGCTTGCCTGGCAGGCCGGCTTGTTTGCGTGTCTTGTCAGTGCTGTTCTGGAATGTGTCGGGGCGTTCGCCGGCGACTGGCTCCGCAGGCATACGCCACGGGCGGCACTGCTCTCATCGCTGGCCGGCATTGCAATTACCTTCATCTCCATGGGGTTTGTCTTCCAGATCTTTGCCATGCCTGCCATTGCGGTTGTGCCTGCGTTGTTCGTGATCGTTGTCTACGGGGGCCAGATCAAGCTGCCCTGGGGACTGCCCGGAGGTTTCATTGCAGTTGCACTGGGAGTGGGCTTGGGATGGATGCTCAAGTGGGCCGGATACCCTTATTTCCAGCCGAGTCAGGAAGCGTACCACTTTGCCGTCCATGTACCCCAATCTGCTGTTGCCGACATGCTTGTTTTTCTGACAAACGGTCAGGGATGGAAATACTTTTCGGTCATCTTCCCGATGGCACTGTTCAACGTGATCGGCTCACTCCAGAATCTGGAAAGTGCGGAAGCTGCCGGTGACCGCTACGACACGAAGTCATCCCTCCTGGTTAACGGGTTCGGCTCGATTGTGGCGGCGTGCCTGGGGAACCCCTTTCCGACCACGATCTACATCGGTCATCCGGGCTGGAAGGCCATGGGTGCCAGATGGGGATACTCGATATTAAACGGTGCGGTGATTACAGTTCTCTGTCTGATCGGCGGGGTCACATTGGTACTCAAGGTGGTTCCGATGGAAGCAATGATCGGTATCCTGCTCTGGATTGGACTCATAATCACAGCCCAGGCATTTAAAGAAGTACCAAGAAAGCACAGCGTGGCGGTGGCACTCGGACTTATGCCGGCACTTGCATCGTGGGCGCTCCTGCTGATTGAAACGACCCTGCGGAAGGCAGGATCCAGCCTGTACGATGTGGCGCCAAAGTTTGGCGGTGATCTTTACATTTTTGGCATCATATCGCTGAGTCAGGGTTTCATGCTCACATGCATGATTCTGTCAGCTATGATGGTTTTTGTGGTCGAAGGAGAGTTTGTGAAGGCCGCTCTCTGGACGGCAACCGCCGCTGTTCTCTCCTTCTTTGGCGTTATCCATTCGTATGTTCTCACTCCGGCGGGCGTGCAAAACAGGTTCGGTTTCGGCGCAGACAAAGCGTTTGCGTTGTCCTACCTGATTTCATCTGTGCTGCTGGTCGTTCTTCACTACTATAGTCGCGGCGAAGAACCTGAAAAAACGCGCGAAATTTCACACTAAACCGACTATGCCTCACCATGGAATATCAAACAGCTGAAAGGAAAATACCATAATGGAAACGACTGAATGGACCGTCCCTGAATTACTGGAAATGGCGGGAGGATATTGGAGCACCTGTACACTTCATGCGTCTGTCAAGCTCGACATATTCACCGTTCTTGATAGAACTGCCCGGTCTGCGGAGGATGTTGCGCGATTGCTGACGACCGACTTACGTGCCACCGGCATGCTGCTGGATTCACTTTCATCACTTGGTCTGCTGGATAAGTCCGAAAATATGTATGCTGCAACGCCCTTCGCCGCTGCATATCTGTCGAAAAACTCTCCCGATTTCCTGGGACATATCATCATGCATCATAACCATCTACTGCCAAGCTGGAGTCGCTTGGATGAGGCAGTAGCAACAGGCAGTCCGATCCGCACAAATGATTCGCACGGAGTTGACGAGTCCAGCAGGGAGAGTTTCCTGATGGGGATGTTTAATCTGGCGAGCCTTCTGGCTCCAAAGGTTACCCGGTCAATAGGGCTGGCAGGTCGTCATACTCTTCTTGATCTTGGCGGTGGTCCCGGAACATATGCAGTCCATTTCTGTCTGGCCAACCCTGAGTTGACTGCGGTTGTCCTTGATCTTCCTACAACCAGAGGATATGCCGAAAGAACTATTACCCGCTTCAACCTTTCAGAGAGGATTACCTTTGCTGCCGGAGACTATCATACCGACCCGATGCCGTCAGGGTTTGACGTCGTCTGGATGTCCCATATTCTCCATATTGATGGACCCGCAGCATGTGCCGCTCTTCTGAGCAAGGCTGTTGATTCACTGAATTCAGGTGGTATCCTGATGGTTCAGGAGTTTATACAGAACGATGCCAGAAACGGCCCGACATTTCCTGCTCTCTTTTCACTCAACATGCTTCTGGGGACTGATACAGGCCAGTCATATTCCGAAAGAGAGCTGACTTCCATGATGGTGAAGGCAGGACTGTCTGATGTGAAGAGGCTTGATCTTGAACTTCCTAACGGCGCTGGAGTGATACGGGGACGCAAGCCATAAACCCTGATTATCCGGCTCGTCAATCGGGAGGTGACTCCCGTTTTTTTATGAGGGCATTGCCATCAGTCCAATGCCTCTCAAGGGTATATCCACCTGCAGTCACGCTGGCAGTTTCGATGGAAGGCGCCAGACCTCTCAGCTGTTTATCAAGACCACCGTTGACAAAGGTGTAACTGTTTCCGATGAAAAGAACGCGAGTGGATGCCTGTCGGTCGCACGCAGAAAAAACAGCCAGAGCAACACACACAATCAGAATATATTTTCCCGCCAGAAAAAATCTCATACACCTCCCCCATCAAGCTTGTTTCAGTCACGTCAGAAACTTGTCACGGATCAACTCGACATGCCGTCATTACTCTGACCTTCAGTGCAAATCAGGATACATATATCTAAAAAAACCATTAAATACTGATTGTTAGTAAAGTGGTACGGCTTATGCTTTGTCAATCACATTGTCGTATACGACGCAGATTGATTATCTGAATCTGTCAGCAAGGGAGAGTAGCCATGCAGCCGGTAAACGACAGCCGATTACTGAATCAGGTCGATTCCCCCCGACAGAGAGTGCCGGGGAACAGGGAAACGTCTTCTCATCCGGTTAAAAGATTTGCGGCCAGAGATGCTCTCAACCTTCCAGGTGATATCGTAAATATTTCGGCAAGCCGTTTTTTGACTGCTGATTCTGGTGTGAATAAAAAGCCTTCGTTGCCGGTGACACCTGTTGAAAGAAAAGCGCTCAAGGAAAGCTTCTCGGTGTACGTCTGACAGGGGGCGCGAGAATAGAGTACTCTGTAAATATCCACCGAATCTGCGAACCTATATGTGAAAGTGCAATTGAGGTCAAGATTGAATTGTGGACAATGTCTCAAATTTATGTGGTGCAACTCAGTGAACCGCTGATACAATCCGCCAGCGTAAAAAAAGCAGGTGGAGTGTCCCTATCAATACTCAAGCAGAGCATACCCGGCAGCAGGCAGGCTCAAAAACGGTTCAGCAGGCCCTGGACGTACTGAGCACTCCCCAGAAAAAAAACAGCCTGGCGCGGCTGATGCCGTTTCTGGGGCCGGCCTTCATTGCCAGTGTCGCGTATGTAGACCCGGGCAATTTTGCCACCAATATCCAGGGGGGGGCCCAGTTCGGATACATGCTGATCTGGGTTATCGTGGTCAGCAATCTGATGGCCATGCTGATCCAGACTCTTTCTGCCAAGCTTGGCATTGCAACCGGGATGAATCTTGCCGAACACTGCCGGGAAAGGTTTCCAAAACCGGTGGTGATCGCACTCTGGCTTCTGATGGAACTGGTGGCCATGGCGACCGATCTGGCGGAGTTCCTCGGCGCCGCCCTCGGATTCCAGCTCCTGCTGGGGGTTCCCCTGTTTGTCGGAGCCATTCTGACTGCATTGACCACCATGATTATCCTCGGCCTTGAACGATACGGTTTCAGGCCTTTGGAGGCCGTTATCTCCGCCATGGTGGCGGTGATTGCCGCCTGTTATCTCCTGGAAATTTTCATCGTCAAGCCTGATTGGGGGCAGGTTGTCTACCATGCCTTTGTCCCGCAATTGTCAGGGGCTGAAAGCGTACTCATGGCCTCCGGGATTCTGGGCGCCACGGTCATGCCCCATGCCATTTTTCTGCATTCGGCTCTGATGCAGGGGCGGATTGTCGTCAGGGACAAAGCTCGGCTGCAAAGCCTGTATCATTTCGAGATCATAGACGTCGTAATCGCCATGGGGATTGCGAGTTTTGTCAATGTTGCCATGCTGATAATGGCAGCGGCCACGTTTCATACAAGCGGACTCACGCACATCGCCACCATCGAAGAGGCCCACCGCACGCTGGAGCCGCTTCTGGGGTCTTCGGCAAAATGGATATTCGGTCTTTCGCTGCTGGTTTCAGGGCTTTCGTCGTCAACAGTGGGAACCAGCGCCGGACAGGTAATCATGCAGGGTTTTATTCAGCGGCACATCCCGGTCTGGATCAGGCGTCTGGTGACCATGGGGCCTTCGCTGGTCGTTATCGCCATGGGGCTTGACCCGACCCGCACCCTCGTCATGAGTCAGGTGGCGCTCAGTTTCGGGCTGCCGTTTGCCATTATTCCGCTGGTAATGTTTACCCGCCGACCCGATATCATGGGTGATCTGGTCAACAAGCCGTTTACATCGATGCTTACATACCTGATTGCGGCAGTCATCATAGCCCTCAATCTGTATCTTCTCTATAAAACGTTCGTGACAGGGTGATCGCATGTTCAATCATATCCTCGTACCCCTAGATGGCTCACTGATGGCTGAATCCGCCATTCCTGCCGCCGCTTTTCTCGCCGGAAAGTTCGGAGCCCGTGTCACCCTTATGCACGTGATAGAGAAAAATGCGCCGCGTGAAGTCCACGGTCAGCCTCACTTGAAGAACGTGAACGACGCGGTCAATTATCTGAACGGGGTTTCTAAGCGGGGGTTTCCGGAAGGCAACGCGGTGGAATGTCATGTGCATGAAGCCGCAGTGGAAGACGTCTCACGGAGCATAGTTGCTCATGCCGACGAGTTGAATCACGACTTGGTGATCATGTGTTCCCATGGCGGGGGCAAGGCTCTGCACCTGTTCATGGGGAGCATCGCGCAGTCGGTTATCGCCCTGGATTCACGACCTGTTCTGATCACTCATCCGAACGAGCAGGGTGAAGCGCCCCCCTTTTCGTGCGGGAAGATACTGGTTCCCCTTGATGAACATCCTGAACATGCCCAGGCTGTGCCCTGTTCGGAAGGGGTGGCCCGAGCCTGTGGTGCCTCCGTTCACCTTGCCATGGTCATCCCGCGTCTGACCACGCTTTCAGGGAATATGACGCTGACCGGCAGAATGCTTCCGGGTACGACCTCGCGCATGCTGGAACTGGCGTATCAGGATGCAGAAAAATATCTTCAGTTCCTGCTGCGTACCCTGGTCGATCAGGGATTTACGGCGAGCGCACATGTGCTGCGGGGGGATCCGGCAAAAACGATCGTTGAGGCCGCCGACCGTGCCGAGATAGATCTGATTGTGCTGGCGACCCATGGTAAAGCGGGTATGGAAGCGTTTTGGGCGGGGAGTGTAACGCACAAGATTTGCAGCTGGAGCAAAGTCCCGCTCCTGCTGATACCTATCAAAACAGGCGCATAACGTATTCGGGAGCTGCTCAGCCCAGGTCTACGATCTGGGCTGCCTCATTTCCGAGAGTGTCCAACTCTCCAAGGATGTCATCGACGTTGATCTGACTTAGGTCGAAACTTGTAAATGCCATGTCCGTGACTTCTACCGGCTGGCCGTTGAGATATGACATCGTATCGGCAAGATTGATAATCTCCGCCATTCTGGTGTGATCGGCGGCCAGCTCCGGGGTGTGGTGATACCGGATGACATCTGTAATGTCACTCCCGAAATTCCACTGTTGCGCCAGCACATATCCCATTTCGGAGTGGTTCTCTTCAATCAGTTGCACCTGAAGATCCGCCGGCAGCGTGAAGTCACTCAGCATCTCAAGCAGGATGGTCTTGCCGATGTCGTGCAGAAGTCCGCAGATAAAGGCCAATTCAAAGTTGGCGCTCATGTCTCTGGCAATCTGACGGGCTATCATGGCGCATACCAGGCTATGCTGAAGCACGCCCTTGATTTTCCTTGAGTTCCGTGGGCTGTAGCTGCTCATCGCATGAACGGTGACAATGCTCATGAGTGATTTGAGCCCGATGAAAACCACCGCATCTTTGAGGCTGGAAGCATGGCCGTGTCGACCGTAGTAGGGTGAATTGAAGATTTTGAGGATTTTGGAAACCAGAATCTGGTCGGTAATACATGCTACGATTTCATCGATCGAGATCGTAGGGGTGTCGATTTTTTCCGCAAGCTGCTGCATGACCTCGGGCATGGGCGGCAGCTCAAAACCACCCTCCTGAATCAATCCCCGGATTTTGTTCATCACCATTTCGGCATCAACCTGGCTGTCTCGGTGGCTTTCATCCAGGCGAAGCGTAGACTCAAACAGAATATGGAATGTATTCAGACCGATAGGACTATTAAGAAGAAATTGGGGTAGTTCAGGATCAAAATCGAATGTACCGGTATCCCACGTGAGAACACTGGTCAGGAGCGTCTCGGCGCCTTCTTTGAGCAGCGCCTCAAATTGCTCGCTGCTGAAAAACTTTTGCGACAGAAGGTAGCCGATTAACGGCAGTCCGAGCGCTTCCGAATTAGCGCTGGCACTTGCAAGTTCATCACGTCTGCTGTGTGACTGGCACTCCAGAAAATTGACGGTCTCGTCTGCCTCGCAGTTAGACCAGATATAGATGATCTTTCCATCCTGAAAGTATATTTTATTCTGCCGGTCATCCTGAATCAGAATGAGCGTACCTGTGCGTTTGCTGCTGACGAGCCACTGGATAATTTCTGTAACGCGCATAACATTCAGAAAACCAGTCATTTTTTGCATGTGGCACGTCCTTGATGACGGGGAAATGTTCAAGCTTTATTTAATGCGGGTGTCTCATACGGCAATGTTAATGTCAATCATCCTGAAGCGGGCATTCATTGCTCGAAAATATATTCACTGCGCACGAACTTTTTTCAGGAAAAGTCTTCCTTCCTGATGCCGTATTTCTTGATCTTCCGGTAGATCGTGGCCATGTTCATGTCGGCCTCGCGGGCGGCGGCTTCAATATTCCCCCGATGTTTCGCCAGCAGATCCTTGAGTAGGTCCGTCTCGAATCTGTCAAGGGCTGTGCTGAACGGAACACCGTCATGGAGCAGTTGAGCGCTCTGAAGGTTCTCATGGGAAACGTCCGTGATGTCGATGAATTGCCCCAGTGACTCCCGACAGATACTGTCTTCCACTCCCAAGGCCATACAGGCCTCTATCACGTTTCTGAGCTGGCGAATATTGCCCGGCCAGTCAAAACTGCAGAGCGCCTGAAGGGCATCCTTTTCAAATCCCTTCACCGAGGTGCCGAACTTCTGGTTTTGCAGGTGTATGAAGTGTGCCGCCAGCGGCGGTATGTCGTCTCTCCGCTCCCGGAGGGCGGGCAGGTGGATGTTCACAACATTGAGCCGATAGAAGAGGTCTTCCCGGAAGGCGCCGTTTTTTACGGCATCTTTGAGGTTGGAGTTGGTGGCGGAGAGCACCCGCACATCGACTCGCGTCGGCGAGGTGTCTCCCAGGCGGTTGAATTCCTTCTCCTGCAGAAAACGAAGCAGGGTTTTCTGGACATTCATGGGCAGGTTGCCGACTTCGTCCAGAAAGAGGGTGCCGCCATCTGCCGCCTCAAGCAGCCCCTGACGACTATCTTTGGCACCGGTGAAGGCTCCTTTTTTGTAGCCGAACAGCTCGCTTTCCAACAGGGTTTCAGGCAGGGCACCGCAGTTTATTGCCATGAATCTGCGTTCATGGCGCGGTGAATTGTAATGAATGGCCTGGGCGATCAGCTCCTTGCCTGAGCCGGACTCCCCGGTGATCAGCACCGAGGTGTCGCGCACGGCGACCTTTTCCACCTTTCCCAGCACACTCCGCAGTTGTTCGGATGCCCCGATGATGTTGTCAAAACTGAATTTTCCCTCCAGCTCCTTGCGAAGCTCCCGGTTCTCCTCCAGAAGATCCGACTGCTGCAGGGCGTTCTTCACCCGAAAAATCAGCTCCTCAGGTTCAAAGGGCTTGGTCAGCATGTCATATGCGCCCTTTCGCAGTGCCTGAATCGACATGTCCACCGTGGCGTAGGCCGTGATCATGATGACCGGGGTATCCCGGGACAGTTCCTTGATCCGCTGCAAAACCTCAAGACCGCTCATGCCGGGCATCTTGATGTCGGTGATGACCAGGTCCCAGGCGCCGGGCCGGAATTCATCCACCGCTGTGCGGGGAGAGGTGCAGGCCTGCGCCAGATAGCCGTTGTCCAGCAGTATCTGCTCCATCATCCGGCAGAGCCCTTCTTCGTTGTCTATCACCAGGATGCGTTTTTTTGCGGACATCACAACTCCTCGCAGTTTACGGGAAGCACAACCTTGACGGTCGTACCCATGCCGGTTACACTCTCAATCCGGATTTCGCCCTGATGCTGTTCGATGATCTGGCGGGTTATCGCCAGTCCGAGCCCGGTGCCGCGATCCTTGGTGGTGTAGAACGGTTCAAAGATCTTTTCGATGTTTTCAGGCGGAATTCCGCAGCCATTGTCCTGAAAAAGTATGTGAACGTGGTGCGGGTCCTCGATTCCGGTCTTCACTTCAAGCGTTCCCCCCTCCGGCATCGCCCCGCCGGCGTTGAGGATCAGATTGATGGCAACCTGCCGCAACTGGTCTCCATCCAGCATGACCGCCGGCAGATCCGGGGCAAACACAGTAGTTATCACAACCCCGCGCATATCGGTATGATTGGCGGCAAAATCGACGATCTGATGCAGCAGTGCATTCAGATCAAGCGCTTCCCGTGAAGGGCGCGGCGTGCGGGCATAGCTGAGCAGATCCTGGACGATCTTCTTGCAGCGTTTGCTTTCACGTTTTATCTCATGGATGTACGTGTAGTTCGGGTCTTCCGGTGACATCTTGCCTTCAAGGTAGGCGGCATAACCGAGAATAACCCCCAGCGGATTGTTGATCTCGTGGGCTACGCCAGAGGATAAAACCCCGAGAGACGCCATTTTCCCCTGTTGCGCCAGCGATGCTTCCATCTCCATCGTATGACGGATTATATCGGTCATACGATTAAAGGACCCTGCCATTTCAGCCAGCTCATCCTCCCCCTGGACGGCCATCTTTTCCTCCAGGTTTCCGCGCTTGACCCGTCTGATGACCTCTATCATATGGGTGATCGGGCTGGTAATGAGTGTAGATGCCCTGAAAACAAGGAGCACTGCCAGTGTGCCGACCACGAAGATCAGCAGGAGCATACTCAACAAAATGTGTTCCTTGATCTTGTTTGCCTCGTGGTAGAATTCGTCCTCGTAGGATCCGACGGCAACGATCCAGTCCCACTGGGGAAAATATGTGTAGCGGACTATTTTCATGCGTGGCGAGTTGTCGCCGGGATTTTTCCAGGGGTAGCGGATCCAGCCGTTTTTCTTTTCGCACATTTCGCGGATGAAGAATTTCCCGCTGGAGTCTCTGGCGTCAATGATAGTCATGCCCTCGGAGTCGGGATGAATGGTCAGGGTTCCGGTCCGGCTCATGCAGTAGATATAACCGCTGGCGCCAACCTTTTTAGCCTTGATTCTTTTTTTGAGAGCGGTAAACGAATTGGATGAAAGTTCGCTGGTGAGATCGCCGGGTTTGCCGCCGCGATAATCATTAAACTGCTGATCGTGTGACCCGAGGAGGTCAAGGGTGAACGATGCCATATGTTCCAGATCATCCATGCTGGAATGGGTGATTCCCAGATAGGCCTGATGGTTTGCGATGAAGCCGATGACTCCGGCAACCACAAAAATTGGAACAATCACCAGTGGTAATACCAGAGCGAGCAGCTTCCAGCGCAGTTTCAGTTTATGGAGTATCTCGTTCACAATGCCACCAGCATGTATACACTCATATTTTTCAATGATATACCTGATGACGCCGGTTAAATCAACCCGGTAAGGGTGGAGAGGATTACAGGGATGTGGTATGACTGCGGTGCGGGGCGTCAGTCAGCCTTTTTTGGGTATGCGGTGTTGCAGCACACTGTTTTCCAGTGAGACAGCCTGGATGATTTTTTCTGTTTCTGCGTCGCTCAGGCCGACGCTGGGGCGATTGCCCATCCAGTGGGTGACATCATCTTTTGGGGGTACGAGCGGCTGGGGCTGTGTCGGCCCTGGAATAAGGCGTCCACCTACATACAGAACGGCTATATAAACCCCGTTTTCCATGCCAATGGCAAAGTCTGCTCTCATTCCATTTGAAAGTGTCCTGGAAAAGATGTTACGCTTGAAAACCATCTGGGAACCTCCAACGAGCGCCGTTAAATCGGTATGCTTCCATGCAGCTTGTAGGAGGTATCCTTTTATCTCATTAAAATCAAGAAGAAATTGAGGTCTGCGCGTGACAAAAACCCATAACCATACCGCAATCACCGACATACTCGGTGTGCTTTCCCGCGATCACCTTCAGGGAAAGGAAGAAGTTCTGCGCCTGTCGCTGATTGCGCTGTTGACCGGTGGCCATATCCTGATCGAGGATCTTCCCGGATTGGGAAAGACGACCATTGCCCTGGCACTGGCTGCAGCCACCGGGCTTTCATTCGGCAGGGTGCAGTGTACCAGTGACCTGCTTCCATCTGACATCACCGGTCTCTCGGTGTTCAATCGCGAGGAGGGGCGTTTCATCTTCGTGCCGGGCCCGGTCTTCAGCAATATCGTCCTTCTTGATGAGATCAACCGCGCCATGCCCCGCACCCAGAGCGCCATGCTTGAGGCCATGGAGGAGCGCCGTGTGACAGTCGAGGGGGTGACACACCATCTGCCCGATCCGTTTATAGTCTTTGCCACCCAGAATCCTTCAGACCAGAGCGGAACCTTTCCGCTGCCCGAGTCGCAGCTGGATCGGTTTCTGATCTGCACCGGCATAGGCTATCCGCCTGAACACCTGGAAAAGATGATTATCGCCGGAGGCGGTATCCGCGAGAAGATCGTCAACATAGCGGCAATCAGCACCACCGGGGATATCCTGTCCGCACGCCGGATTGTTGGGCATGATGTCTTTCTTTCGGAGAAGGTGGTCAGCTATATTCACGCAATTGTTGCGGCAACCCGCTGTCATTCCATGATCCAGACCGGGCTTTCCACCAGGGCGGCCATCAGTCTTGCCCAGGCCGCACGCGCTTCGGCCTTTCTTGAAGGGCGGGATTTTGTGGCACCCGAGGATGTGAAACGGATTGCGCAGGCGGTGTGCGCTCATCGGCTGGTGATGCGCTCCGAGCACGAAAATGTCGACAGGGGAGGGGTTCTACGCGCAATCGTCGCCACCATACCGCTGCCTTTGGTCTGAAGGTCAGCACGGCCGGAGTACTGTACGTCGTGATTACCCTTTTGCTGGGCTTTTCGGCCGTTAATACCGGTAATAACCTTCTGTTTCTTGTTGTCTCCGGCCTGCTGGCCTTCATGTCGGTCACCGGTATGGCCGGAATGATCAACATCAAGTGGCTTGTTCCCGAACTGCTGCCGCCGTCCGAAATATTTGCCGGAACGGCTGCCCCCTTCCGCTTCAGACTCCATAATACCAAACGTCATATCCCGTCATTTCTGATCAGGCTTGAATGCAATGGAGCGCACCCCCTCACACTGCCGGTTATTGCCGGAGGTTCGACGATTGAAGAGAATATCGGACTCATCTTCGATCGGCGCGGGCCTGCCCGCATCGCTACCATAACCATCAGTTCTCCGTTTCCGGTCAACTTCTTCAACCGCTACTGGAAAATAACGCTGGATTCCGACGTGATCGTCTTTCCCCGATTGCAGCCCAGTCTGCACACCGGAGACGGGAACGAGGCTAAACCAAAGGGAATTGCGCCGCGACGGGACAGGGGAGACGATGGTGAACTGGAAAAAATCGCCGCATACTCGGGGCGTGAACCGCTGAGGGTTATTCACTGGAAGCTCTCGGCACGCTCAAACGATCTGCAGGTCAAGCAATTTGGACGACAATCGGCTGTGCCCCTGGTGATCGATCTGGACGCGTTGGCCGGGAACAGCCTGGAGGAACGTATTTCCCGGGCTGCCTGGCTGGTGCGCAGATGGGTTGGCGCACGTCCGGTGGGTTTGAATCTGGGAGGGCGCGAGATCGCTGCGCGGATCGGACCGCGGCATGGCGCACATCTGTTGACGGAGCTGGCGATGTATGGTCTCGATTAGCTCGCTGATAGCCATACTCGCCTACGCCATTGCGCTGTGCGGGATTACGCCACTGTTTCCCTGGCTGGAAATAGTTCCACGCAGTGCCGTTGTGATCGGCCTGGCTGCCGGTATCTGGCAGGATCGTACAAGGGCCTGGCCGGTTAAAAACTGGATGTTCAATGCTGCTGTTGTACCGGTTTTCCTCTTCTACGCCGCCCAGTTCAGCCGTGCTCAGCCGATTCAGCCGGTAGTCAGTATCCTTGCGATCATGCTGGCGGTCAGGCTGGCGGGTCCCAAGAGCGGTCGTTACTATCTGCAGAGCGCCGCCCTGTCGCTTTTCTGCCTGGCATCCTCATCACTGTTCAATCTCAGCCCGGTATTTCTTCTGTATCTCACCGTGATGCTGGTGCTGGTTGCTGTTCTGATGGTGCTGCTGACGTTCTACAGCCAGGACAGCGGCATG
This sequence comes from uncultured Desulfuromonadales bacterium, assembly GCA_903868145.1. Classification (GTDB taxonomy): domain Bacteria; phylum Desulfobacterota; class Desulfuromonadia; order Geobacterales; family Pseudopelobacteraceae; genus CAIPTY01. Next base: position 111,483 of record CAIPTY010000087.1, on the reverse strand, counting down.
TCGCTACCTCCCGGCGATTATCGCAAGGTGCTGGCCGCAGGCCTCCTGATGCCTGTGGTTTCATTGCCACTGCTGGTTCTGTTTTTTCCGCTGCTGCCACGTACACCGCTGCCGCTCTGGAACTTTATGGTTGTTCCGACTACGCGCTCGGCAGGTTTCGGTGACTCGGTTGAACCGGGTAGAAGTCAGAGTATCGGCGAATCACGTGTTCTTGCCTTCCGGGCCGAAATGCCTCGTCAGTCTCAGTCACAGCTCTACTGGCGCGGCGCCGTTTTCAGCAAGCCGAAAGGGACCAGTTGGGAACGGTCCGCTGCTCCGGCAGAAGAAGTCATGTATCCACGACGTCTTGTTACCCAGACGATCTATCCGGAACCTGGCTCTTCCCGGGCGCTGCTGGCGCTGGACGCACCTGGCAGAATATCCCTGACCCGTTCAAAGCGCTCGCCAGACGGCACTTACGAATGGCTCGGACCGGCTGGCAGAAGGCTTACGTATTCTGCCGGGTCGGTTGTTACCGGGATCCTTCCGACGCGTGGCGGCATTGATCGTGACTTCTATCTGAAACTGCCCGAAAAGCTGTCTCCCCGGATTCGGGAACTGGCGGGGACTATCCGGAGTCAGGCCCCCAGCGATGCCGGAAGACTGGAAAAGCTGGAACTCTTTTTCAGAAATGGCGGTTTCAGCTACAGCAGACAGGGTCTGCCAACCGGTGAACATGCTCTGGAACTTTTCCTGTTTGAATCCCGGCAGGGGCACTGCGAGTTTTTTGCCTCATCCTTTGCCCTGCTTCTGCGTTCGGCCGGTGTGCCTTCCCGCGTGGTTGGCGGTTATCTGGGAGGCGAATACAATGATCTGGGCGGCTATTATCTCGTGATCGAGGACATGGCGCATGCCTGGGTGGAGGCGTATATCGAGGGAAAAGGGTGGGTGCGGATCGACCCAAGCAGTTTTGCGGCGAATGCCGGCACCGTGTGGGGAGGCGCACACGCACAGAGTCCGATGCTCAGGTTGCGTCTGATGCTGGATTCTCTGGATCATAGCTGGAACCGGATGGTCATAACCTACGACTCCGATCGGCAGGTGGAAGCAGCCTTGAACGCCGGCAGACGATTCCAGGGGATTAAGGTCAGCGGTTTCCTCTCTGCAGCAATTCCCTATCTTTTGTTGCTGTTTCTGGTGGCAGGTATCTCAGCGATGTTCGTATTCCGAAGCAGGATTTTTATCTCGCGGGAGGAACGTCTGCTGCGCCGATTCTATCGGCAGATCGAACGTGAATACGACCTTCCGGTTCAGCGGGGAAAACAGGGGCTGTTCGAGATTGTCGCCGCGTCCGGCAATCCGGGTGTACGCGCTTTCGTCGATATCTATGCCGGAGCGGTGTATCGGGACAGAAAGCTTACGGATGATGAATATGAGCAGCTGCTCCTGATCATGCGCCAAAAATTCAGGGAAACGCCATCCTGAACAGAAGCCGTGCAGTCGGCATCTCTCCTGCATTAACCTCTTCGTACAGCAGAATATCGCCGCTGAACTCCTCGAAGATGCGCCGGAGTTCTCCCGTGCCCAGCAGATAGGCAGGGTTGTGGGAGGCCAGCAGCGCCTCTGATTCACGGATCGTGTCAAAAACAAGTATTCCCCCCGGCGAAAGGGCCTGCACCTCGGCCGGAATCAGATCCCGCAGCAGAAAATTGAAGTTTATCACCAGATCGTACTGTCCCGATATGTTGAATCCCTCAAGGTCAATCTGCTGGAAATCAACGTCAACACCCGCCTCTTCAGCCCTCCTTCGTCCTCTGGCGAGTCCCGTGTCAGAAATGTCCAGCGCCGTGACGCCAAACCCGTGCTGTGCCAGAAAGACGCTGTTGCGACCTTCGCCGCAGGCAATGTCCAGCGCCCGCCTGCCCGGTGCCAGTTGCCTGATCCTTCCGATCTCCTGCAGGAGAAAGGGAGATGGACGTTCGCCCAGGTATGAGTCTTCCGATCCGAAACGTCTGTTCCATTTGATTCTGTCAGACTCCATTCTCTCCTCCCGGTTTTTTGCATACATGCAAAAGTGTGGTTCTGTGAAGTTTGCATGCGTGCAAAAAGTCTGATGCGCGCAATTCCGACATGCAACATCCCTGAATTGCAGGTAAAAATCGCATCTCTCTGTAACCGTTGTCTCCTGGCTCTGCCGTACAGCCGGACTGGCAAGCCAGTGTATTTGCAATTATGCGAAATGCTGCCTGAGTTTCACCGTTCTCAAAAGGATGACTATATTCCAACTATCCGTTATAACTATACTAATTATCTATATTCCCTGTCTGGCACGGGTTGTGCTTTATACATCGTCGAACACGTTATCGAGAGGCGCTCAATGGGAAATACCTGCATCTGTCCCTTCTATGGCAAGAATGATGACTACTGTGACGTTGGCTGCGGCTACATTTCGACCCATGATGTCAACATGATTATCCGCTACTGCAGCGGTCGGCATCTCGAATGTTCCAAATACCTGGAACTTGCTGACAGATTTCCGGGTGAACTGCCCGATCTGGTTAAATGCTGATCGAAGACCATCGTACCCCATGTACAGGAGAAAGCTATGTTTTTCAATCTGGCGACACATATTCACGGTCTCAATGAAGTAATTGCCCTGTCCGTTTCCCTGCTGTTTATAGTCATTACCTATGCAAAGGAGAAGAGAGATGAACGAAAGAGAGCTTGAACTGCTGCAGAGGATTGAGGAACTGGAACGTCATACCTGGCGCAACAGCGCCATCCTGCGTTCGGTGGCCATGGTTGCGTTTACGGCGCTGATCGGTATCGTGGTCGCGTCGGGAGTAGTCGGCGGCGGACGCGGCAGTCACTGGTCAGGCCCGGCATGGAACACCATGTGGCTGTACGGCCTGTTTGCCGCTAACGCAGTATCCATGTTCTGGACCACTCACAAGGAATAGGAGGAATACGACAATGCCGATGAAAATATCTAACGCTCTGCTTCTGCTGGTTGTCTGTGTCGTCTGTGCAGCATTCAACATGCAGCTTTTTGGTGGTCTTGACGAGATGATGGGAGATCAGTACTGGGTTATCGACCAGACCCAGGGCGACCATGGCTGGTATGCCATGGGGCTGCTTCCCCATGTTAAGAAAGTACCCAAGGACGTGGTCAAAGCTGCCAATACAGATAACGACAAAACGAACGATTATGTCATCTACGCCCAAAGCGGAGACTTTGCGGGCAAGTCGGTGTACGGCATCTGCTTCGGTATCCCGCTGATCATGTATCTGATCTGGTTTGCCTTCATCATCGGTTTCCCTGATAAGGTCGATCCCTACCTTCTGCCGCGCAAGATATTCACCATTGCGGTCATCATAGCCTGTTCGATTGTAGCCAACCTCTTCCTGATGCGCATCGCCGGTGATTTTGCCCGCGAGCCCATGTCACGCATAGCCAACGTTGCCGGCAACCATGCCTCGCTGCTGTTCCACAATGCCGGTATCTGGTTTGCCATCCTGTTCTCGGCGCTGGGAACCCACAGTCACTCCTTCAGCGAGGTTCAGGCACCGGACAGCCGCAACTGGCAGACCCAGGCAAATGAAAAGTTCAACTGGATGTTTACCCTGCTGGGGATCGTAACGGTTCTTGAGATTGTCCTCGTAAAAAACAAGCTGGCGTTGCCGGATGCCGCCGTCGATTACTCGGTCTGGATCATCTGGGTGGTCATCTTCATGCGCATGTACGGTTTTTCCCCGAAATACTGGATCAAACGCCCGACCGGTATCGCCATAATGGTTGTCGGCACACTGCTTACCCTGCCGGTATTCTACCTGCTGGAGCGGGTAACCGGCAATCTGGGTGCCGGTTTCGCCTCGCCGATCCTCGCCAAGGCGCTGGGGGCTGAAAACCAGAACATCGGGTTGTCTCTGATGGTTTCCATCTATCTGGTGTTCTGGATGGAGTTTGCCACCGCAATCCGTATGAACGGGCCGATGAAAAAATCTCTTGTGCAGAAATCCTGAAATCAAAAAAGTCAGGACAATTGTGGACACGGTACAGAATGCCCCCGGGAAACCGGGGGCTTTCTGCGTTTGGTCGTCAGACGTTAGGCGACTCCGAAATTACGGACACACCGTGACTTGTCCGTTTACTTTGTCGGTTGATTGTAGTACATATCCCGAACATTTTTCTGATCAAAAACCCCGGAAGGGAAAGGAGACATAGCAAGATGTCAGATATCTATTTTACAAAAGAGCACGAGTGGGTCAAGGTGGACGGGACAACCGGCAAGGTGGGTATCAGCGATCACGCCGCACACGAACTTGGTGACATCACCTTCGTTGAACTGCCGCAGATCGGGAAAAGCTTCAAACAGTTCGAGGTCCTGGCTGCCATAGAATCGGTCAAGGCCGCAAGTGATATCTACGCCCCGCTGTCCGGCCGGGTTGTGGCGGTGAATTCGGCTCTTGATTCCGCGCCCGAGCTAGTCAACGAGAGCGCCGAGGAACAGGCCTGGATGGCGGAAATCGAGATCGCCGATCCGGCAGAACTCTCCAATCTGATGACTAAAGATCAGTACGATACATTTTTGAAGACGTTGTAGGGGGAACATTCTATGAACGATAGCCATTATTGTCCCCATACGCCGGACGAGATCAGCGAGATGCTCTCCGTCATCGGTGTTGCCAGTGTCGAGGAGCTCTTTTCTCCCATCCCGACCGCCTTGCGAGCCACAACCTTCAATCTCCCGACCGGCATGTCCGAGTTCGAGACCTTTGCCCGAATGCAGGCCATCGCTGCCGAAAACGGCCAGGGGCTGACCCATTTCATCGGCGGCGGCTATTACGACCATATCATCCCGGCGGTGGTCGATCACCTGTCCGGCAGGGCCGAGTTTTACACGGCCTACACCCCCTATCAACCAGAATGTTCCCAGGGGACGCTGCAGGCGCTGTTCGAGTACCAGACCGCCATCTGCCGTCTGACCGGGCTGGATGTTTCCAACGCCTCGCTCTACGATGGCGGCACCGCCTGTGCCGAGGCTGCCATGATGGCGCTGCGTGTGACCGGCAGGAACAGGATCATCGTTGATGGCTGTGTGAGCCCCTTTTCCCGCCAGGTACTGAAGACCTACCTGTTCAATCTGGATGTGGAAATTATCGAGATTACCCCGCTGGACGGGGTGCTTGACCGTGGCGAACTGGCGCGGGTCCTGGATGACAGCGTGGCCGCCGTGCTGGTGCAGAACCCCAATTTCTTCGGTTGTGTCGATGATTTCAGCACACTTGCAAACCAGGTTCACGAAAAAGGCGCCCTGCTGATCGCCTCGGTCTACCCGATTTCACTGGGCCTGCTGGCCTCGCCGGGTGAACTGGGTGTTGATATTGCCGTGGGTGACGGTCAGAGTCTGGGCAATCCGCTCTCTTTCGGCGGCCCTTCGTTCGGGTTTATCGCCGCGAATAAAACGTTCATCCGCAACATGCCGGGGCGAATCGTGGGTGAGACGGTCGACCGCAACGGCAAGCGCGGTTTTGTACTGACCCTGCAGGCCCGCGAGCAGCATATCAAGCGTCACAAGGCCACCTCCAACATCTGCAGTAACCAGGGTTTGTGTGCCCTGCGCGGACTGATCTTCCTCTCCTCGGTCGGAAAACAGGGGTTGACCGATCTGGCTGTTCTCAATCGCGACAAGTCCGAGTATGCCAAGGAGCGTCTGGCGCAGATCCCCGGAGTGACCGTGCTGCAAAGCGCCCCGACCTTCAACGAGTTCACCGTCTTATTGCCGAAGCCAGCCGCCCCGGTTGTGGCCGAGCTGTTGAAGATGGGTGTTGCCGCCGGTGTGCCGCTGGGGCAGTACTATGAGGGGTCAGAAAACTGCCTGGTTGTGACGGTAACCGAGAAGCGGAGCAGGAAAGAGATCGACCGACTGGCGGATGCTTTGAAAACGGAACTGGCGACGGTGCGTTTTTAGATTATCGGGAATCAGATGACCACACAACGCGAAATCCTTGCCAAAATGACCGTGGAAGAGAAACTGCTGGTTGCCAACCAGTTGTTTCATTCTGCCAGAGCGCTCAAAAAGGCGGCACTACAGTCGTTTCACCCCGAATGGTCTGAATCCGAGATTGATCGCCGGGTGAAGGAGTCTTTCCTGTATGCTCGCTCCTGATCTGTTTACCGTTTTTCTTGAACGGCTTGAATCTGCGGGTATACGCTATGTGGTGACAGGATCAGTGGCGGTTATCGTGTACGGCGATCCCCGCATGACCCACGATATCGATCTGGTTGTGGAGGTTTCACGACAACAGATCATGGGCCTCGTCGCTGCGTTCCCAGATGAAGAGTTTTATTGCCCACCTGAGGAGGTTATCGGTGTTGAGTGTGCCCGAAGTACGCGCGGTCATTTCAACATTATCCATCATGCAACCGGTTTCAAGGCTGATATCTACCCGGTCGGCAACGACAGCCTGCTGGCTTGGGCTATTCGAAACCCCCGTCTGTTTACTCTGGGAGGAATCCAGATCCGAGTCGCGCCGCCTGAATATGTCATCGCCAAGAAACTGGAGTATTTCAAAGAAGGGCATTCTCCAAAGCATATCAGAGACATACAAGGGATGCTTGAAGCGTCCCGTGATGAAATATCTACAGAAAAGTTAGATGAGTTTATAGCATCACTGGGGCTTAAAGATGTGTGGAAGGTGGTTGTTTCGGATGTTGGGATGTTTTGAATGACGCAACATGCCGGGTTCGCTGCGTTTGATCCGGCCATATTTTCGATTGAATTTAAAATCTCTGACGAGGAGAAATCACCATGCAACTGATCTATGAAAAATCCATCCCCGGACGTCGCGGTGTCCGGTTGCCGCTCTCCGATGTTCCTGCCGCCGCCGCTCTGCCTGAAAGCCTGGTTCGCAAGGAAACAGCAGGCCTGGCCGAGATGTCCGAACTTGATCTGGTGCGACACTTCACCAACCTGTCGCGGCGCAACTTCTCGGTGGACACCAACTTCTATCCGCTCGGCTCCTGCACCATGAAATATAATGCCAAGGTGCTGGAAAACTCCGCAGCCCTGTTTTCTCCTTACCATCCCATGACCGCCCTGTTGCCGGGTGGTGAGGATTTCTGTCAGGGCACATTGGGGATGCTGTATGACCTGGGGCAGATGCTGGCCGATATCACCGGCATGGACGAGGTTACCACCCAGCCGCTGGCGGGCGCCCATGGCGAGATGACCGGCATCCTGCTGATCGCAGCCTATCATGCGTCACGGGGAAACAAGGCGAAGAAGAAATACGTGGTAGTGCCTGACTCCTCCCACGGCACCAACCCTGCCTCGGCGGCTATTGCCGGCTACGAGATCATCACGGTGCCGACCGCATCCTACGGCGATATGGATCTGGAGCTGTTCAGGAAGGCCATGAACGACGAGGTGGCGGCGGTGATGATGACCTGCCCCAATACTCTCGGCCTCTTCAATCCGCACATCAAGGAAATAGCCGACATCGCACATTCCCACGATGCCCTGATGTACTACGACGGCGCCAACCTGAATGCCATCATGGGCAAGGTCAAGCCGGGCGATGTCGGTTTTGATGTCATCCACGTAAATCTGCACAAGACCTTCGGCACGCCCCATGGCGGCGGTGGTCCCGGTTCCGGGCCGGTTGGAGTCAAGAAGGAGCTGATCCCGTTCCTGCCGCAACCCCGCATTGTCATGGACGACGAGGGACAGTTCCGGCTGCAGTCCGGCCTGACCGGCAGTATCGGCCGAACGGCAAATTTCTTCGGAAATTTCGGGGTCATGGCCAAGGCCTACGCCTACATCATCATGCTGGGGCGCGAGGGCCTGATCCGGGTTTCCGAGCAGGCGGTTCTGAATGCCAACTATATCAAGGAGCGACTGAAGCCCTACTACGACCTTCCCTACGACCTGACCTGCATGCACGAGTGCGTTTTCTCCGCCTCAAAGCAGCTTGAGCATGGTGTTCATGCCATCGATATCGCAAAATTTCTGATTGACCGGGGCTACCACCCTCCGACGGTCTACTTCCCGATGATTGTCAAGGAAGCCATCATGATCGAGCCGACCGAGACCGAGAGCAAGGCCACCATGGACGCCTTCATCCAGGTGATGATCGAGGCGGCAAAAACGGCCGAAACCAATCCGCAGGCCCTGCACGATGCCCCTTTGACCATGCCGATCTCACGGCTGGACGAGACCAAGGCGGCCAGAGAGCAGAACGTCTGCTGCGTCGGATGATTTTTCGATGACCGAATCCACCGAACGGAGCGATCTGGCGGCCTATGCCTGTACCAGCGCCGCATCGCGCGGCCGCAAGCACCACGAGGATTTCCGCGACCATCGCCCGGCTTTTGAGCGTGACCGTGACCGGATCATCCACTGCGCCGCCTTCCGGCGGCTGGAGTATAAGACCCAGGTATTCGTCAATCATGAGGGGGATTATTACCGCACCCGCCTGACCCATTCGCTGGAGGTGGCACAGATCGGACGTGCCATCGCCCGCAGGCTCCGCCTGAACGAAGAACTGACCGAGGCGCTGGCGCTGGCGCATGATCTGGGGCATACCCCGTTCGGCCATACCGGCGAGGATGTCCTTAATCGCCTGATGGCAGGCTTCGGCGGTTTCGAGCATAACCTGCAGTCATTCCGCGTGGTGGATGAGCTGGAGGAGCGCTACCCCGGTTTCAATGGCCTCAACCTGACCTGGGAATTGCGCGAGGGGATCATCAAGCATGCCAGCCCCTACGATGCCCCATCTGGCGGCATGGCAGAATTTCTGCCCGGCACGGTTCCCTCGATCGAGGGGCAGATCATCAACTATGCCGATGAGATCGCCTACAACAATCACGACATCGACGATGGCCTGAAATCCGGGCACATCAGCCTGGAGATGCTGAACAAGGTAGAACTGTGGTGCGAGGTGAGTAGCGATGTTCGTCAGAAATATCCCGGCATCGATGACCGGCGACTGGTATTCCAGACCATCAGCGCCTTGATCGGGCACTTGATCGGCGATATCTGTGCCACCATCTCCGCCAACATCGAGCAGTTCGCCGTCAGGTCACTCGACGACCTGCGGCGGGTCAACCGGACGGTTGCCCACTTCAGCGACCCCATAACCCTCCGTAACCTTGAGCTCAAGCGCTTCCTGTTTGATAATCTCTATCGCCATCACAAGGTGGACAAGATGCGGGTCAAGGCCGATATCCTGATAACCCGCCTGTTTGAGACCTACCTGCGCTACCCCAACCTGCTCCCTCCCAAGTATCACGCGAGAATTGAACGTTTCGGTCTGGAGCGGGTGGTGTGTGATTACATTGCCGGTATGACCGACCGCTTTGCGCTGGATGAGTGCAAACGGTTGTTTGAACCATACGAGAGAATCTGACCGTGGAAAACAAAACTGCCGAACAGTACGATTTCTTTGCCTTTCTCTCCCGCATGCGCTACATCAGCCGCTGGGGTTTGATGCGCAACACCGTGCCGGAGAACATCCAGGAACACAGCCTCGATGTGGCGGTGCTGGCTCATGCCCTGGCGATGATCCGCAACACCTATTACGGCGGCACGCTTGACCCCGGCCGTGCCGCGCTGTACGGTATCTTCCATGACGCCAGTGAGATATTCACCGGTGACATGCCGACGCCGGTTAAACATTTCAACCCCGACTTCAAAAATTCCTTTCACCAACTTGAGGACAGGGCCCGTCGCAAACTGCTGGACATGCTACCGCCTGAACTGGCCAACTCATATCAGTCCCTGTTTTTCTTCGAGGATCAGGCTGAATATGTCGCTCTGGTCAAGGCCGCCGACAAGATCGCGGCGCTGACAAAGTGCATCGAGGAAGAGAAAAGCGGCAACCTGGAATTCCGGCGCGCGCGGGCAGAGCATGAGGAGAACCTCTCTGCCAGTTCCCTGCAGGAGGTGCGCTATTTCATGGAGAAGTTCCTGCCGGGGTACCGTTTGTCTCTGGATGAACTGAAGCTGGGGTAGGAAGATTAAGCCACGATATACCGCTCGACGTCCGCAGGTGTCAGTGAATTGCTGACGGTCATGCACCTTTCAGCGTTGGTGTGCCGGACATTGATTCTACAACCGGCACCCGGCTCGGCCTTTGTGTAGCGCAGCAGGATTCGTGCAGCCAGATCAATGTATTCCGGATCCTGTCTGCCGGTGATGACCCCCACCGGGGTGTTGCCGTCCATCCAGGTAAGTGCCGCTTCACCCTCCAACCGGGCTGTTTCCAGAAGATCGTTATCTGTCTCATCACGCCCAACGATAACCTTCGTGCGCTCTCCGATCCGGAAATGACGGCCGACCTTGAGCAGCCTGAAATCGCGCAGGTTCAGGTCATCGCTGTGGTCGAATACGTCGCGCATTTTTGGTACGAACGAAATTTCCGTCAGCAGGCAGCCACCTGCAGGGCAGGGGTAATTTTTCACATCAAGATCATGGGCCAGCTCGAACAGCTCCTTGCGGGAGCGCCCTTTGATGGCCAGCAGTTTTTCACGATCTACCCACCCCTCACGTTCCGGGATGGTCGGCTCAAAATGCCGTGCCGAGAGCGGTCGCAACAGCAGCCCTTCCAGACCGCTTTCCCGCTCGATGAGGCGCAGCGAGTCACGGCGCTGGCTCATGGGCCGCTGCCCCAGCACCTCACCGGTGATGACAAAGTCGGCGCCGCACACGGCCATCTCCTCTTTGGCCTTGCGCAGTATGTAAATTCGACAGTCAATACAGGGATTAATGCCCTGCCCGTAGCCATGCTGAGGGTTGCGGACAATTTCGAGGTAGTCGACCCCCTTATGAATGACCTTGATGGGGATGTCGAACTCCTGGGCGACCCGGACGGCCTCTGATCTGCAGCCGGAATTTTTGCCGGTGCAGGTGCAGAAAGGGGAGGTGAAGTTGAGTGCTTCGACTGCGATGCCCATGTCGAGCATCATCTTGATGGCCAGGGTGGAGTCGAGACCACCCGAAAGAAGGGCAAGTGCTTTGCGTTTCATGAAAAGACTCCTGGGGCATCATGAGATGGCCGATCTGGTGTGGACAAGCGCCATGTCACGGTGCCGATTTCCGGCGAAGCTACCACAGGAGCCCCATTGATGTAAAGGCACGAAGGAAATGGTCATATATTTTACGTTGATTTATTGACCGGTTTTGTTATTCTGTCGTATTAAAATTGGTTTGTGAATTTTGAGTTTGGCAGCGTAAGCGTGGTGTCGAAGGTTTGGTCGACCCGACAGGAACAGAGTATGGAACCAGTACAGGAAAAATTTTTTCTGGGCCGCCAGCCGATTCTTGATAGAAATCAGGAGATCATCGGTTATGAGCTTCTTTTCAGGGCTGCCGAGCGCAACATGGCAGAGTTTGAAAGTCATTCCGTTGCCTGTACAAGCGTCATAGCCAGCGCTCTGGCAAGCTTCGGCATTGAAGAAGTTCTGGGGGGCAAGCTTGGTTTTATCAATATCCCGCTGGATGTGTTGCTGTCCGAGATGCTTCAGGTTCTGCCCACCGACAAGACCGTGCTGGAATTGCTGGAGATGATTGAGTTGAACGAGCAGGTCGTTGAGCGCTGCCGGGAACTCAAGGAGATGGGTTTTCAACTGGCTCTGGATGATCACGAATATAATGAGGATTCTCTCGACATCTACGCGGTTGTGGATATCGTAAAGATCGACATATTGCTGACAGGCATGGATCAGCTACCCGAGGTGGTTAAAGCTCTTCGTCGCACACCGGTGACACTTCTTGCGGAAAAAGTGGAGACGATAGAACAGTTTGAAATCTGCTTTAAGCTTGGATTTGACCTGTTTCAGGGGTATTTTTTTCAACGACCGGTAGTATTGAATAAGAAACGCATCGATGTATCCGGAGTGGCGATGCTTCGCCTTCTTCAACAGCTTACCATGGACGCGCCGCTTAATGAAATCGAACAGACCTTCAAGGAAAATCCGAGTCTTTCCTACAACCTGCTGCGTCTGGTAAATTCAGTTGCCATGGGCGTACGCGAGAAAATCAGCACACTGAGGCATGCCATACTGATGCTGGGCGTAGATAACCTGCGGCGCTGGACGCAGCTTTCGCTCTTTTCCAGCAGCGACAGCCGGGGTATCAATAACCCGCTCCTGGAGATGGCTGCGGTGCGTGGCCGGCTGATGGAGATTCTTGTCAAGCCAACCAAAGGTAAGTCCGGGAGTAACGAGGCGTCCGATGCAGCCTTCATGACCGGGATACTCTCCCTGCTGGAGGTGCTTTTCGAGACCCCCATGCTTGACATTATCTCGGGTCTCAACCTGAGCGACGAAGTGTCCAGCGCGCTCCTGTACCGCAATGGACGGCTTGGTACCTTGCTGACGCTGGCTGAAAAGCTTGAGGTCACGGATTTTGATGCTGTCCTGCCACTGCTCGACGAATGCCGGGTTTCCCTTGATCAACTTCTGTCGGCTCAACTTGAAGCATTCAACTGGCGGGCCAGTATTGCCGTCTGATTGCTTTTGCTTTTTCCCCGTTGCATTCAAATTGAATGTTTTCTATAGTCTGGTATGATTCCTCCATAATCCGCCTGTTAATTTAAACCACGCAAGGGAGACCGCATTATGTTCCGGCACCTGTCAATCGGCACCAAGATGATCCTGACGTTTCTGGTTGTAATCGTACTGTCGGCAGTCATCGGCATTTTTGCAATCGTCCAGAACAGTCGTCTGACAAGCATCGTTAGCCAGACAGTCGGCAGCGATATTCCGAGCATTAATACGATTACCCAGATTGAAAGTCTGGTGGGGAGCCATCGACGTGGTGAGATGCTGATGCTCCTTGCGTCTGAAAAAGACCTCAAGGAAAAATACCTCAAGCGCAATGAAGAGTCCGCTGAAAAGCTTGCCAAGGCGCTGGCTGAATTCGAAAAATTCATGGACAGTCCTGAAGAAAAGAAGCTCTATACGGAGTTCAAGACCGCCTTGGGTGTCTATCTGACCGAATATCCCAAGATAAAGGAGATGGCGCAGCAGGGGGGCAGTGTTGAAGACATGTCAAAGCTGATCCTGGGTGTCGCCAGCAAGTCCTTCAACCAGACGCTGGCAGCTTTGGAAGGGTTGAAAAAAGTCAATGTCGAACAGTCCAAGGCCAGAAGCAGCAGTGCGGTTGTCATTGCCAAGTCTTCAATGGTCTGGATTATTGTTCTGCTGGTTGTCTGCATCCTGATTGGTGTGACCTTCGTGGTCATGATCACACGCGCAATGACCGCGCCACTGAAACGGCTCTCCAGGGATGCCGAGCAGGTTGCATCCGGCGACCTTGGCGTGGTCGTTGAGGTCGGCTCAGATGACGAAATCGGCCAGTTGGCTCAGTCCTTCGAAAAAATGGTCAACAACCTGCGCGAGATGATCGGGACGCTGGTTGACTCATCCGCCCAGGTGTCCGAGTCATCTGCCGAAATGCAGGCCAATGCGGTTTTAATGGCTGAAGGAGCCGAGACGGTTGCCATTCAGTCCGTAATGGTGGCGACCGCCAGCGAGGAGATGTCATCCACATCGGGGGACATAGCCCAGAACTGCCAGATGGCAGCCGAAGGTGCGGAACGGGCAAACCTTGCCGCCGAACATGGAACGGAGGTTGTGGCCAAGTCCATTTCGGTCATGCATCGCATTGCCGAAAGAGTCCAGTCATCTTCCAAAACCGTGGAGGCACTCGGCAAGAGATCCGACGAGATCGGCGCCATTGTGGGCACCATCGAGGATATCGCTGACCAGACCAACCTGCTGGCTCTTAATGCTGCTATCGAGGCGGCCCGGGCCGGTGAGCAGGGGCGTGGTTTTGCCGTCGTTGCTGATGAGGTGCGGGCTCTGGCGGAACGGACGACCAAGGCAACCCGCGAGATCGGCCTGATGATCAAGGCCATCCAGCAGGAGACCAAAACCGCTGTGTCGGCCATGGAAGAAGGTGTAAGAGAGGTGGAGCAGGGCACCGGCGAAGCCACCCGATCCGGCGAGGCGTTGAGAAACATTCAGGACGAGATTAATGCCCTCCATATGCAGGTGCAGCAGATTGCTACGGCAGCCGAAGAGCAGACCGCCACGACAAGTGAGATCAGCAGCAGTATTCACAATATCACTGACGTGGCGCAGAGCACGGTGGAGGGTGCCAGGAAGACCTCATCGGCGGCGGAACGCCTGTCAAGGCTGTCTGCAGAGCTTGAGCGGCTGGTCGGGCAGTTCAAACTGGCTGAATCCGGCAAGATGATCACCTGGAGCCGGAGCTTCAGTGTCGGCGTCAGCCAGATGGACAGCGAACACCAGCGTCTGGTCGACATCATCAACAACCTGTACGCAGCCATGCGTTCAGGTCGCAGCAAAGATGCCATCGGCTCCATACTGAACGAGCTGGTTGATTACACCAAGACCCATTTTTCACACGAAGAGCGTCTTATGAAGGAGTCCGGATTTTCCGGATATGACGAACAGAAACGCGCACACGAAGAACTGCTTTCCCAGGCTTTGGAAATTCAGGGGAAATACCGTACCGGTACCGCCATTGGTCAGGAGGTAATGACGTTCCTCAAAAACTGGCTGGTCAACCATATTCAGGGCATGGATAAAAAATACGGCCCGGTCATGAACAAGAAGGGGATCAAATAGCCGTTGCCGCTGCTCTGTTAAACGCACAAGGCCGACTCCTCTCAGAAGGAATCGGCCTTTTCAATTTTACCGGCTGATGTCGAGAAAATTCTGCAATAGATCCATGCCGCGTTCAGTGAGGATTGACTCTGGATGGAACTGCACTCCCCAGATGGGAAGTTCCCTGTGTCTCATCCCCATTATCTCACCGTTTTCAACCCAGGCGGTAATCTCCAGAGAGTCCGGCAGGGTAGGGCGCTCGACGATCAGCGAATGGTAGCGGGTTGCCAGGAAAGGGTTGGGCAGTCCGGCAAAGAGCTCACGGCCATCATGGTGGATCGGGGATGTCTTGCCATGCATGAGGGAAACACTGCGCACCACCTTGCCTCCGAAAGCGGCTCCGATGGCCTGGTGTCCCAGGCAGACCCCCAGAATCGGGATTTTCCCGGCAAAATGCTGGATTGCGGGAACAGAAATGCCTGCTTCTTCCGGTGAACAGGGGCCTGGCGAAATTACCAGCCGATCCGGCTGCAAAGCATGTATTTCCTCCAGGCTGATCTTGTTATTGCGGTGTACCTGCACATCCTCGCCCAGTTGACTGAAATATTGAACGATGTTGTAGGTGAAGGAGTCGTAATTGTCGATCATGAGCAGCATGGTATATGGTAACTCCTTAAAATTATTGAACAGTACTTCTTGATTTGTGAATTTATACCCTCAATTTTCTTTGGTACCCTTAGTGCTATGCAGCCTGTGTGAATATAGCCTGATAACCGCATAATAACAAGTCATTGTGCATCGATAGATACTCGGTAAGTATAGGGTGTTGCATGAATATTGTTCAGGATGGCAAATGATGCAGCTTAACCCAACTTTTTGAATGATAAGGATGATTTCTTCCGATTCGGACTACCTCCCACCATTTCAGAACCAGCCCTTATCTGTTTGCAAAGATTGTCAAAAAAACTTATAGTTCCCGACAATTATCAGTACACCAATACTTCACCCACCCATAAGGAACTCACATGATTGAACAAACAAACCTTGGTATAAACTTTAACGTTATGTCTAACTACATCATCAACGAGGATACCCATGGCACGCGCCAAGAATAATAACAGCAGCACCGCCGCCAACATCGGCTACGAGGCTGAGCTGTGGCAGATGGCAGACGCCCTGCGCGGCAGCATGGATGCCGGTGAATATAAGCACGTTGTACTCGGCCTGCTGTTCCTGAAGTACATATCCGACGCCTTTGAGGAGAAGCACGCCCAGCTGGAGGCGGAGCGCGCCCAGGGAGCCGACCCCGAGGATCAGGATGAATACCGGGCGCACAACATATTCTGGGTGCCGATGGAGGCGCGCTGGTCACACCTGAAGGCGCAGGCCAAGCAGCCGACTATCGGCCAACTGGTTGATGATGCCATGACCGGAATTGAACGCGACAACCAACAGCTCAAGGCTGTGCTGCCGAAAGAATACGCTCGTCCGGCACTGGATAAGCAGCGCCTCGGTCAGTTGATCGACCTGATCAGTAACATCCGCGTCGGGGATGCCGAGAGTCGCGCCAAGGATGTTCTGGGCCGGGTGTATGAATATTTCCTGTCGCAGTTCGCCAGCGCCGAGGGCAAGAAGGGCGGCGAGTTCTACACCCCCCGCTGTGTTGTCCGCATCCTGGTCGAGATGATAGAACCGTACAAAGGCCGCGTTTATGACCCCTGCTGCGGTTCATCCGGCATGTTCGTGCAGTCTGAGGAGTTCATCGCCGCTCACGGCGGCAAGATGGGCGACCTCAGCATCTATGGGCAGGAGAGCAACTACACCACCTGGCGGCTGGCGAAGATGAACCTGGCTATCCGTGGTATTGACGGTCAGATCGCCCACGGCGACACCTTCCATGTTGACCGGCATCCCGACCTGAAAGCCGACTACATTCTGGCCAATCCACCGTTCAATATCTCCGATTGGGGCGGCGATCGCCTGCGGGATGATAAACGCTGGCAGTACGGCGCTCCGCCGGTCGGTAACGCCAACTTCGCCTGGGTACAGCACATGGTACACCACCTGTCACCCACCGGTATTGCCGGTTTTGTTCTGGCCAATGGCTCCATGTCGTCAAACCAGTCCGGTGAAGGTGATATCCGCAAGAACCTGATTGAAGCCGATCTGGTTGACTGCATGGTGGCGATGCCGGGGCAACTGTTCTACGCCACCCAGATTCCGGTCTGTTTATGGTTCGTATCGCGGGATCGGAAGAACCATAAATTCCGTGACCGTCGCGGCGAAGTTCTGTTCATTGACGCCCGTAAGATGGGCCAACTGGTTGACCGCACCCACCGGGAACTGACCGCCGAGGAGATCACACGCATTGCAGCCACCTACCACGCCTGGCGCGGCGAGAAGGATGCCGGTGAGTACACCGATGTCGCCGGATTCTGCAAGGCCGCTACCCTGGAAGAGATTCGCAAGCATGGCCATGTGTTGACACCGGGGCGTTATGTCGGCGCTGAGGCACAGGAAGAGGATGATGAACCATTACAGGAGAAGATGGCGCGGCTGACCGAAACATTGGAGCAGCAGTTCACCGAATCGGCACGGCTGGAGACGGCCATCCGTCAGAACCTGCGGAGGCTTGGATATGGCGGATGATAGTCGCGAGAGTGCTTATGGAGCATTCTCAACGAAATTTTTAGAGGCTCGCCTAGAGGATATTTGTGTTCCAAGGACTGGAATTCAGACGGGGCCGTTTGGTAGCCAACTGCATCAAGAAGATTATGTCGCAGTAGGTACACCAATAATTACTGTAGAACATCTTGGCGAGAATAGAATAGTGCATAACAATGTCCCACGCGTCTCGGATACGGATAGAGATCGATTGGTGAAGTACTCACTTAGATCAGGTGACATTGTGTTCAGTCGAGTCGGTTCCGTTGACCGACGGTCTCTTGTCAGGCAAGATGAGGATGGATGGCTATTTTCAGGGCGATGCCTTCGTGTAAGACCAAACTCGGAAAAAATTGATTCAAGATATCTTTCTTACTTCTTTGGTCTTCCGGCTTTCAAGGAACATATCCGATCAATAGCTGTTGGCGCAACAATGCCATCCCTTAACACAGCAATTCTTAGCAATGTCACGATTCTATATCCGTATGAGATTGAGGAACAGCGAGCCATCGCCCACATCCTCGGTACCCTTGACGACAAGATCGAATTAAACCGGCGTATGAATGAGACGTTGGAGGCCATGGCGCGGGCGCTGTTCAAGTCATGGTTCGTTGACTTCGAACCGGTGCGGGCCAAGGTTGAAGGCCGTGACACCGGTCTGCCCCAGGAGATCGCCGACTTGTTCCCGGATTCGTTCGAAAATTTAGTGCAGGGCGAGGTGCCGAACGGATGGAAATTGCAACCACTGTATGACACGGCAACTTATGTCAACGGCGCAGCATTTAAAAATGATGATTTTTGTGAATCTAACGAAGGACTGCCGGTAATTAAAATCGCTGAACTCAAAGACGGCATCAGCTCTCAAACGAAGTACTCATGCAGAAACGCAAATGACGCTCAGCGAATCAATACTGGAGATTTACTCTATTCATGGTCTGGAAGTCCAGACACTTCGTTAGATGCGTTCCTTTGGACTAATGGCTCCGGATTGTTGAATCAACATATTTTCAAGGTAGTAGTTTCCAGTACAGCGCAGAAACGATTTGTTTACTATCTGCTCAAGTTTCTTCGTCCAGTGCTGGTTGAGACTGCAAGGAATAAACAGACAACAGGACTTGGGCACGTCACCATAGCAGACATGAAGCGAATACAGGTCTGTAGTCCACCTCTTTCAGTGCTATTTGCCTTCGATAAGCTTATTGCTCCACTTTTTGATAGAGCTTTTTGCAATACTCTTGAATCCCGAACCTTGGCCGCCCAACGTGACGCGTTGCTGCCGAAACTGCTGTCGGGCGAGGTACGGGTGAAAGATATTGAACAGACGAACCTGTAAGGATTACTTACAGGTTCGTCACGTTAGTTACTCGGCCTGCGCGAATCATTTACCCTATTTTGCAACGACGACAGGTGAATAGAGAAAACCTATGAACGACACCATTCACATCTACTGTGACGAATCTTGCCATCTGGAGCACGACCAACAGAAAGCTATGGTGCTTGGCGCAGTCTGGTGCCCGGCATCACACCGAGCTGCACTCGGGCGCAAAATCAAGAAGGTTCGCAAGCAGTTTGGTTTACCGCCAGAAATCGAAATAAAATGGACAAAGATTTCACCGGCTGGACTCGACTACTATATGGCGCTTATTGACCTTTTTTTCGATGAGCCGATGTTGCACTTTCGAGCTGTTGTTGTGCCGGACAAATCAATACTGGATCATGGGCGGTTCAGCCAGACTCACGACGACTTTTACTATAAGATGTGGTACCTGCTCCTCACACACGTGGTGGATGACCAAAACACCTTCCGTGTCTTCATTGACAAAAAAGACACGAGAGGTCGCGATAAAGTACGAAAACTCCATGATGTCTTATGCAATACCTATTATGATTTTGACCGGCGCCGCATCTCTGATATTGAAGAGGTACAGTCTCACGATGTGCCGCTGATTCAATTATCGGATTTGATGACAGGAGCATTGTCATACGTTCATCGTAGACTCGAAGGCTCTGAGGCAAAAAAGAGTATCATTGCCAGAATACGAGAGCGGAGCGGCCACAATCTACTGAGTTCAACGCCGCCGCGAGTGGAAAAATTCAATGTGTTGGTCTGGCAGCCAAAGGGTGTAATATGAGCCAGCCGCCTGGGCTACTACCCTTTAGCGGTGATTGGGATACGTACGAAAATGTTATTTACGAGGCGTTTCTTGAGTCTTTCGTGCGCGCCAACATCCAGTTCAGGGGATTGCGCGTCACTGCCCAGTTTCGCCCAGAGACCAAAGGTAAGGGGTATAGCTTTTGGCATACCATCTCGGAAGCGCCAACCCAGAAAAACCGAAATGAAGATGACCGCATCCCTGACCTTAGACGGTGTGAACGCATCCTCTGGATATCTTGGGTTATCGCAAATGCAGGTGGAGATGGTTTCCCGTGGTGGGAGAACAAACGTGGTCGTGATACGCATGTGGTAATCTGGGCTCGTAATCACGACTTTGCCGTGATACTTGCCAAACGAAATGATTACTACATGTTGAAGACGGCCTATGCAGAGCTAAAATCAGGCAGGAGGGCCGCTTTTGAGGCGGAACTTAGTGCGTTTTGGACACCCTGAAAAGGCTGAAGCCCCGCGATATTGCTATCGAAGGGCTTCGGATGCTCTGTCCACACATGGTGGATGAGACACTTAATTATTATCACTTGTAGACAGTATACAGCCAAGAATGAGCAGATGTATATATAAATGCAGATAGCCTTGTCAATACTTTTTTCGGCATTTTCAGGAAAGCCTTTAATTTGAATCACTCTGACTGAGGACGAATTGATGTCATTTTCGGAAGCCATTATTGAAGAAGCCACCCTCTCATGGCTGGATAGCCTTGGCTACGCAGTCAAGAACGGCCTCGACATCGCCCCCGGTGAACCTGCTGCTGAGCGGCAAGACTACAGCCAGGTGGTGCTGGAGGATCGCCTGTGCAGCGCCCTTGTCCGCTTGAACCCAGCTATACCGACCACTGCTCTTGATGACGCATTCCGCAAGCTACTCCACCCCGAAGGACCGACGCTGGAGAGCCGCAACCGTGTTGTGCATCGACTACTGGTAGATGGTGTTACTGTGGAATATCGGCACAAGGACGGGCATATTGCAGGTGCACAGGCGCGAGTGATCGACTTTGATACACCGGATAAAAACGATTGGTTGGCAGTCAACCAGTTCACAGTTATCGAGAACAAGATCAACCGTCGCCCTGACGTTGTATTGTTCATCAACGGCCTACCGTTGATATTGCTGGAGCTGAAGAACGCCGCTGACGAGAACGCCACCATCTGGAGTGCATACCAGCAGTTTCAGACCTACAAGGCACAGTTACCGACCCTGTTCACCTACAACAGCCTGCTGGTCATATCCGATGGGGTTGAAGCCCGTATCGGCACCCTCACCGCCGGTAAAGAATGGTTCAAACCGTGGCGGACTATCACCGGCGAATCACTGGCGGGGCCACATGTACCGGAATTGCAAGTGATGCTGGAGGGAGTATTCGACAAACGCCGCCTGCTCGACCTGATCGGTTACTTCATCGTGTATGAGGATACCGGCGGTGCGCTGATCAAGAAGATGGCCGGATATCATCAGTTTCATGCCGTCAATACCGCCGTCGCTGAAACCCTCCGGGCAGGCCAACAGGCAGTTGCAGATAGAGTTGCCTTTGAGACCGGCAGGTGGGAAGCCGGTCAGCGACACGGTGGAGACCCCGGCGACCGGCGCATCGGGGTGGTATGGCACACCCAGGGATCGGGCAAGAGCCTGACCATGGCATTCTACGCCGGGCGGGTGATCCGCGAACCGGCCATGGCAAACCCGACATTGGTAATGCTCACCGATCGCAACGACCTGGACGACCAACTGTTCGGCACATTTTCCCGCTGTAGTGAACTGCTGCGCCAACCGCCGGTGCAGGTGTCAGATCGCGCAGACCTGCGCGCCAAGCTCTCAGTCGATGCCGGAGGCGTGGTATTCACCACCATCCAGAAATTTTTCCCGGAAGAAAAGGGGGATCGGTATCCGATCCTGTCCGACCGGCGCAACATTGTGGTTATTGCCGATGAAGCGCACCGCAGCCAGTATGACTTCATTGATGGCTTTGCCCGGCACATGCGCGATGCTTTGCCTAATGCTTCCTTCATTGGTTTTACCGGCACCCCCATCGAACTGACCGACAAGAACACCCGCTCAGTGTTTGGCGATTACATCAGCGTGTATGACATCCAACGCGCCGTTATCGACGGTGCCACGGTGCCGATCTACTACGAAAGCCGACTTGCAAAGTTGGAGCTGAAGGAGACCGAGAGGCCGAAGATCGACCCCGAATTCGAGGAAGTGACCGAAGGGGAAGAGGTAGACCGCAAGGAAAAGCTCAAATCCCGCTGGGCGCAGTTGGAGGCACTGGTCGGCTCAGAGAAGCGCCTGAAGCTCGTGGCGGAGGATCTGGTCAACCACTTTGAAGAGCGGCAGGCGGCCATGGACGGCAAGGCGATGGTGGTCTGCATGTCCCGCCGCATCTGTGTTGAACTGTATAACGCCATCGTTGCCCTGCGCCCCGATTGGCACCATACCGATGATGACCAGGGCAGCATCAAGGTCATCATGACCGGCTCGGCAACCGATCCGCTGGAATGGCAGGGGCATATCCGCAGTAAACAGCGCCGGGAATCCATGGCCCAACGGTTCCGCAACTCCAAAGATCCATTCAAGCTCGTAATCGTGCGGGATATGTGGCTGACCGGCTTTGACGCACCCAGCCTGCACACCATGTATGCCGATAAGCCGATGCGCGGTCACGGCCTGATGCAGGCCATCGCACGCGTTAACCGGGTGTTCAAGGACAAACCGGGCGGTCTGATCGTTGATTATCTGGGTCTGGCCGACGAGCTCCGCAAGGCGCTTGCCACCTACACCGAAAGCGGCGGCACTGGCAAGACCGCCATCGATCAGGCCGAAGCCGTGGCGTTGATGCTGGAAAAGTACGAGGTCTGCCAGGGGTTGTTTCACGGGTTCGACTGGATGCACTGGATATCCGGCACGCCACAACAGCGCCTCACTCTGTTACCCGCCGCCCAGGAGCATATCCTCGCCCAGGAGGACGGCAAAAACCGGCTCTTACGGGCCGTTACAGACCTCTCGCAGGCATTCGCGCTGGCCGTGCCGAATGAGGCGGCCCTGGAAATCCGCGATGACGTGGGGTTCTTTCAGGCGGTGCGGGCGGTACTGGCCAAGAACACAACCGGCGTAAAGAAAACCGATGAGGAGCTTGATCATGCCATCCGGCAGATCATTTCCAATGCGATGGTATCCGATGAGGTTATTGATATCTTTGAAGCCGCCGGACTGAAGAAGCCGGATATATCGATCCTGTCGGATGAATTTCTGGCAGACGTCAAGGGGATGCCGCAGCGGAACCTGGCGGTGGAACTGCTGCGCAAGCTACTGTCCGGCGAGATCAAGAGTCGCCGCCGGAAGAATGTGGTACAGGCGCGCTCATTCACCGAAATGCTGGAAGAGTCGCTGCGCCGGTATCAGAATCGCGCCATCGAAACCGCACAGGTTATCGAGGAACTGATCGCACTGGCAAAACAGATGCGGGAGGCCAGCGGTCGCGGCGCTGATCTGGGACTTACTGAAGATGAATTGGCCTTCTACGATGCCCTGGAAACCAATGACAGCGCTGTTAAGGTCATGGGTGACGAAACCCTCAAGACTATTGCCAGGGAACTGGCCGATACCGTGCGCCGCAACGTCACCATCGACTGGACCATGCGCGAAAACGTCCGCGCCCAGTTGAGGGTGCTGGTCAAGCGCATACTGCGCAAGTACGGATATCCACCAGATAAGCAGGAAAAGGCCACTCAGATCGTTTTGGAACAAACAGAGGTGCTTTCCGAAGGGTGGGCGGCTGTGTAACTACAGAATTAAATGGTTATGCTGGAATGATCTGATACGTTGGTGAGAACTTCAAATTACCTTTGCGAACTGAGTTAGCAGGGATTTGACGTGAGCATTTTATACCAACCCCTTTTCGGCCAGCTCGATCGCTTTTATGACAGCCATACCCTTATTAACGGTTTCCTGCCATTCGGCGGCCGGATCGGAATCAGCCACAATGCCCGCCCCGGCCTGAAGATGTACCTTGCTCCCCTTGATCACGAGGGTGCGGATGGCAATCGCCAGATCCATGTTGCCGGAGAAGGAAAAATAGCCCACCGCACCGCCGTATATCTCGCGTCGCACCGGTTCCAGCTCGTCGATGATCTGCATCGCCCTGATCTTTGGGGCGCCGGACAGGGTTCCGGCCGGAAAGGTTGCCCGTACCAGGTCGAAGGCATCGTAAGCCGGATCCAGGTGTCCCTGTACATTCGAGACAATATGCATAACGTGGGAATAGCGCTCGATCGACATAAGCTCAGAAACCTTGACAGAGCCGGCCGTGCAGACCCTTCCCAGATCGTTTCTACCCAGGTCAACCAGCATGACATGCTCCGCCAGCTCCTTGGGATCGGCCAGCAGCTCTTCGGCCAGCCGGTTGTCTTCAGCCGGGTTCGCGCCGCGTGGCCGTGTTCCGGCGATGGGGCGCAACTCCACGTCCGCGCCTTCCTTGCGCACCATCACCTCGGGTGAAGCCCCGGCTACAATGGTGTCTTCAAGCCGCAGAAAAAACATGTAGGGAGAGGGGTTCAGGGTTCGCAATACACGATAGATGTCGAACGGGTCGGCGGAGAGTTCGCCGCTGAAGCGCTGGGAAAGCACCACCTGGATAATGTCGCCGGAACGGACGTACTCTTTTGCCTTCTCGACAGCGGATTCAAAATCGTTCCGGGTGACGTTTGAGCTGAACGCCACCGATTTTCCGGAAGGTAGAAGCGTTTCAGGCATGAGCGGCGAACGCAGTTTGCGGGTAATGGCATCGATCTTGGCAGTCGCCTGCTGATAGGCCTCTTCATGCGTGGTCGTCCCATCAAGGTGGGCGTTGGATACGACCTTGATCTTCTGGCGCACGTTGTCAAAAATGACGATCGTATCGGTGATCAGAAAATAGGAATCATAGGTATCGAGACAGGCCGGTTTCGCGGATGGAATATCTTCAAAGTACCGAACCATGTCGTAGCCGAGATAGCCGACCGCTCCACCGAAAAAGCGGGGCAGTCCCTCGACTTCCAGCGGGGTGAAGCGGGCGAGCAGTTCACGGATGCAGGAGAGCGGGTCGCCGGTCCGTATGGTCTCCGTCTGTCCGTTTTCGATTATCTCAACCAGATCCCCCTTTGAGCGGACAATCAGCGACGGGCTGGAGCCGAGAAAGCTGAAGCGTGCCCACTTTTCGCCCCCTTCGATGCTTTCGAGGAGGTAGGAAAAATGACCATCGTCAAGCTTTTTGAACGCCGTCACCGGGGTATCCATATCAGCCATGATTTCACGGTAGACCGGTATCAGGTTTCCCTGCCCGGCGAGTTCTCGAAAGGTTGCGATGTCGGGTGAAAACATGAGACGGCTCCATGGATTGGGTGCGATACGGTATGGATTGAACTAGCACAGAAGGGTCAGGATAGTCAAGACAAGCGGATTTTGTCCGATTTATCAGCCGCATGATACAGCAGCCTGTCTTTTTCAGATTTTCATGGTATACTCCGCCGCAATTCCTTGGCGAGGTGCCCTGATAATGAGACAGAGCAATATTCTTCTGGAAAGCGACACGAACGAGCTCGAGATCGTCGAGTTCAGGATCGATGAAATGGATTGGCATGGTGACGTGATTCCGTGCTACTACGGCGTCAATGTTGCCAAGGTGCGGGAGATCATCCACCTGCCGAAAATGTCGCGGGTCGTCAACTCCAAGCCCGGCGTGGAGGGAATGATCCAGTTGCGCGACAAGGTCATTACCATTATCAACCTGGCGCAGGTGCTCAACAAGGAAACCGGGGATCTCAAGGCCGACCGGGTGGTTGTGCTGGAGTTCAACAATCTGATGGTGGGGGTGCTGGTGCACTCGGTTTCACGCATATACCGGATCTCCTGGAAAAACGTCGAACCTCCGGCCAAGTCGGTACACAGTGACCAGGTGACCGGTCTGGTCAAAATGGATGACCGGATCATTTTAGTGCTTGATTTTGAGAAGATTGTTGGTGAACTCTGTTCCGAGATCGCACTCAAGCCGGTGGAGGATATCACCATGCTGGAGGGTTCTGTCGAAAGCGCCGGGCGCACGGAACGAACTATTCTTGTGGTAGATGATTCGGTATTTATACGCACTACCCTCTGTAAAACTTTACGGGGCGCCGGCTATACTGTTCTGGAGGCTGAGAATGGGGCCATCGCCTGGGACATGTTCCAGAAGATTATCAAACAGTCTGAACTGGACGGCTCCGATGTCCGGTCGCAGATCAGGATGCTGATCACCGATGTGGAGATGCCGCAGATGGACGGTTTGCACCTGACGTCGCTGGTGCGCAGGGAAGAACTTCTCAAGGATCTGCCCATCGCCATCTTCTCTTCCCTTGCCTCCGATGACAACCGGCGCAAGTGGATCGGACTGGGAGCAAACTGCATCCTGAGCAAGCCCGATCTGCCCGATCTGGTAAAAATGGCCGATGAGCTGACCTCGTAGGCTGGTTCTGGCAGTATTCAATAAACAAGGAGCGGTACATGATTATCGTTATGAAGGCAGGTGCTGCAAAAAAGGACAAGGATGAGGTGCTGAAGCGGATCAGGGAACTCGGCTACAAGCCGCATGTGATCCATGGCGAAACCCGGGATGTTATCGGTGCAATCGGCGATGAACGGGGCAAGGCGGTGTTGCAGTCACTGGAATCGCTGCACGGAGTGGAAAATGTGGTGCCGATTCTTCAGCCGTACAAGCTGGCCTCGAAAGAGGTCAGGAAGGAAGCAAGCGTGGTGAGGATCAGCGACGATGTCGCCATTGGCGGCAACCGGATCATCATCATGGCAGGGCCCTGCTCGGTGGAGAGTGAGCGGCAGATCATCGATTCTGCGATGGCGGTCAAACAGTCGGGAGCGCACATCCTTCGCGGGGGAGCTTTCAAGCCGAGAACATCGCCTTACTCGTTTCAGGGACTTGAAGAGGAGGGCCTGAAACTGCTGGCCAAGGCACGGGAACTGACCGGACTGCCCTTTGTTACCGAGGTAATCAATCCCGAAACGGCGGATCTGGTGGCCAAGTATGCGGATATTCTTCAGATCGGAGCCCGCAATTCGCAGAACTTTGCGCTGCTGAAAAAGGTGGGTCAGTTGAAAAAACCGGTGCTGCTGAAGCGTGGCATGTCCATGACGATTCAGGAGTTTCTGATGAGCGCGGAATACATTATGAGCGAAGGGAATCAGTCCGTGATTCTCTGCGAACGGGGCATCCGCACCTTTGAAACGGCTACACGCAATACCCTCGACCTCTCCGCCGTTCCGGTTCTCAAGGGCAAGACCCATCTGCCGGTGGTGATCGATCCATCTCATGGCACCGGCAATCACCACTATGTCGCCCCCATGTGCTATGCGTCTGTTGCCGCCGGGGCTGATGGCCTGATCGTAGAGGTGCATCCCGACCCAGAGCATGCCTCAAGCGATGGGCCGCAATCCTTGAAACCCGCCAAGTTTGATCTGATGATGAAAAAATTGAGGTTGTTTGCAGAGGCGGCGGACAGGACTCTCTAGCGAGGTGACGACGGGCGGCATGGAACCGGTTCCCATGCCGCCCGTCGCTATTCGTGCTCGTCCGGGTACAGCTTTTCTATCTGCTTGAACGAATCGACACACTCCAGGAATATCTCCACAAGTTCCGGGTCAAACTGTTTACCCGCCTCGTCCCGGATAGCATTCAACACCTCATTTTCATCCCAGGCTTCTTTGTAGCAGCGACGACATGAAAGCGCGTCATACACATCCGCCAGAGCCACAATTCTGCCGAAGAGCGGTATCTCGTCCCCCTGCTTGCCGCGGGCAGCGCCGTTTTCGGTCTCGTAGCCGGGCAACGGCTCCTGGGTGCGGGGGTCGATATAGCCGGGATACCCCTTGCCATCCCATCGCTCGTGATGATTGAGCGCAACGACGCCGGCCGATTCATCAAAATCCGAATACACATCGGAAAAAAGGTTCGACCCGAAGAGGGTATGCAGTTTCATAACCTGGAATTCCTCGGGTGTAAAGCGCCCCGGTTTTTTCAGAATCATGTCTGAAATTGCCACCTTGCCCACATCGTGCAGCATGGCGGACATGCGCAGCACATCGCGGCTCTTGTCGATCTCGTCCTGCGATACCCCTTTTTTGCGTGCCCATGCCTCGTAGAGCGTTACCGAGTAGGAAGCCACCCGGTTGACATGCGGGCCGGTTTCCTTGGGATCCCGCATCTCGGCCATCTTGTTCATGCGCAGGATGATTTCCCGCGTCATTTTTGCTCGTTCGACCGCGTTGGCCGCGTTGTTGGCGAAGTAGATGATGATTTCCTCGTCCTCCCGGGCGAAGGGAATTACCGTGCCATTGACGTCCATTGCATTGATAAGTTGGAGTACACCGATCACATCTCCGCGAAAGTTTTTAAGCGGTATGGTCAGCATCGAACGGGTACGATAGCCGGTTTTGTCGTCATATGAACGGTTAAAAGAGAAGGGGTAGGCGTCGGCGATCTCGTAGACATCGTCTATGTTGAGGATTTCGCCATTTAATGCCACATTACCGGCGATTGAGTTGCTGCTGATAGGTACACTGAAGGTGGAATAGGGTAATTTTCTACCGGGCGGCAATTGGCGCAGCATGGTGTCATTCTGGGCATAGCTGAACCTGAGGTTGTCTCCTTCCTTGATGTAGATCGAACCGGCATCGCAGTTGGTGAAGGAACGAGCCTCGCTTAGAATCTTCTCAAGCAGCAGGTCGATGTCCTTGATCTGTGAAATCTCGAAGCCGAGATCGAGAATTTTACGGAGCTTGTCGTCTTGACATTCCATGGTCTCACCCCTTTTCAAAACTGATTATCGTCGCCATTCTAGCGTATATTTACATTATCTCAAGTAAAACCTGCAGTTTCGAATATTGAGTGTGTATTGTTTTACAGGCGCCTTTTTCAGGTTGCGCGGAGATTGTAATTGCATTACCATGCGCAAATTCAATGGTCACAATCAGGAGGTGCGAGCAGATGCCTGTTAAATTCGTATTCACCGCTCTTTTGCTTTTGATAACCCTGGTAGTTCCGGTAGATCCCGTCGGAGCCGAGACAGCGCAGACAGCCCAGGAAAAGTCAATGTCGGAAACCCTCGATCTCTGGCGGGAGGGGCGTCATGAACAGCTGTATGAACGGCTGGCGCGACGGGGTAAGACGTCAAGGGAACAGTTCATCAGGAAAATGAAAGACACCTCCATCCGGCCGGCCTGCTGTTTTCAAAAGCTGGAAAACTTCAAGGTGCTGAACGAAAAACGTACCCAGGCAACGGTATATGCCAGGATCGGCCTGGAAGGGTCACCCGGAAGCCCCGAGTCCAGCACCCGTGAGTTCAAGCTCAGCCTTGAAGAAAATATCTGGAAGATGCAGCTGAGCGATGTCCTTGCACTTTCCGGGGCATCCGGGAAAAAAGGCAGACACACCTCCCGCAAGATGCACAACTCCTACAAACAGCACTGAAAGAACGGAGATTGATCGTGGAAAAGTTACAGCAGACACCGATATGCAGCAGGCATCGTGATCTGAAAGCCCTTATGGCACCGTTTGGCGGATGGGACATGCCGATCCAGTATGAAGGCATCATTGCCGAACACATCTGGTGCCGTACCAAGGCCTCACTCTTTGATATCTGCCACATGGGAGAGTTTCTGTTCCAGGGTGATTTCGAGACCGCAGGGCTTGAGGATGTCTTTACATTTTCCGTGAAGACAATCCCTGTCGGACGTTCACGATACGGATTTCTCCTCAACGACCGGGGCGGTATCATCGACGACCTTATCGTGTTCCGGTTGACGGAAGACAAGGTTATGATTGTTGTCAACGCCGCCACCGCACCCAAGGATTTTGCCGCCATCAAGTCCAGACTTCTTGGCGGTTCCTTCACGGATATTTCTGCGGCCACCGGCAAGCTGGATATTCAGGGACCGCTCTCCCGTGATGTACTGGTCTCGGCCTTCGGCGATCAGGTGGTGTCGATTCCCTATTTCAAATTCATCCCCATGAACATCCTCGGCACGGAAGCTATCGTCAGCCGGACCGGCTATACCGGAGAACTGGGGTACGAGATATTTCTCCCTTCCGATAAAACTGCCGAACTGTGGGATCTGCTTCTAAGGGACGAGCGGGTCAGGCCGGCCGGTCTCGGAGCGCGTGACGTGCTGCGTCTGGAGGTTGGCTATTCGCTGTACGGCAATGATATTGACGAGGCCGCCACGCCTCTGGAGGCAGGACTGGAGGGGTTTGTCAATTTCGACACGAATTTCATCGGTAAGGAAGCCTTGCTGCAGCAGAAAGAGCAGGGTGTTGCGCGGAAAAAAGTCGCTTTTCAAACGTCGAACCGGCGCGCGCCACGGCATGATTATGAGATTTATAGCGGTGAACAGCGGATCGGAACCGTCACCAGCGGCGTCTTTTCACCCATGGCCGGATACGGTATCGGCATTGGTTTTGTCAGGCCTGAATTTTCGGCACTTGGTACCGTACTGGATATCAGCCACGAACGGATCAGCATGACCGCAACGGTATGTGAACTGCCTTTCTACCGGAATGGTTCGCTGCGATCCTGAACGTCAGTATGTCATGCTGGCGGCATTCAGCAGTCCGATTGCTACGGAAATGAAGGCCAGCAGCGTGGCGGCGGCGCAGTGGTCGTTTTCTATCTCGCGCACCAGATCCTTGAAAAACAGTTTCACAACCCCGAACACCGTGAATTGCATCACCATGGCCACGATGGCCCAGATCAGCATGTCGATGAAGCCGACACTGTGGGTTATGGCGCTGTAAAGAGGCAGTACGAATCCTATCAATGCCCCGCCGAAGCTGATTGCCGGGGCTACCTTGCCCTCATGAATAAGTTTCATCTCGTCAAATGGTGTGATCCAGAAGTAGACCAGACTGAAAACCACCACAAACCCCAGTGCGGAACCAAAATACGTGCCGAAATTAACCAGTCCTGACAACGAATCGAGCAGCGTGCCTTGCATTGCCAACCTCCTTATTTTTACAGATTTATAACGGTGCTGCCGCGTGCCGTATCCCTAGCTGAACAGGTGAGGGACAAAACGGCTCGCGTTGGTGGTCACCTCGCCGGTATCTTCACGGATGCCGATGCCGGCTGGTTCGCCGTAGATCATCCACGAGCCGATCACCGGGTAATTGCCTCCCATTGATGGCATCCTGGCAAGTTCCTGATAGATTAACCCGTTACCGCCGTACGATCCCTCGAAGTCCTTGACAGAACCATTGCTATGGATGGTGATGTTTGCCCCCTCGCGGGAAAGAAGCGGTTTGGAAACAAAATTGTCGCTGAAGTGACCGGCATCGAAACTCGCTTCCAGAAGGTTGGGGTGACGGGGATTCATATCCCACACGATCGGCAGAATGCCCTTGTTGCTGAGAATCATTTTCCAGGCCGGCTCGATCATGATGATGCCGCTCTTTTCCAGATAGCGCCCGAAAAACTCGTTCATCAGCCATTCCCAGGGATAGAGCTTGAAGATGCTTGCAATCACATTGTCGCGAGTGTCCACATACTGGTTGTTGATCGAATCGTAGCCGAGATCCTCGACGGAGACCAGTTCGGTCTGAATCCCTGCCTGAATGGCGGTGTCTCTCAGGTACTCCAGGTTGCCGAAGTCTTCGGGGGCATCCTTGACGCAGCCGAAGAAGAGCGGTTGTGCAAGATTCTGTGCCAGATCCTTCCACCCCTCGATCAGTTTTTCGTGGATGGAGTTGAACTGATCGGCTTCGGGAAAGCGTTCCCTGAGCCAGAACCACTGGATGACACTCGCCTCCAGGAGGGCAGTGGGGGTGTCCGCATTATACTCAAGCATTTTTGGCGGAGAGTGGCCATCGTAGGCAAGATCAAATCGTCCAAGTATTGACGGCTCATCATTTTCCCAGGAACGCTCGATGAGCGGTATGGCCTGGGGAGGGATCATCAGCTTATCGTACAGTTTTTGCGTGATGACCTTTTCAGCGGCCCTGATGCAGATTTCATGGAGTTCGGCCGTGGCCGACTCAAGCTGGTCAATTTCAGAAGATGAGAAGGAATAATAGGCTGTCTCATCCCAGTATGTCTGCCCATCAATGGTATGATAATTCATCCCGCTTGATTCGACCTTCTCCTGCCAGTCAAAACGGGGTGGTGTGACAATCCGTTCCATGATCAACTGCCACCGGAAGAATGAAATCCGCCCAGGCTGCCGAAACCGCCGCGCGAAACGCTCATGGTGCGAATGGCTCGGCTGCCCTGGCCGCTATTCAGAACAGTACCGGATCGGAACCAGGGGCCGTAGTAATAGTGGGCGTTCGAGCGATGATCCGTGCTGGTGGGCGGGACCTCCTCACAGCTTTTGGGATCTTTGTTCCAGTCGTCCAGACAGTCCTGCTTGTTGGTGTAAAGGTGGCGCTGCTCTTTTTTGCCGCACCCGGCAACCGCAAGGGTTCCGATCAGAACAAGGGTAATTTGTAGTGTACATTTCCGGCGCATCTGGCTACTCCGTTGTCAA
Organism: uncultured Desulfuromonadales bacterium; assembly: GCA_903868145.1. Taxonomy (GTDB): domain Bacteria; phylum Desulfobacterota; class Desulfuromonadia; order Geobacterales; family Pseudopelobacteraceae; genus CAIPTY01. Next base: position 79,489 of record CAIPTY010000087.1, on the reverse strand, counting down.
GGGAATGGGAGAATTGACCTAAAAAGCGGTACAATTCAGGGTGCATGGACTCAGTTTCCAGTACAGGCATGCCTGAATTGCCTTTTGCAGCTTTATACGGTAAAATATGAACAATTGCAACAGGTCAGGCGGGTCTTTATGCAGGAAGCGTTATTTTATGAAAAAAATCCGGACGGCTCAGTCAGATGCTCTCTTTGCCGCCACCGTTGCAGCATTGTTCCGGGTGGAAGAGGCATCTGTCATGTTCGTGAAAATCATGGCGGCATACTCGTGTCGCTGGTGTACGGGAACGTTGTGGCCGAACAGGTTGATCCGGTTGAAAAAAAACCGCTGTTCCACGTCCTGCCGGGCACCACAACCTATTCAATTGCCACTGCAGGCTGCAATTTTACCTGTCGGCACTGTCAGAATCACGCCATCGCCCAGTATGACCCCGGTAGTGACAGCACTGTTCCCGGTCATAACATTCCGCCCGAAGAAATCGTGCGGCGGGCTTTGGCGTCAGGGTGCCGATCCATTTCCTACACCTATACAGAGCCTACAATTTTTTTTGAATACATGCTCGAGGTGGCACGTCTGGCGTCTCGAGTCGGTCTGAAGAACTTCATGGTGACGAACGGATACATCACCCCCGAGGCACTGGATGCCCTTGCGCCCTATCTTGATGCCGCCAACATCGATCTCAAGGGATTTGATGACCGGTTCTACCACAGGATTGCCGGTGCCAGTCTGGAACAGGTTCTTGGCTGCATCCGTGATTTCCACCGGCGAGGAATCTGGATTGAAATCACCTCACTGATCATCCCGGATGAGAATGACAGCCAGAAACAGCTTGAGGACATGGCAGCCTTCATCGTATCAGAACTGGGAGCTGATGTCCCCTGGCATATCTCGCGTTTTTTCCCCCGGCACAGGATGGTTGATCGAGGGGCTACTCCCGAAGATTCGCTGCAGCGGGCGGTGGATGCGGGCAGTCGGGCCGGCCTGCATTTTATCTACGTGGGCAATTGCGAGGGAGGGATTGAAAACACCTGCTGTCCGGGATGCGGCGCCGTGCTAATCCGTCGCAGGGGCTACCGGATTATGGCAAATGATCTGGATAGAGGGTGCTGCCGCCGGTGTGGAATCCCGATTGGCGGTTTATGGGAAGGCCCATGACAGTGACCCCTTGACTTTTACGGAACCGTTCCCGTATTGTCAGTTTACGCGCCTCCTCCGGGATAATTGTCTGAATGAAGGAAATCGAGTACGTGAAAGCCATCGTTATAATCCCGACCTACAATGAACGGGATAACATCCACAGACTGGCGGTGGAGATTCTTGCTCAACACCCCTCGCTGCAGATTCTGTTTGTTGATGACAATTCTCCCGACGGGACCGGTGAAATAGCAGACGAGCTGGCGGCTCAGGATCAGCGTATTCGGGTAATGCACCGTCCCGGCAAGCTTGGCCTGGGGGCGGCGTACCGGGCTGGATTCGCTATGGCGCTCGAAATGGGCGCGGATTATCTGATTCAGATGGATGCGGATTTTTCCCATGATCCGGGGGTGCTTCCGGTTTTTCTCGAAACAATCCAACAGTGTGATCTGGTGATCGGTTCACGCTATCTGAACGGTGTCAGTGTTGTCAACTGGCCTATTCGCCGTCTGATGCTGAGTGTTTTTGCAAGTTATTATACCCGTGTGATTACCGGTCTGCCGGTCAGGGATTGCACCAGTGGCTTCAAGTGTTTCCGAAGATCCACCATGGAGGGCATCGATCTGGATACGGTCAGGTCAGATGGCTATTCGTTTCAGATCGAAATGAATTATCGCTGCAGGGAAAAAGGCCTTAAAATTGTCGAGGTGCCGATCATATTCATTGATCGCCATGCCGGAAGCTCCAAAATGTCAAAGAAAATTGTGCGCGAAGCGGTTATTCTTGTCTGGAAACTGAGACTGGGCACGCTTGTGAGGCGCATTTCAGGAAAAGGTTAGCCCATGTCTGACACCGTATGGTCAATAGTCACTCTTGCAGGGCTTGCAGTCTGGATCACATCCACGGTAGTTTTTATTTTCACCGCGTTTCCAGCGCGTGGAGTGTTTGCGGCACGACCGGCGCGCATGTGGGGAGCGGTTCTGATCGTTTCATATGGTGTCTGGATTGCGGGAATGATACACGCGTAGCGCAGTCGATGCGGATACGATGTTTATCCTCTTGCTGAATATCTTGAGCCACAGGCGATTTGCCGGTGGTTTTTGTGTTTTGTTTTCAGGATTGATATGATATTGGTACACGTTATGTCACGTTACTCCGGCAATCCTGGTGTGCCAGACAGGATGAATACAGTGGCCGACACACCTCATGAATGAGTGGTAGCGCATGATCCAGCTTCACAACGTATCGCTGGCATATCAGAAGGATGCCACGGCTCTTAATGCAATCAATCTGAAGATTGAGAAGGGCGAATTCGTTTTTCTGACCGGTCCGTCCGGCGCCGGAAAGACAACGCTCCTTCGCCTGCTCTACGGTGCGTTGAGCCCGACCCGTGGACAGGTAATGATCGATGGTAAAAATGTCTCGCATCTGCCCGCTTCGCAGATCCCGTACCTGCGCCGCTCGATTGGGGTGGTATTTCAGGATTTCAAGCTGTTGAGCACGCGCACGGTGTTTGAAAACGTGGCGATAACGCTGGAAGTTCTGGGATGGGGACGTGCCGATATCGGAAAAAAGGTTTTGCACACACTCAAGCAGATGGGCATGGAATCCAAAATAGGTTTGACACCGCAGCGCCTTTCGGGTGGCGAACAGCAGCGTGTGGCGCTTGCCCGGGCACTGGTGAATGACCCCAGGATTCTGCTGGCGGATGAGCCGACCGGAAACCTGGACGATGCAAACAAGAATCAGATCCTGAATATCTTCAAAGAGGCAAATGTACGGGGCACGACCGTGGTGGTGGCCACCCACGATCGTCGCCTGATAGATCATGCCCATAAACGTCTGGTAATCCTCTGCAAGGGAGAGATCGTTGAACAGATGGAAAAAGAAGAACATACCGGCGAATCGGCCGGCTAAACGACCGACACTGTCCGGTGAGGGGTTTGGCGGGAGATTCGGTTATTTTTTCTATCGAGCCTTTGTCAATATCCGCCAGAATGTCTTTGTCAATGCCGTTACCATCGGAACCATCACATTGGCGCTGCTGATCGTGTCGCTGTTTCTCCTGGTGTTTGTCAATCTGGAGAATGCATCGGAGAAATGGAGCGAGCGGGTACAGGTGACCGTTTACTTCGATCGGGAACTTTCCGCTCAGGAACAGGCGACATTCAACAAGAACATCAGCTCGATCCCCGGAACATCGCGCGTCGGTTATGTTTCGCGCGACGAAGCGCTCAAACGTTTCAAAGGGAGGCTGCGCGGTCAGGAGACCCTGCTGGACGGCGTACGCCCCGAGATCCTGCCGACTTCCTTTGAAATTGCGCTGAAGCGCGATAATCGTGACACCCAGGGCGTCGAAAATTATGTTGCCGCGCTCAAGCGCGTTCCTGGCATCAAAGAGGTGCAATACGGTGAAGAGTGGGTTCGTCGTTTCAATACCATGCTGAACTTCATGCGCCTTGTAGGCGCTCTGCTGGGCGGGTTTCTGGTGGTGGCGGTTCTCTTCATCGTATCAAATACCATCAAACTGACCATCTATGCCCGTCGCGATGAGCTGGAGGTGATGTCACTAGTTGGCGCTACCCGCTTTTTCATCAAGGCGCCGTTTCTGATCGAGGGAATCATTCAGGGGGCCGGTGGAGCCCTGATCGCCATGCTGCTTCTGCTTGCGCTCTACGAAGGCTTTCTGCACAACGCCGGGAGCTTTCTGACCTTCAATCCCACAACCGCGGGTCTGGCGTTTCTTCCTCCAGAATACGTCGGAGGCATCATCCTGTCAGGCATCGCACTCGGATTCATCGGCAGTCTCAGTTCCCTGAAAAGATTTATCAGCGTCTGAGCATGATGCAGCTTCTGTGCATACTGTTGATCCTTGTTTTAGCTGCTCCGGCATTTGCTGTAAACCCGAAAGACGAACTTAAGGGGGTCAGGCAGGAGATTAAAGCCAAGAGGCAGCTCATCTCCAATACCCGTAAGGTAGAAGCGGTTGTTTCCACCGAACTGCTGGAGATAAACCGTTCCCTGCACGAAAAAGAGACAGATCTCGGCCGCCTTGACCGTGATCTGAAGGGAGTAGAATCAAGTCTCGGACGCACCGAACGCGAGATAATACGGGTTACGGACGAGGCGAATCGAAAGAAGCATGAGATTGAGCGGCGTCTCTCCTCCCTGTACAAAGCTGGAGAGCTGGGCGCGTTAAGGATGTTTTTCTCAGCAGAGTCCTTTCCCCAGATGGCGGAAAACATCCGTTACATGAGCTCAATTCTGAACAACGACAAAAAAATATTTGCCGAGTACAATCAGAAGATTGAAGAGCTCCGCAAGCTCAAGATAGAACTTGAGCGTGATGCTGCAAAAAAAGAGCGCATCAAGAACGGTATCGCGGTCAAGAAAAAAGAAATCGAACAGGAAAAAAACAGGAAGTCGGCATATCTGGTCAAAGTCCGCCAGGATCGTACGTCGTACGAGAAATCTCTCAAGGAACTCCAGGCCAATGCAACCCGTCTGCAGTCGATGATGGATCGTCTTGAAGCCCAGAGTCGCAGAAAGCTCTTGCCGCGCCATGAAAAATCTGGCGGCAAACCCAAGCCGCTGGCAGAGCTGCCTCCGGTGCCGGATCGCGGTTTTGCATCTCAAAAAGGGCGGATGTCTCTTCCTGTTCGGGGCGAGATTATTGAAACCTACGGCAAGCACAAACACCCTGAGTTCAATTCATTCACCTTCAGCAAGGGGGTGTCGATTTCCGCCGCTGCCGGGAGCGAGATCAGGTCGATTTACGAGGGCAGCGTGATCTTTGCTGATTATTTCAAAGGTTTTGGCAACATGATCATCGTTGATCATGGCGGCGGCTATTACAGCCTCTATGCCCACGCCGCAAAACTCATAAAGAAGGTTGGGGCAGAGGTTGCCCGCCACGAGGCTGTGGCCACGGTTGGGGATTCTGACTCCAGTAAGGGAGCCATGCTCTATTTTGAGATCAGGCATCAGGGCAAGCCGGTTGATCCGGCTGCCTGGGTCCGATAAGTCCATAAATTAACTGTTTACACTACAGAAACAGCATCAAACGGAGGTAGATGAGATGGCAACACCGGCCAGAAGCAAAAAAAAGGTTCTTATGGGGTTTTCGATTGTGGTCGCGGCCCTGGTTATTTGTATCGGCATCAGCTCACAGCGGCGCTGCGATGCGGAAGGCAAGGGAAGCGAGTACGAGTCGATTGAGCTCTTTACCGATGTCATGGCCATCGTCAAGAAGAGCTATGTCGAAGAGGTGGATACCAAAAAGCTGATCTACGGCGCCATCAACGGCATGCTCTCCTCACTGGATCCTCACAGTTCATTCATGCCGCCTGATACTTACAAAGAGATGAAAATTGATACAAAGGGTGCCTTCGGTGGTCTGGGAATCGAAATCAGCATCAAGGACGGCATCCTGACGGTCATATCTCCCATAGAGGACACTCCGGCTTTCAAGGCCGGCATCAAGTCCGGTGACCAGATTCTCAAGATCGATGACCGCTTCACCAAAGACCTCAACATAAACGATGCCGTCAAACGGATGCGCGGGCAGAAGGGAACCAGGGTTATTCTGACCATCATGCGTGAGGGCTTCGATAAGCCGCAGGAATTTGCGTTGATGCGCGATACCATTCAGGTGAGAAGTGTTCGCTCAAAGCTGCTGGATGACGGCTATGGCTATATCCGGATCGCCCAGTTCCAGGAGAAAACCGACGACGACCTTGCCAAATATCTCAAGAACCTTAAAGAGGAGAACAAGGGTGATCTCAAGGGGCTAATACTTGATGTGCGCAATGATCCGGGTGGCCTGCTGGATCAGGCTGTAAAAGTTGCTGAGCATTTCATCGATGATGGCCAGATGATTGTCTATACCGAAGGGCGGGAGAAGGACTCCAAGATGCAGTTCACATCCCGGAAGGGAACTAAAGAGCCAAAATATCCGATCGTGGTACTGATCAATAGCGGAAGTGCCAGCGCCTCGGAAATTGTTGCCGGAGCCTTGCAGGACCACAAGCGTGCCATCGTTATGGGAACCCAGAGTTTTGGCAAGGGTTCGGTACAGACCATCATTCCCCTGTCGGACCAGTCAGGTCTTCGTCTCACCACGGCGCGGTACTACACACCCAAGGGCCGTTCGATCCAGGCCAAGGGTATTACGCCAGACATTGTTGTAGAGCGCCTGGAACTTCCCAAAGTTTCATCCGACAAGAAAGAAACCATGCATATTCGGGAGAAGGATCTGGAGCACCATTTTGAGGGCGAGGACAAGGATGCTGACAAGGGCGGAAAAAAAGATCAGAAGCAGGAAGATAAAAAGGATGTGAAAACAGATAAATCAGCGCCTGTAAAGCCGGAAGATGCGCTCAAGAGTGACTATCAGGTAATGCGTGCTCTTGACCTTCTCAAAGGCTGGGAGATTCTGAAGAAGATAAGCGATAAGTAAACTGTGAGGATGGAAAACAGTGAAAACCCCCCGACCTAACCGGGCCAAAGGCCACCGGGGTGGCGTTCGATACGCCACCCTGGCTGTCCTGACGGTTATTGCTTTTGCTGTTGGGGGCTATCTCATATTCAGGAGCGGCCCCACCCCCCCGTCAATTCAACCGGCCGAACTCAAACAGCCACATCCCGTCCCCCGCACGGGGCCGCAGGCCTCAGTTCCTGCCAAACCAGCTCCCCAGCACCCCAGTTCCTCCGCTCATCTGTACCCTTCTCCCCGCCGGATTGTGCCTGTCGAGAAACATGGAGAGATCAGGTCTGTCGCCGGCACCGCTAAACTGGCCATCATTATCGACGATATGGGCACCACACTTCAGGAGGCCCGTTCACTTGCCGCTATCGGTGTGCCGCTCACCTTCTCGATTATTCCGGGGTTGCGGAGTTATCGTGAGGTTTCCTCTTTCGCCGCTTCAAACGGGATTGAGATTATGATCCACATTCCGATGCAGTCGCAGGGATGGCCGGAACGTCGTCTGGAGCAAAATGGTCTGCTGGTGTCCATGAGCGACGCAGATATACGTGCGCGGCTTGATGATTTTACTAAATCCCTGCCGAACGCCTTGGGAGTTAACAACCATATGGGGTCGGAATTTACCGAACATGAAGACAAGATGCGTGTTGTGATTGATGTTTTGAAAGGGCGTGGGCTGTTTTTCATTGACAGCGTGACCTCGCCCAAGACGGTGGGGGTCAGGCTGGCGCAGGAAATCGGGGTCAAATCGTCACGCAGAAACGTATTTCTCGATAATGAGCAGAACGACGCCTATATCAGGGGGCAGATCAGACAGGCGGTCAAACTTGCCAGCAAAACAGGGCGGGCAATCGCCATCTGTCACCCCCATCCCGCAACGATTCAGACGTTGGCTGTCGTACTTCCCGATCTTCAGAAACAGGGGATCACGCTTGTGCCTGCGTCACAACTGGTGCGCTAGCAGTGGAAAACGCCAGGGCTGTCCCGATCTCCTGTTTGAGTTTCAGGATGGCGCGATAACTCTCCTCCTGAAGCACCGCCTCAGGATCGGAGGGATCAACCGGGTGAACCGCCAGCCAGACTCCGGATCGCAACCGGCCCTCATACCCCGCTAACGCCTCATTCAACAACAGAAACAACCTGCCGTGATTTACGTCTAAAACGCCTTCTGAAAATCCGGCCAGACCGACATCCTTCTGGAAGAGCTGTTGTCCAGTCGTGTTGAACTGACGATAATCGAGCAGGGTTTCATTGTTGAGTGCTCTTGATGTGAATACCGTCACCGATGTGCGAGCTTTTTCGGCGATGACCAGGCGTGCAGCACTAAAAGCCTGAGAGTCTTGCGTAATGCCGTACAGTGTTTCGCAGAGCATGTCGGTAAGGCATGTGGCATGCAGGAATCCGCGAGCCGCCAGGTCGGAGGTCTCATAGTAGAAACCCCGCCCCTCCGGCTGTTCTGTCAGTGATGTTCCACAGATCGGGCATCGTTCGGCCAGACCCTCCAGACGTACAAGATAGGATTCCTTTTTCTTTCCCTCTTTTTCCAGAAGCCAGCTGTAGTACAAACAGGCGCGTGATTCAGAGGTTGCATCAAATATGCGCAGGATATCGCGAGTCAGTTCCGTAAACTGACCATGGACATCCGTACCGCGGGCATGGGTCAGGATCGGATAAATCCTGCCGTCGGGATTGGTATTGAGGCTCTCTACCTTCGGACTCTTGGAGATGAACGTATCCAGACATCGATAACCGCGGTTGGCTGCAAAGGCCCGCAGCAGGGTCTTCTGATCCCTGAATACGCCATCAAATTTTATACGTTCATCAATCAGGCAGGGGAGGAGCGCAAGGGATTTTTTATCGATTCCCCGTTTGTCAAAGAGTGCGAAGATATTGCGACAATTCTCCAGACTGGGCATGTCCTTGACCGGTATTAATACCCGATCTGCAGCGTAAAGTGCATTCTGGGTAAGGATGTTCAGATCCGGGCGAGTGTCGATAATGACGATTCCGGACAATCCCGATTCCGCCAGCATGCGTGTCAGGGTCATGGGACCTTTGAAGCGCTCGTGGATGTCGGCAAGTTCATTTGAAGAGGGTATATAGCCGACACCGTATTGCCCGGTATGAACGACCTCGGACGCCGTTGCGCCCATCAGCATATCGTGGACATCTCCGGATTCATTCAGATCTTTCAACTCAAACATCCGATCAATGGTGAAGTGGTTGTCGAAAGAGAATACCGTAACCGGGAGGTCTTCGCGCATTGCTTTCAGATAAATAGCAAGATTTGTGGCCAGGGTGGTTTTGCCAACGCCCCCCTTTTCCGAAGATATGGTTATTATGTAGGGATAGTTTTGCATAAATCCTATGTTCCGCTGCCTTTAGAGTTGGTGGGGTGTCGTGAACTTACCGGGGAGCGATAGTAGTCAATTAGACGCCGATGGTCAACCGGTTTCCTGTGAGTACTCTGCATTAAAACTCCAGTTCTTATGTCGCTGATTTCCCGGTGCACTGGCTCCCGCACTGAAGCTATTGCAAAGGGGAAATCAGATTTTAACGGGTCAACCGCCGAATAAGCTCAGAGTGGCAGGGGAACTGCCTCAGCATGGCTTCTCTGCCGGCCATCTCGAAGTCAGCAAAATCGAAACCGGGTGCTACCGTGCATCCCACCAGAGTGTAGCCAACTCCGGACACCTCTGCGCCGAACCAGCACCCTGATGGCACAACGCATTGAAAGGTTTCTCCGGCTAGAGTATTTGCGCCCAACTTAAACGGGTAGTACTCAGCATGAGGCGTGATGACATGTATGGTCATTTTTTCACCTGCGTAAAAATGCCAGATCTCGTCTGACCGGATGCGATGCAAAGCTGAAATTTCACCAGACTGAAGAAGAAAATAAATGGCCGTACAGACTGACCGGTCACCGGTAAACCTGGCAGGAAGAGTTGCTCCCTGAATGACATCTTCTGAGCGGTACGTTTCCCGGTACCAACCGCCTTCAGGGTGTTTGACCAAGTCTAACTGTTCAATCAGTTCTTCAGATGTTGGCTTGTACACAGGCATTACTCCTCATTCGTGGAACTTTTGACACAGTCCAACAAATTGTGTGCGGTTGTCGGTAAACGCCACCTTAGTAATATCACGTAATAGTTATTGACACCAGCCCCTGAATTTGTTAGAAAGTCGAATCACTGTGCGGGAATAACTCAGTGGTAGAGTGCAACCTTGCCAAGGTTGAAGTCGCGGGTTCGAATCCCGTTTCCCGCTCCAAAGAATTCAAGGGTTTAGCCAACTGGTTAAACCCTTTTTTCTTGTCTAAATTTCCCGTGCATCCGTTTTTGCATCCGTTTGACATTGGCTAGCCCAGAAACGTTGTGAGATATTCTGAAAAATGATGCAACATACCAAGTCTGATTTCTTTCACCCAACTCATCTCTCTTAATCACTCCAGGATGCTATCCAATATACTGCTGCTACCTCTTTGAGGCGTTAACTTCAATGAGTTGAGCGCAACTCGCTCACCAGTGGATTCACTGCATGTTGTGTTCATAGCGAATGTTGCATTTGTGGATTGTAGACATGGCGCATTACAATCCATATTGGCCAGCACCTGCTTTCCCCGCTCTGTTGAAAGAAATTGCTTGATCGCTTCATGGGTGAATGTCGCCTGTTTTCTGCTTTTGCGCAGGCGTTCGAATGCATCTATGATTTCCGGATCATAGGTGGAAAGCTTGAGCGAGTATAAGGGCACATCACACCCCCTTGGCAAAGGCAAGCGTCTGAAATCCTCTGGCGTTGGCATACTCCGGTTCAGGCAGGACAATAACCTCGATATTTCTTGCCGGAAGACCGTTCTTCAGGAAGGCAGCACCACCACCGAACAGCAGGACCCGATCAAAATCTGCATGCATGCCCACATGCGCCTGCAGCTCACCCTGAATATCACGGATTATGTGCTCAATATAGGCAACGCCGGCTTCCTGGATCTCCCGGGTGACATCGTGCCGCTCAAAGCCGTATTGCAGATATCCCTTTTCAATCAGGAAAGCTATTTCTACCGGCGTGAAGGTGCCTGACGGTGCAAGGTCTTTGATGCGAGGAAGGAGGAAGCTGGTCGCCATCTGGTGGACACCACGCTTGTTGAGGGTCTTGCCATGGATGATCTGCTTCTTTTGGGGTGAGAACAGGGTGAAGATAATGGTGTTGAAGCCGATATCGATGCCGAGAACATTTCCCGTCGGTCGTTCAGGAAGTCCATCAAGATAATCTCTCAAGCCTCCCAGCCCCTGCGGGAAAACTGCCACATCCTTGATTGTTCCCCCGGTCAGTGACTTGGCCAAGGCCGGCACAGCTCCGCCTGGCTTATGCTGTTCCTGCCAGTAGGAGTAAGGCAAACCGACGGCAAGTAGAATGTCTTCCTCGCAGGCAGCCTGTTTCAGGCACTGTTCCACAAATACCGGATAGTAGCGAACAAGCTCTTCCATCGTTTTCAGATAGGAAGAGCCTGACGACATCAGGGAATCTTCTCCGACCAGCAGATTGTCGCCGTTGTAGCTGAACGCAGAAATAATCCTTCCCTTGCGCTCCCCGTAAATCCACTTGGCCGAAGAAAATCCGAGATCACATACCAGCACGTTCATATCAACCCCCAGAAATTTTGTAAGGCAGGTAAGCCTCCATACAAAATATCTATAGGGGGGGCAGGTAACGGTGGCAAATATGGTGATAAATATGGCTACAAATTTGCCACCTCTGCAACTTGCCGCATTTTTGGTAACAAACTTGGTACGAAATATAGGGCAAATATGGGGAGGTGACTATTCGACCCCATTAACAGGGCCAGGCTCCCTGCCTGTACCATTGAGGAGTCGATCCAGGCGCTGAACATATTCGTGCATCTGATGCACCGATTTAATAGCGAAGTAAACATCATCCCAGTTCTTGCCGAGGGCTTCGATGCCTGGGTGTTCAGGAACCGATGCAACAAAAGTTTTTCCTTTTGAACTCCATTCGATCATCAGGGAATCGGGCTTGGACCGGTATTTTACCTTCTTTTCCTTTGTGATCTTCGCTCCCTCATACATGCTGAGATAAATTTCCGGAAAATCTCTTTTCAATGCTGCATGAATAGCACTCTCGTTCTCGTCGTCAGGAGCAGATTTCAGTGCTGCAACTGCCACAAACGGATCAAAGCGCCAGCCGAGACACCACCGTCCAAAGGAAAAACCTTTCCGCCGGCATGCGCTTGTTAGCCTGGTGTCGATATCGTATTGGCGGCGGTACTCACTTCTTTCCATGACTGGGATTTTGCCCGTATCACGCAACAGATCGTAGACCAAATCTATGGACGTTTTCTTAAGCGCTCTGGTGATTTCAACAACGCTGTATCCTTTCGAATATGCTTCGATGATCCGGCTGTTGAGCAGCTCTTCAATATCTTCGTTTTTCATTTCAGACTCCTTGTCGTAATACAAACTTTTCTATAAAGACTTTTCCTTAGAAAAGTTTGTTAGTTGGATTTTTTGACAGATTTCCTGCGATGATTTTCCAGCGATTGCCGTTCCAAAGCCGTCAGGGAAAAGTACAGTTTCCGACACTCCCCCCTGCAGCTGCGCAGCATGTTGTAGGCAATCTGGCGGATACGTTTGATCTTGAACGCCGGATACTCGATGTGGAAATAGATGCGGAGATTGTTGGCAACGTCCTGTACCGATACCCGTACTCTGGGCCTGCCCTCTTTCGGCAGATATGAACTCAGAATGTATCGCTCAATCTTGCCGAAGTTCGGGAATGCGAGCATCAGCGCTCTCTTATCTGATTTGAAAGACATGTTCATCCGGGCGACGTACCATTCATCTGTCCAAAGGCGGGAAAGCAGTTGCAGTGCATGTTGATCTTTCTCGTCCAAAGGATCAGTCAACAGCCCCTCTCCAACCATTCTTTTCAGTGCTTTCATCGGTATTGGTCTAAATTTTGTTGCTGCTTGCTCCAAATCCATCGTTAACCTCCCAGATTTTATGAACTGCATTGATCAAGCGAAACACTTGGGGTCAATGATGCCCTTCTTAACGAGCTGCTCTATCCGTCGAAATGCTCTCTTGTGAATGTCACGAATATTTGACGGGACACACCCCAGAAGATCAGCGATCTCGTAATTTGACATACTTCCTTCCATACCGATTCCGAGGGCATAGTAAAGGACCTGTTGTTCCTTGTCCGTAAGGTGATGGCGCATTGACTGAAAGATCATCTCGATATCAGGATCTTTGTGTCTTCTATCTGCTCTGTTTTCGGTAACGAACGTCAGGTCTTCTGTACAGACATGCGAGGGAATCGAATTTGATCCATGGGTCAGAATATTCGGCGACGGAGTTATGACACTGATATGATTTCGGAATACCTTCCAGAACACTGCCTCGAAGGCAAGGTTCTTCTCCCTGCTGCGGATAGCCGCAATCATTGCGGCTTCAAAGGCTTCCTGCATGTAGTCACACTCTTCATACGGTGAAAAATTGCGGTACTTGGCGATATAACCCTTGATTGCAGACTCATGCTCACTTACCCATGCCATTGCTTGCTGAAAGTCCATAGGGGAACCCTCCAGATAAAAAAAAGCCGGCCTCGAAGTCGTGCTTCGATGACCGGCTTTGCCAGTGCTCAACGCTGTGAGCCTGGCCGTGCCAGAATGAATAATTCGATTAAGCGACCCGAAACGGCTACGGACCGAATCCAGACGCGTTACTGCCCTTTTGGTATGGCTTTCTCAGAAAACGAGAATCAGCTTCTACTTCAATCTGATTCCCAAACATGCTGCTATGCGGATAATGTCCTGCTTCGAAGCCGATTTGCGTAGATGATCTTCAACTCTTCTGCGTAGCTTTACGGTATCCATCTCGCCAATGATTCGTGTTCCGCATACCTGAATAGAGCCATCCTCGGTCAAAGACACCGCACCGACTGCGCATGCCTGTCCAATGACGATGATATTTGGCGTCCCTTTCGTGAGGACAAATGAACCTTCCGATAAGACAACGGTCTGGCCGGAGCGACGTAGATACGAAACCACGGTCTTCATTGCTTCATCGGGAAATGGGCAGTTCATCGCTATTCCTTCCTGTCAATCCGACGCCTCTTATGGTTAAAAATTGGTTAAAAGAAGGTTAGCGGGGTGTTGATAACCTTGTAACCAATCGAATATTTTAAGAAATCAGAACTATGCCAGTCGGTCATAGGTCATGGTTCAGGTCGGTCAAAAGTCAATATTCAGGTCGGTCAAAAGTCAGTAGCAGTCGGTCATAGGTCAATAGTGAGTCGGTCATAAGTCAATATCCGGTCGGTCATAGGTCAATACTTTCGGCTAACGACGACTAGCTCACCCTTAAATTCCGACGACTCCAAGAAACCCGCCTCTTTCAGAAGATCGAGGGCCTTTTTCAACTCCGCCTTGAAATGCTTCGCACTCATTCCAGAACCGCACAGCTTCGATAACGTCTCGATTTTGACCGGGTACGGCTTGCGGTGACTGGCCCAATAGCCGAACAACTTGGAAGCAATACCGTCAGGCAATGAACGTCTTGTTTCCCAGGTCACCCGGGTCAGAAAATCTTCGTCGAACAGCAACTGCATTTCCTTGCAGATCCAGACCTCCCATCGGGAAAGATTTTCATTCCGGTCGTTTCTGGACATGAATTTTTGAATCAAGGAGATGCTGATGAAACTGTCCAGTCGCTTCGACTGAATTCTGAGTGCTGTGGCCTGCATGCGACTGAGACAGGTACGCAGCCTTTCGTAATTCTGGCCCTTGATGGGCCACCCGAGTGCCTTGATGAATGAGTAGGGAGTAAACGTGACACATTCACCCAACGGGATTTTTTTGATCAGATGCATAAGGTGCATCCAGACAAGCTCATCATCCTGTCGTAGTTCTTCGCCGCGATAGATGACCTGGCCATCTCCGATCACTGCTATTTCAACCTCCTTCATGAACACGCGGGGAAGGTTCCTGTTGCGGCAGTTGAAAAGCGCCGAACGCAAAATCTCGTTGGGTAACACCCTGTGGCTCTCCGGCCACTCGGGAAGGTATTTGGGTCTGGCTGCAATGCTCGCCAGAAGCTCCTGAAACGAGTCAGACGATTGCGTTTCCGTGGAGTCAGTGAACAACATTGGTTGAAGATGGTCATGCAACCGGGACCTCCCGAATTGTCTTCATTGATAGTATGTTGTCGCCCTCATACACTTTTTCGTGCCTCGATCCACAAAGCGACATCTTCAGATCTCCAGCGCTTGCACCCCATTAAGATGACCGGCTTGGGGAAATTCTGGTGTCTCAGCACCCTCCAGAGTGTTGCTCGCGATACATTCATGATCTCCATCAAGTCACGCTGCCTCAAAAGTGCTTCCATTGCTTTTCCTCCGTTCTTGGTGTTTCACCCTGTCTAAATATCTATAAGGGGGGCAGGTGCAATTCGTATTTTGACCCGAAAAAAAATCTAACTGCCCGACATTTAACTAGAAAAATTTTTTGATACGAGAACAACCAGGTGCGTGAAGGCTATTCATGCCGGGTGGAACCGGCAGACCAATGTTGGTCATCTTCGCCAGATTGGCCCCTTTGCCCCCCAGCAGTTTTTTCATCTCAGCCACGCCTTCAGCCTTACCGTTACCAAAAAAATATATGTCCACTGTGCGTTTCCAATGGTCGCCATATGACTCCCTGCGCTCCACAGCTTGATTCTCAGTACCCGAGGATCATCGTCAACCTGCCCCCCCTATAGATTATTTCTATGAACAACTCGTTCAGGAGGTCCTATGACGATCAAATCATGGAGCATCGCAACGCTTGTCCTGCTCGTTCCGTTGGCAAGCCATGCCACGGATATTCGCCAGAGACCATTTAGCTATTCACTCGAAGCAGTGGTTGCAAAGGAGGGTGACCAATTCGTGGTCTGCTCAGACTGTCCGGATAATCAACTCTCCATGATGCCGATGGCTCCAAAACTGGCTTTGCGAATATACACGCCTCTCAAGCCTGAGATTCCTGCTACGCCTGAAGTTCAACAAGTTCTGAGCACTAAAGGTCAGACCGCAGTTAAACAGGTTCGACTTGTTCCCATTCAGTTTGATTTCGACAGTGCAAAGTTGTCTCTCTACGAGCGCGAGAAGCTCAATGGGCTACTGGCTGATTTGCCGAGAAACAGCGCATTCGATGTGACGGGATTTACCTGCACGATTGGCAGAAGTGACTACAACGAGGAACTGTCGATCAGGAGGGCGAATCACGTAGCCGGGATAATGAAAGCTAATGGTTTTAATGTGTTCACCGTGGCGGGAAAAGGCAAGTGTTGCCCAGTTTCGCCTGACAAGCGCCTGAACAGGCGCGTGGAAATTCAGGAACATCGAAAGGAGGAGTTGTGAAGCTGATTAACAACAAGAGAATGACGATTGGCGGTTTGATGCTGCTTATCGTGACTGCGGCGGGGTTCTCAATGGCAAATGACGATGTGAGAACCGAGAAAGAGAATCTGATGAAAAGTTTTCCAAATCTGAGAGTTGACGGCTTTAGAGAATCACCGCTCAAAGGCCTGTATGAGATCACCGCCGGAGAGCAGGTATTTTACTTCAGCCCCGAAGGTTACCTCTTCTTTGGTGAAATCTGGACCAAGGACGGCAAGAACCTTACTGCAGAAATGCGAGAGAAGGTAGCGGCAGAACGGATAAAGGACCTTCCCCTGGATAAAGCCCTGAAAATAGGTAACGGCCCCAAGAAGGTCATCGAATTTACCGACCCGGACTGCCCCTACTGTCGTCAAGTTGACAAATTCCTCTCGAAGCGGTCTGACGTGACCCGTTACGTCTATTTCGTCCCGTTACGCAAAATACATCCCGACGCCGAGAAAAAGGCCCGCTACATCCTGTCGCAGCCAGACAGGGACAAGGCATTCCATGACGTATTCGAGGGAGTGCTGGACGGGAAGCCGATATCCATTGCCGATGGCGCACAGCAACAGCAACTGGAGGAGATGGAGAAGGTTGCGACTGGTCTTGGCGTACGCGGAACTCCGGCACTCTGGATCGAAGGTGCTCACGTGAATGGTGCAGACATCCAACGGATAACCGGGTTGCTGGACAAGGGAAAGGAGGTGAGCAAGCCGCAATCGCACTGAATCTATTTGGCAACTCTGTCTGACCATCACACCAACAGCTTAAAGGAGAAATGAATGCACAAACGTAAACTACTTCTGATGACCGCCGTTGCGATGATCGTAACCCTGGTGGCATCCCAGGCCATGGCCCTCGTTGCCCCGGTAGCCGGTTCGTTCGGATTCGAGGCCTACGACTTCTTCATCAACAACATTCTCAAGGGACCTTTCGGCGCCATCGCCGGTGTCCTGTCGATCATTGCCGGCGTCGTCGTCATGATCCAGCAAAAAATGGTTCCGGCAGTCCTCTGTATTCTTGGAGGGGTGCTCGTCATCAACTCGGACAAGATCGTCACCTCACTCGGGATGATCATCTAACCACAACCAGGGGGGCGAAAGCCCCCCTAACCAGCGGGTAACCCTGAACGGAGTTGAAAGTGATTCGCAAGTTTCCCCAATACCTGACTCAGCCATTCCAGGTTCTCTGGTTCGAACCGGACGATCTGGCAATCATGACGGCGAGCTTTATCCTCGCCCAACAATTCGGGGGATATCTCTGGCTGACGATGATCATCATTCCATGGGCATACAGCCGCTTCAAACGGCAGTACCCGCGTGGCTTCCTGCGCCATGTGCTGTATTTCATCGGTCTGGCTCCAATGACCGGATACCCGCAGTTCTTCGAAAGTGATTTCCAGGAATGACTACTACAGAGGGAGCATTGAAGTGAACCTCGACATATTTTTACAGAAAAGTTCCAACATATTCGCCGAAAACCGGCTGCTCAAATTCGTCGTCGTGGCGCTGGGCATTGCCGTTGTTATAAACACCGCCGGGTTGTTCATGGCACTGAACAGCCAGCGGGTAATCCTCGTACCTCCGACCATCAATTCAAAGATATCGGTCTCAGGCGACAAGGCCTCTGATGAGTATCTCAAGGAATTTACTCGCTACATCCTGAGCCTGGCTCTCACCTACAACCCTGTCAATGCCAGGTCGCAGTTCAGTGAACTGCTGGCCGTCTACGATCCCGCCGAGTTTCAGGCTTCACGGAAAGAGCTATACGAGCTGGCGGATAAAATTGAAAACACCAAGGCGTCCAGCGCCTTTTACATCCATGCCATCAACAATGACAGCGAGAAACGCAGGCTGGAAGTCACCGGCACCAAGAAAACCTACATGGTGGACCAGAAGGCTGAAGACGTCCTGAAGGTCTACATCATTGAATACCGATTCGATAACGGAAAATTCATCCTGATCCGGTTGTATGAGAAGCCGGCATTGGGCGAAAAGAAGGGGGCATGATGCGCAAGGTTGCTTTATTGGCCGCATTGCTGGTGCCGGTGTTAGCACAGGCGGCAGAGCATGGTGGTGGACAGAAACAGAAAATCGCGATTGAGCAGGTAGCTGAACAACCAGCCGAGGGAGAATTTCCCACTGTTGTTCTCCCGGAAGCGACCACAAGTGTCAGGCTGTCCAGTTCGGACATGAATCGCATTTCCTGTCCGACTGATATCCGTGAAGCGCTGACATCCACCGAAAAAGGTCTCACCATCAAGATCACCGGCAAGGATGCCTTTGTGAAGTTCAAGGTAACCAAGAAAGGTGACAAATTTGCCTATTCGACAACACCAACCGAACTCTATGTGGTCTGCGGCGATGAGACGTTCAGCATGGTTATCTTTCCGCAAAGAGTCCCCTCCCAAACCATCCGCCTGACGTCAGGAAAGGAGCGGAAGATTAAGGAGAACCTTTCTCTCTACTCGGGACTGCCGTTCGAGAAGAAGGCTCTTAAAGCCATTAAAGATGTCTACACCGAAAACATACCCGATTCCTACAGTGTTAGCAGAAGGGAGAAGCGTTTCTTCTCGTTCCGGGAAATCCTCCTGACTCTCAAGCGTACGGTGGATATTGAGGGCGAAGGTCTCCGAATCAAGGAGTATGAAGCATCCCTGCGCGGAGAGACCACCGAGTTCAAGATGAACGAGAAGATGTTCCTGAAAACAGAACTCGCCGAGAACCCGGTGGCAATCTCACTTGAGCGTCACATCCTGCGGACAGGCGATACCTCACGCGTATTCGTCGTGGAGCAGCGGGCCGAGAAGCTTGAATCCCGGAAGCTGGCCGGGGAGTTGCCCGTGATGGACGGCACCAAAACCGGGCAGCCGGAAAAACAGACGATAAAGGCCAAGCCAAAGGCACAAGAAGCGGAGCAGGAGGCAGACGATGAAAAATAAACTGCTCTCCTTCTGGAACAATCTGAGTGGAAACCAGCGTCGTTATGTTGTTTGGGGCGGTGCCGTGTGTGCTTTTATCGCGGTTTATTTATTGGGGAGCATGGTTATGAACCGGGGGAAGTCTACGCTACCGGTGAAGAGTGCCAAGCATACTACTTTGGATATCGAACCAAAACTTCTGGAGAAATCACAGTTCCTTGAAAGCCAGAAAGAGATTGCCAAGCGTGACGACAAGCTTGCCGAACTCCAGCAGAAGCTTGATGAGATCACCCGTGAGAAAAAAGGTGACGTAGTGGTGCCGCCACAGATGCAGACCGGTGCATCACCTTCTCTGCCGGGTGACACTCGCATTGCCGCCACGGCACTACAACAGAGCCAATCACAAAAAGCCGGTTCTGGACGGACAGTAATGCCCAAGCAACCATTGCCGCCACCCCCGCCGATTCCGCAAGGCAATATATCGCTGCCCCCACTGCCAGTCACAACGCAAGGAATGCCTGCTGGCCAGCTGCCATCGCCACCCGAAACCGAGATCGGCGACATCACTATTGTATCCCACTCCGGATCTGGAAAATCAGCCAAGGTTGAAGCGGATGATAAAAAAAAAGACACGGCAATCGGTTCGGTCTATCTGCCTCCTTCCTTTATGGAGGCGACCCTGTTGAGTGGCTTGGACGCTCCCACAACATCGGAAGCCAAAGGTAATCCGGTGCCGGTTCTGCTCAGAGTCAAAACCCCGGCGGTTCTGCCCAACAGCGTCAAGGCGAACCTCAAAGGGTGTTTCGTGATTGCCGATGGCAAGGGAAACCTAGCCACCGAGCGGGCGGAACTGCTGCTGGTCTCACTGTCCTGCCTCGACCGAAAGGGGCAGGCGGTTGTCGACCAGAAGATCAAGGGATTCGTCGTGGATGAGGATGGCAAGATCGGCCTGCGGGGACGGGTCGTGGCGAAGATGGGCTCCATGATCGCCAGAAGTATGCTGGCTGGCTTCTTTGGTGGCGTTGGCGATGCCATCAAAGCCTCAGCCACAACCATGTCGGTGAGCCCTCTCGGTACCACCCAAACCGTTGACCCGAAAGATATTGCCATGTCTGGAGTCGGGTCAGGACTTTCAAGCGGGTTCAAGGAGATCCAGAAGTTCTACATGGAATTGGCCCGACAGACCATGCCGGTCATCGAGGTTGGCGCCACGAAACCGGTGACGCTCGTCATCAGCGAGGGAATCAACCTGGAAATCAAGAAGATCGTCAAGGGAGGCGGAAAGTGAAGAATATCCTGATAGCCATAGGAATGCTGAGTATGAGCGGTTGCGCCCTGCTCAATCCCTACGAAAGCAGTTTCAGTTGTCCAGAGAGTAGTAAAGGGAAATGCGTCTCCGTCCAGACAGCGTACAGCGAATCAGCCTCTGGAGTGCTTCCGGTCAAAGAAACTCAAACGGATCATGCAACTGAGGAATGCACCTCTGAGGATAGTACCGCTGGTGCCTGCAGCGACGCAAAGAAGGAAGGGACGCTAAATCCTGTGTCGAAAGAGAACAGTACCTACAACCGGTACCGTACCGCGCTTTTCGACAAGTTCAGCGGGCTGTTGAAGGAGCCTGTATCGCCTGTCGTAGCACCACCCAAAACCATGAGAGTCTTGCTTCTGCCCTACACCGGTCAGGATAACGAATTTTACATGCTGCGCTATGTCTACTTCTTTGTTGATGAGCCGCGCTGGCTGCTGGGCGACACGGTGTCGTCCGGCGAGGAGGAATAGCGCATGGGCATTTTGTCGGCACTTTTTGGCAAGGATGGTGGCATTACCCGGGGCGAATTACGGCGCCTGTCTCAGCGGGAGAAGTTTTCCGACCACTTCCCCTGGATCGCCTATGAACCCAAAAAACAGATCTACCTTAACACTGACAACACCTTCGGCATGATGTGGGAGTGCGCTCCCCTGGCTTTTGCCTCGGAAACCAGCATCAGGACTCTGGAAGGACTTTTCCGCGTCAATCTTCCGGAGGGGTCGGTCATGCAGTTTATCCTGTTTGCTGATCCGTATGTACAACCGGTGGTCGATGCTTATGGTTCACTGAAGGCCCGCGAGAGCAAGTTGGTACGCGATGTTTCTGACAACGTGTCCCGTTTTTTTCAGGAAGGAGTGGAAGGTCTTGGCTGCCTGAGCGGCATCCCGATCCGTAACTTCAGGATGTTTTTCACGGTCAAGTTCCCGGTGAAAGAGATCGCTCATGTAAACCTGGAAGAGGTATTCGGAACGATCCAGGAGGTCTTGCGCGGTGCCGGACTTTCTCCGGTCGTAGTCGAACCGGGACGACTGCTGGAATGGTTGCGGCGCATGCTGAATGAAGACCCTTCCAACAATGCCAGTCACTACGACGAACGGAACGTCATCCGCAAACAGGTCTTGCTCGCCACGAAGATTGAGAAACGTTTCACTTCGCTCAAGTTTGACAACCGGCACTTCCGCTGTGTGACACCCAAAGCTTTTCCTCTGAATGGCAATCCGATCCAGACCAATCAGCTCTTCGGCGGGATCATGGGCATGGCGACCGACTCCGACCAGATCCGGACGCCGTTCTTCTTTACCCTGAATATCCTCCTTCGGAACCAGAAGAACAAACTCCACACCAAATGCAACATGGTCCTGCAGCAGCAGGGAGTCGGCAGTTTCGCCCCCTCGCTGGCTCGGAAGAAAGACGAATACCTCTGGGCGGTCGACGAACTGGAACGGGGTACCAAGTTCTACCGGATTATTCCGATCATGTGGGTCTACGGCAGCGACGAGTGGCTGGTGAACGAATCAGTGACCAGGGCCAAACGGGTCTGGGAGGGTCAGGGGTATGTCATGCAGGAGGATAAGGGGATTCTTCCCATCCTGTTCATCTCTTCCTTGCCGTTCGGTCTCTACGACACCGGCAGCAATATCGACACCCTCGACCGGGACCACATCCTTCCCGTGGACAGTATCGCCGTTACCCTGCCGGTACAGGGTGATTTCTCCGGGCTGGGCAAGCCGGTCATGCTTTTCGCCGGGCGCAAGGGAAACCTGTTCGGCCTCGACATCTTCAACAAGGGTGTAAACAACCACAACGCAATGGTTTGCGCCTCCAGCGGCGCCGGCAAGAGCTTCTTCATCAACTATCTGGTCTACAACTACTTCGCTATGAAATCGAAGATCCGGATTATTGACATCGGCGGTTCCTACAAGAAGATGACCAAACTGTTCGGCGCACGCTATCTGGACTTCAGCGAAGACTCCCAGGTCTGTCTGAACCCATTCACCAACATCATCGATCCCGAGTACGACATCCCGGTTATCGCTCCCATCGTTGCCCAGATGGTCTTTTCCAGCGGTAAGACCATTCCCAGCGAGACAGAGATGACGCTCATCAAGGGAGCGGTTCGCTGGGCCTGGCAGCAGGAAGGGAATGATGCCGGAATCGACACCGTCTACGAGTACCTGTTCAATTTCGACAAATACTCCTCGGAGGGTGGCGAGATCAAGGAGGCCGCTTCCCGGCTCGCCTTCAACCTGGCCGATTTCCGCAGTGACGGGGCCTTTGGGCGTTTCTTTAACGGCAAGAGCAGTCTTGACATCTCCAATGACGAGTTTGTGGTTTTGGAACTGGAGCACCTAAAGTCCCGCAAGGAACTATTCCGGGTCGTTACCCTTCAGGTGATCAATGCTGTCACCCAGGATCTCTATCTCTCTGACAAGTCGGATCAACGGCTGATCGTCTTTGACGAAGCCTGGCAGTTCCTCGGTGAGAGTTCGACTTTGAAAGAGGTCATAGAGGAAGGTTACCGCCGTGCCCGCAAATATGGTGGCAGCTTCACCATAATCACCCAGTCGGTGCTCGACATGAAACTGTTTGGCGGGGTCGGCGACGTTATCCGGAATAACTCGGCCTTCAAGTTCTTTCTGGAATCATCTGACTTCGAGAAGGCACTGGATGAGAAGCTCCTGGATTACGACGAGTTCACCATGCGGATTCTGAAGTCAACCAAGAGCAACAAGCCCAAGTATTCGGAGATTTTCATGGATACCCCGTTCGGTGCCGGCGTCGGCAGACTGGCGGTAGATCCCTTCTCCTATTACGTATTCACATCTGATGCGAGCGAGATCGCTGAAATCGAGGCAATAGTGGACGGCGGAGTGAGTTATGAGGATGCAATCCGTGAGATGGTCAAGAAATACCGCAGTTAGTCTGATGATGTCTGTGTCATTGGGTAGCACGTCTGCCTTTGCAGTAGACGGGAAGACCGCTGGGCAGAATGCCGGTCAGACGGCGCTCTCCAGATTCGGCAGCAAGAGTACCGTCAACAGCAACATTTCGTTGCCAATGACCAATTCCTCGAACCTCATGCAGACGGTGAACGGCGCTACCAGCTTCCCGGCGACTTTGAATGCTCCATCTTCGGCAAAGTTCCTGGAGGTGATGATACAGCCGTCAGGTACCGGCGATCTGCAGCAGGTCATTGTCAGTCAGGATCTCAATACTGATGGCACCATCGACAATGTCCACGCCGTACCGTCGCTTGTATCAGGGGTCTGCGCCAACGGCTTCATCTCCTGCAATGCTGGTAGCTGG
This sequence comes from uncultured Desulfuromonadales bacterium, assembly GCA_903868145.1. Classification (GTDB taxonomy): domain Bacteria; phylum Desulfobacterota; class Desulfuromonadia; order Geobacterales; family Pseudopelobacteraceae; genus CAIPTY01. The sequence continues at coordinate 55,897 of CAIPTY010000087.1, read as the reverse complement.
ACCAACTGCAAATACTACACGTGGGCCGCCGATGTTGATGGCCGGGTCACTGAGGCTCCGGCTTCCATTACCGATCTCGGCGGCTGCTATTGCATCAACAGCAGTTGCGGGAGCAACCTGGTCTGGGTCAACAGCGCCATTGTGCTGAAAGACATCGGCGGTGGCATCGTCAATGCCGTTCATACCAGCAATACATCCTTCACCATCACAAACGTCAATACCGACATTACCACTATCACCTATTACGGTCAGGTTACCACCCAGACCAATAACGCCGCATCCAGTGTCTCAGCATTTTCATCTTCGCCAACCGTATCCACCCTGTCCGGTTACTACACCAACTGGCCGCAACTGACCGCAGCCAGGGATTCCGCTGCCATTTCCCAGTCATCCGATCCGAGCAGTTTCTACTACATGATCTCCAACTCAGGTGCGGCCCGAGAGGCCCAAGGCAAATCAAGCGTCTGCACTGTCGACCGGGCTGGTCGTGTTGATACCACCACCAAGTCCTTCAACGACTCAGGGAACAGCGCACTCTGTACCGATCACCTGGTTTACATACGGGTTCACAAGGTCGATGACCTGACCTATCAGCTGGAATACCTGGATACAGGCCCGGGAGGACCGGGAGCAGCCCACAACAACTGCGGCGGCAGTCCGGGAGGCGATGGCTGGCATACCGTTAAAACCGTCACCGTTTCGACTCCGGACCCGGCTAAGCTCGGCCAACTCATGTCCGCCACGTTCAACATGAACAACATGAGTGGCGGTGGCTGCAATTCCGCTTCGGCTTCGGTGGACGGAGTCATTAATGGTTTTGATACCTCTGTCCAGACCGGCATTGTCTGCCCGGCCAAGGGTGCTCAAGGTGTCTCGTTCGACTGGAGCTATTTCTTCGACTTCAAGGAGGATACCTACACCGAAGGCGTTGAAGACAAGTGCGCCACCCTGGCCAACGACCCGGACTGCCGCCTGAAGGAAGAGGATATCGATGGTGTCGTGACCTACCAGAACTTCAATCCGACCGGCTTTAACCCACTTCCTTCCTGTAAGAATTTCACCGGCCAGGTGGGCACCAACAAGATCTGCCGGGACTGGTGGCATAAGAAGCGTACCTATGTCTGCGGCAGTCAGCAATACGACTTCTCTGATGTGGCAACCCGTTTCGGGAAGGTGGTCTCCTCTGCCAGCGACAACACAGCGAATCTGATCTTCCAGGACCCACGTCTCGGCCCCACGGGCTGGAACATTGCCAATGGCAGCATCAATCTTCCGCAACGGGACCCTGCTTCGGAATGCGAAGTGGCCTGCAAAACACGCATTGCCAAGACTGACACCCAAGTGACGACGACCGGAAATGTCACCGACATGCGTGTTCCCGCCCAGTCATACGACATTTTCTACAAGACCTGCATCAACAACAGCTGTCCTGCCGACCCGGGCGAAGAAATCGTCATTGATTGCCAGTGCATCAACGAGTTTGCCGAGGCTGCCACGGTCATCCAGACGCTCAGGCTGGCAGGTAAGGACAATATCTGTTCGAGCGGCCAGAAGCAGCCGATGCAGTCGAGGTAAACAAGATGCTATTCCGTATCGCCTATTCAGTTCTTTATGCCGTTCTCCTGCTCTCCCTCTCCGGGGTAACCAACACGGCGCAGGCAGTTGTCAGTTGCCAGGACACCATCACGATCGGTACCACCTATCATTATAGCGATGCCCTGGCGTTCTTCACCGAATTCAACGGCAAGACCTACGCCATTGCCAAATCAGCCGTCAGTGGCAGCCAGTCGCTTCCCGACATCTATTTCGACTTCTCGGCGAACATCAGCCGGGAGTATCTGATGACCGGCACCGACACGGCCTCGCTCAAGAGGATGCTTTCTCTCGGACAGTTCGGGGCGGCCAAACCGGTCAGCGTGGACAGCCAGCAGACACTGGATTTCCTGATCAAGCGCTATGGCGCATATCTGGGGACAGCAACCTCGGATAAGAGCACCTACATCGACGCCTGGAAAGAGTTCGGGCCTGTCGGCTTCAACGCCATTGACGGATCGGGACTTTCATTCACAAAATGGCCGGCTGCCGGCACCTATTCCGGTCAGGACCCGCAGGCAGTCGTCATGGGGAGTGACGGGATCTGGGCCAGCGGTCTCGATGGGACAAGAAGCTCACAGATCGTAGAGTTTCCCGGCAAGCTCGACTGTGCCCTGTCGTACATCGATCCGGGCACGATCACCCCTCCACCGCCACCACCACCTCCGCCACCACCTGATCCCAATGCCATCAATAACATCATGTGCGGTCAGGATCTGAATAACAACGGCTATGCCGGTGACCCGGGAGAAACAGCCAACTGCATTCAGACGACTCAAGGACAATTCTGCCCGGTCGGTTCCACGGAATGCGTCGAAACCTATACGGCACCAGTCTGTCCGGCTGGCTCTACTCTGGAGACAACCCGTGACATGTGCCAGGCCACGGCCCAGAACGTCTGCGGCAGCGGCTACACCTGGGACTCCGCTATCGACAAGTGTACCAAGAGCGTGGTCTGCCCGGAAAACGGGACTTTTTCGGCAAATAACGACCGCTGCGAAAAGCTGGTCCAGAACGATTGCCCCGCCACCTACAGCTACGACGCCAACCCGGCCAGTCCGACCTATGACCGGTGCGTCAAGTCGGCGGCATGCACCGACGGAGGAGCGTTCATAGCTGCCAAGGATCGGTGCGAAAAAGCCTGGATGCCGGTCTGCGACACTGCCAATGGTTATGTCTACAATGGCGCGACAGGCAAGTGCGAACGGTCGCCGATCTGTACCTATGGCAGCTATAGCGCTACCTACAATCTCTGCGTTCAAACCTTCGTGCCATCATGTCCAAGCGGCTACAGCTATAACAGTTCCCGGGGGCGCTGCGAAAAAGCTCCCGAATGCCCGGCAGGCACCACGTACAACGTGGTCACGAACAAGTGTGACGCCATCTCCAATGCCAGCTCGCAACAGGTGCTCGCCTGCAGTCCGAAGTCATTTCTCTGCGCGTCGTATGCCGACCCCTGCTGCAATGTGAGCATTTCCTGCCCGAATGGTCCCCAGGGGCAGGTGAGTGTTGCTGCCAATTACTGTTGTCTTGGCTCTGATGCCATTACGATTCAGTCTCCCCTCAACCTTTTGACTAGAACCGAGCTGACCAGTACCGGCTATGCCCTGTCGGCATTACAATGCGACAGCGTCGGCAACTGCAGTTACTATTTTATGGACCGCTATTGCTCAGACGGTTCACCGGCCAGTGCCTGGATGTTGTCCGGTTCATTCACGATGTCATCAACACAGATGGTCTGTCCAGCCGGTCAGGCTCTCATCAACGGTAATCAGTGCCTTTCCGCCACCAACCCGACCTGTTCAGGGGGAAACTTTGATCCGAACATGGATGTCTGTTGGGCTGCTTATACGCCAACCTGCACCCAGGGGACGTATGACAGCGCCAGCGGGCTATGCATTCTTGCGCCTTCCTGTCCGAACGGCACCCTGAACACCACAACTGACCTCTGTGAGGCAACCATCACCAGGGACTGCGGCACCTACTCCTTTGATGCTGCCGCAAATCTCTGTTTCTCGTCACCGGTATGCGCCAATGGTGCTTACGATGCAGCACTCAACGTCTGCCAGGCTACGCTGACCCGTAATTGTGGCACTTACAGTTGGAGCCAGGCTGACTTCAAGTGCCTTCAACCGGTTGCCTGTCCCAAGGATGCCGCCTTTTCTCAAGCAGCTACCACAACGTTTTCAATCACGCTCGACAAGTGCGTATCAGAAGTCCAGCACGACTGCCCGGCAGGAACGACCTATACGCCACTTCCCATCGGCAAATGCGAGGCGGTGCCGATCTGCAGTGGCGCCGGCATCTACAATCCGCAGAAGGACAGCTGCTTTGAGGGGTTCAATACCTGTCCGCTCGGCACTCAGTACGCTTGCATGGAATACCAGGGCAAGATGCAGTGCTCCCCGAACCCCTGTTTCAATCCCGGAGCGCCCGGATCTGAGGTAACGACCACGCTTGACGAGTCCATGCTTCAGAATGACGGGCCGAAAGATGCGAATGGCAACTGCCTCGGCCAAATCTACATTTTCAACGGCAAGGCGTCGCGTTGCCGTCCCCCAGGCTTGACGGTCGGGTACCTCAACAACTGCTGTGAGAGCGACAAGGTGGCTTCGGAGGATACCGGCACCAGTATCTCGACAGCGGTTCAGGGTATCCAGATGGCCTATGAAATCGGTCAGGTCGCCTATTACGGCAACGCACTGGTAACCGGAGCAGCACAGATTTCGGCCATATCTACCACCGCTACCGGCGCAGTTACCTCCATGACAGTTGTTTCCGCTGCCGGAACTACGACAACTCTTTCGGGAGCGGCAGCAACGGGTGCATACGCAACCATGGCCAGTGGTGCTACAGGAGCATCGGCCATCGGTGCCGGTCTTCAGGCGTATGCCGCTGCCCTGTTCAACCCGGCCACCATCATCATCGCGGTAGTCGTCCTGGTAGTAATGAAGGTGCTGATGGGGAGCGGCTGCGATCAGGGTGACATTCAGACCGGGATGCAGAATGCCGCCAAGGATTGTCATTACGTGGGGGACTATTGTTATAAAAAATGGCCGCTGGTGGGATGTGTGCAGAAGGCCAAGAGTTTCTGCTGCTTCAACTCGAAAATGGCGAGGATCATACATGAACAGGGAAGACCGCAACTTCAATCGTTTCAGCCGAACGGCGGCTGGGGTGTGCCCGAAGCACCCAACTGCCGCGGCTTTACGCCAGACGAATTCCAGGCACTGGATTTTTCGAGGATCGATCTTTCAGAATACTTCGAAGATGTACAGAAGGATCTTGCTACCAAGATTGATGGTTCACAACAGACCATCATGCAAAACATCCAGAACAAGTACCAGGCGACACCGAAATGATCAGGCGCACAGGATTGGCAGTGATAGCTCTGGTTCTTGGGGTTTCCTCGGTGCAAGCCAAGGTGATTGGTACTTACGGAACCACGTACCGAATCACGGAACGGGATGCCCTGGCCGAGATCGAAGAACGTGCCCGGCAGGTGGACTGGAACAAGGTGCTGGACAAACGCAAGGTCGAGAACTACAAGGGACCGCCGGAAAAGGCGAGCCTGCCCCGAGCGAAGCGGAACCGGAGCTTCCCGGTTGACATGACCTATACCACCGAGATCGACGTACCAGACGGCAAGGGAGGCATTCTCTACCCCAAAGGTTACACCTTTAACCCGCTCGACTATGTGACCTACCCGAAAACGCTGGTGGTCATCGACGGCACCGATCCGGAGCAAGTGAAGTGGTTTGCCGCCTCCGAGTATGACAAGCGGCTCGATGTAACGCTACTTCTGACTGAGGGGAGTTTCGGGGCCATATCAAAGAGGATCAGCCGCCCGCTGTTCTATGCCGACAGGAGGATCGTTGAACGTTTCAAATTGAAGGCTGCACCGTCGGTCATCAAGCAATCAGGTCGGCTGATGGTGGTAACGGAGGTGTATCTCCCAAGAAGTAGCCTGAAGAAATCTTCTCGTGAGCCTGAATCAAGAACTGATGAACACAAGAAGCATCAACACAATCAGAAGGAGCAGTAAGAATGGACAAATTTCTCGTCACCTATGACAACAGGATCATGCTGAATCTACGCAGTATTGCATCAATTCACAAGGTGGTCATTTATCCCGATGCTGATGCCACAACGCTTGGTGATAACGAAATCACAGAGTCCGGAATATACGTGGAACTGTTCTCCAGAAATACGGAGAGATATTTTCCCATAGCAACTCGTCAACAGATCGATCTCATAGCTGAAGTTGATCTGGATGAGATGACTCATCAGGCCATAAACGAGGCTACAGAGGATGCTGACGAATACAAATGGTTGTTGAACATGATCATGACTGAGCTGAGGGGTAAACTTGACGGAAATAAGACCGTCATTGATACGTGGGATGTCGTCTTGTTTGGGCTGAAATCATATCATGCCTGTTTGCAGGAGGATAAGAAACGCGATGATGGAATTGAATCTGCGCTCGGAGACGCGATGCCAACCAGGAATCCGACTGAAACCTCAGAGATGGACGTCAGCACACCAATTATTTTTTCCCTGAAAATAGCAGATAGGTTTCATTCGGACAGAGCCCTTATGGATCATGTCCTGTTAAGCCAGGAACGCTTTTGTAATGGTGACTGGGGCGACGTTTCAAATATGCAATTTGCCATCAATAGTGCGCTCAAGTCAGGCAAAGGCACTGCCGGTCGGTATCCACACGGAAGCAAGGAGCCAGCAATCATCATTACGGACAAGGGGTCCGAATTCACGGTGCGATATGAGGATGAACTTGAGGCGTAACATCTCGATCATCACTATGGTCACGCTTTTTCTGACAGTACCGGTTGCCTACGGTGCAGGCGGTGCTTGCAAGGGTAAGGTGCTCAACCCGGTGACTGACATCTGCTGGCAGTGCATGTTTCCGGTGAAGATGGGGAGCGTATCTTTCGGCAATGGCGCCGAGCCATCTCCCGGCAATGTCACGTCGCCCGTCTGCGCTTGTCCGGACAGCAAAGGGATATTGATCCTTGGGGTCTCTACGGCATTCTGGGAACATGCCCGTCTGATCGAAACGGTCAAGGACCCGTTCTGCTTCCCGGTCATGGGTACCGGCATGACCAACCCCAAACCGGGCTTTTCTTCCGGAGAGATCCGCAGCAAGGAGTATGGCGATTCGGACTTTGCCTTCCAACAGTCCCATTACTTCTACTTCCCGGCCTGGTCGATCCTGAAGCTGTTCATGGATTTTCCCTGTGCTGAGAACCGGGCGTTTGACCTGGCATACATGACGGAAGTCGATCCCATGTGGAACGACGACAGCCTGTCATTCATCATCAACCCGGAAGCGCTGCTGTTCGGCAATCCGGTCTCGCAGTTGGCGTGCGTTGCCGACAGCGTGGCGGCAACCGTGACGTATCCTATCGATCCCCTGTTCTGGTGTATGGGGAGTTGGGGGTCTTTCTACCCGCTGTCAGGGAGCATGATCGAGAATAATCCCCTCAACGTCAATGCCGGGCTGGCGGCCCGGATGCTGTTCAAGCTCGGTCGAGAAACACTCCTCTATGATACCGGCATCAATCAGTGCGCCAGTGCCGGTGTCGTGACGCCAATTCTCGTTAAGAGCAACTACCGTCTCCAGATTGCAAGGCCGGTGCGCGGTAACGACTGCATCCCCATCGGCAGACCGTCTCTCATCTGGGGGACTGCAAAGAATCCGCCTTTCGGGACTACCAACACGTCACCTGACAATTTTCTCTGGTCACTGACACGAAGGAGGGTCTGTTGCGTCGGCTATGCGCTCAATTGATTCTGGCCATTCTGGTCATCCCCGCAGTTGTACGTGGGGACAATCCCCGGATTGGTATCCCGGAAGTGGAAGTCAGCTTGGACAAGGCAAACAAGATGGCGGAAACACTCACCATCCCGGCAAACAAGTCCGAAGTGGAAATGTCAAAGATTGCTGAAAAGATGAACACCTACTACCGATCCCTCGAATTCCAGGGAAAATTGAAGAGCGAGACGGAACGGATAAAAGGCGAACTCTTCGGCGATGCTTCGGTCAAGTTCTATCCAGACAGCAATGCACCTGCAGCACGTGGAAAACTCGGCAGCGACGAACGGATCTACCTGTTCATCTCATCAGCCATGCCGCTTCAGACGGTCAGGAATTACGCAGCTTCGGTGGCACGTCTTGGTGATCCCAATGTCACTCTGGTGATGCGCGGATTCGTGGATGGCATGTCGAAGATTCAGCCGACAATCAGGTTCATCGGATCTGTGTTGCAACGCGATCCTGCCTGTAATCCTGGTGAGGGAGAGTGCGAAATGTTGCCGGCAGGATTCGCCGTAGATCCACTGCTGTTCAGGCGGTACGGAATTGACCGTGTTCCCGCTGTCGTTTATGCCAAGGGACTAAAAGCAGATGATGCGGCTCTCAGTGAAGGCGACTCCAGGAACGCCACCATTAAGGCGCACCATACGGTTTACGGTGATGCCAGTCTCGAATATTTGATCGAGCAGATCCAGAGAGAAACCGGGGCACATTCTCTGACTGCCCTGCTTACTGCTCCTGCTACAAAAACTGAACAGAGGAAGTGAGGCATGCCGCATGAAAGATGAATCATTTGGTAAAAACCCCGATCCACGGGAGATCGACTTCGGGAGCGTCTCGGATTTATGGCGAAGACCGAAAACAAACAGTGAGCGACATGCACTACACAATGGTAGTGATACATATCGCATAAGCGATGAATCTTTCAGTGACAACGAAGATCCAAGAGAAATCGAGTCCGAGAATAACTCAACTATCAGACGAAGAGCGGAAAACCCCCGTGAACAGCAAGCCGACATGTTCAAGGTGAATTTTTACGAATGGGCAAATTTCATTTCTACAGTGTTCTTGTATGCGCTCGTATCGGCATCAGTTTCGCTGGCCACCGTTGCCGGTTATGACCGCTGGTTCGCCCAAAAGGTCGTGGCCGTTGACATCAAGGGGTACATCGCCCAGCAGCGTGACAATTACCTGGCCGGCAAACTGAATGATGACGAGCTGAAAAGGAGCTTTGACCGCCTTGAGAGCGTCATAACAGCCATTCCCAAAAACCGGGTGATCATCATGGGTGACGCGGTGGTGCGCAATGCCGAAACAGTTAAACCTTGATTTCCGCAACTGGCGGCTCTGGCTGGCGATCACGGTTTTGCTCGTTGCGGGAACGCTTCTCCCCTACAAGATCAGCGTCACGCTCACGCCTTCGCTCAAGCACCGGATCTACTGGCTCACCCGAAATCCGGACAAGGTGGTGCGGGGTGATTACGTCCTGTTCCGGCACAGGGAACTCTCCGACCGTATGGGGATGAAAAAGTCCGAGGACGTCATGAAAATTCTCGGCTGCAACGAAGGGGAGCTGCTTACCGTCGATGCGGAGAAGAAGTTCTACTGCAACGGAGAATATCTTGTTCGCGCAAAGGATACCTCTCTGAAGGGGGAACCGCTGCAGCACTTCGTTTACAACGGGCCTGTGCCCAAAGGGGTCATGTTCGTCATGGGACAGCATAAAGACAGTTACGACTCCCGTTATTTCGGTTTTGTGGACAAGAATCGCATCCTGGCGAAAGCCTACCCGATTTTCTGAGAGGAACGTATGCCAATCGACATATTCAACCCTCTGCGTTACATGAATCAGGACAAGTATGAAAAGTTCTGGACAAACCTCTTCAATACGCTTCTCTACGGATTCTGGAGCCGTTTTTTCTTCATCATATTGATCATTTCCGGTTTCTGGTTCGGAGTGAGGCAGCGAAATCCGACATTTGCGGTCATATGCCTCGTACTGGCGGCGCTCATCGCCTACGGAGGCGGGATGATGGACATGTTCAGGCATTTATCAGGATAGGAGTACCTTGTGGCAAAAGAGAGCAGCAGTCCGGACATATTACCCATATCCCAGGGAAACGAGATAAAGCCACGCGGGCTGCTTGAGGCGATGGCCTATATCGAGCAGAGTTACGCCAATGAATGTGGTGGCTGCCAGATCGACCCACGATTTCTGACAACCAAACTCCGTCTCGAATTCATGGAGGTGGGAATCAAAAGTTCGTTTGCCTCCGGTATGGTCATGGCGATATTGGCGCCAGTGGCTATCGGTGTGTTCGAGCACTACATTCCTATCTTCGGTGATCCAGACCCAACATGGTTCGATATAATCTGCGCCTGGTTGCTGGCAATGAGTTTCGCTCTCGGGTACGCGTTCCTTATGGCAAAAGTGGCAATAAAATTTATCGGGCCCTATACCCGTGGCATGGTCGTAAATCTGATCGGTGGCACGTTCGTCGGAGCAATCGGCAAGGCAATATTTGCCATGCTGGCATACCATTTTCTCCGCTACATCGTGCTCACCGACAGCACTATGGTCTGGGCGATTCTCAAGCTTCATGCCGCAAAAATTAAACCGGGCACGTTAGCCGAACTGTACTACATAGCAATGGGATTCAAGGGGGTACTTCTGTCATCCGCGTACTTCATTCAAGTTGGCACGGCAATATTCATTTTCATCCCGTCCGTTGTCTTGACGTACACCTATTTCCGCAACAAAAAGCTGATTAAAGCAGGGATTGTAAATGTCAAAGCGCATCTCAACTAGACTCGCCCTTACGGCATTATTGGTGCTCATACCCACCATGGCTCTAGCCCTGGATATGGAATTCTATGTCTGGGGAGGCCATGACGCGGTAGTGAACGCCTTCGGCAAGCTGGCGCTGATTTTCGGTGACAACGCCTACAAGTCGCTCTACTTCGTGGTTATCACCGCCGGGCTCTTTTTCGGAGGTGTTACAGTTTTTGCCAAGTCGCTGGGTACCGCCAACGGTTCGGTCATGACCTGGATCGTGCCGACCATGATCGGCATCATGGTTTATCTGGCCCTGGTTGTCCCCAAGGGTACCATTCATGTCTATGATCCGGTCTTCAACAAGAACCAGGCGGTCGGCGGCATCCCCGATGGTGTGGTTGCGGTGGCCGGTATCCTGAACAAGATCGAAAGGGGCCTGGTGGATATCGTCACTACTGCCGGAGATCCCCTGAATTACCAGACCCAGGCTGGCGGCAAAGGGTTTCTGGGGCTTGCCCAACTTACCAGCATTCCACTGTCGGCGGTGGACAGCAATCTGGACGCTTCTATGCGACGTTACGTCAAGGATTGCGTCTCCTATGCGCTGATGAACCCAAATGCCAACCTCACGGTGGATGAACTGCGCAAAACTACCACCAATTTTGTCGGTTCCCTGGACAAGGCGATTAACCCTGCCATATGGACAGTCTATTATGATGCTGCCAATCCGCAGGGCCAGGCTCTCACCTGTACCGATTCGTGGACGAGCATCAAAGCGGCACTCACCCCGGCCAATCTCGAAAAGAACATTCAGTCGGTCTGCGCCAATCTCGGTTATGACGTGACCGATGCTGCCGCCATGATCCAGTGCAAGACAGTGCTGAATAATGTCAATTCCGGGACCGGCCTTGGAGCGGCGAGCATTGACGATTTCCTGAAGCAGGCATACGTCTCCCAGCGGTTGGAGGAGATCTTCCGCAGCGGCAATGCCGCCGGTGCCACCAACTACCAATTTCTGCTGAGCGCTTCAGGCGCCATGAAGTCGGCAAACGAGTGGCTGCCGATCATGAAGGCGGCACTTACTGCTATCGCTGTTGGATTGCTGCCGTTCCTGGCGCTGTTTATCCCCACTCCGCTGATCGGCAAGGCCGTGGGAATTATCGCCGGGTTCTTCATCTGGTTGACCGCCTGGGGTGTCACCGATGCCATCGTTCACCAGTTTGCCGTGGACTATGCCAATCGGGCCTATGAAATGGTCAGGCAGAACAAGCTGGGTATGGATGCCCTCTACTTCTTCCCTGACCAGACGGTAAAGATCCTCGGTATGTTCGGCACACTGAGGATGAGCGGAATGATGCTGGCGACGGTTATTACCGGTATGCTGATCAAGTTCGGCGGTCATGCCATGGCAATGATGGCTGGCGGTATGGTCAGCCAGGTTCAGTCTGCTGGCAACCGAGCTACTCATGAGGTTGAAGATCCTGCCGGCAGAGCTTCGGCCATGCAGCGTAATGTCACCGCTATGCCGACTCAGGCCTGGAGCAATGAGCATAGCTTCCAGGCCAGGCAGGCGCAGTCATTGGTTGGTATGTCCGGTAAGACCACTGCTTCCAGCGACATGATCAGGGATTTCGGGATGGAGTTTTCGAGTCGGATATCTGCTGACAGCGAGATTGGAAGATCAATCGGTTTCGGTGGTAGCGGCAGGGCCATGCGTGAAGGTGGTCTGTCATCAGCCTATGAGTTGAAATCATTTGATGGCCGGCTGGGACTCGACAAGTCGGCTGCAACCAAGGATGTGGTTTCTGGCAGCTATGGCGGTGACACACTGGCTTTTGCCAAGATGGGAGTTTCAAATGACCGTGCCTTGGCAAATGTCTTTGGCTCCGGTGAAAACTACTCTGACTTCCTGACTGCCAACATGGACAAGAGTGTCGGACAACTACAGGGTGAAATGGGAGCATATGCCGCAGCCAGGTCTCTCGGGTTTAATGGGAACTGGCGCGAGTTCAACGCCATGCGGTCGGAGGTTACCGCCCTGGGGGATTTTGCCAACGCTGATGCGGTGAACAAGATTGCCGATAACTACGGGATCTCTTCCGGGCAGCTCATGCAGATGAACGCCCAGTTTCAGCAGAGTAAACATGCTTCAGAGGTTACCGGACTCTCGAATCAAATGGGTGGCCCGGTTGCTGCCGGTACAGAGGCTGGCAATGTCGTAGCAACGGAAACCGGAGGCAAGATCCAGGGAATCTATGCAGGTGGCGGTTACGGCAACTACCAACAGCTCACCAGCAATGATGTTTCCGGGAGGATTGCCCGCAACCAGCTTGTTCATGCTGCAGCGGATCAGATGGTTGGACGTATTGCTCCCCAACTCAAAAACGATCCGGAGATGTACCAGAACGGCCACCTGACCGAACGGGGCTTTGCCGAGATGCAGAAGGCGATGGAGGGTCAGAACATCAACTTCACGACAGCCGACGGCAAGAGCGGTGTCAATGTCGGCATGGATGGCGGGATCGTCAATTCGTCTGATTCTCGTACCGTTGCCAAGGGTGACAAGGGGCAGGCTCTTGAACTGCAGAAGCAACTTCGTGCTTCCGGATTCCAGAGTGCTGCTGCCCATGTAGCCAAGTTGTCTGGCCAGGCCTTCGACTACAAGGCAGATTACGACCGGAACGGCAACCTCGCGTCGTTTGCAGTTGACCAGGGTGGCCGGGTGCAGAAGTTTGATCTGGGTCAGAGCAAGACCGGGACTGATATTGAGCGTCTGGATCGGAACGTGTCGACCACTGACAAGGGGCTTCGTAAGACAGTTGGTGATTTTATCAAGACTGGCTACGAGAACCAGTCTCTGAATGTGTCACGGAAGTCAGGCTCGTACATGATCCAGGCCGGCGGCAAGCAGATGATGGTCAATGGCGACTGGTATTACGCCAAGAACGACAAGACGGGCAAGATGGAAGTAGTTGGTGGATCGTTCTCCAATGGGCTTGACGGAAATGTCCTCATGTACGCCAAGGACAAGGATGGCAACCTGCACTACTCTCAGGTGCAGGGAAAAATGGACAAGAGCGGTAATCTTATTGCTGGCCAGCGTTCCGAAATCACCGAAGACCAGTTTGTTCAGTCTTCACAACAGGGGGCGGCGGTTGTCAGTACCAGGTCCGGTGGTGGAATTACTGGGAGTATTCGTGCTGATGGAGGGGTCAAGGCGGATTATTCGAGTTCACAGGTGGTTGGGACAAGGGTTGAATCAAAACAGAATCTGGCTGGTAGTGCTGCATCACAGGATTTCAGGGATGGCCGTTCAATTGATGCAGGTACTGCCGCTACTACGATTGCCGTTGGTCAGGGAGCTCTGCATGAAACGGCAATGACCGTTGGAGATATTGCTTCTGTCACAGCACCTAATCGTACGATGGCCACAAACCGAGCTGCAAAAGAAACGGCTGTCAATAGATCGGCAGAAGTTGCCACAAGGGATGCAGCTAGAGTATTGGAGCAAAAATCACGAGATGTTCAGCAGCAAGTGCAAAGAACCGGCAAGATACTACAGCAACAGAGCAGAACATCAAATTTACCAAAAGGCCCGGGGCCTGCGCCACTGAGGAGAGGGAAATAGACAATGACAGGTAAGAAAATTCTGTTAGTCAATGATGGGCTGATTGCACTCGTCACTGAAGATTTTAAATTGAGAGAAAATGTTGGCGATACAGGGATTGAACTAGCTGTTGCGGAATACGGAGCTACAATGACCGTGGATGGTCATCAATTTTCATTGCCAGCCGATATTTTGAGCCACTTGGAAACATCAGATGGAGCGAATATCTATTTCTATGTGTCGTCTCCATATGAGCTGATTGCTGAATACCAAGGCTGTATACCAATTGATAGAGACGAAATTCTTAAATTGAAGGGTGCATGGGAATATATGACATCATCGGTTGTAGAACCAGTGTCGCCATAACCACCAATTATTGCAGCAACAATTAACAGGCCTTTTATCGGTACTTGCATATCCGTATTTCAGAAGTGGCCAGAGCGACAACCCTCTCATTGTACCGGCAAACAGACGAACCGGGATACGGTCCAAGCAGCAGTAGAAAAATGCCAATACCGCTATGCCGATCAAGCAGTACCAGAATGCCGATAAAAAAAATGCACCAACAATTACACCAGCAAGAAAACAGGGAAGAATGCTCCAGAAAATCGATATTACGAAAGCCTTCATTTTTATTTCCATCACATCCTCCCTCCTTTCTCGACGGTCAATATCCATCAGTATTTCAGGTTAATTTTGACCAGCCTGAAATGAATTGTCAATCCAAAATCGCATTGTATATGTAAATATATCAGTATGTTGCGCACTCCGTCCTGTTCGGACAGGGAGATTCCTTGGTGTGCCTCTCGCCAATACTTGTATCAAATTGACTTTCGAGGCAAAAAGAGGTATTAACATTGCGTAATTTCATGCATTTATGGAGGGTAAGGAGATGGGCTCTGTGCCCTTCAGGACATATTGCTCGAACTGAAGCCGCATTGTCTCCTAAGTGCTGACAGGCGGCTTTTTCGTTAATTATTCAGCAAACCCTTTGAACTGCAATTTTCAGGAGGCATACCAGTTGGATCATTCCGCTCACAATAAAATAGTCTCCTTCATCTGGTCCATCGCTGACGACTGCCTGCGCGACGTTTATGTGCGTGGTAAATACCGTGATGTCATTCTCCCCATGTTCGTGCTGCGGCGTCTCGACTGCCTTTTGGAACCGAGTAAGGATGCTGTCATGGAGGAGGTCAAGTTTCAGCGTGACGATGCTGGATTCTCGGATCTTGACCCGGAAGGTCTCAAAGAGGCTTCCGGTTACGTCTTCTACAACACATCCCCCTGGACTCTGAAAAAACTTGTCGAAACTGCATCTAACAATCGCCAGATCCTTGAAGCCAATTTCAAGGCGTATCTCGACGGTTTCAGCGAGAACGTCAAGGAAATCGTCGATAAGTTCAAGCTGCGCTCTCAAGTCAGCCACATGGCTGATAAGGATGTGCTGCTTGAGGTGTTGGAGAAATTCACTTCTCCTAACATCAACCTCACTCCCAACGAAGCCAGGGACCCGGATGGGCGCAAGCTGCCCGAGTTGACCAACCTGGGCATGGGTTATGTTTTCGAGGAGTTGATCCGAAAGTTCAATGAAGAGAACAACGAAGAGGCCGGTGAACACTTCACTCCTCGTGAGGTAATCGACCTGATGACCCACATTCTCTTTGAGCCGGTGAAGGAAATACTGCCGCCGGTCATCACGGTGTACGATCCGGCATGTGGTTCTGGGGGGATGCTCACTGAGGCGCAGGATTTCATCATTCACCCAGAAGGACAGATCAGAGCAAAAGCTGAGGTGTACCTCTACGGCAAGGAGATCAACGACGAGACTTACGCTATCTGTAAGTCAGACATGATGATTAAAGGAAACAATCCTGAAAATATCCGCTGTGGATCAACCTTGGCTGAAGATGAGTTTGCCGGTTTGCGTTTCGACTTCATGCTCTCCAATCCCCCCTACGGTAAATCCTGGGCCGGTGATCAAAAATATATTCTCGATGGGAAACAGGTGTTGGATCGCCGTTTTGAAGTGCCGTTGAAAGATTACAGTGGTGTTGACGAAACCGTTGCCGCCACTCCCCGTTCCTCAGACGGCCAGCTTCTCTTTCTGATGGAGATGGTCAACAAGATGAAGGATCTGGACAAGGGGCCCGCTGGGTCGCGTATCGCCTCGGTACATAACGGCTCTTCGCTCTTCACTGGTGACGCAGGCGGTGGGGAGAGCAACATCCGCCGTCATATCATCGAAAACGACTATCTTGAGGCGATTATCCAACTACCCAACAACCTCTTCTACAACACCGGCATTACGACCTACATCTGGGTGCTCTCCAACAAGAAGGCTGAAAAGCGATGCGGCAAGGTGCAGCTGATAGACGCCAGCCAGATGTTTCGAAAGCTTCGCAAGAACCTGGGGGCCAAAAACTGCGAATTTGCTCCAGAGCATATTCGCGAGATCACCCAGTTCTATCTCGACATGCCGAATGACGGCGTCTCCAAGATTTTTGAAAATAGTGATTTTGGTTATTTCAAGGTCACCATCGAACGTCCCAGTCGTAAAGCTGCCCAGTTTACGCCGGAAAGGATTGCTACCCTCCGTTTTATACCGGCGCTAGCTGAAGTCATGGAGTGGGCCTACGAAAAATGGGGAGATGAGATTTATTCGAAACTTTCTGATCATCGCAAGACCATTGAGGCCCACTTAGAGAAGGAAGATATCAATCTGACGGCAAAGAACAGTAAGGTGCTCCTCAATCCGCATATGTGGGAGAGTCAACGAGCCCTGCTGGGAGTAGCCAAGCAGTTGATGGATGTTATCGGCCAGGAACTGTTCATGGATTTCAACATCTTCTCGGAAAAGGTCGATGCCTGCCTCAAGGCCACTAAAATACAGATTTCGGCAAGTGAGAAGAATCAGATCCTCAACGCCGTGAGTTGGCGTGATGAGAAGGCTGAACGGGTGATCAAGAAGATTCATAAAATCAGCGGCAAGAAGATGGATGAACTGCTGGCCGAACTCTCATGCAAACGGGAACAGTTACACGATTTCGGGTACTGGCCAACAGCCACAAAAGACGAGTATGTCGAGTATGAGAGCGATTCAGACCTGCGCGATACTGAGAATGTACCGCTGAAGGACAATATCCACGAATATTTCCGGCGTGAAGTGCGCCCCCACGTTGATGAAGCCTGGATCAATCTGGATCAGACCAAGATCGGCTACGAAGTCAGCTTCAACAAATACTTCTATCAACACAAGCCACTTCGGTCGTTGGCAGATGTGTCCCGGGATATTCTGGCGTTGGAAGCGGAGACTGAAGGACTATTGAAGCAATTGGTGAATTTTGGTGAGGCTCGCTGATGGATAAGGCGATGGTTTTCCAAAGATACGGATCATATAAGAATAGCTCTGTTGCTTGGATCGGCGATATTCCCACACACTGGGACTTTGAAAGAGCAAAATGGCTATTTGTAAGACTAGAGAGGCCTGTTAGGCCAGGTGATGACATAGTTACAGCCTTTAGAGATGGTACTGTAACACTTAGAAGTAATCGTCGAACTGAAGGCTTTACTATTGCACTCCAAGAACATGGGTATCAGGGCATCCGAAAGGGAGATTTGGTTATTCACGCAATGGATGCTTTTGCAGGAGCCATAGGCGTTTCAGATTCTGATGGCAAAGCGACGCCAGTTTATGCCGCCTGTGTAAACCGTGGAGAGTATTACACCAACAGTTATTACTATGCGTACCTATTACGTTACATGTCCAATGCAGGTTACATCGAATCATTAGCAAAAGGTATTCGTGAACGTTCTACCGATTTTCGGTTCAATGATTTTGCCAAGCTGATTCTACCTATTCCGCCACGCGACGAGCAAGACCGAATCGCCAACTTCCTTGATCAAAAAACCGCTGAGATCGACGATGCCATTGCCAAGAAGCAGCGCTTGATTGATTTGCTCAAAGAGCAGAAAGCAATATTGATCAATCAGGCTGTAACTAAGGGACTGAATCCTGATGTTCCAATGCGCGATAGTGGTGTTGAGTGGATTGGGCATGTGCCGGAGCATTGGGAAATCAAGAAAAACCGCGAACTTTTCACAGAACGCAAGGAATCAGGATCTGAGTCATTACCCATATTGACTGTTTCTCTTCACACAGGTGTCTCGGACAATGAACAGGACGAGACAGAAAATATACGTTCAAAAATTCGGATAGAAGACAAAACTTGCTATCGCCGCGTCTACCCAGGAGACATTGCTTTTAATATGATGCGGGCATGGCAGGGTGCCATTGGTGTTGTGAAAACAGACGGCCAAGTCAGCCCTGCATACATTATTGCATCCACTTGCAGCCTCATTGATGGAGAGTATTTCGAATATCAGTACCGCACTTCCAAATTTATCGGTCAAATGGACCGCAGCTCAAAAGGGATTACCGATTTCAGAAAACGGCTTTATTGGGCAGAGTTTAAGCAGCTATCTACTATCGTTCCGCCACTTGACGAGCAAAAGAAAATTGTTGAGACGATTAGGGATATCTCGAAAGCTACCGACCAAGTTGTGGAATCAGTTGTCAGAGAAATCGAGCAGCTCAAAGAACTTCGTTCTGTGTTGATAGCTGAAGCAGTCACAGGAAAAATCAAAATATAAGGACATCGGCTATGGTCACCAAAACCAACGAACAAGCACTGGAAGCCTGTATAGAGAAAGCCCTGACAGGGACTTGCCGCGAACAGCTAAAGCTTGAAGGTGTTGGTGTCGCCGAAGCCAATGAACAATATCGCAGTGGTCACCTCTACTGGTTGGGTGAGTCGTCGGATTTTGATCGCGAGCTTGCGATAGATCGGCATCTACTCTGGAAATTCCTTGAGTCAACCCAGGCGGAAGAACTGGCTAAGGTCAAAGACCGGCCCAACTGGCAGCGGTTGATTCTGGAACGGCTGAACCGTAAAATCCAGAAAGATGGCATCCTCAAGGTACTAAAGGGCGGCCTTCGCATTGATGACGCCCACTTCACCCTTCTCTACAGCCAGCCCTACAATGCAATTAATCCCGAAGTCGAAAAACTCTTTGATCAGAACATCTTTTCGGTCACACGGCAGATGTATTACTCCCAGGCTGAACCTCTCAAATCCATCGATATGGTTATTTTCATCAACGGAATTGCCGTGGCTACCTTTGAACTGAAAAATGCCTGGACCGGACAGAGCACCTATCACGCCATGAAACAATATCGTAAGGATCGTGATCCAAGCGAGACGCTGCTGCAGTTTGGCCGCTGCCTGGTTCACTTTGCCGTGGATACCGATGATGTCTATATGACGACCCGCCTAGACGGCGATAAGACCAACTTTCTGCCATTCAACAAGGGATACAATTACGGCAAAGGGAACCCGCCGAACGCTACCGGGCATAAAACCAATTACCTCTGGCAGGATGTTCTCTCTCGACAGAGCCTCACAGCAATTATCGAACATTTTGCCAAGCTTGTTGGTGAGAAGGATAACGACCCGCTCAAGAAGAAGAACCTTATCTTCCCCCGCTATCATCAGTTGGAGGTCGTGCGAAACCTGCTTGCCGATGTCCGCTCGCGGGGTGTCGGCCAGACCTACCTGATCCAGCATTCCGCCGGATCGGGCAAGTCAAATTCTATCACCTGGACCGCCTATCAGTTGATTGAAGTCTATACCAAAGATGGTAGTCATCCGGTTTTTGATTCAGTTATTGTGGTCACTGACCGCCGAGTGCTGGACAAGCAGCTTCAAAACACCATCAAGCAGTTTTCCGAAGTCAAAAACATTATCGCCCATGCCACCAGTTCTCAGGAATTGAAACAGTCGCTGGAAAGTGGCAAGAAAATCATCATCACTACCATTCAGAAGTTTCCATACATCGTCGATGGCATCGCAGACATGTCTGACAAACGCTTTGCCGTCATCATTGATGAAGCACACAGCTCGCAAAGCGGATCGGCTGCCGATAACCTCAACCGAACCCTGGGGGCTGATGAGGATGAAGTACAGGATGCCATTCTGGAAATAATGAAGAAACGCAAGATGCGGGACAATGCCTCGTACTTTGCCTTCACCGCCACCCCCAAGAACGCTACCCTGGAACGATTCGGGGAGAAAACGGCGGAGGGGAAGTTTATCCCGTTCCACCTCTACTCTATGAAACAGGCCATTGAAGAGGGGTTTATCCTCGACGTGCTGGCCAACTACACCACGTACAGAAGTTACTACCAGATTGAAAAATCCATTATGGAGAACCCCCTGTTCGACAGTGCCAAGGCACAGAAAAAGCTGCGGGCCTATGTGGAGGGGGATAAGGAAACCATCGCCGTCAAGGCCGATGTCATGGTTGGCCATTTTCTGGAGCAGGTAGTGGGGCCGAAGAAGCTCAAGGGGCAGGCCAAGGCAATGGTGATCACGCGCAATATCGAATCAGCGGTTCATTATTTCCATACTATCCGCGACGCACTCAAAGGGCAACCTTTCAAGGCAATGATCGCCTTCTCCGGCAAGAAGACTGTCGATGGCGTCGAGTACACCGAAGAGTCCATCAACGGTTTCCCGTCAAAAGATATCGAGGAGAAATTCGATTCCGGAGAATACCGCCTGCTGGTGGTGGCCAACAAGTATCTGACCGGCTTCGATCAGCCCAAGCTTTCCACCATGTATGTAGATAAAAAACTGCAAGGTGTATTGGCGGTGCAGGCTCTCTCTCGCTTGAATCGTTGCTCACACTCACTGAATAAGCGCAAGGAAGATACCTTTGTCCTCGACTTCTTCAATTCCACCGATGATATCAAGGATGCATTTGATCCTTTCTACACTTCAACCGCGCTTTCCAAGGCAACTGACGTCAATGTTCTTCATGACACTAAAGAGAAGCTTGACGAGGTCGGCGTCTACGAGTGGAAGGATGTCGAGGCATTTTGCACCCTCTATTTCTCCGATGCCGAGGCGGAATACCTCAGTCCGATCATTGATCTTTGTGCTGACCGATTCAATCGCGAGCTGGAACTTGATGACGACGACAAGATCGACTTCAAGATCAAGGCGAAGCAGTTTGTTAAAATCTATGCCCAGCTTGCGTGCATCATGCCGTTCGACAATATCGAATGGGAAAAACTGCACTGGTTCCTCAAGTTTCTCATTCCAAAGCTGAAGATCAAGGATAAAGACAAGGACACTCTGGATGAACTGCTGGAAAGTGTTGACCTTTCAACCTATGGCCTTGAGCGGGTCAAGCTGAAAGAGAGTATCGGCCTTGATGACAGTGATTCCGAGCTTGATCCGCAGAATCCGAATGTTCGTGGAGTTGGGCCGGATGGCCCAGTAGACCCGCTTGACGAAATTATCAAAGCCTTCAATCAGAGGTGGTTCGCCGGGTGGGAAGCAACTCCCGAGGAGCAGCGAATCAAGTTTATCAATATTGCCCAGAATGTCTTCAATAACCCCAACTATCAGACGCAGGTTGTCGATAATCAGGATGAGCAGAATAGCCGGATTGCCCTGGAAAAACTGATCAGTCTGGCGGTCAGCCAGGAGCGAAAGCGAGAGTTGGACTTGTACAAACGCTACGCACAGGACCCGGAGTTCAAGCTGGCCTTTGATTCGAGCATTATGAGAATGTTGGCGAACAAGGAAATATCGAAAGTGGTTTTTGAGACAATGGTGCAATAGGGCAAGATCCGGCTAAAGGAGAATTACATGGCAAATCTACCTGGTCCTCAACCCGATATCAAATTTTGTCCGATTTGCAAGGGTGAGGTCGAGAACGTACCTCGCAGCAAAATGAGATCAAAAGGTTATACAAGAAGAGATGGTACTGTTTCTGATCATACCCATACATACGATTGTAAATCATGCAGCACGAGGTTTGAGATAAATCAGGATCGATAACCCAGTTTGTGTATGAAGCGCTTGCTGAACAGCGTCGCGAACAGTCGGTCGGTGAGGGTGTATTCCTGAGTACGGTTCACTCCGCCAAGGGTATGGAGTATTGCCATGTGTTAGTCCCTGGAGGTGGATGGACCCGAGGAAAGAACCGGCAAGAACAGGAGGAGCGGCGGGTTTATTATGTAGCCTTGAGCCGTGCGAAGGAAACACTCTGCCTCTTTGAGCGAGCTGACGTACCCAATTCGCATACCTGCCTTATGAATGGTCACGCGAACCTCCATGTGAACAGCGTCCTGAAGAGCATGTGTTGCGTCGCAAGTATGACATTCTGGGTATGTAAGATTTGTTCCTGGATTTTGCCGGATACAAAACGGCTGAGGATCAGATTCACAAGCATCTCAGCAAACTTCATGCGGGTGACTCGCTGATTGCTGTGCTGAAGGGCGACAACATTGTCTTATGCAACTTCCAGGGATTGCCGGTTGCATAGACTTCGGACAAATGGCGCAATCTGCTTGATTGCATAGAAAGAACAACAATTCTCGCCATGGTTCGGAGGCATTCCGACGATTCAGGAGAAGAGTATCGTTCCTGATGTCAGTGTGAGCATTCTGAAGATTGATGGTCTAAGTTTGACAGGAGACTATTTCCATGTCGTCAACATTCACTTGGCTCGACTATTCCGAGCGAGAGCGCCGGAAGATGCTTGATGTTATCCACTTATTCGATGAAAAAGGGACGCGTGATGAACTTGGCATCGGTGCAGTACGTGACTCCTTTGCCGACCTCTTTTTTCCTGGAACAACGACCATCCAGACTCGTGCGAAATATTTCCTCTTTATTCCCTGGATACATCGTGATTTAGAAAAACGAAAGATTCCGTCGAACCAGTTTGCCGCGCAGGCCAGATCGCTAGAGGTTGCCCTCATTGACGCTCTTGCGAAATCTGATGACAAGGAAGGAACCATTGGTATAGATGCGCGGGCTTCATTGAAGAGGCTTCCCAGCAATGTTTACTGGCAAGGGATGGGAGCCTGGGGCATAAGACTATTCCCAGGTTCTCAGGATCAGTATCACCGCTCCATTGATTCCTTTTATCAATCATCTGCCCGGACCTTGCGGACAGATGATGGGGATCTCGCCGAAGGCCATGCTGCACGAAACTGGCATGCCACTATCCCACCCACTCCGAAAGATTTTCCCAAGATTGCAACCTTTGTGCTGAATTTTGATGAAGCGCATTACCTGCGGGAGCGCATCTGTAGCCGCGCAACTCATTCATTGTTGGCGTTTCTGGTGGATAGAGGAGTGATGACCGAGTCGGTTGAATACCCCTGGGAGCATAGCCAGTACGGCGCCTTTCCAAACCAAATAAAGGAACAACTGGAACATGCCCGTAATTTTTCTGAAGCAATCCATGGTGCTTCACTGCTTTATAACCTTATGCTGGCAGAAAAAGCGGAGAATATTAAATGGACTGACGAATACAGAGAAGAGCTCGATGAATGGGATGTCAGAATCAAAGACAGGAAAACTGCTTTTATCTCTTGGGATAGGCAAAAATTCTGGTCGATAGTCGAGTCGTCAGGGCAACTGGTCGCTTATCCGACCAAACTTTTCATAAATTCCTGGCTGGATATTACACTAAATTCAGCTAAGGGAGATGCCGTTACCGGCAATGAGCAGATACGCCGTCTGATTCATGAGCGAGAAAGGGCGCTCAAATCAAGTCTCGCTAGGCTGGACAATACTCGGGCACTTGAGCTATGGACAGGTTCCGCCGGTTCCACCCAGCTCAACTACCGGTGGCCGGTGACTCAGAGAATTGTTTCGGATATTTTGAAAGGATTGGCAAAAGGAGGGGCAGATGCTTGATCCAGACGACCGTCGGCACCTTCTGGAGTCACTGCGCCCACCCCCAGGTTACGAACTCGACCATGCAATCGGCACGACCTTTTCACTTGATTTGCTGGCACTTCTCATTGCTCCGCTGGCGTTCACACTCTTTGATTGGGAAGATGAGGAAGGTAACCTGAATGCAGACCCACTGGCCTTGCTTGAGACGTTACGACGTTATGCCGGGCGCGTTAGTATATTCTGCCAGGCTGGCCAGATTTCTGTGCCGCGGGGAAGTCATCAGCTTTACGGCTATTTGGAAAATTCTATTTTCGAAGTCATGTCACCAAATGATCAAGGAGTTTTCCACCCCAAAATCTGGGTGCTTCGGTTCACTGCTCCAGATGCTCAGACCCGCTATCGGCTCTTATGTCTGAGCCGCAATCTCACATTTGACCGATCCTGGGACACCGCACTTGTTCTTGAGGGAGTGTTAGCCGACAGGCAGCGGGCGTTCAGTACCAACCACCCTCTTGGAGATTTCATTGAGGCACTCCCCGAAATGGCGATCCGCCAGATTCCTGACCAAATTAAGACAACCGTTGATATTATTCAGCATGAACTGCGCCGCGTAATTTTCGAGTTGCCGGAAGGATTTGATGAAATCTCCTTCTGGCCACTCGGTTTCAAGAAAGCCCGCCGTTGGCCGTTTGAAACGCGTATCGATCGGATGCTGATCGTCTCTCCCTTTGTTTCTGATGGCCTTCTTTCTCGCATTGCCAAGGTTGGCCAGGGGCATGTTCTGGTATCACGCGCTGAGGAACTCGACACTCTATCATCTGCAACCTTGAACTGCTTTGAACGGGTTTATCTGCTGAGTCCTGCAGCTGATCCGGATGATGATGGGGGAGCGGAGCCTGGAAAAGAAACGGGGAATTCACTGTCAGGCTTGCATGCAAAGCTCTTCGTTGCCGATGCCGGTTGGAATGCAAATGTATGGACCGGTTCCGCAAATGCCACCAATGCAGCTTTCAAAAACAATGTGGAATTTCTAGTCCAATTGACTGGTAAGAAAAGTCGCTGGGGGATCAATACCCTGACTCCCCAGACAGGCGAGAGAACTGGGTTCATGAAACTGCTGCAGGAGTACTCCCCAAATCCTGATTCAGCTCCCGTCGATCTGGAAATGAAAGCGCTGGAAGATACAGCAACTGATGTACGCCGAAGCCTCGCCGCCATCGGAATATCGGTAAACGTAAAGGATCTTGAGGGTCAAGACCTTTATCGGCTGCAGCTTGTTTATCTAGGAGATAAAATTCTCCATCTTCCTGTCGGGGTCTCGATACGTTGCTGGCCGATTACCCTTAGTGATGCCATGGGGATTGAAGTGAAGAAGTACCCGGGAAATTTTGTTGAGTTTAGCCAAGTTTCTTTTGAGGCTTTGACATCATTTTTTGCCTTTGAGGTAACGGCAAGCAGGAACGAGAAAAAGTTCGGTTGTCGATTTGTTCTTAATCTACCGCTCAATGGGGCGCCCGAGGATCGTGCAGAACGAATCATGAAGTCGCTGCTCAAGACACGTGACCAAGTGATCAAATTCATTCTTATGCTGTTGGCGGAAGGAGGAGGCGACGTCTATCAGGCGATTCTCAACGGTCGGGCATTGCTATCGGGGGGCGCAGGCAATGGTTCCGCTGGCGCCGGTATTCCCCTGTTTGAAACAATGGTCCGCACGCTGGAGCGCAATCCTGCTAAACTGGATCAGATAGAACGCCTTGTAGCTGACCTAAGAAAAACCGAGGATGGGCAACTGCTTCTTCCTGAGGGTTTTGATGCTATATGGAAACCGATCTGGGCTGCACGGGAAAGGAACCGATAATGTCGGTAAAGAATGCAGTGCGGCCGAATACAATAGCCATTCTCGCTGGGTTGAAGGACTTCCAACGCAGAACTGTTGATTACATTTTCTCTCGACTTTATGGCAATGATGATCCCTCGCACAGGTTTCTCGTAGCCGATGAAGTCGGCCTTGGCAAGACAATGGTCGCAAGGGGGGTCATTGCCAAGGCAATCGAGCATCTGTGGGACAAAGTACCACGAATAGATATCGTCTACATCTGCTCCAATGCTGACATCGCACGTCAGAATATCAACAGGCTCAAACCAAGTGGGCAGAGTGAGTTTGCCCTTTCGTCACGGATAACTCTCCTGCCGATCGAGATCAAGTCCCTTCAGGAAAATAAACTGAATTTCATCTCGTTTACACCGAGCACATCTTTTGACCTCAAATCGAGTATGGGAACAGCCGACGAGCGTGCTTTGCTCTATTGGCTTCTGAATAGGGCGTGGCGGATAGAAGGGAGTACCGGTCCTTTCAACGTTCTGCAAGGATACGCCGACAAGGATCGTTTTCGCGCACTTGTTAATGGCTACCGCGAGAGAAACCATATTGATCCGTCCCTGGCACAGAAGTTCGCTGATGTACTGACCAAGCATGTTAAGAATGACAAGGAAGCAGGTCGCACTGATTTCAGGTCTCGCTTTGATAGTCTCTGTAGCAGTTTTGCTCGGGCGCGCAAATATGAAAACATTCCTGATATAGAGAAACGAGAACGTCTGAATTTCATCGGGGAAATGCGATCTCTGCTTGCAGAAACGTGTCTGGCCGCTTTGGAGCCGGATCTTATCATTCTGGACGAGTTCCAGCGTTTCAAACATCTTCTGGACGCAGAAAGCGAAACGAGCCGGCTTGCCCATGGACTGTTTGATTATGCAGATGAAAACTCCCGTGCTCGTGTTCTTCTTCTTTCTGCGACTCCTTACAAGATGTACACGCTTTCCGAGGAATCAGGCGACGATGACCATTATGAGGATTTCATGCGTACAATGCGTTTTCTGGAGCCGGGAAACACTCCTCTCTTCGAAAAGCTGGTAGGGAATTACCGTCGGGAACTTTATCGCCTTGGGAACGGCGGCAGCGAAATGCTCGAAGATTCCAAACTTGGTCTGGAAGCACAACTTCGCCGAATCATGGTTCGAACTG
Organism: uncultured Desulfuromonadales bacterium; assembly: GCA_903868145.1. Classification (GTDB taxonomy): domain Bacteria; phylum Desulfobacterota; class Desulfuromonadia; order Geobacterales; family Pseudopelobacteraceae; genus CAIPTY01. Next base: position 29,305 of record CAIPTY010000087.1, on the reverse strand, counting down.
AGCGGCTCGCAGCAACTGTAGACCGTGATGGCATGCTTACGGAAATACCCCCTGTCAAGGTAACTCTCGAAGCTCAGGATTTGGATGCTTACCTGGGGATGCAGAGAATAACGAAAGTTCTGGATCAGGGGAATGCTCTAGAATACTGGAAGTCAGCTCCGTATCTGCTCAATTTCATGGATGACTACAAGCTGAAACAGGTTTTCGTAGACGCAATCAGCATTTCTAATAAGAATGAAGAACTTGCCGATGCCATTACTGTCTCTGAAAACCTTCTCATTCCTTGGGGTGACATTGTCAAATATCACGAAATTGATCCTAACAATTCTCGCCTGCGCGGATTGCATGCAGATGTTATAGAGACCGGTGCTTGGAAGTTACTTTGGATTCCGCCGGCTCTTCCGTATTACCGGCTTGAGGGACCTTTTGCAGATCCGGCCTTACGTAAATTCACCAAGCGACTGGTTTTTTCCTCTTGGCGGATGGTTCCCAAGGTCGTGGCCACGATGCTCAGTTATGCTGTTGAGAGAAGGATGATTTCCTCGTTCGAAGAACATCCTGAGAATTCGCTGGACGCCAGAAAACGGCGACGCCCCCTCCTTCGCTTTGCCCGCACTGACGAACGATTAACCGGCATGCCATTGCTCGGCCTTCTCTATCCGTGTACAACCCTTACGAAGTATTGCGACCCTCTCCTTTATGAAACAAGCGATGACTTGCCGTCTCTGGCGGATGTCCTTCAATGGGCAGAACAAACAATTGAACAATTGCTGGTAAATATTAAGTCTGGGGTCGAAGTTGCCGGTCCCGAAGACGAAACATGGTACTGGGCAGCACCGATCCTTCTTGATCTCCAATTTGATGCCGACTTATCAAGAGAATGGTTGCGTTCTCCTAACCTCGCGGGTAGTTGGTCAGACGGCACCCATGACCAGCAGGAAGGCGGCGAGGACGAGTCTGCCTGGTCTGCTCATGTGGAATATGCCCTGAAGCTGGCAAATGGCGAGCTTGCTTTAGGCCGAAAGCCAGCTGATTTATCCCGTGTCCTTGCGCAAATCGCGCTTGCAGGACCGGGTGTCACCGCTCTCCGGTCGTTAGCCAGAGTTACCGGAGGGATCAATGGCATTACCTCGGTCATTAAAGGGTATGCCGGACAGGTTGCATGGTGTTTTCGATCCCTGTTCAATCTCCCCGAAGTGACGGCCTTTATTAGAAGCCTGAACCGTGAAGAACCTTACTGGCGAAGAGTAGTCGAATACTCAGCAGCAGGGGGACTACAGTCGGCACTTGATGAATATGCACATACCCTGCGAGAGTCACTGGGACTTGTAGATCATGCTCCAGAGGAGATCGCCCGTCAGGTTGCCAGTGTTATGGGGGAATCGCTCAGCTTGCGGACGTCAACGCTAGGGGTAGATGAAGTAGCCGTCGATGCGGAAAACAAAACCGTCAGGGTGGAAGGAAGAAGAATGCGTGGGCATTTCGCTCTCCGCTTTGGTGAGGAAAAAAACGATGAAGGCGCTGTTATTACCCGGGCGGGGCAGGTAAGGGATGCTTTCAATTCTCCATTCTGGCCGTTTGTTTTAGCTACGACTTCAGTAGGACAGGAAGGACTCGATTTCCACACCTATTGCCATGCAGTTGTACACTGGAACCTACCTTCGAATCCAGTTGATATGGAGCAGCGGGAAGGACGTGTTCACCGTTACAAAGGACATGCCGTTCGTAAAAATCTTGCGAGTTTTTATGGAATGAATAAGACCAAGGAAGCTGAAAACAACGACCCATGGGAAGCGCTTTTTGCCCATGGTCGGCAAGATCGTGCAATTGATGCAACGGATCTTGTTCCATTCTGGATTTATCCTTTGGAGGGGGGTGCTAAAATTGAGCGTCACGTTCCGACTCTGCCACTAAGCCGGGATCGTGAGCGCTTGTTTGCCTTGCGAAAATCGCTTGTCGTATATCGGATGGTTTTTGGTCAGGCACGGCAAGAGGATCTTGTCGAATACCTCCTGTCAAGGTTTCCAGAATCTGAGGTTTCTCGAATTACTCAAGAGTTGAGTATCAATCTTGAGCCGCCATTTGACATCTAGCAATAGTAGAACCGCCAACGCTGGCGCAATCTGATTAGCACAGAGAACAAACTTATACGAATCCTTCCATTACTCACTATCCATATTACAACATAGTATGTCTAATTATTGTAGACATACTATGTTGCTATCTGCTAAATTATCACTATTGCACAGGAGATAGTGATCATGACGAACAGCCTGCTGATAAAAAGCATTCCCTACGAGGAGTTTGACTACCAGACTCTGCTGGACTCTGTCCACGGATATGCACAGCCACGGATGAAGATATCCGGCATGCTGGCCAAAGGGGATATAGTCCGCGTCAAAAAGGGGCTCTATATCCTCGGTGAGTCATTGCGTCGTAGGCCCTTCTGTCGGGAACTTCTCGCCAATCTGATCTACGGCCCGTCCTATGTTTCCCTCGAATATGCGTTGCATTATCACGGCCTGACACCCGAACGGGTTGAGACAGTAACTTCGGTAACCTGTGGCCGCTCGCGGACTTTCGATTCGCCGGTTGGTACTTTCTCCTATCGCATGATTCCAATGGAAGCATTCCGTACCGGTATGGACCAAGTTGAACTGGATGATGGCCGTTCTTTTCTGATCGCCATTCCGGAAAAGGCCCTGGCGGATCGGATCGTTGCCGACCGTGGTGCCGGCATTTCAACGCAGAAGGAGTTACGCGAATATTTGCTGGAAGATCTCCGTATCGACCCTGCCAATCTCCGTGGACTCGATCCGGCCAGACTTATTGAAATCGCCCGGCACTATCGATCCCGCAGGGTGAAGCTGCTGGCCGACCTGATTACCCGCCTGAGTAAAGGAGCACGATAATGCATGAGGTGGTAACCCGCATGCTGGCCAAGTATGAACCGAAGAGCGTTGACGATTCAGTCAGAGCACTACGGGAGATTATTCAGGAAGTGGCGCTGCTCGGGCTCTGGCGTGCAAAGTTTTTCGAGCATGCTGCATTCTACGGCGGTACGGCACTTCGCATCCTGTACGGACTCGACCGATTCTCCGAGGATCTGGATTTCTCGCTGCTGACACCATCCCCCGACTTTAACTTGGCGCGGTACACGGCATCACTTGAAGAGGAACTGCAGGCATTCGGTTTCAATGTCCGCGTGGAGATGGTTGACAAGGCGGTGGAATCGGCGGTTCAGTCTGCTTTCCTCAAGGCGAACACTCGTAATGAACTTCTGGTCATTGAAGCAGGTGAGGAACTTACTGGTCAGGTTGCAGCCGGACAGGTGCTGAAGGTGAAGATCGAGGTAGACACTGACCCTCCACCTGGTTTCAGCACCCAGACTCGGTATCTGTTGCAACCCATACCGTTTGCCGTCCGGAGCTATTCGCTCCCGGATCTCTTTGCCGGCAAGATGCACGCAATCCTTTTTCGCAAGTGGAAGAACCGGGTCAAGGGTCGTGATTGGTATGATTTGGTCTGGTATGCCGCCAACCATCCACAGCTGAATCTCGATCACCTTGAGCAGCGGATGCGCCAAACCGGTCATTGGAGCGGTGATATAAACCTTTCACCGGTAGTTTTTACCGATTTACTGTTCGAGGCAATCGACCGGCTGGATGTGAATCAGGCTCGCAAGGATGTGGCGCCCTTCGTCAAGGATCAGAAGATGCTTGCCCTCTGGTCGCACGATTTCTTTCAAGATGTGGCAAGCCGGATTAAGACCGAAGGATAACAACAAATGGAGGTTTCTGTAATGAGTAATGAGGATCTGCTGGCATCGCTCCAGGAATTACTGGAGGCATCCAGTGCCATGACCAGCGGCCAACTTCCCAGTGCGACCGAGCTGGAACGATATCATCGTGCTCGCGAATGGGCACAACGACTCCTTGATCGTGAAAACAAGGTAAAAAGTTCTCGTTTGTCACCTTAGGAGGAGTTGAAATGAGTAACGTCTTCACCCTTGTTGACGAGCCTCTCATTGAATATGTAATAGACCAAACCGACGGTAAGGAATACGGCGCTGGTGAATATATAGCCGCGTCTGCGAGAGAAATTTCTGAAATTCGCGTGCGGGTTTATGACGCGAGGCAAAGAAATGAACCGAATATTATCTGTGCAGCATGTCATCGACCAGCTTATCCTCGAAAAAATGTCAAAACTGGTAAGTTTCACTTTGCACACGTTTCAGAGAGTGACAATCAGGATTGTCCTTATAACGATAAAAAACGGCTTGATACATCACGTATCGACAGTATGCGCTACAACGGCCAAAAGGAAGGGCCGGACCATAAACTGCTTAAGAGACTTCTTCGGGCAAGTATCGACTCCGACCCTTTGTTCGACCCGATTCAAACACGAGAAGAGAAAAACTGGTATGGAGCTACTGATGAAAATAAGTGGCGACGGCCTGATATTGCGGCAACACGGTTGCTTGACACTCTCAGCAACCTACGAATCGCTTTTGAAATCCAGCTTTCGTCGACTTACCTGAAAGTAATTGCCGCTCGAAGAGAATTCTACCTGAAGGAAAATGCCCTTCTTTTCTGGATTTTCAAAGATGCCTCCGGAGTTAATCCCCTACAGTATCAAGACGATCTTTTCTACAACAACAATTCAAATCTCTTTGTCGTTGATGAGGAAACAGTCCGTAATTCACATGAGCAAGGCAAACTCTTTTTCAGGTGCTGCTATTATGAACCGTTACTGGCAGGAACAACTGTCAATGATATCTGGCGAGAACGGGTTGTGCCTTTTGATGAATTGACCATCGACACTGAACATCAGAGGGTTTATTGGTTCGATTACAAAGCTGAAAAATCAAAGTTACTCGAAACAGCTCGGGAAATACTATGGGCACGTGAGGAAGAAGAGCTACGGACTCGATATGAGGACTTTTGGAATAGCGTCCATCTTGGGAAATGCGCAGACCCGGAAACAACATACAGACGGCTTAGACATCAATTGTCGATGCATGACATTGACGTTCCGGAACATCATGGTCGGGAACTGGAACGATTCACACAAATGGTCTACAGCGCTAAAGCTGGTGAAGGTTATTTGACCGGCCTCAAAACTCTTCTTGAAGTAGCCAACAACTCATATCTCTACGGGAAACCATTCTTGTGGTACTTTGGGCGTGTTTTGCAGCATTACGGAACTTGGGATAAGTTGCTCACCCAAGATAAAAACGCTGAGCAACGAAAGAAAATGACTGGCAAAAAGCATGAAAGCTGGAAAGAAAAAGGGAAAATTATCAAACAGAAGATCGATGCCAACGATCCAGATTTCAAACAGAATCGAAGTTTCGACAAACTATTTGCGCTCTTATTTCCTGAAATTACGCTACCAACTACAAAATAAAAAAGGCGACCACAAGGGCCGCCTCTATCCAGCCGGACGGGTATGTCCGATCTGAAGACTTTAGTAGGGTTTCACTCCCGTAAATATTGTAAGAATCTCGAATTCACCTCCTGACAGATTACTCCGCATCAGTGCTTTTTCGAATTCTTCCCACGAAAGCGTAAATTCCCTACCGTTAATGCGTGCTCGAACTGACATGACTCTATCCCCCTTATCGTTGTGATGGTGGCCCAAAAGGGCTCCCTACAACCACCGCTCGGACGGTGGCTCTAAGGAACCCTTTTGGGCTGGGGGAAAAGTCGAGGGAGGGCGTTGATCGCCGCTCCCTCAATATTATTTACAAGAGTCCCCGTTCGACAAAACTCAGAAACTCGCCATCACCAATGATGATGTGATCCAAAACCTTGATGCCGAGAATTTCGCCACTTTCCTTGAGACGTCTGGTAATGGCGATATCTTCCTGGCTGGGTGTCGGGTCACCTGTAGGGTGGTTATGCATCAGAATGATTGCCGCTGCATTCGAGATGCATGCCGTTTTGTAGACTTCGCGACTATGGACGATGGCCTGATTAAGCGAGCCAATCGATACTCGGTCAAAGCATACGATCCGGTTCTTCCCGTCCAAATGCAGAACGATGAAGTGCTCCTTCGTCTCCAAACGGAGATCCTGGAACATTTCGAATACCTGTTGAGGCTGCGTAAACCGCATTGATACCCACTGTGGGGCGTCATCTCTGACAACCTCGTTGCGGTAACGGGCTTCAATTGATTTTATGAAGATTCTTTTTGTTGTGGGTGCTACTGGTTCTCCGAAGAGATCGAGATTCATGTCCGCCTCCTGAAATGTTGAGGGCGGACCACCCCGAGGGCAGTGTCCGCCCCCATAGGGTTGAAAGTTATTGATTCAGATTACTGGAGCGCCAACACGGCTTCCCTGAAGCTCACCACATCCAGCTCCATAACAGCGCTGATGGAATCCCATGACCGATTACAGACGAAACAGTGGACATGGTTGTCATAAAGAGCCATTGATGGATTGCTGTCCTCATGAAACGGACAGCACCGGTGCCTTCCCTTGGGGAAGTCGATGATGCTGGTGATAGGATACTGTCGGGCTTGGTCGATCATCGCCGGGGTGATCCCGCCGGGCGTCTGCACCGTCTCCTTGCCGTTGACATGGTTGAGGAGCGCCGTCGCCTCACGTTTCAGAGGGCGCAGCTCCTTTTCCTGGTCTCTGATAAAGGATTCAGTCAGGGCCTTGACCAGCGGATCAGAACTTCGCTCGATCCGCCGTTGGGCTCCCCAGATTTCACGCTCCAGATGTTTGATTTGCGGTTGCAGGAAGGCAAGCCGGCGCATTACTGCGTAACGCACTGGCACTCCCATATCCCGTGCCGCCTGTAACGTCGCGTTAAGGGTCATTGTCAGTCTCCTTTCAGTCTCGCAGCCGTTCATCCCAGCAGCACTCGCCGATGAAGTGGGCGTAGTCGTCCCGCTGGTACAGGATGCGTGCTGAGGCCTGCGGAATCATGTTGCCGCAGCCGACACATTTAACGGCCCGTTCGAGTGGGCTGTCCGGGGCATTCAGCTCCCGGATGAAGGTCTCATCGCATTCCTGGCAGTCGTACAGTTCCCGGTCGATCCCCAACAGGGTGTCGGTACGGGTGACTTCCAGAAAACAGCCGCACACCGGGCAGCCGAGCTGACCGGTATCGCCCTGTTCCGCGAGCCGTTCATGGTTGTAGTTGTTGCGGGCGACGCGGAGATTCTCCTCAAAGTCAATCTCCATCCGCTTACAGAAGTGCATCAGATCCGTGAGCATGTCTTTGACGTCATCTTCGTCGCCATCGAAATCCCGGCCTTCGAGTGTCAGACAGTAGGCCTGCATAACTGTGTCGATCCGGTCGGCACGCTCCTCGTTGGTCGGTTCGTCTGTTGTTCGCTCAAGAGGGCTCATGTCACCACCCCCTTGCGTTCATTTGATTGAGAACCATTCCCAGATCGATTCCGGACTCGGTAATCTTCTCGATGTGTCCAACAGCACGAGCGATTTCGCCGCTGCTCTGGGGAACTTTGAGAAGACATTCCTCCTCGAACCCCTCGACATCGTAGTCGAGAATAATCACGTCCATTTCCGAAATCTGCTCCGGTGCATTGCTGACAATGCTCTGGACCAGACCGCCTTCGAGGATCACTCCGACAATCGGTTTGGACGGAGGTGGATCTTCCGTCTGGGGGCCGATATCGCCGGTTTCTGTTTCGCTGATCCGCTGTTCCAGCCATTGGCCGGTAAAGCTGTACTGAATGTCATCAGCGGTGATGAATACTGCTCCACCGCCGAAGCCATCCGGTCGCATCCGCGAACAGGTATAGGCGCTTTCCTTGGAGATCCAGGGAAGTTCGCCGTTGGAACGGCGAATGATCTCCTGGAATCTGCTGAAAAGATCGTCCTCACTGAGTTCGATCTCCTCACCATCGGGTTCCTCGGAATCGAGGTAGCCGTTACAACACCATTCATCCGCGTAGAGGTAGAACTTGTCCTCGCCGTCGGATTCAAAGGTGATGCTGAACGCCTCGATAATGCGTCGGTCCTCGTCGTTGATCAGGTGTTTGGGAATGGAAGGTTGGAATATTGATTGATTCATGTAGTCTGCCATGGTCTGTCTCCTTTGATTGATGGTGCGGGGAGACAGAAACCCCGGAGGGAGACGTATCTCCCCGATGGGGTTGGCGGTTAATTGTCAGGAAACTCTTCGGATAGAGCCGCCCTTGTCGGTGTACCACCCGGGAGGAACCGTGAAACCGTCGCTGATGACGAACATCATCTCCGGTTTGTGCTTGTTCCGTACCAGGTAGTAACCGCGGCCTTTTGCATCAAAGGCTTCATAGGCGGTCATGCCATTGGGGTCATTGACGGGTTGCCACTCAAGAGAACTCAGATCTTTCCCTCTCATGGTGATTCACCTTGACCGGTCACATCTGTGCAAGTTTCCCGTTCATCATGGATGCCTGGCTCGTCGAGCACTACAAGCAGCACCGTGTCGGTTTCCCACCGAACATCAGTATGTTTGTAATAGCCCGACCAGAAGAAATCACTGTCGGTGACGTTCAGAGTATTACACTCCATTCGTCCCTCAAATTCCTTCAGGGCTACCTTGCCGTTGTCCGGCTCGGCATCCCAGTCAGCCGCCATGAAGTCACAGGCATGGTTGAATTCGCTGATTTTGTAGGCTTTCATCTGCCTTACAACCACCGCAAGTTTCTTGATCCGCTCGATAAGCGTGGCATCAAGATCGATGACGGCGTAGTCAGCGTTGTCAGAGAAGAACTCGCTGTTGTCGTGAACGGGAATGATGAGGCGTTTTGCTGATATGGTGTCTGTCATGGACTGTCTCCTTGTAATGCGCGGGGACAGACCGACCCTTACGGGGGTTTCTGTCCCCGCACGGGTTAATAGGTTGAGGTTTCGTCAGGCGTATTTCCGCCCGAGAGCAGGATTACGCACATAGACACCAAACAGGGTGAACTCCAGAGCTCCCGCATCCAGCAAGGTCTGGTACATGCCGAACGGCAGATCCCGTATGACCTCTTTACCGCCTTCACGATGGATGACGGCAATGGATGATGGAGTTGGAGCAGGTTCCGGTCTGGTGATAGGAAGATGGATGATGTTGCTTTTGATTGGTGCTTCCGCTTTGTTGTCTCCCCTGACTTTGGCGTTCTCGTGCTGGGTCATCTTCTTCAACAGGGACGACGGGTCCGCGTAGTTGAAGTTCCCCTCCTTGAGCGCCTTTGTCATCAGGGACGAAAACGACTGGCTGCTGCTGCATTCAGCCGGGTCGATGTCTGGTGTTTCCCCTTCCGCGAGCTTGGCGACCATCCTCTTCTCCAGGGTGTAGGCAAGCTGCAGCGCCTGGACTTCCGAAGAGGTGAGATACCAGTAACGGACGGGACGAACTTCCCCGAACTGTGCCCGGTGGATGTCAGCAGTATTGACGCGACGGATTCTTCCGTCCCCCTGTTCGGCCAGTCTGGTGTTGGACGTGTAGTCGTACCAGACCAGGTTATTGAACTGGGATAGGTTGAGACCCGTGGCGACGCGGTGGAACGAGACGACAACGACCTGGGCCGTTACCTGCTCGAACCATCCGACCAGCTTTTCAGGAGCAACCGAGTCGGGCAAGATCTCAATGCTGGCGCCCTGGACGTTATCCCGAAGGATTCGTTTCAGGACGGGGCGCATGTCGATCTTTTGCGTGTTGCCGGTATAGACCAGCAGACGCTCTCCCCTGTCTATCACCCCCTGGGCGATACCGATCAGTTTTTCTTCTTTTTCCAGCAGCAGCTCCCCGTCGGGAAGCGACAGCCGGTGCAGCGTGCCGAGCGGAATATCCCGCAGTTTCAGTTCGTCATCGTAATGCCGGAACGTGTCGCTGACGCGCAGGAACGCGGCATTGCGGACGGCTGCAGCTGCCAGGAGATCTTCCGGCGGCAGGTCTGCCTTCTCGATGATGTTTTCGATGCTCCGGTGACAGATTTCCACCAGAGCGTGTGATTGGCACTTGATGACTTCCCGTTCCACAGGAGGGAGATCATCGAAGTCGTCACTGTCCACGTTGACGAAGTTGGGAATCGTAAAGATCAGGGCTGCCGGTGAGATACCAGCCGTATCGTAGGTGGTGACACGCTCCGATTCACGGTGACGGTTTTTCTCATCGGTTTTCCTGACGGTCTTGAACGCTCCGTACTTGGTCTGAAAATCAGTGGCCGACTTCATCTCCCAGCCGGCACTCCGCATCTGCATTGGATTCAAGCCCCACAGGATGTTGTAGATGGATTTTGCCATGCCGTTGGTCACGGTGGCGGTGAGGGCGAGAATCTTTTTGGAGGTTGCCGCAAGCCGGATGAACGCGGTCCCCTGGTTACTCATCAAGTTGGCCGCGTTGTGGGCTTCGTCGAAGATGGCAAGGTCGAACGGTATCCGCTTCAAGAGCCGGATGTACGGAAGCTGCTTGTTGTGCGTCCTTGCTTCCGTGGCGGTACCGTTGCTTTCGATCTCGCTGATCCAGCGACGGTAGGTCATGACAGGTCGGTCATTTTCAGGAATATAGGTAAAGAGCGGTTCGCCGCAGTACGAGCACTTGGGTTTGTCACCTTTGCGGATTTTCTCGGATAGAGGCGAACGGCATGATGGGCAGACTTCCGTGTATTCAACGGAGCTGTGCCCATCCTTCTTGACGATGGTTTTGCGACTCTTGATGCAGAGCCGGTATTTCGGGTGCATCCGGAGTCGCGTGTAGGCGATCAGGTAGAGACCGTGCGGCCTGGTTGCGGCGAGTTCCTTCAGGGCTTCCCAGGAGTCGATGACATGCACATTGAATCCCTCATTGGCGTATTCCTTTGCCAACTGGGGGATGAGCTGCGGTTCCGATACCATCACCGTGCGTTTGGCCTCAGTGAGATACTTGACCGCTTTCGCCATCCATGTTTTCCCGGTGCCGGTGTTGGCACGAATGCCAATACCCCGGCGTCCTGAGCGGTAAGCCTTGATGACTGCCTTGACTGCTTCCCGTTGTGGGGGGAGCAGACCGATCCCCTGAAGTTCATCAACCAGGAATGTTTCGTCCTGGCCGATTTCATGGAGGGGCTGGTAGAGCCGCGAGAGTTTCTGCAGAAGCACGGATGAGAGACGGCTGTTGAGTTCATAGTAGTCGAACCCGTGTTCCCGGGCCGGTTTCACGTTCCCATGGCGGTCCATCAGAAATGCTTCGACGGTGGGCTTGCAGACCATCGTCTCGCAGTTGTTCTCCGGATCTTTGAAGGTCTCGGTTTTGGTGATGACCATGAATTTGGCCAGGAAGAAGTCGCCGTTGATGGTGACGGATTCTATCTGGCTGTTCATGGCTGCAAGTTGGACGGCGTGTGCCGTTCGCAGAGTTGATACAGGCTGGATGCTGGTGTCGTAGGACGACGGATATTGTCGGTCCAGCACCATGACTGCCGACTTGTCGAGCCGGTCCTCGCACTCCCGGTAGAACTCCGTGAGGTCGCGGGCCGTCATGAGCGGGCGGTTGCTGCCATTACTGCCGCTAAGTGAAAGAGTCTGGCGTTTGCCCGGCACGGTGTACTTCCCCCGTACCGCTCCATCCCCCAGGTTGGCAGCGGGCCAACTTTGATAGCGGACATACTGATGATAGATTTCGCTGCTGTTGTCCTGGTTCTTTGCCAGAAACACGACCACCTGCTTGAAGCGGGCGTATTCCTCGCTCTGGAAGGCGTAGGCAAACGGAAACGTTCCCTGAATGATGTCCAGCAGCCTCCCTTTCAGCCCGTACTCGGGAATGATGAGAACCATCACTCCTTCATAGGCCAGCAGAGGTGCTGTCTTTTCCATCCAGGTGACCAGTTCGTTGCCGGCGGCCTTGTTGTAGGGTGGATTCAGCAGGATCAGGTTGAACTTGCCGGAAAGCTCTACGTCGAAGAACGACGAGTTGAGCTTCTGGGTTGTCCCGTGAATCCTGTCAAACCTGCCGGCGTCCAGTTCAACGGCATATGAAAGGATTTCGTGAGGTGAACCGTTGGAGGCGGCATAGCGTCGCTTGAGCCAGCGGATCACTGTGGTCAGGAATTCGCCTGAACCCGCACAGGGGTCAAGGACTGAAATGGTTTTCAGGGCATTGTAGCGCCGGCTTTTCCAACCGAATGACGGTTCCAGAATACGGAGTACCGTCTGAACGTCTGATGGAAAAGTCGGGTAGTACCCCTTGTTAAGTTCATTCCCCCGGGTGCGGGAAAACGAGCTGTTGATGGTAGTGGTAAGTTCCATGCCTGTCTCCTTGGTAACAGGGGCAGGCGGAGATAACACCCTCGCCGTTCGGGGAGGAGGTTAAAACCGCCTACCCGCAGAGGGATAGAGTACCGTCGGTTTAGGACGCTTTGTTCAAACGGTACGAGTCATAGTTGATCTCATAGCCGTTTGACTGTATGACCGATAGCAGATGATTCCTGGCGGCACACATGTCGGCGTCGTCTTCCTTGGTGATGTCACCGATATTCGCCCGGTCCAGCTCCCGGATAGCCCGGAGAGCGGCGAGCAGGAACTTCTTATCGGTCCTGTTGGCGAGTGTGCTCATGGTGTTCCTCCTTCTCGATGGTGAAATGCGCTGTCGCGGGAGGCATCTTGAGTCCACCATACTTGAGTCGGTTGACTATCTCCGACTTGAGTTCGTGGGCCCGGAATTTACAGCACCGCTTGTTTCCCACAAGGGGCTCTATTTCCGTGGATACTTCGTTAAACAGCGCCTCATACCAGTCACGATGGACGAACTCCCGCTGATCGAGAATCCTGGTAAAGACCTGGTAGCAATCAGCCTTCGAGGCACCGATCAGAAACGACGAGTCGGACGATGGCGTTATGTACACCCCCGAATACCCTTCGCCCATCTTCGGTATGACCCGCAGAGGATGGTTGCTCCAGATGTTGATTGATCTGTCTTCTTTACCGTGGCATTCAAGCAACCCTTTCATGGCAAGAATCTGAGCGAAAGCCCGGATCTCCTGAGTGGGGCCGTAGGCGGTGAGATAGAAGAGATTGCGGGCGCCATGCACAGAATCGTCCAGGATCAGATCCCGGCAGATGACCGTTGCCGACGCCTTGTCGTTGGAAATGGTAATTTTCATGACACACCCCCGAGTGGCCGACTTACCTTGACCGTGCGAGGGACCATGATGGTTTTCTCCGTTGCCTCGTTGTGCAGAGTGAAGTCGATGAACGTCCTGATTGCGGCATCGACAGTTCTGTCGAAGTCCCAGACGATATCAACCAACTCCTTGAGGCTTGAGGTGTCCCAGTCATCGTAGTCGCCGGAAGGCTCACCAATGGTTTCGCCGGTGGTGTACTGTGTCATGACCGGATGGGTGTAGTTGCTGCGGGGGTGTTTGCAGACTCCGCACAGATCTTTCCCTACTTCAGCTACCCGGTAGTTTCTCTGGCCGCAGGCTGGACAGTACGACTTGTAGCCGGTGTCCTTCCTGCTACCGCGATACAGAACGAGGTAGCCCCCGCTGCGACCGTTGCGGTGAATCTGATAGCCGTAGCCATGGCGTGCGTTGAACTCGGCAAGAATGTCGTCGAATTCCTCGAACGCATCTTCTACGTCCAGCAGTTCCCAGGCCCGGTTGCGGGTATCGTTGTCAGGAAACTGAATGCGGTGGAGTTTGATGTTGCGGGAGAATGACGTTCCCCTGTTCCAGCTCGACCTGGTGTCGTAGCGCTGATGGGTTGTGAGAAACGCGATGATCTCCTTACGTGATCGTGGTTTTGCCATTGATGTCCTCCTTGTCTCGTGGAGAAGGTGGATATCCCCCTGACGGGGAATATCCGCATCCCCGACGGGTTGGCAGTTGTAAGTGTTATGCGACCAGTTTTTCCCGCAACAGTTCCAGCAGCGCCGGGGTGAACTGATCAAGGTTCTTGATGATCCGATGGTTGTCGGGCAGGTATTGCTTGATGCTGTTGTCCTGAATACCAATCCCGATCACCTCGATTCCCGCTTCCCTCATCCGCTTGATAGCGGCTTGAGTTACAGGGCCATCGCCGGTGTCGCCATCGGAGAAGGCGATACAGATCTTGCGTGTTTCCCGGCGCATACAGAGCTCGCCCCACGCCCACCAAAGGGCATGGCCGAGTCTGGTGCCACCGGAACCGGTAATGTTGAATCTGCTGTGATCCGGTTTTTCCCCGAAGTTGACCATGGGGAAGACGTGATTGTCATGCCCCTTGAAGGTAGCAATTGCCGTACGGACACCGGGAATGGAGAAGAGCGCCTCTGCCGCCACGAAACAGGCGCGGGAGGCGATGCCCATCTTGTTGAGGATGGTGGTGTTGCCCATGCTGCCGGAACTGTCCAGAAGCATGCAGACAGCCGTATTGACTGCCCGTTTTTCCTCTTTCCTGGTAAAAACCCGAGTATCGCAGATACGAAGACGGGTCAGTACACGGGAATCCAGTCGGTGCCCTATGCTGACCGGGGTGGATCGTTTCTGTTTCGATGCCTGGACAAGCCCCTGAAGCCGGGCTCGCAAGGCTGCCGTGTGGACACGAAGCGCGGAAAGATCATCGTATCCGCCGGTTTGGTTCAGTGGTTGGGCAGTTGGCAGCCGTGGTGCTGCTGCGGCTGTCCCGTTGAATGAACTTTCGGTAGAGTTCTGACAGAGCAGTTCGGCCAGTTTTTCACCTACGTTTCCGTATGAGCCGACATTCTTGCCGGACAAAGCTTCCGCTATTGCCTGGCGGGCAGATTCAAGGGAAGGTGAATCAGATATCCCGGATTGCCCCTGTGAAGAGTGCCCGGATGATGTATCCTGTCCGGACCCGGCAGGCTGTGAGGAAATTTGCTGCTTTTCCCCGTTCTGTGCCTTTTGACTACCGTTACTTCCAGTTCCATTCTGTTGCCGGGAATGATCGCTGCCTGTCCCGTCGTTTTTATCTCCGTGACTGCCGGATTGACTTTGGGAAGGCCGGGGTTGCCCGTTTTTCGGTTGTTGGTGTGCGGAGTCGCGGATGAGCTTCATCAGTTCATCCCGGAGCGCCGCTGCTTCTCGGGTCGATGTAAGTGCCCCGACCCGATCCAATAGCAACAATGCCTGATCGAAGTTTCTCCCCAGAGCCTGCCGGACCAATGGTTCGGCGCTGTCTCTGGTTTGCCGCAACGAGTCATGACCAAGTACTGCCATGTAGATCACGGCCATGACCCAGGCGAGAATGCTTTGGGATGGATGGGACGGGTCTGGTCTGAACACGCCTTCCTGTTCGACCAGAAGACGGGTCAGCTCGCGGAGATTGGCGATACAGCCGGGATATTCCAGGCCGATTGCCAGTTCAATTCTCACATCCTCCAGGATGTTGAGCAGATCCCCCGCGAAATCGTTCGTAAGACGAACGGAAAAATCGGTATACCGGACATGCGCCGCTTCATGATCAATATAGCCATGGGCAAGCGCTTCAGCATGGTGGCCTGACACGACCGGGATAGTGATTTCCTTCCCGCTGGTGCAGGCAACCTGTCCGGCAATGGTTACGGTGACATCGTATTTCCGGCCAAGGACTTTGGCGATCAGGGCAAGAGGTCGTGTTTTCATGGCGACTCCTTACCAGAACCAGACAGCCGGCGCTTCAATCTGCTGTACCGGCTGTGGCATGATGGTTACGGTCTTTGGTGGAAGAGGTGCAGATAGTACCGGTTCGACTTCAGGTTCGGGGAGCGGTTGCAGCATCTCTTCCCGTTCCTCGGTCGTGATGAAACCGGCAATGTCGGACAGCTCGCACAATACTCCGACCAGGCCCATCAGGGTTGCCCCGGTGACCGGCCCGGATCTGGGTACGGTGGCGAGCGCCGCATGTACGTTGGCAACGAGGCCGCTGATTTTGTCAGGGCCAACGAAAGTCAGACTTGATAGTTTGTCGAGGATCGCCTTCAGGGGGCGAAGAGCCTTCCGGGTCACGGAAGTTCGTCCCCGGTACGATTCCTCCCAGGTTGATTTTGCCAGGGCGCCGATCTCGTGGATCAGTTGATCCGCGAGACTGTCAACCTGACGTTCCAGAGGTTGTACCGCTGAAGCAGTTTCTCCGGGTGCTTCCACCTTGAAGGCGGTGAAGCCGCAGGAGAGCCGTTCTGCGACACGGTTGGCAGGTTCAACGGCACGGGCGACGATCTCAGACCACTCACCGGCTTCAGCGAGCCAGTCCTTGAGATTGTCGTCGTATGCCGACAGAAAGTTGGTCTTTGCCGTGGCAAAGCTCTGTTCGACCTGTTCCATCTTCTCCATAAGGGGAGTCAGTTTTTCATCGGGAATGGCATAGCCGCCAAGGAATCTGACTCCCACCTCTTCGCAGGCGCGTTCAGCCTGACGCTTCAGGGTGGCGAACACCTTGAGGGCATCAGGATCAAAAATGCGCTTGGACCCGAGAGAGGCGAGTTTGTCGGGTGGCAGATTCGCACCCTTCAAATCTTCCGGCCGGAGTTTCTTCTTGCCGGACCATACGGAGAAGCTGAGATGAACCAGGACCAGGCCCTGGAGTACTTTGCTGATAGTAGAGTTGTTCATGATGTCTCCTTTCGTAGGTCTGTAGTTAGTTACCAGAACCATGACTTCGGTCCGTTACCGCCAATTGCCGGTGAGGGAGCCTCTGGTTCAGGTGATGCGGGTGGCTGTTGGATATTTTGTGTGGGGGTGGATGCGGCAAGCAGGTCATTCCAGACGCCGGGAGTAATGCCGTCGGCATACTGATAACCGTCGCCTCTGACCTGTTCCGCTTCCTTTCGGTTCATGAGTCTGCTGGCGGTCTGATAATCACGGAGATTTTCCCCACCTTTCAGGATGCCGAGGCGCAATGTCGAGCCGCGACGGCCATAGCGGTACAGGACGTCATAACAGCCGTCGTCCCGTTCGAATACCGCCAGGTGATAAACCTTGTCGTGATTCCTGACCCGGTCCAGCAGATGCAGATCAAGTGATGATTTGATGCTCCTGTAGCGGGTCATGGCGACCTCCGGTCCCCGAAGTGGCGCTGCAATACTGCGTGCAGGGCGTTGCGGGTATCGGGTTCAGCCCGGAAGCCGAGTGCCCGGTCGAAGGCCTTGGTCAGTGTTTCGCCGTTGGACATGCCCTGACTTGCCGCGGCCCGTCCCTGGAAGGCGGTGATTCGTGCCCACCGGGTCAAGGTGCGGGTCGAGAGGGTGACTTCAGTCTCCCCTTTGACAAACAGGGCTCTGATCTCGTTTGCGATGGCTACCATGCGGTCTCTGATGTCGCTACCGACAGATGGCGCCACTTCGGTCAGGATTTTCTTTTCGATGTCCGGGTCGGGATAACCGACCTCGATCATGTAGAAACGGTCGAGAAAAGCCAGATTTTGCCGCAGTATCCCCTGGTAGAGACCTGTGGCGTCACCGGCTCCGTTGGAGTTGGCGGTGGCGATGAAACGGAAGTCCGGATGAGCCGCTACCACTTCTCCCGTTTCCGGAATGGTGATGGGGCGGCCTTCGGCAATACCGTTCAATCCCGCAGCAGTGGAAGGATCGAGCAGATCAATTTCATCGATCAG
This sequence comes from uncultured Desulfuromonadales bacterium, assembly GCA_903868145.1. Taxonomy (GTDB): domain Bacteria; phylum Desulfobacterota; class Desulfuromonadia; order Geobacterales; family Pseudopelobacteraceae; genus CAIPTY01. The sequence goes on along the minus strand of CAIPTY010000087.1, from coordinate 11,790 downwards.
AAACCAGCCACCTTCCTTCATGGCAATGATGAGCGGCCCATGCACGAAATCCATACCGCCGCCGGCATTGAGCCGGTAGCCGCCGATCAGTTCCGGTGTTTCCAGCCGGGAGTGGGCGACAACATTCCAGAGGGGGATGTTGAGCCGGGCGGCCACCTCGATGATGACGGAGGATTTGCCGCAGCCGGTCGGGCCGGTGAGATAAAGCGAGCGTTCGCCGAGGAGATACCAGGTGAACAGATCCGACAGGGTTGACTGCCGGAAAATGTACTGGATGTCCTGTTGGGGAACCGCCGGATTTCCCGGTGTTCTCCCCTTGATGGTAACTGATTTCGGCGCGTCAATATTGAACGTGCTTCTGATTTCGTAGTTCATGTCTGCCTCCTGTGCAGTGTGTGGTAACCGGACAGGGAGACAGACTCCCCCGCAGGGATGTCATGCTCTCCCTGCCAGGTGTCGATGGATAATGTGTATCAGTCAAATTCGTGAGAGCTGGCATTTGCTTCAGCCAGAGCCGCTTCCTCAATCAGGTCGTTCAGGTCTCGTCCGGTTTCAAGATGTGCGAGTACCAGACGGATTGATTCGGCAACGCAGTTGAGACAGGTATTGCTCCCCAGATGACAGCCGATACCGCTCAATGCTTTTACGGCATCGGTTGCTTCCAGTCCCGAACGGAGACCGTACGAGACCAACCGGGCAATGCCGTCAGCCATGGCGGAACCGCACCCTCCGGCTTTGCCGAAGCGCACGAATATTTCCATGGGAACAGCGGTGCCCGGGGTGAGTGTTACCGTGGTGTAGATCTTGCCGCATGACGACCGGCGTTCGATGGTGAAACCGGTGACAGCCTTGGGCCGTGGTATTTTCGGGCTCATGATGGCCTCCTTGTGATGGCAGTGTGCTGCCGTGTGATTGCTATGCTGCGGGAGGTACTTTCCAGGCAGTGATGATCCTGGGCGAACCGTTGACCAGTCGGGCAACGACCTGCACCCCTTTGTACCTGAACTTTAGTGGCTTATCGTTGAGGAGCGGCAGAAGGTGACGGACACCTTCGACAGCCTCCAGCGGAATATCGCGCTCCAGGAAGCGGTTTGCCCCATGCAGTGACAGGTTGACCTCTTCCATGGCGATATCAGGAAGATGTATTTCATCTCCCGAGCAGATAATGTTGACCGGTCCATTCATCCCCGCACCTCCTCCCAGCCTTTCGGATAAACCTGGGGCTCCGGTGGAGCTGCAGCGACAAACATGAACACGAAGAGCATTGCAGCTATGAGGATCAGCGACGCTATGGTCTGAAGAGCCTCCTTCAGATCTTCGAATCTGTTCTCGCGGGTAAAGGACTTGAGGTCAGGCGGTAACGTACCGGTGCGGTAGGTTTTCATCGGTAATCTCCTTTTCTGGGGGCAACACGCCTCCATGAATGGAGATTTCCCATGGGGAGCGTGATGCCCCCTGGTGGGGTTGGTTCAGGCCGCTTGTGCTACGGGCGGTATGAATGGTTTGATTTCGAGTTTGACGAAACCGGCTTTCGGCTTCGTGACCTGGTCATAGATGTCAGGGTAGTTTCTCTTGAGTTTGCTGCTGTCGATCATTACCGACTCCGCCACTGAGGTGACGTTGATCAGTATTCCATCCGACGCACCTTTGAATGCGCCATCCGCAAAGGTGAGGATGTCATTCTTCAGAATGTCCAAACGTGATTCGAGAGCTTTTTTCTGTTCATTCAGCACCAGGTATTTTCTGCCGGCTTCCAAAATCTCCCGGGGGAGATTCAGGCCGATGTCATGGGAAGGACAACCGGTACGAAACGGACAGTAGCCGCAGAGTACGCCCGGCTCAGTTCGAGGTGCACACTCGCCTCGTGTTGCTGCAAGGATGTGCTGACCTTTTTCCATTAGCTGATTGAACACCAGCTTGTTAGGCGCATAGCTGTTGAATTCCCGGTATGTTCCCGCATTGAGGTCTACCACCAGGATCGATCCGCCGATTTCCACTTCAGGATCGAGGGTGAGTTGCAGCAGGCCCATCTGGACATGCAGCTGATCCACCCAGGATGCGTAAGGTTCATCAGGGATGCCGTCGGTTGACTTCAACTCCACAATATGCAGCCGCTTGGTCTGTCGGTTCGCATAGAACAGGAAGTCGATATGACACCTGATCTCTGGGAACTGCGGATGCTTCACTTCGACTTCTTCATTGAAGACGGCACCGCCAGTTTTGAAGAACTCGGCATACATGGCTTGTGCAGCGTGGCCACGGGAAAAGCGCAGGAGTGTCGTGATGTCATGATGTTCCGGGGACTGTTTGCCAAGAGCCGCTTTACGCGGACAACCGGCGATATCGGAGGCTCCGACATACACAGTTCGGTCACCAAGATGTGATGATTGTTTCTTTTGATGGGTCGGAATAGCCCGTCCCAGAAATGCAGCGAGTTTGCTCATGGCTATCTCCTTTCAGATCAGAAATGGTATTGCTCCGACTGCGGTAAGCAGCGAGCCGAAGATGACGCCGGTAATGATCCGGGTGACGTTGATGCTGACCTGGAATTCCTTCTTGGTGGGAGCATAGACCGGCACCTGATAGCCTTTGATAGTTACGTGTTTGATGATCTGAGTATTCATGTTCTTGTCTCCTTTTCTGTGGGTTGTACTCGACAGAGGAGACAAGACACCCCCGGTAGGGAGAAAGTCGTTGTCTCCCTGCAGAGGTAGGTTGTTAGTGAGGTTCAGTCTGGAACGTCAGGCGCTACCGGTACTGCCAGCATTTGCCTTTGCCGTCCCATTTGAAGCCGTGGTCTTTCAACCATTGGCGGGCTGAGGTGTCGTTGAAGTCCGGGAAGGCTGATATCTCCGATTCATCTGCGGAGAGTTCCATCCTGATTCCCTTAGCCGTCAGATACCCGATGATCTCGGAAGTCGAAACTGGTTCGGCTCCGTGTGATGATGGGGTGCTGTCCGGTCTGGCAGACTGCGAATTACCGGAAGTAGTGCTGGTGTTGCCGGCACTGTTTCCTCCGTTGTGTTCCGTCTGTCCGTAAAGGTCAGGATCTTCCTCGATGTCCTGGGTGAATATGTCCGAGGCGGCGGTCGAGGTGAGTACTGCATCTACCAAGCCGCGTTTCTTAGCCATCTTGAGACACGTGTTATAAAAATCTGCCGGATTATCGTGCTCCACCTTTTCTCCCTGCCTGGCGATTTTCCAGTTGCCGCTGTCATCCTTTTTTGCGCTGAAGCCGCGTCCACCAATGATCTCCTGAGCCAATGCCGGGTTCTCCTTGCGAAGATCCCAGTACTCCCTCGGTACCGGCTTATTCGTCAGTTCAACTGGCCCGACACGGAAACGATACTTGCTTTCCATAGTCGAACATGAACCGACACCTGTACCGAGACGCTGGCCTGCCGGTGAGTAGAGCGTCACCTTGATGCGATACTCGCGATGGCCGAGATGCAGGTCGATGGTTTCCACATCCACGTCGTTTGCCAGTCTGAAGGTAAGCATGAGCTTTTCGGCGCCCGGTTTGAGGAGAACAGCTTTGTCTCCGCAGCCGGGAATGGTGCCGTAGTGCTCGCCTGATTTCATGACGTCACGCATGACGTACTGGATCAGGTTTACCTGGGCCTTCAGTTCACTGATGTTGACGGCGTGGTGAGTGAGGGATGATGCTGCGGGGTTGATGGGAATGATTTGAGCTGGTGCGTTCATCTGTCTGTCTCCTTTTCTGTGGGTTGTGTCCGACAGAGAAGACAGACCAATCCCTTTGGGGATTTGGTAATGTCTCCCCGTAGGACTGTTGAGTTGTGGTTACTGGTTGTTAGAACGGATCGGTGTCATCGTGCGGAATGTCCTCATGTGCCTGGCTGTTTGATGGCTGGTCGTCACTCCCGTCAGGAATGCTGCCATTTTTACTGCCAAGCATAAGAAGCTTGTCGCCGATGATCTCGGTTGTGTAGCGATCTTTACCGTCCCGATCTTGCCATTTGCGGGTCTTGAGTTTACCGTCGAGGTAGACACTTTTTCCTTTCGACAGGTACTCGCCAGCTACTTCTGCGAGACGTGCGTAGAGGACGATGTTGTGCCACTCGGTCCGGATCTCCCATTCGCCACTTTTGGTTTTTACCTTCTCACTGGTCGCGAGTGAAAAACTTGCGACAGCGGTGCCTCCTGGTGTGTACCTGATTTCAGGATCACGACCCAGATTGCCGATGAGTTCTACACGGTTCAAACTTGCCATACTGCCTCCTTGTTGGTTTTCCCGAAGCAAAGAGACAGATGTCTGTCCCGTAGGGAGAGAACAAAGTGTCTCCCGGTCGGGATGTGGTGAAAGTATCCGCCGCTTACAAGGCTTGTCGCGGAATTGGTAATAAAAAACCCACTCTGGCTATGCCGGAACGGGTCGTTATTCTTCAGAGATAATTGGTTTATAGGCAGAGTCCGGAAAAGGACGCACCTGTACCTCGTATTTAAGTCGCTTTACCCAAGCGACTGTTCGAAAGACAAGAAAAAAATCTTCCGATGTTCATCCGAAAAGGGGCAACTGCGGCCTGATCTTTCCGGAGAGTTCATCCCTGCCGGGGCGATTCTTCCTCGGGCTTTCCGAAGAAGTTTGTCCGGTAGCATAAGCTAGCGGAGTCTCTTTCTATGAAAGAGTCTAAAATACTCGTAAAAATTAATAAAGTGCACGAATGTAAACTAATGGTTTACATTCGTGCCTGTAACTGCATTAAGAAGAAGCTTTTATAGCTGTTTTCTTACTTTCCTTTTTCTCTCCACCGGCACTCTTTTCAAGAGGGTTGGTAAAACCGCGTGGCGGCGTGTAGTCCCACTCCATCAGTTCGCACATCTCGGCATTCAGCAGATTTATTTCCTCTCGAATCTGCTGACTCCTCTCGATAAACTCCTGGGCTTTTTCAAAGGTAATATTGCTATTACGCCCCATGGTCATGCGAAGGCGGTGCAGCACATTGTCATGAGTATTGAGCATGGTGATGAAGTCGCTTTGGTCCAGAGTTTTTCTGGAGATGACATCAATATCATCCCGGACTACCTTTTTTAGTTTCCGGTCCTGCCATGACTCTTTTCCCGATGGTTTCTTCACGATTGATTCATTCTTGTTTTCAGCCATAAGTCCTCCCTTGTTATCGTGGTTATATTCTACCGGTCGCCCGCATGGCGATTCCCTTGCCGAAGCGGTCCGATAATTCCGCAAATACCGTGTCGTCGAACTTCTTCATGTTTTGGACAATCATTTCGACTGCATTAATCTCTGATGCTGCATTGGCGTAACTCTGCTGTGCAACACTCAACAGTTGTAGCGTCTTTTCCTCAAGCGTCTGGATATGCTGCATACCTTCGCCGAGGAGCGCCAATTGGCAGGTCTCCGGTGAAGCCCCGGCTTTATTACCCTTTTGGGTAGACATGATGTTGCGGGCCAGTTCCTGCATCTGGACCGCCCGTCCAAAAAGATCAAGCAGCATATAGTAGCCGTAAGCCCGGGCAGTCAGTTCCGCCAGTTTACCGATGACTTCACCTTCGGTATTGGTTGCCGTGGCATTCTTGAGGATCAGGCCGACCGACAACGGCGTACTCTTGAGAAACGCCTCTTCGTCGGCGGTGAGTGCCGTCTTCGATTTGATCTTGGTGGCGATGGACTGCATCTTGCCGGCCACGTAGACCATCAGGTTCTTGTTGGCATCGGTGATGTCAGCACAGGCCCCGGCAGTATCCCGTCCCTGCGCGGAACCGCTGATGAAGGAGTCGAAGCTGTTGTTCTTATCGCACGGAGGAATGTACTGGGCCTGGTAGGTCGTGCCGGTCGTCGCTGGGTTCTGAATAACCACATCGCCGATGAAACCGCGCACCAGCTTGACGTACTCGCTGCTCATCCCTTTTTTGCCGGCCAGATTTTCCAGGACTGATCCATCTCCGAAGACTTGCAGAACTTCGGTCGGGCAACCGGCAGTGGCGCTGGTGGCTGAGGTCTGGGTCGTGCCGGGAACGCCAGGCTTGTTGCCGGCATTGGTCTTCTGCTCGCTCTCGAACAGCTTGCTGACATCCTGGTAAAGATCCTTGGCACCGCTCGACACCATGAAGTCGGTCTGAGCTGTTTTCATCTCAGCCTTCAGGCTGTCGGACATGACCGACGAAAACGGACTGGCAGCGGTCGCCACCAGCGCCTTGGCCGCCTTGCAGTCGTTCAACTGCAGCGAGTTTAGCCGGTCGGTGATCGCTTCGAGAGTCTTGATAGTGTCGGCCACCTGGGGCGCCAGGGTCTTCAAGGCGATATCAAAGGCCGCCGCCGGAGCCGCCGACAGGATGTTCTGGAGCTTCTGCACCAGATAATCCACGTTCAGAAACGAGAAACCGCCGAGAAACATGTCAATGCCGCCGCAGCCGGATTTCAGTTTCGGCAGCGAAGCGGTGAAAAGGTGATCATCGGTATTCGCCCACCGGGCCGAAAAGCTCCCCCCAGTGTAGTAGCCACGCTTTGACCCTTCATAATAGCTGGGCGAAGTGGAGCTTTTCTGCTGCACCCAGTCATCGACCCAGCCGGACCAGGAAAGTACCGGGTTCAACGCAATGGTTGCCGCCAAGCAGGCGGCGGTGGTTCTGGTAATAACGGTTCGTTTCACACGGACACCTCTTCTCTCTGTTGCTGTAGTACCAGCAGACTCATGGCCGCTCTTGGAGACGGCGCTTCTTCACGTCGAAACTGCCACCTTTTTGGAATTCGTAGAGCGAATATTCCTCCGGAGAGATGTCACCCTTCAGGAGCCTCACGGCCCGGTATGCCTTGTCCTCGATTTCGTCGGCGGAAATGACGCCTGCCGACACCGGCAGATAATCTTGATTTCCTTTCTGGATCAGGATCAGGGTCGGTGTGATCTCCACGCTGAATTTGGCGGCGAGTCCCGGGTTCTCACTGATGTTGACCTTCTTCACGGTCCAGCCGGTCTCGTTGGTGAACCAGTCAAGGATGCGGGATTGCTCATCGCAGTAGCTGCAGTCAGGTCTCTGGAAATAAATCAGGGCAAAGTCATCCCGGTTGTCCCGCAGGATGCGCTGCCGCTCCTCATTGATCTGGGAGATCCGGGCCAGATTGCCGGGAGTCGTGATCGGATAGTCCTTCTTGGTTGTCAGCTCCGGGTACTTCTGCCAGACGAACTGGGCCACGTTGGAAAATGCCAGCGCCTTCTTGCGGGCAATCTCCTGGACCTCGAAGTACTCCTTCACATTCTCTTCACTCGGCTTCTGGACCGCCTTCTTCTTCAATGCCTCGGCGAACTCCTGGAACTGATCGGGATGCATCTCCCAGATCTGTTCATAGGTGTAGTCCTTGAGGGACGGCGCACTTTTGGCCGGTTTCTTCTTCTTTTCCGTTTTGTCGGACTGTTTCTCAGGCTCTTTCTGGTACCACCACCAGCCTTTGGATGAGTCGGTGTAGTAACCGGCAGATGCAGTAACAGATAGTGAAAGCAGCGCCACAACCATCAAAGGCCAACGCATTGTTCCACCTCTTTATTTTTTGGCTTGATTTCTTTCACCATCCGCTTCAGTTGCGGGGTTTTCAGCTCCTCCAATGCTGAAGGAAGCACTCCGAAAGATTCTGCAGTGAAGGGAATCAGCAGATATGGAACCCGCTTTCCGCCCCCGGTAATGATGGAAACCTGCGAGGTGTAGTAGCCGTCTGCGACATGACCTGTTGCAAGGGCGTTCCTGGTTCTGGCCAGCTCCGAAACAACGGTGTACATCAGGTTCCGTTTCTCTGATTCGAATCCCTCCGATGCATACACCACCGGATCATAACTGCTAACTTCCTTGATGGTTTCCCAGAGCGCATCGGGATTGACATAGATCAGGCCATTGGGCATGGAAACAACCGACCACTGCTCACCCTTCGAGGTGGATTCCACAACATTGATCCGATTTTTCAACGAGGTAATAATGGCGTCCGCGTTGAACCAGTCAGGAATATCGATGGTTGTCGGCATGAACTTCTCTTTGGCCGGGTTAAACCCGAGAGGGTTGTCACGCTCTTCGACCGGAGGCTGGGTTTTAGTCGCACCGGTATGTTCTGCTGCAACTTTAACGGTAACAGCTTGTTCAGCGTCGTTTTCCTGTTCAAGCTTTTTTCGCTCCCGCTGATCTGCATGGAGTTTTGCCAACTCGGTTTGTCGTGCCTCTTGGTCGCTATGCTTGAGACCGTCGGTAAGGATGTTGTCGCACTTCATCAGATGATGACCGGTGACAGCACGGTTTATGTCCTCCATATTGGGGAGAGACAAGAATTCCGGAATTCCTTTCAATATGAGTCCAGCTATGATCGGGTGGTCGCCGCTACTGTACATGCCGTCGTGATAGGATGGTATCTTGCCGATGTCATGGGCCAGAGCGATAAGGATCATGTCTGCCAGTAAGGCCTCCTGATCACATTTGGCAATGAAGTTGCGGGCAACCGTCAAAGTGTGACGGTAGAGCGGCACTGATTCCAGGAGAGCATAAGAGTCATCAGAGTAGATGCGTTCCGCTTCATCCTTGTGCTTCCTGACTACGGACGGGCAGTCGCCTTCATCGTCAAGCATGATGAGAATTCTGATGATCAGGGATCTTCGTACACCTTGTACAGATGGCCTGTTTTCAATCATCTCGCTGAAAAATTTCTCAATTTCATCGTGCTGAAATTGCGGGCGTGGCTCATTTGATTTCTGTTTTTTGGTCTTTTCCCGCCAGAGGTTTGAAGCATCTTTTATTTCAACCTCGTTGTCGATCCAGAGATGCTCCAGATCTTCCAGCCTGGTCACCTCTGATAGCCCGGAGTTCTCTGGTACAGGTGTTTCAACTGGTATCCATTTCCTGTATCCATACAGAACAAATCCGATTCCGATTGCAGCTGAAATGCCTAACAGTGTAGTATTCATGCCGATTCAGCCTCATCCGGCTGAGTAAACATAGAGCTGATAAATGCTGGCGCAGCGGGGAAAATAATCTTCATTTTTGGATCGTTGGCATTGAGAGTGGTACCCTTGAACCGCCCGGCATAGGTCATCAGATAGAATTCGCGCGGCTGAAGACTCAACACGTCCTGAACCCGGAGAATATCCTGTTCCACCTCGCGGGTTGTTACCTGGTTCGAGCCGAAGATGCCGGTCAGCACATTCTGTACCCCGAAGTGCTTGACCACGTAATCACTGGTCTCAGCGTCCGAGCAGCGCATGAAGATCTTGGTGTTGGTGTTGTCGAGTATGCTCTTGCCGAACTCTTCGCCGATAACGGCATAGATCTGGTTCACCGATTGGGCGAAGGCGGTCACCATGACATCGGCTGAACCTGCCTTGGCGAAAAGCTCCTCCACCCCCTGATATAGTAGGCTCTGGGCCTCGTCGATGAAAATGGAGAGCGGCGGATTGACCTTCTGCCGATTGGAAAGGTAGACCCGGCCGACAAAGGACTGGATCATTGAGAGCAATACCTTGCCAAGGGTGGCAGATGCTTCGCGGGTGATCATAGCACCGGTATGGACAACCAGAATGACCGGCTTGCCGGCTTCCAGTTTTCTGATAAAGCGGTTGGAGTCCGCCTGACCGATGATCTTTCCGATATTGCCTGCCGAAAGTTCCATCAATGCAGTGCGGAGAGTCGAGGAGACCTTGGCGTAGTACTCCATGGGCGATTTGAGGATATCCTCGATCATGCCTGCTGTCAGTTCTGCTTCAGCAGTGCCGATACTGCGGAGCGACTTCATGGTTGATTCAAGTGATTCCCGCCTGATGCGCTGCCTGATGGTGTCAATGTTCATAATCGGCAGGTTCCCATGCTTCTTGGCCAGGATGATGTAAGCGGATATGACGGCGGTGGTTATTTCCTTGGCGATGTTGCGGTAGAACGGTTCTCTGCCGCCGAGAATGCCGGAAACTATATGCCCGACCAGTTCGTCCGGCATGAAATAAAAGGCCATCGGATCGACCACAGCGGAATATTCGGGGAAGATGGGGGTGACAAGCATCAATTCCTCCAAGCGTTCTGCCTCTCGTGCGACTTCGTAGATCTTGGTGAAAATCTGCTGATCCCCCTTGGGGTCGAAATAGACCACCGAGTATCCCTTGCGGATATCCTGTTCAATCAGGTTTTCGCACAGGCGGGTCTTACCGACACCGGTGGTACCGAAAACGAAGGTATGCCGCTTCCTGTCGGCGTCGGGAATAGCAATAGGAACAATTCTTGTCCTGTGATCCATCTTGACGCCGGTTCCCAGATTGGTCACACGTATGTTTGAATTATCGCTGCGCTTCTTGAATGGAAACATGCAGGTGCTCCTCCAGTTCCTTTCCAACAGAGTTGATGATTTCTTTCGGTATTCTTGCCGGAGTCACTACGGAACTGTAGGCTCCCGGTACGCGCTCAATGCACGTGATTCCAGCAATGCGGCTCCGCTCCTGCAACAGGAGGCGTGGCAATTCTTTCGATGTGCGACTGAGCATAATCCTGACTTTGGAATACCTCTTGTTGACCATGACCGGGACAACACTTGAGATGTAGAACTCCTTCACGCTGCCGATGCCGTAACGTCCCACTTCATGAAACGGCTGGAATCGAGCCGGGCAGACTCCGCAGAGGATAAGCCGTCGGTAATAGTCGGCAATCTCCAGCGAGACGATCAGTGCGCCATCGTCGGCTATCCGGGAAATTTCACCAGGGGCGGAATACCCTCTCAACTCCTTTAACCGATCAGACTCGTTCAGGGTTCTGCGTTTCTGCAGTTCCAATTTGATTTGATACAGAAGATGTCTCCGCAATTTCCCGTTGATATCATCCAGGGATATTTTGATCGGTTCTCCATTCCCAATCGGGTAGGCAACAATCTCCAATTGCGCATCAATCTTGACACACACATTTGACCTGAGGGTGCCAGTAAGAGTTTTGGCAATGGCAACCTCTACGGCATCCATCGCTTCATCAGTTGGCAATCCACTTTCAGAAAGGATTTCAGCGGGAAGCGACGATGCCAAAGGCCTCCTCCCACGGGGTCACTTTTGAGGTATCAGTGATTACGGCAATCTGCTCGACACTCTTATGTGGCTGTTCCTGTCTGACAATGCGGGCGATTCTGGCGGCATAGCGGTCACGCTTGGACGGAGTGCGAGAGTTGTAACAGCCGACTGCCGGCCAGGTGTAGCCGTAGTCTCGAATGCACTGGGACAGCACCCAGGCACCGATCATGACATTGGTGCAGGGATCGGCAAGGGTGTCCCATGGAATTCCAAGCTTACGCAGCGTCGGCTCCCATGAAGAGTTGATCTGCATGAGACCATAATCGTAGCTGCCGTTTGTGTTGTAGTTGATTGCAATCGGGTTAAAGCTGCTCTCTCCCTTGGAGATTGCATAGAGGAGGTTTGGCGAGATTCCGTACCTGTTACCGGCTTCTTCATAGCAGAAGGCGTCTGCCGGTCTTGTTGGAACGGCAGACATTCCCAGTAAAAGTATCAGAGTGGCGAGCCGCATGATTCCCCCTACATGTATAATCTATAGGGGGGGCAGGTTCAGCGTTTGAAGATATGCAATAAATATTGCTGTACAACGAATTTCCGAAACATCGGTGCGGGAAGCAAATGTATTTTAGGGCGCAAATCTACTCTGACTTTTCATTGTCATTATGGACATGATACGATTTTATGTTATATAAAAGCGCTGGACTTACACAAATTATTTAAGAAGGTGGTTTTTATGTTAATAATTATTCAAAAAATATTCGGGTGGTCATTTCTCCTCAGTGTAGGTCTGTTTTTTCTTTGC